>NZ_RJLN01000031.1 GCF_003725545.1 Micromonospora solifontis | reverse complement strand
CGCCCCGGCCGCGCTGCGCGCGGTCGCCGAGGGCGCGCTGCTCGGCGGCTACCGGTTCGCCGGCTACAAGACCAAGCCGCAGCCGGCCCGTCGGGAGCCGGTGGCCGAGGTGCTGGTCGCCGTCCCGGACGCCGCGGACGCGACCGCCCAGGCCGAGGTCACCCGGGCCCAGGCGGTGGCCGGCGCGGTGCGGACCAGCCGCGACTGGGTGAACACCGCGCCGAACGAGCTGCGCCCGCCCGCGTTCGCCGAGGCCGTGGCCGCCGCCGCCCGGGAGGCCGGGCTCGGCGTCGAGGTGCTCGACGAGGAGGCGCTCGCCGCCGGCGGCTACGGCGGCATCCTCGCCGTCGGCCAGGGCTCCGAGGCCCCGCCGCGCCTGGTCAAGCTCACCTACACCCCGGAGGGCGGCGGCACCGGCAAGCGGGTGGCCCTCGTCGGCAAGGGCATCACCTTCGACACCGGCGGCATCTCGATCAAGCCGGCGCAGGGCATGTGGGAGATGAAGTCCGACATGGCCGGCGCGGCGGCGGTCGGCGCGGCCATGCTCGCGGTGGCGGCGCTCAAGCCGTCCGTGGCGGTCACCGGCTACCTGCCGATGGCCGAGAACATGCCGTCGGGCACCAGCTACCGGCCGGGCGACGTGATCAGCATGTACAGCGGCAAGAAGGTGGAGGTGCTCAACACCGACGCCGAGGGCCGGATGATCCTGGCCGACGCCATCGCGCGAGCCTGCGAGGACGGCACGGACTACCTGTTCGAGACCTCCACCCTGACCGGCGGCCAGGTGATCGCGCTGGGCAAGCGGATCGCCGGCGTGATGGGCTCCCCGGAGCTGTGCGAGCGGGTCAAGGCGGCCGGCGAGGCGACCGGCGAGCCGGCCTGGCCGATGCCGCTGCCGGACGACGTGCGCAAGGGCATGGACTCCGACGTCGCGGACATCTCCCAGGTCAACGCGGTGATGGACCGGGCCGGGCACATGCTCCAGGGTGGCGTCTTCCTGCGCGAGTTCGTCACCGACGACGTGGCCTGGGCGCACATCGACATCGCCGGCCCCGGCTACCACTCGGGCGAGGCGACCGGCTACTGGACCAAGGGCGGCACCGGCGTCCCGGTCCGTACCCTGCTCCACCTGGTCGAGGACGTCGCCGCCAACGGCTGACCCCGGACACGCGGCACCCGCGCCCCGCCGCGCGCGGCACCCGCGCCCCGCCGCCGCGCGCCAAGATCCGCGCAATTTCACCGAAATAGTGGCCATTCCGCATGGGATGGCCACTATTTCCGTGAAAGAGGGGCGCCGGCCGGGCGGGCGCGGGCCGGGCGGGCCGGGCGCGGGGGCGGGCGCGGGGCGGGCGCGGGGCGGGCGCGGGGGGTTAGAAGAGTTCGGGGCGGCGCTTGCGGCGTTCGTTGTAGTCGCGCATGCGCTGGGGGTAGCCCATCAGGCGGACGTCGTAGATGGGGATGGCCAGCTTGTGGGCCCAGCGGCGGGCCTCGTCCGGGCTGCCGATCCGGCGGCGGGTCCACTCGCCGTCGTCGGCGATCAGCATGACCGTGGTCTCGGTGACGGTGGTCCGCGGTTCCAGGTACGCCTCGACCCCGCGTCGGGTCCGGATGAAGTTCTCAAGGTGGGCCAGATCGGCGCGATCGGCGGCCCGGTCGCGGCTCACCGCGCCGGCCCGCTTGCGTCGTCGGAACAGCGCCACCGGATCCACTCCTCCCCCGTCCGTCATCGAAGACGGTGCCAAGCGTACGTGTCGACGACGTGTCGTTGGGCACCTCACTACGCGCTCCGTCCCGGGTGGTGACAAGATGACCGAGGTGGGGTGTGCCTGTTACTCCGCCGTAACCCCCGATGCAGTGACGCGACCTGGGAGTTGGATGTGAGCCAGCCGAACGACTCGACCTTCGACATCGTCATCCTCGGAGGTGGTAGCGGCGGCTACGCGACCGCCCTGCGCGCCGTCCAGCTCGGCCTGACGGTCGCGCTGATCGAGAAGGGCAAGCTGGGCGGGACCTGCCTGCACAACGGCTGCATCCCGACCAAGGCCCTGCTGCACGCCGCCGAGATCGCCGACCAGACCCGCGAGTCGGAGCAGTTCGGCGTCAAGGCCGAACTGGTCGGCATCGACATGGCGGCGGTCAACTCGTACAAGGACGGCGTGATCGCCCGCCTGTACAAGGGCCTCCAGGGGATGCTCAAGAGCAACAAGGCGATCACCATCGTCGAGGGGCACGGCAAGCTGGTCGCGCCCAACGCCGTCGAGGTGGACGGCAAGCGCTACACCGGCCGCAACATCGTCCTGGCCTCCGGCTCGTACGCGAAGAGCCTGCCCGGCCTGGAGATCGACGGCGAGCGGATCATCACCAGCGACCACGCCCTGGTCCTGGACCGGGTGCCGGCGTCGGCGATCGTGCTCGGCGGCGGCGTGATCGGCGTCGAGTTCGCGAGCGTGTGGAAGTCCTTCGGGGTGGACGTGACCATCGTCGAGGCGCTGCCCCGCCTGGTGGCCGCCGAGGACGAGGAGTCGTCGAAGGCGCTGGAGCGGGCGTTCCGCAAGCGGAAGATCAACTTCAAGGTCGGCAAGCCGTTCGAGAAGGTCGAGAAGACCGAGAACGGCGTCAAGCTGACCATCCAGGGCGGCGACACGGTCGAGGCCGAGCTGCTGCTGGTCGCCGTCGGCCGCGGCCCGAACACCGCCAACCTCGGCTACGAGGAGCAGGGCGTCAAGATGGACCGCGGCTACGTGCTGACCGACGAGCGGCTGCGCACCAACGTGCCGAACGTCTACGCGGTCGGCGACATCGTGCCCGGCCTGCAGCTCGCGCACCGCGGCTTCCAGCAGGGCATCTTCGTCGCCGAGGAGATCGCCGGCCAGAACCCGGCCGTGATCGACGAGGCCGGCATCCCGCGGGTCACCTACTGCGACCCGGAGCTGGCGTCGGTCGGCCTGACCGAGGCGAAGGCCAAGGAGCAGTACGGCGCCGACAAGATCAAGACCTACAACTACAACCTGGGTGGCAACGGCAAGAGCCAGATCCTCAAGACCGCCGGCCACGTGAAGCTGGTCCGGGTGGACGACGGCCCGGTGGTCGGCGTGCACATGGTCGGCGCCCGGGTCGGTGAGCTGATCGGCGAGGCGCAGCTCATCTACAACTGGGAGGCGTACCCGGCCGAGGTGGCGCAGCTCGTGCACGCCCACCCGACGCAGAACGAGGCCCTGGGCGAGGCGCACCTGGCCCTGGCCGGCAAGCCGCTGCACGCGCACGCCTGACACGACAACCGCGGCGTCCGGCGACGGGCGATGATCCCACCAGGGGAATGAAGGAGTCTGGAGAACATGCCGGTATCGGTCACCATGCCCCGGCTCGGCGAGAGCGTCACCGAGGGCACCGTCACGCGCTGGCTCAAGCAGGAGGGTGACACCGTCGAGGTCGACGAGCCGCTGCTCGAGGTGTCGACCGACAAGGTGGACACCGAGATCCCGTCGCCCGCGGCGGGCGTGCTGAGCCGGATCGTGGTCGGCGAGGACGAGACCGCCGAGGTCGGCAGCGAGCTGGCCGTCATCGCCGGTGAGGGCGAGGAGGCCGGTGGGGCCGCCCCGCAGCAGGAGGCCCCGGCCGAGCAGGCCGCGGAGGCCGCCGCCGAGCCCCAGGCCGAGGCGGAGCAGCCGGCCGTGCAGGAGCCGGCCCCGGCGGCGGCGCCGTCGGGCGAGGGCACCGAGGTCAAGATGCCGGCCCTGGGCGAGAGCGTCACCGAGGGTACGGTGACCCGCTGGCTCAAGCAGGTCGGCGAGACCGTCGAGGTGGACGAGCCGCTGCTGGAGGTCTCCACCGACAAGGTGGACACCGAGATCCCGTCGCCGGTCGCCGGCACGCTGCTGGAGATCAAGGTCGCCGAGGACGAGACCGCCGAGGTCGGCGGCGTGCTGGCGATCGTCGGCGCGGCCGGTGCCGCCCCGGCCCAGCCGAAGCCGGAGCCCAAGGCCGAGGCGAAGCCGGAGCCGAAGCCGGCCCCGGAGCCCAAGGTCGAGGAGCCGACCCCGGGCGTGTCGTACAACGAGCCGGCCGCCGAGGCGGAGCAGGCCGCCCAGCCGGCCAAGGTCGAGCAGGCGGCGCAGCCCGCCGCGCCGACCCCGACGCCGCAGCGCCCGACCGCCCCGGTCCAGGGCGGCGGCGAGGAGGCCGCCGGGTACGTCACCCCGCTGGTACGCAAGCTGGCCGCCGAGCACGGCGTCGACCTCTCCTCGGTCAACGGCACCGGTGTGGGCGGGCGGATCCGCAAGCAGGACGTGCTGGAGGCGGCCGAGCGGGCGAAGGCCGCCAAGGCCGCGCCGGCCGCCCAGCCGGCCGCCGCCGCGCCCGCCGCCAAGGCCCCGGCCCAGCCGGCCGCGAAGCCGCAGCCGAGCGCGAAGCGGGGCAGCACCGAGAAGCTGCCGCGGATCCGCGCGGCCATCGCCAAGCGGATGCAGCAGTCGCTGCACGAGATGGCGCAGCTGACCACCGTGATCGAGGTGGACGTCACCCGGATCGCCAAGCTGCGGGCCCAGGCCAAGGACTCCTTCCAGCAGCGGCACGGCGTGAAGCTGTCCTTCCTGCCGTTCTTCGCCCTGGCGGCCATCGAGGCGCTGCAGACGTACCCGATCGTCAACGCCAGCATGGACCTCGAGGCCGGCACGATCACCTACCCGGACGCGGAGCACCTCGGCATCGCGGTGGACACCGAGCGGGGCCTGCTGGTCCCGGTCATCCACAACGCCGGTGACCTCAACCTGGGCGGGATCGCCAAGCGGGTCGCCGACCTGGCCGAGCGCACCCGGATCAACAAGATCAGCCCGGACGAGATCGCCGGCGCGACCTTCACGCTGACCAACACCGGCAGCCGGGGCGCGCTCTTCGACACCCCGATCGTGCCGTCGCCGCAGTCGGCGATGCTCGGCACCGGTGCCGTGGTGAAGCGGCCGGTCGTGGTCAACGACCCGGAGCTGGGCGAGGTCGTCGCGATCCGCTCGATGGTCTACCTGGCCCTGTCGTACGACCACCGGCTGATCGACGGCGCGGACGCGGCCCGCTTCCTCGTCGCGGTCAAGGAGCGGCTGGAGGCCGGAAACTTCGAGGCCGAGCTGGGGCTCTGACGCACCATCGGGCAAAAGGGGCGCGCGGCATCCGCCGCGCGCCCCTTTCGTCGCCCATCGAGCCGGGCTGAGCGCAATCCGGCCTGCGGCCCAGCGCGGGTTGCCACACTTGGCGGGTGGGCGGCGGATGGGAGCGGCGCCTCGGCCCCGCCGTCCAGGCGGCTCCCGGGGCGCGGGTGGACCGGTTCGAGGTCTTCTTCGATCTGGTCTACGTCTTCTCCTTCTTCATCATCGCGCGGGCCACCGCCGCCGATCTTTCCGCTCGGGGGCTGCTGCACGCCGTGCTGCTGCTGGCCGTGCTCTGGTGGTGCTGGGTCGTGCACAGCCTGGTCGCCAACCGGATCCGGTTGGGCGAGGGTTTCGTTCCGCTGGTGATGGCGCTCGCCATCGTGGCCCTCTTCGCGTTCGCCCTGGCCAGTCCGCGGGCGTTCCGGGACCCCGCGGTGGGACTTCCCGGGCCCCTCGTGATCGCCTGCAGCTACCTGGTGATCCGCCTGGTGCACTACCTGGTCTACCGGTACGCCATCCGGAAGCATCCCCAGGAGTTGCGCAAGATCCGGCCCTACGCGGTCGAGTTGTCCTGCAGCACCGCGCTGCTGTTCGTCGCCGCCCTGGCACCGCCACAGCTGGGCGACCCGGGGGCCGCCGCTCACCTGCGCGACGGGATCTGGATCCTCCTCGTGCTGTTCCAGTACGCGACCCCTCTGCTGACCGGTGCCCGGGGCTGGGTGGTGACCTCCGCCGAGCACCTGGCCGAGCGGTACGACCTCATCCTCATGATCGCCCTCGGCGAGTCGCTGATCTCGGTCGGCGTGGGTAGCGACGTGGTCGGACGCCCCATCACCTGGCGCCTCCTCCTGGCGGCGGCGATGGGCATCGTCGGCATCTACGGCCTCTGGTGGCTGCACTTCGACCTCATCGCGCCCGCCTCCCGGCTCGCCCTGCACGGCACCCACGGCCGCGCGCGGATCCGCCTGGTCCGGGACGCGTACGCCGACCTCTACCTGGTCATGCTCGTCGGCATCGTGATCTTCGCGCTCGGCGGCGAGGAGATGCTGCACCAGGTGGGTAGCCCTCATGTCGGGCTGAGCGAACCGGTGCACGGCCCGGGGATGGCCCTGCTCTACGCCGGCACGATCTGCTTCCTCGTCGGCGATCTGCTGTTCCAACTGCGTACCCTGGGCACGGTCTCCTGGACCCGGGTCGGCGCGGTGGTCACCCTCGGCGTACTGGTGCCGCTGGCCGTGCACCTGCCCATCCTGCTGGCCGTCGCGGTCGTCGCGACGGTGACCGTCCTGCTGGTGGCGGTGGAGGCGGTCGTCTTCGCCGGCCCCCGTCGGGCGTTGCACGCCGCGCTGCTCGAGGAGCGGGTCGCGCAGGAGAGGCACGAGACGGCCTGGCGGCGGCCGCGCACCCGACCGGACGAGGCCTCCGCCGGGTAGCCGGGCGGTTCCGGCCCCGCGAGCGACTGGCCGCTGACAGACTCGTGCGGTGAGCGGCTTCGGGCGGCGGCGACGTCTCGGGCCGGCGGTGCCCGTGGCCCCCGGTGCCCGGGTGGACCGGTTCGAGGTCTTCTTCGACCTGGTCTTCGTCTTCTCGTTCTTCATCATCACCCGGGCCACCGCGCTGCAGATCACCGCCGGCTCACTGCTGCACGCCCTCCTCGTCCTGGCCGTGCTCTGGTGGTCGTGGGTGGTGCACAGCGTGGTCGCCACCCGGGTCCGGCTCGGCGAGGGTTTCGTGCCGGTGCTGATGACGCTCGGCATGGCGGCGCTGTTCACCTTCGCCCTGTCCCTGCCGAACGCGTTCCGGGACCCGCGCGGCAACGCCGCCGGGCCGATCGTCGCCGCGGTCAGCTACACCGTGATCCGCGTGGTGCACCTGCTGCTCTACCTGCACGCCGTGCGGGACAGCCCGAACGAGCGCCGGCAGCTCATGCGGTTCGCCCCGGAGGTGATCGGCAGCACCCTGCTGCTGGGGGTGGCCGCGCTGGTCCCGCCGCAGCTCGACGGCCTGACCTCGGCGTCGCTGATCCGCGACGCGCTGTGGGGTACGGTGGTGCTGCTCCAGTACACCACCGGCATCCTCGCCGGCACCTGGGGTTGGGGAGTGGCCTCCGCCGAGCACTGGACCGAGCGGTACGACCTGATCCTGATCATCGCGCTCGGCGAGTCGGTCATCTCGGTCGGGGTGGGCAGCAACCTGCTCGGCCAGCCGCCCACCCTGGCGGCCGTGGCCGCGGCGGTGCTCGGCATTTTCTTCACCGCCGCGCTCTGGTGGGCGCACTACGACATGATCGGACCGGCCGCGCGGATCGCCCTGCACGCCGCCGAGGACGGGCCCCGGGTGGCCATGGCCCGCGACGCGTACGCGTACTTCTACCTGCCGATGATCGCCGGGATCATCCTCTTCGCGCTCGGCGCCGAGGAGATCGTGCACCAGATCACCGACCCGAACGTCTCCAACTGGCTGCCGGCCAAGGGGCCCGGCGAGCCGCTGCTGTTCGGCGGGGTGATCTGCTACCTCTGCGGCAACATGCTGTTCCAGCTGCGTACCCTGCGCACGCTGAGCTGGACCCGGGTCGGCACGGTCATCCTGCTCGCGGTGACCATCCCGGTGGCCGAGCTGCTGCCCGCGCTGGGTGCCCTCACCCTGCTGACCGCGATCTGCGTCGGCATGGTGGTCGCCGAGGTGGTGATCTTCGACGCGGGCCGCCGCGCGTTGCGGCAGCTCGTCTTCGAGGAGCGGACCAGTCACGAGGCGCACGAGGCGGCCTGGCGGGCCCGCTGGCACCTGCCGCCGGAGCCGGACGAGGGCGAGTGACGCCGGGCCGCGGGCGGCGAGCGGATCGCGTATGGTGCCGGGCAGCGTCGCGGTGCACCCGGCACGAAGGCCGCCGTGGGCATGGAGGCGCGGGAACGCAGGGAATCATGTGCACGCATCCCATCCACCGAGCGCGCGGCTGACCGCCCTCGGCACCCAACTGATCGAGATCCACGACTGGCTCCGCGAGGAGTTGGCCCGCCTCCGCGCGGGCCTGGGCTCCCCCGGCGGCGCCGGCCCGGCCCGCGAGCTACGGGCGCACTGCGTCGCCTTCTGCGCGGCGCTGGGCCGGCATCACACGGGCGAGGACGGCGGCGCGTTCCGGGCCCTGGCCGAGCAGGCGCCCGAACTTCGGCCGGTGCTGGCCGAACTGGCCGAGGACCACAAGGTGGTGGCGACGATCCTCACCCGGATCGAGACGCTGCTCGCCGAGGCCGCCGACCCCGGGTCGGTCCGCGCCGAACTGGACGGCCTCGCCGCGCTGCTGGAGTCGCACTTCAGCTACGAGGAACGAAAGCTCGTCGCCGCGTTGAACCAGCTGGCCGGCGAGTCCGTGGAACTGCTCGGCGTCGCGCCACCCCAGGCGCGGGCGCACCATCCGAGGGGGACGGAGACCGCATGACCACCGACACCATCCACGCCGCCGCGGCCGGCACCTGGCAGCTCGGCGACCTGACCGTCAACCGGATCGGCTTCGGCGCGATGCGGCTGACCGCCAATTCCGACGGCAGCCCGACCGACCGGGACCGGGCGATCGCCGTCCTGCGCCGCGCGGTCGAGCTGGGCGTCAACCACATCGACACCGCGGCGTTCTACTTCTCGCCGCTGCGCTCGGCCAACGAGCTGATCAACCGGGCGCTGTGGCCGTACCCGGAGGAGCTGGTCATCACCACCAAGGTCGGGCCGGGCAAGGATCCGTCCGGCGAGTGGCTGCCGATGGCCCGGCCCGACCAGCTCCGCGGCCAGGTCGAGGAGAACCTGCGCCAGCTCGGCCGGGACCACCTCGACGTGGTCAACCTCCGGGTGTTCGGCCCGGAGCCGCTGGCCGAGCACTTCGGGGCCCTCGCCGAACTGCGCGACGCCGGGCTGATCCGGCACCTCGGCGTGTCGGCCGTCCGCCCGCACCAGGTCGCCGAGGCACGTACCGTCGCCCCGGTGGTCTGCGTGCAGAACTCGTACAGCCTCGGCTACCGGCTCAGCAACGACGCGCTGATCCGCGACTGCGCCGCCCACGGGACCGCGTTCGTGCCGTTCTTCGCCCTCGCCACCAGCGGACGGGAGGCCGGGGCGACCGGTGTCGAGCACGACGAGGTGATCGCCGTCGCCCGGGAGCACGGCGTGACCCCGGCCCAGGTCCGGTTGGCCTGGACGCTGCACCGCGGCCCGCACGTCCTCGCCATCCCCGGCACCGGCAATCCCGACCACCTGGCCCAGAACGTGGCCGCCGGGGCGCTGCGCCTCACCGAGGACGACCTGGCCCGGCTCGAAGCGGTGCACCGGGCCGCGGCCTGACGCCGGTCCGGGCGGCGCGGCCGATTCGCCCGTCGGCAGAATCGGCGGGTTCGGGCTGGCCGGCATCGGGGCCGCCCGGCGATGCTGGGGTGATGGTGATCTTCTCCGTCCAGGCCGGACCCACCGACGCGGCGAGCTGGGCCGATCTGGCTCGCCGCGTCGAGGCCGCCGGCTTCGACGCCCTGCAGGCCGCCGACCATCCCGGCCACGGCGCGTCGCCGTTCGTGGCCCTCGCCGCCGCGGCCGGGGTGACGGCCACGCTCGGCCTCGGCTCGTACGTCTCCAACGCCGGGGTCCGGGAGCCGATCCTGCTCGCCACCGACGTGGCCACCCTCGACGTGGTCTCCGGCGGCCGGGCCCGGCTCGGTCTCGGCGCCGGCCACACCCCGGCGGAGTGGCGGGCAGTCGGCCGGGAGCGGCCCGACGTGGCCGGCCGGGTCCGCCGGTGCGTCGCCGTCGCCGAGGCCGTGCAGGCCCTCCTCGCCGGCGAGGAGGTCACCGTGGACACCGCGGAGCTGGCCGCGCACGCCGCCCGGCTCACCGAGCTACGCCCGGTCCAGGACCGCGTGCCGCTCACCCTGGGTACGGCCAACTCGGCGCTGCTGCGCTGGGCCGGCGCGCACGCCGACGTGGTCGGTCTGACCGGCTTCGGGCGTACCCGGTCGGACGGGCACACGCACCGGGTGCGGTGGCGGGCCGACCAGATCGAGGCGCAGCTCGACCAGGTGGCCGCCGGGGCGGCCGGGCGGGACAGCGCGCCCGCGCTGGAGGCGCTGGTCCAGCGGGTGGCCGTCACCGACGACGCCGAGGCCGCCGCCGCGTCGATCGCCGCCCACACCGGCCTCACCACCGCCGAGGTGCTGGCCACCCCGTTCGTGCTCATCGGCACGGCCGATGAGATCGTCACGGCGGTCGCGCAGCACCGGCGCCGCTGGGGCATCACCCGCTTCGTGGTACGCGCCGGCGCCGTCGACGCGCTGGCCCCGCTCCTGCCCCGCTTCGCCGGCTGATCCACCCCCACCTCGCCGACGTGGTGGGGCGGCGTGTCGCGTGGGGCGGCACCTGCCCTTGAGAGCGGTATGTCGCTCAGACATGTTCATGTCTCAGCGACATGTCGGTCTCAGGACCGGTCCCGCCCGTCCGGCAGCTCCTTCGCGACGAACACGCCGACCCCGTGGACGCCCTCCACCCAGCCCTGCATCTGCAGGACACGGATCGCCTGACGCACGACGTCGGCAGAGACGCGCCCACTTCGCCTTGGCAGGCATGTTGGCTCGCGACCCCGCGTACCGCGCCCGGGAGTGACGGGTGAGTGATTTCGCTCAACGCATCCGCGACCAGCGCCGTAAACGAAGATATGGACATGCGGATCCTCATGGCCGGGGCCTCCGGCTTTCTCGGCACCCGACTGGTCGACCGGCTCACCGCGGACGGGCACCAGGTCACCCGCCTGGTCCGCCGCGCACCCCGCACCGCCGACGAGCGGCAGTGGAACCCGTCCGCCGCGCAGCTCGACCCGCAGGTGGTCGCCGACGCCAACGCGGTGATCAACCTGGCCGGCGCCGGGGTGGGCGACAAGCGCTGGAACGACGCGTACAAGCAGGTGATCCGCTCCAGTCGGGTGGACACCACCACCACTCTCGCGATCACCATCGCCGGCCTGGCCACCGCCGACCGGCCCGCGGTCCTGCTCAACTCCTCCGCCGTCGGCTGGTACGGCAACACCGGCGACCGGGTGGTCGAGGAGGACGCACCGGCCGGCGAGGGCTTCCTGGCTGACGTCTGCCGGGTCTGGGAGGCGGCGACCCGCCCCGCTGAGGACGCCGGCGTACGGGTGGTGCGGCTGCGCACCGGCCTGCCGCTGCACCGCGACGGCGGGCTGCTCAAGCCGCAGCTGCTGCCGTTCCGGCTGGGCGTCGGCGGGAGGCTGGGCAACGGCCGGCAGTGGCTGCCCTGGATCTCGATGCGGGACTGGCTGGACGCGCTGACCTTCCTGCTGAGCCGCGACGACCTGGCCGGACCGGTCAACCTGGTCGGCCCGCACCCGGTGACCAACGCCGAGTTCACCCGGGAACTGGGCCGGCAGCTGCACCGGCCGGCGGTCATGTGGGTGCCGGGGGTGGCCTTGAAGATCGCCCTGGGCGGCTTCGCCCACGAGGCGCTGACCAGCACCCGCGTCCTGCCCGGCGTGCTCAGCAAGGCGGGCTTCGACTGGACCCACCCGGACCTGCCGGGCGCGCTGCGCGCCGCCCTCACCGAGTGAGCCGGCAAGGGCGGCGCGCGGGCGGGGTCAGCAGCCGATGACCCAGTAGCTGGGGCCGGTCTGCTTCAGGGTGGTCGTGTAGTAGGTGTTGTAAAGGCCCATCTTCTGGTTGCTGCCCAGCGCGTAGGCGTAGCCGAGGGACTGGTAGGCCCGGCCGGCGGCCACGTGCGCGTAGTTGCTGGCGGTGACGCAGACCGGCGAGGCCGTCGGCGACGGCGACGGGGACGCCGTCGGGCTGGGCGACGCGGTGGCCGTCGGGGTCGGGCTGGGCGCGGTGCCGCCGTCGAGGCCGAAGAAGAGCGCGTCCCGGTACGTCGAGCAGATGGTGTCCAGGAAGTACGAGGTGGCCGTGCCGCACTGGTCGGTGGCCGAACCGGGGTCCACCGGGGTGCCGTGGCCCATGCCGGAGACCCGGTAGAGCCGGACCTGGTCGTTGCCGTACACCTCCAGGCTGGTGCCGCCGGGCAGGGAGGCGGTGCTGGTCGGGGTCTGCGAGACGCCCAGCACGTTGGTCCACTGGTCGCGGGACTCGGTCGCGTTCATCGGCGCGACGGTGGTGTCCGAGGTGCCGTGCCAGACGGCCACCCGGGGGCGCGGGCCGGAGTAGCCGGAGTAGGCGTTGCGGACCAGGTCGCCCCACTGCGCCGGAGTCTTGTCCACCCCCGGGTTCATGCAGGAGAAGGCGTTGACCATGCTGGTGGCGCAGCGGTATGGGATGCCGGCGATGATCGAGCCGGCGGCGAAGACGTCCGGGTAGGTGGCGAGCATGACGGCGCTCATCGCCGCGCCGGCGGAGAGGCCGCTGACGTAGACCCGGCCGCTGTCCACGCCGTAGTTCGTCTTGGCGTAGTCGACCATCTGCTTGATGGACAGCGCCTCGCCCTGGCCGCGGGCGGTGTCACCGGTCTCGAACCAGTTGAAGCAGGAGTTGGCGTTGTTGCTGCTGGACTGCTGCGGCACGATCAGTGCGAACTTCCACAGGTCGGCGTACTTCTGCCAGCCCGAGTTGGTGAAGTAGCCGGAGGCGTCCTGGGTGCAGCCGTGCAGCAGCACCACGGCCGGGGCGTTGGCCGGCAGGCCGTCCGGGCGGTACGCGTACATGGCCAGGTTGCCGGGGTTGGAGCCGAAGCCGGTGACCTGGGTGAGCGTGGCGGCCTGCGCGGGCAGGGCGGCGGTGAGCACGGCGGCGGCGGCCAGCACGACGCCGGCCGCCGCCCCGGCGAGCCGGGTGAGAAGGGATGAGGAGCGGCGCACGGCGACCTCCCTGGTTGCGGAATGTGAACTGGGTCACCCCCGAGTTGCCGGAACGTTACGTCCGCGTTTCCCGGCCCGGAATGGCCGCCGCTCACACATTCACCAACGCCGAAGTGTTGGCCGCCGGTCGGGCCAGCAGGTTTCGTGTCTGACCGGCGTGTCCAGGTCCGGTTGGTAACGTCCGCTCCGTGCCGTCCTCGCCGTCCCTGGCCGCCAGCCCGTCGCCCGCGTCCGCGCCCGCCCGCCGGGACCGGCGGGCCGACCTGGTCGTGCTGGTCGCCGCCGTGACGCTGGCGTTCTGGGTGACCAGCGGCATGTGGCGGGACCCGAACAGCCGCGCGATCACCGTGAACTCCAGCGACCAGGCGCTCTTCGAGTGGCTGCTGGCCTTCGGCGGGCACGCCGTCACCCACGGCGACAACCCGCTCTTCACCTATTTGATCAACGTGCCGGACGGGGTGAACCTCGCGGTCAACACCTCGATCACCGCGTACGCGGTGGTGTTCGCGCCGCTGACGTACCTGATCGGGCCGCCGGCGACCTTCCTGGTGATCCTCACCCTGAACCTCGCCGCCACCGCGGTGGCCTGGTACTGGCTGCTGAGCCGGCACCTGGTGGCCAGCCGGCTGGCCGCCGCGGTCGGGGCGCTCTTCATCGCCTACTGCCCGGCGATGGTGTCGCACGCCAACGCGCACCTGAACTGGACCGCCGGCTGGCTGGTGCCCCTGCTGATCTGGGGCGTGTTCCGGCTGCGCCGCCCCGGCCGGGCGGTCCGCGGCGGGATCCTGCTCGGGGTGCTGGTCGCGGTCGCCTTCTCCATCGCCGCCGAGGGGCTCTTCTTCACCGCCCTGGCGCTGGCGTTCTTCCTGGCGGTCTGGGCGCCGCACCCGGCCCGTCGGGCCGAGGTCGCCGCCGCGCTGCCGAACTTCCTGCGCGGGCTCGGGGTGACCGCGGCGGTGGCCGGAGTGTTGCTGGCGTACCCGCTGTGGCTGCACTTCGCCGGGCCGCAACGCTTCCACGGCACCGGCTTCGACCCGCTCATCCACTCCGAGGACATCGCCGCGTACGGGTCATACCCGCGCCGCTCCCTCGCCGGGTGGGCCGGGCTCGGCACCTCGCTGGCCCCCAACCCCACCGAGGAGAACTCCTTCTTCGGCCTCCCGCTGCTGGTGCTCGCCGTCGCCTGCTTCGGCTTCCTCTGGACCCGGGCCGACCGGGCGTTCCGGGCCACGCTCACCGCGCTCGGCGCCACCGCCGTGGTGTTCGCGGTGCTCTCCTGGGGGCCGAAGGCCAAGTGGAACGGCCGCCGCACCGACCAGCTCCTGCCGTTCGGGGTGCTGGACAACCTACCGGTGATCAACGCGGCGCTGCCGTCCCGGCTGGCCCTGGTCGTCGCGCCGGTGCTCGGCCTGCTGCTGGCGTACACGGTCGATCGGCTGCGGGCCCGGCCGCCCCGGCACCGCCGGACCGAGCTGGCCTGGGCGGCCGGCTTCGCCGTGGCGCTGCTGCCGCTGCTGCCCACCCCGCTGCTGACCAGCGTGCGGGAGCCGATCCCGCGGTTCGTCACCAGCGGCACCTGGCAGCGGTACGTCTCCCCCGGCGGGGTGCTCACCCCGCTGCCGCTGACCCTCGACGTCTACCCGGACGGTCAGCGCTGGCAGGCGTACGCCCTCTCCCACCGGCAGGGCGAGTTCCGCATCCCGGCCGGCTTCTTCCTCGGCCCCGGCGGGCCCGACGGCCGGGGCCGGATCGGCCCGGTGCCGCGCACCTTCGACTCGCTGATGGACCAGGCCGGCAAGACCGGGTACGTGCCGATCATCACCGACGGCAGCATCCGGGAGTCCCTGGCCGACCTGCACTACTGGCGGGTGGAGACGGTGGTGCTGGCCGACCGGGTGCACGGTGCCAAGTACGACGTCGACGAGGAGGCGCTGCGGCGCACCGCCACCGCCCTGCTCGGCCCGCCGCAGCGGGTGGACGACGTGTGGATCTGGCGGGTGCCCCCGGGCTGAGCCCGGACGCGACGAGGCTCACGCCGCCCGACCGGGGCCGGCGGGTCTAGGCTGGACGGGTGAGCGTGACGACTTCCGGGCTGACCGCCGTCCGTGCCGGTGTGCTCGACTACCAGGCCGCCTGGGACGAGCAGCGCCGCCTGCACGCGGCCGTGGTGGCCGGCGAGCAGGGCGACACCGTGCTGCTGCTGGAGCACCCCAGCGTCTACACCGCCGGCAAGCGGACCGAGCCGTGGGACCGGCCGATGGACGGCACCCCGGTCATCGACGTCGATCGCGGCGGCAAGATCACCTGGCACGGGCCGGGGCAGCTCGTCGGCTACCCGATCGTCACCCTGCCCGACCCGGTGGACGTGGTCGCGTACGTCCGGCGGGTGGAGCAGATGCTGATCGACGTCTGCGCCGAGTTCGGCCTGACCGCCGGCCGGGTCGAGGGGCGCAGCGGCGTCTGGGTGCCGGAGGACGACCGGGGGCCGGCCCGCAAGGTGGCCGCCATCGGCATCCGGGTGGCCCGGGGCGTCACCCTGCACGGCTTCTCGATCAACTGCGACTGCGACCTGACCTACTTCGACCGGATCGTGCCGTGCGGAATCCGGGACGCCGGGGTCACCTCCCTCACCGCCGAGCTGGGCCGGCCGGTCACCGTCGCCGACGTGCTCCCCGTGGTCGAGCGGCACCTCGCCACCCTCGTCGAGGTCTGACGGGAAATTTCCGCGGCGTGGTGTCCCGGAGCGGGGACCTCGACGCGCTGACCGGCCGGCCCGACCGCGCCGAGCTGCTGCGCCGCCTCGACCGCCCGGCCGAGGCGGTCGCCGCGTACGACCGGGCGCTGGCGCTGGACCTGAGCGCACCGCAGGCGGACCACCTGCGCCGACGGCGCGACGAGCTGTCCGGCTGACCGCGTACCCTCGTCCGGTGCGGATCGATCTCGTCGCCCTCGTCGTCGCCGAGTACGACCCGGCGATCGCCTTCTTCACCGAGGTGCTCGGCTTCGAGCTGGTCGAGGACAAGCCGTCCCTGACCAACGACGGCCGGCCGAAGCGCTGGGTGGTGGTCCGCCCGCCGGGCGGCGGCACCGGGCTGCTGCTGGCCCGCGCCGATGGCGAGCACCAGCGGGCGGCGGTCGGCGACCAGACCCACGGCCGGGTCGGCTTCTTCCTCCGGGTCGACGACTTCGACGCCACCTACCGGCGGATGGTCGAGGCGAAGGTCGAGTTCGTGAAGCCCCCGCGCACCGTGCTCGGCCCCGCCTGATCCGGCCGACCTCCTCCGGTCCCGCCCGACCCGAAAGGACCCCCGATGACCGACGTGCTGTCCACCCAGCGGCAGATCGCCGAGGACCTCCAGGTGCCGGCGACCTTCGACGCCGCCGCGGAGATCGAGCGGCGGGTCGTCTTCCTCGCCGACCGCCTCGTCGACACCGGGTTGACCACCCTGGTCCTGGGCATCAGCGGCGGCGTGGACTCCACCACCGCCGGGCGGCTCTGCCAGCTCGCCGCGGAACGGGCCCGCGCGGCCGGCCACCCGGCGACCTTCGTCGCGATGCGCCTGCCGTACGGGGTGCAGGCCGATGAGCACCACGCCCAGGCGGCGCTGGCGTTCATCCGGCCGGACCGGGTGCTAGCGGCTGATTCTCGACCGCAACCACGGTTCGCAGACCACGATCAGGCCGCCGATGCCGGCCCCGATCACCGTCTCCACCCCCCGGTCGAAGAGCAGCTGCCCGGTGGGACGGGCCACCGCGAGCTGCCCCATCAGCAGCGCCATCGGGGTGATGAACAGCAGCGCCAGGCCGTAGTTCCGCCCGACCAGCAGCTCGGTGACGATCTGCAGCACCGCCACCACGAGCACGGTGGCGTACGGCGGCAGGTGCGGCGCGAGCAGCACCGCGCTGGTGAGCAGCCCGAGCAGTGTGCCGAGGATCCGGTGCGCGGCACCCGCCAGGCGTACCCGTCGATCTCGTCCCGCCGGGTCAGCCGGGCCACGCCAGGTAGAGCTTCGTCAGCTTCGTCAGCGTCGTCTGCGCGGCGTCGTCGGCGGCGTGCCGGTCGCCGCAGATCAGGAACGCGGTACGCCGCAACGCGGGCGCCCGCGCGTCGACCCGGTTGGTGAACTGCCGCTCGTCATCCCCGTGCATCGGCTGGGTGTCCTCTCCCTCGCGGGTTACACGGGCCGGGGGCGCGGCCAGGTTTACCGCGCCCCCGGATTTCTTCGTGGCGTCAGGGGGTGAGCCGGTGCAGGTCGCGCGGGAAGGCGGTGACCTCGCGGACGTTGGCCACGCCGGTCAGTCGGGCGACGAAGCGTTCCAGGCCGATGGCGAAGCCGCCGTGCGGCGGCATGCCGTGCCGGAAGGCGTCCACGTAGCCGGCGTACGGCTCGATTGGCTCGCCCCGCGCCGCGAGCGCGGCCAGGTAGTCCTCGTACCGGTGCAGCCGCTGCCCGCCGGTGACCAGCTCCATGCCCCGGAACAGCAGGTCGAAGCCGTTGGAGTGGGCCGGCCGGGCCGGGTCCGGGTGGGTGTAGAACGGCCGCTTCGCCATCGGGTAGCCGGTGACGAAGAGGAAGTCCGAGCCGTGCTCCCGGCGGGCCCACTCGCCCAACGCCCGCTCGTGCGCGGGGGCCAGGTCCGGCTCGTCCGCCGGCGCCCCGGCGATCTTCAGCGCCTCGGTGAAGTGCACCGCGGGGATCTCCGCCGGCACCTCGGGCGGCGCGACACCGAGTTTGGCGAGCGCTGCGCCCGCCCGCTCCCGAACCGCCTCCAGCATTCCGGCCAGGGTGTCCCGGAGCACCAGCATCACGTCCCGGTGGTCGGCGACGAAGCCCAGCTCTACGTCGAGCGAGGTGTACTGGGCCAGGTGCCGGACGGTGTCGTGCGGCTCGGCCCGGAACACCGGCCCCACCTCGTACACCCGCTCGAAGACGCCGACCATGAGCTGCTTGTAGAACTGCGGCGACTGGGCCAGGTACGCGGGCCGGCCGAACCAGTCCAGCGCGAAGACGTTCGCCCCGCTCTCGGTGGACGAGGCGACCACCTTCGGCGTGTGGATCTCCACGAAGTCGCGGGCGTCCAGGGTGGCCCGAAAACCGGCCACCGCCGCCGCCGAGATCCGCAGCGCCGCCGAGCGGGTCGGGTGGCGCAGCGCGGTCGGGGCGTGGTCGAGCTGGGTGGGCAGGGTGGCGGTGAGCACCGGCCGGTACAGGTCGAACGGCGGCGGCACGGCGGGCGGCCCGAGCGGCCGTACCGTGGGCTCGACGACCTCGACCCCGGCGGGGACGGTCGGGTTCGCGACGACCGTGCCGACGACCTCGACGACGGTCTCCTCCGGCAGCGCCTCGACGGCGGCGCGGACCTCGGGGTCGGTGACCACCACCTGGGCCAGGCCGGCGGCGTCCCGGACGATCAGGAAGGCCACCGACTTGAGCAGCCGGCGGCGGTGCACCCAGCCGGCGATCCGGACGGATTCGCCGACCTGGTGGCTGAGCTGGGTGGACAGGATGCGGTGCATGGTTGGGCTGCTCCTCGGTCGATCGCAACGCCTGCGCCGCCCTCGGGCGGCGAAGCATCGCCTCAGCCCCGGGAGGTGTGGGCGAGCGGGAACCTCGCGGTGCCACCACACCTTCGCCCCCGGTCTCCCGGGAGCCTCGTTCGTCGCCTGTTGACCGGGGCCAGCCGGGCGGGCTCTACTGAGCGCGGAAGCGCCGTTCTTCCCGCAGCTCGGGAGGGTCTTCGCGGGGCCGGCGCCAGACCGCCTCGCAGCAACCGGCGGCTCTCTGGGCTGGCGGATCGGCCCGCTACTCGGCTCCGTCGCAGCTTTGCCGGCACGCTAGCACCCTTCGCCGGCCCGTGTGACGGAGGTTTCTCGCCCCTCGTGTCCGGTGTCACAACATTCGGGGCGTGACGACCGTCGCCCGCCGTTCATCGATTGCCGCCGTCCGGCGTAGGCTCGGTTTCGTGACGATCGAGCACTCCGCGCCGACGACTGAGCAGGCACCGCCCACCGCGACGGTCGCCCCTGAGGGGCGGCGCATGCTGCGGATCGAGGCGCGCAACGCCGAGACGCCGATCGAGCGCAAACCGCCGTGGATCAAGGTCAAGGCCAAGATGGGCCCGGAGTACACCCAGCTGCGCGGGCTGGTCTCGCGCGAAGGGCTGCACACCGTCTGCCAGGAGGCCGGCTGCCCCAACATCTACGAATGCTGGGAGGACCGCGAGGCCACCTTCCTCATCGGCGGCGACCAGTGCACCCGGCGCTGCGACTTCTGCCAGATCGACACCGGTAAGCCGGCCGAGTTCGACGCCGACGAGCCCCGCCGGGTCGCCGAGTCGGTCGCCGCGATGGGCCTGCGCTACGCCACCATCACCGGGGTCGCCCGCGACGACCTGCCCGACGGCGGCGCCTGGCTCTACGCCGAGACGGTCCGGCAGATCCACGCCCTGCAGTCCGGTTGCGGCGTCGAGCTGCTGATCCCCGACTTCAACGCCGTGCCGGAGCAGCTCGCCGAGGTCTTCGGGTCGCGCCCCGAGGTCCTCGCCCACAACGTGGAGACCGTGCCGCGGATCTTCAAGCGGATCCGGCCGGCGTTCCGCTACGAGCGCTCCCTCGACGTGATCCGCCAGGCCCGCGCCGCCGGCCTGGTCACCAAGAGCAACCTGATCCTCGGCATGGGCGAGGAGCGGGCCGAGGTCTCCCAGGCGCTGCGCGACCTGCACGAGGCCGGCTGCGAGCTGATCACCATCACCCAGTACCTGCGCCCCTCCCCCCGGCACCACCCGGTCACCCGCTGGGTCAAGCCGGAGGAGTTCGTCGAGCTGCGCGAGGAGGCCGAGGAGATCGGCTTCGCCGGCGTGATGAGCGGCCCGCTGGTCCGCTCGTCGTACCGGGCCGGGCGGCTCTACCAGCAGGCCCTCACGGCCCGCGAGGCGGTCCCCGCCGCCGGCTGAGGCCCGCGCCGCGGCGCGGCCCGCGCCCCAAGCCGGTGAGGCCGGGCGGGGCCGGATGCCGCGTCACCCGCCGCCGGCCGCCGTCCGGATGCCATGATCGCAGGCATGACCGCCGGGGTACGCCAGGAGCCACGCGAGGCCACCCGCCCGCGTACGCCCCGGCGTCCCCGGCTGCCGGCGCTGCTCGCCCTGCTCGTCGGGGTGGCCGGGGTCGGCTACCGGCTGGCCCTGCTGCTCGCCGACGCGCCGCCCAGCAACAGCGACGAGGCGACCATGGGGCTGGCCGCCCTGCACATCGCCCGGGGTGAGCACTTCCCCGTCTGGTTCTACGGCCAGGCGTACATGGGCACGCTGGAGGCGTACCTGGCCGCGCCGCTGATCGCGCTCACCGGACCGTCGGTGCTCGTCCTACGGCTGCCCACCCTGGCTTTGTACGCGCTCTTCCTCGCCCTGTCCTGGCGGCTCACCCGCCGGCTCGGCGGCGATCCCTGGTTCGCCCTGCTGGTCGTCGGCTTCCTCGCGCTCGGCTCCGACCGGGTGCTCAAGAACCAGCTCATCGCCGGGGGCGGCTATCCCGAGCTGAACCCGGCCGGAGTCGGCCTCGCCCTGCTCACCGTGGCGCTCGCCGCCGACCGGACGAAAGCGCGGCTGCCCCGCTGGGCGGCCTGGGGCCTGGTGTCGGGGCTGATGCTCTGGGTCGACCCGCTGATCCTGCCATTCGTCCTCGGCACCGGCGTGGTGCTGGCCGTGCGGCGGCGCCGGGAACTGGCCGGGCGGGCGGGCCTTGTGCTGGCCGGGGCGCTGCTGCTCGGCGCGGCGCCGATGCTGCTGGACAGCGTCCGGCACGGCCGCAACCCGCTCACCGCGGTCCTCGCGGCCGGCGGCGGGGAGGCGGCGGCGAGCTGGGCCGGGCGGCTGCACGGCGGCCTGGTGCTCGGGCCACCGCTGGGCATGGGCTTCTGCTCGCCGAGCCACTGCGCCGGCTGGCAGCTCTGGTGGGCGGTCGCCTTCCCGCCTCTGCTGCTGCTGGCGGTGGTCACCGCCGCGCGCACCCTCCGGGCGACTCCCCCGGTTCCAGCGCTCGCACCTCACTCCACCGTGTCCGCAACGGCTCACCCGTCCGCACCGCCTGCTCCGGTGCTCCCGCCCACCCCGGCGCTCCGGCCGGTCTCGCCGGCGGGTCCTGGCCCCGCCCCGTCCGTCCTGCCTGGAGGGTGCCCGAGATCCGGGGAGGACGAGCGGCGATTGTCGGCGGCGGTGCGGTTGGCGTTGCTCGGCGCGGCGGTGGCGGTGCTGGCGGCGTACACGGTGAGCAGCTCGGCCGGCCGGACCCCGATCGAGAGCGCCCGCTACCTCTCCTGCCTGGCGATCGCCACGCCAGCCCTGCTCTGGCCACTGTGGCACGCCGCACGGCGGGCACCCCTCCACTCCCGACGGTCGGGGCTTCCCTTGCGACGCCGGATCGGCGAACTGGCGGTATCCGGCGCGTTCGGACACCCCGATCTCGCCGACGTGCAGTCGATCAGCGACGAGCCGGCAGGGGGCCGGCTCGGCCGGGCGGCGAGCCTGGCGGCGGTCGGGGTGCTGACCGCCGTGCTCGGCACGGCCGCCGTGGCCACCGTCACCGCCGTCGCGCGGGTGCCCGCCGTGCACGACGAGGCCGATCGGCACCGCGCCCTCGTCGACACCCTGGGCGCGCTCGGCGTACGGCACGTGTGGGGCGGCTACTGGACGTGCAACCGGCTCACCTTCGCCAGCGGCGAGAACGTGATCTGCGCGGTGGTCGACGACGAGCTGCGGCCCGGCTTCGACCGGCTGCCCACGTACCGGCGGGCGGTGGCGGCCGACCCGGTGGCGGCGTGGGTCGCGCCCGTGGGGTCGCCGCTGGCCGCCCGGCTGGACGGCCGGCTCGGTCGAGACCGGGGCGGGCTCGAGGTGGTCACCGTCGACGGGTGGCGGATCTACCTGACCCGCAGGTAGATCCCGGCCGGGTGTCCCCCGTCCCGGCTCCCGCGGTCAGCCGCACCGCCCGGCAGCGGACCGCGCCGCCGAGCCGATGTCCCCTCAGGAGGCGGCGCTCGGCCTGCGCGGTTCGGGCGGGGTCGAGGTGAGCAGGCCGAGGCGGTGGGCCAGCGCGGCCGCCTCCACCCGGTTGCGGACGTCCAGCTTCGCGATGATCCGGGACACGTGCACGCTGGCCGTCTTCGGCGAGATGAAGAGCCGCTCGGCGATCCGGCTGTTGCTGTGTCCCTCGGCGACCAGCCGCAGCACCTCCTGCTCGCGGCTGGTGAGCAGGTCCGGGCCGGGACGGCCGCCGCCACGCAGCCCGACCCGGCGGGCCAGGGTGGCGACCTGCTCGCCCAGCGGGGCGGCGCCGAGCCGGGTGGCGATCTCGCCGGCCTCCCGGACCGCCGCCGCGACCGCGTCCCGGTCGCCGGCCGTGGCGGCCGCCTCGGCGAGCCCGAGCAGCGCCCGGCCCAGCGGGTACGGCTGCCCGGCCGTCCGCCACGCCTCGACCGCCACCCGCCAGGCCGCCAGCACCCCGCCGCCAGCGGCGCCAACGCCGGTCCCGGTACCCGTGCCGGCCAGGATCGCGGCTACCTGGGCGGCGTGTGCCTGCTCCGCCGGGTAGCGGGCGGGCAGGGCGGCGGCCACCGCGGACGCCTCGCCGGCCAGCCCGGCGTCGCCGGTCAGCGCGGCGGTCCGGGCCACCGCGGTGAGCACCGGCCAGCCCTCCCGGGGGAGGTGGGCGAGCCGCTCGTCGGCGAGGGCGGCGCGGCTCGCCGCGAGCGCCGCCAGCTTGTCGTCGGCGGCGAGGGCGGCCTCGATGCGCAGCTCGTGCAGCGGCAGCCGGTGGTTCGGCCAGAGGTAGGGCCGGGCCAGGAAGGCCAGCGCCCGGCCGACCAGCTCGTCGGCGGCCGGGTGCGCGCGGGCCAGCCGCAGCCCGGCGCGGAGCTGGAGCCAGTGCAGCCCGGACACGCCCGGCGGGTCGATCCGCGCGGCCTCCGCGCAGGCCGCGTCCGCCTCGTCCCAACGACCCAGCGCGATCAGCGCCTCGGCCCGGTTGGACAGCAGGTACGCCCCGGTGGAGCGGCTGATCCCGAACCGGCGCGCCTCGCTGACCCCGGCGGCGGCCGTCTCGGCCGACTCGGCGTAGCGGCCCAGCTCGTAGAGCACGTCGGAGAGGTGCACCAGGGCGCTGACCAGCGCGGGCGCGTTGCCGGTGGCCCGGGCCAGGGTTTCCGCCCGGCGCAGCTCGGCGAGCCCCAGGTCGGGGGTCTTGCTGGTGCGGCAGAGCATGGCGATCCGGGTCGGCAGCAGGGCCACGTCCTCGCCGATCGCCTCGGCCGCGACCATCGCCTCGGCGGCCACCGAGCCGGCCTGCTCGGGATCGATCTTCGCCAGGTGGGCCGCGATGTCGGCGAGCAGCCGTACCCGCTCGGGGCCGTCCGGCACCCCCGCCGCCAGCTCGTACGCCCGGCGCACCTCGGCGGTGCCGTCGCTCTTGCCGAGCAGGGCGAGCAGCCGGCCGCGCTGGTCGAGCAGGCGGGCGGCGCGCAGCGGCTCGGCGTCGGTGTCCACCTCGGACAGGGCGGCCCGGGTGAGGGTGAGCGCCCGGTTGTAGTCGCCGGCGGTGGTGGCCGCCGCGAGGGTCTCCTCCAGCACCCGCAGGTGGTCCATGCCGAGCCGATCGGCGGCGTCGGGCACCAGTTCCCACAGCTCCAGCACGCGTTCCAGCAGCCGGCTCTGCTCGGCGTACGCGTACCGGTCGGCGGCGGCGCAGGCCGCCACGCGGGCGGCGAGCAGGGCGCGCGGGTGGTCGTGGGCGGCGTACCAGTGGTGGGCGATCTCGGCCGGCGCGCGCCCGGCGGCCACCAGGTGCGGCTGCGCCTCGATCGCGGCCGCGTACCGGGCGTGCAGCCGGGCGTGCTCGCCGGGGAGCAGCTCGTCGTGGACGGCCTCGCGGACCAGGGCGTGCCGGAACTCGTAGTCGCCGTCCGGGTCGGCCACCACGAGCTGGGCGGCAACCGCGGCGCGCAGCGCGTCCTCCAGCTCCGGCTCGGGCAGGCCGGCGACCTCGGCGAGCAGTTGGTGGGCGAAGCGGGTGCCGCCGGCGGCGGCGATCCGCAGCACCCGCTGGGCGGGTTCGGGCAGCCGGTCGACCCGGGCCAGCAGCAGGTCGCGCAGGGTCTCGGGCAGCACCGCGCAGCCCACCGGGTCGCCGGCGGCGGCCAGCTCCTCGATGAAGAAGGGGTTGCCCTGGGTACGCCCGTGCACGTCGTCGACGGCCCGCGGCGCGGGTTCGGCGCCGAGCAGGTCGGCGAGGATGGCGGCGGTGCCGTCCCGGTCGAGCCGGCTCAGCTCCACCCGGTCCACCCCGCGCGCCCGGTCCAGCTCGGCGAGGAAGGGCCGCAGCGGGTGGCCGCGGTGCAGCTCGTCGGTGCGGTACGTGCAGACCAGCAGCAGGCGGGCGGCGCGGGCGGCCCGGACCAGGAAACCGATCAGATCCCGGGTGGACCGGTCGGCCCAGTGCAGGTCCTCGATCACCAGCACCAGCGGCTGGTCCTCGGCGATCCGCCCGAACAGGTCGGCGACCAGGTCGAACAGGTAGCCGCGCGGGGTGTCGGAGACGGGCAGGCCGGTGGGCGCGGCGATGCCGGCCGGCACCCGGGCCAGTTCCGGCAGCAGGCGGGCGAACTCCGCCTCGTACCCGGCGAAGACGTCCGGGCCGTCCCGGCGCAGCACCTCGCGCAGCGCCGCGGCGAACGGCGCGAAGGGCAGGCCGGCCTCGCCGAGCTCCAGGCACTGGCCGACCAGCACCCGGACCTCGAGGTCGCCGGCCAGCGCGGCGAACTCCTCCAGCAGCCGGGTCTTACCCACCCCGGCCTCGCCGCCGACCAGCACCGTGGTGGGCTCCCCGGCGCGGGCCCGGCCGAGCGCGGCGCGCAGGGCGGCCAGTTCCTCGTGGCGGCCGACGAGGACGGTGCTGGCGGCGCGTACGGTCACGCCGTCGAGCATGCCACGACGGCCGGCCGCGCCGTCCCCGCCGACCGGCCGATCTCCCGGCCCGCCGGCCGCCGGTCCGGCCGCCCCCGTGGCGGCCGGACCGTGATCGCCCGCACCAGCCCCCGCAGGGCCGGCCGGGACGCCGTTGAGGAGGGGCCCGTTCGCCTCACCCGGCGTCGACGAGGGGCCCCTCCTCTCGCCGACGGTGATCATCGCCGGGCGTCGGTCGTACGGGTCGCGTGGTGACGCCGGCTGAGCCAGCCGCGCGAGTGGCGGCGGGGCAGCGACCGGGCGAGCCGGTCGCGGGCCGCGTCGGCCTGGAGCTCGGAGGCGTGGCTGCGGTGGATCGTGAGCATCAGGTCTGCGTCGTTGCCGAACATTTCGATCTCCCCTGTCGGGTGTCGTTTCGCTGTCGACATTGACTTTCCGCGCGAAGGTGCCCCCGGGGCATGGGTCCGCCGCCTGATCTTCGGCCGCTCCCCCTCCTTACCGGGGGGCCTCAGGGGCCCGGCAGCGCCGTAAGGTACTCAGCCGTCGCGGACTGGCGGCCACGGATCAACGGTTCGCGGGGCGACCACTAGACTCTGCGGCATGGCAAAGCCCCAGGAGAAGGTCTCGTTCGGCCAGCGGCTGAAGCAGATCGGGATGGTGTTCCAGTTCACCGCCAAGCAGGACCGGTGGTTCGCGCCGCTGACCGCGGCGGCGGTGCTGATCCCGCTCGCGCTCACCGTGGTCGCGGTGCTCCTCTGGGGTTGGATCTGGCTGCCGATCGGCATCCTGTTCGCCCTGCTCGCCGTGCTGATCGTGCTCAACCTGCGGTCCAACAAGGCGATGATGAACGCCGCCGAGGGGCAGCCGGGCGCGGCCGCGCAGATCATGGAGAGCATGCGCGGCGACTGGCGGGTCACCCCGGCGGTCAGCTCCACCACCCAGATGGACATGGTGCACCTGGTGATCGGCCGGCCGGGCGTGATCCTGCTGGCCGAGGGGAACCCGCAACGGGTGCGCGGCCTGCTCGGCCAGGAGAAGCGCCGGCTGGCCAAGGTGATCGGCTCCGCCCCGCTGCACGACTACGTGATTGGCCAGGGCGAGGGCGAACTGCCGATCCGCAAGCTGCGGATGACGCTGATGCGGCTGCCCCGCACCCTGACCCCCAAGGACGTCAACGCGCTCGACAAGCGGCTCAAGGCGCTCACCGCCCGCCCGCAGATGCCCAAGGGCGCGATCCCGAAGAACATGCGGCCGCCGCGCGGCGCGTTCCGCCAGACCCGGGGTCGCTGACCCTCGACGTACGCGAAAAGGAGCCGGCCCCGCACGGGCCCGGCTCCTCTTCTTTCCACCCCCCACCCCCGTTCCGCGCCCCACCCCACCCCCCTGATCCGCGCTGTTTCCGGGAAAGAGTGGTCATCCGGCGCCCGGAGGGCACTCTTTCCCGGAAACAGCGCGTACCGGGGCGGGCGGGACGCCGGCGCGGCGCGGCCGCGGCGCGGCGCGGGCCGGCGCGGTCGGGGCGGGTGGCGGGTGGGGTGCGGTCAGCGGCGGGTGGGACGGGGGGCGTCGGCGATGACCGAGCCGGCGAGGCGGTCGTGCAGGCCGCGCCGGTGCCCGTCCATGATCAGGGCGGGCACGACCAGGGCGAGCAGGACGCCGCGCAGCAGGGCGCGGGGCAGCCCGATCCGGCCGCCGTCGGCCCAGGACAGGCAGCGGATCCGGGTGACGTACATGCCCGGGGTCTGGGCGAACAGGCCGAGGAAGAAGCCGTACTCGAGGATCAGCACCAGCACCGGGGCCCAGCCGTCCCGGGTCGGGTCGGCGAAGATCCTGGAGATCAGCAGGCAGAGCACCCAGTCGATGACCAGCGCGCCGAAACGGCGGCCGAGAGTCGGGGGCGTGAAGGTGGGGTCCGCGGCGGGCGGCACCGACGCGGCGGCGGTATCGGTCACAGCGGTCCAGGGTAGTCAGGCCAGGTCCGGGGCGGGGCAGGCCGGGCCGGGCCGGGTTGCGCTCGCCGCCCGGCCGACCGGTTCGACGCCCCCTGAAGAATCGGACCAAAGCCATCAATCAGCGGCAGACCATGACGACGAGTATCGTCCGGACGGAGACCAGAAGGCGACTGAGCGGCACAGATGACGCTCCGCGAGGGACGTAACACGGCGGAAACAGAAGAGACACGGCCGGGCAACCGCGCCGCCATACCGTCGCCAGGAGTCAGCCACCGGAGTGGACCTGCCAGGAGGACGTGTGTTCGCCAATCCCGAGGAACTCCTGCGATACCTCAAGAACGAGGACGTGAAGTTCGTCGACGTACGTTTCTGTGACCTGCCCGGCGTGATGCAGCACTTCAACCTGCCGGTCGAGTCCTTCGACGACAGCGTCTTCACCGACGGCCTCGCGTTCGACGGTTCGTCGATCCGCGGCTTCCAGGCGATCCACGAGTCGGACATGCTCCTGCTCGCCGACGTCGCGACCGCCTTCATCGACCCGTTCCGCGCGCAGAAGACGCTCGCGCTGAACTTCTTCATCCACGACCCGTTCACCCGCGAGGCCTACTCGCGGGACCCGCGGAACGTGGCGAAGAAGGCCGAGGCCTTCCT
Organism: Micromonospora solifontis; assembly: GCF_003725545.1. Taxonomy (GTDB): domain Bacteria; phylum Actinomycetota; class Actinomycetes; order Mycobacteriales; family Micromonosporaceae; genus Micromonospora; species Micromonospora solifontis. The sequence continues at coordinate 37,151 of NZ_RJLN01000031.1, read as the reverse complement.
CGCGGCGAGCGGCATCGCCGACACCGCGTACTTCGGCGCCGAGGCGGAGTTCTACATCTTCGACTCGATCCGCCACGAGACCTCCGCGCACCGGTCGTTCTACTACATCGACTCGATCGAGGGCGCGTGGAACACCGGCCGCGAGGAGGAGGGCGGCAACCGCGGCTACAAGACCGCGTACAAGGGCGGTTACTTCCCGGTGCCGCCGGTCGACCACTACGCCGACCTGCGGGACAGCATCGTGCGCCGGCTGGTCGACGGCGGCTTCAGCGTGGAACGGTCGCACCACGAGGTCGGCACCGCCGGCCAGTCGGAGATCAACTACCGGTTCTCCACCCTGCTGCACGCCGGTGACCAGCTCCAGCTCTTCAAGTACATCGTGAAGAACGAGGCCTGGGCCAACGGCAAGACCGCCACCTTCATGCCCAAGCCGCTCTTCGGCGACAACGGCTCCGGCATGCACACCCACCAGAGCCTGTGGCTGAACGGCGAGCCGCTGTTCTACGACGAGACCGGCTACGCCGGCCTGTCCGACACCGCCCGCTGGTACATCGGTGGCCTGCTGCACCACGCGCCGTCGCTGCTCGCCTTCACCAACCCGACGGTCAACTCGTACCGCCGCCTGGTGCCGGGCTTCGAGGCGCCGGTCAACCTGGTCTACTCGCAGCGCAACCGCTCCGCGTGCACCCGGATCCCGGTGACCGGCAGCAACCCGAAGGCCAAGCGGGTCGAGTTCCGGGTGCCGGACCCGTCCAGCAACCCGTACCTCGCCTTCTCGGCCATGCTGATGGCCGGCCTGGACGGCATCAAGAACAAGATCGAGCCGCCGGCGCCGATCGACAAGGACCTGTACGACCTGCCGCCGGAGGAGTGGGGCGACGTCAAGCAGGTGCCGGGCTCGCTGCCGGAGGTGCTCAACGCGCTCGAGGCCGACCACGACTACCTGCTCGACGGCGGCGTCTTCACGCCGGACCTGATCTCCACCTGGGTGGACTGGAAGCGGACCAACGAGGTCGACCCGGTGCGCCTGCGCCCGACCCCGCACGAGTTCGCGATGTACTTCGACTGCTGAGCGAGCGTCTCGACACCGGCCGGGCCGGGCCGGCTCCGCGACCGCGGGGCCGGCCCGGCCGTTCCCGTTCCCGCCCCGCCGCACCCGCACGGGCCCCGCCCTGGGCAATGATCCACTCGACATGCCGCAATCGGTGCCTTTTAAGGCGGCGGACACCCCGACCTGCCGCAACCGGAGTCGATCAACACGCCGTGGGGCAGGGGCCCGCGGCGCAAGGGGCGCGCGGCGCAAGGGACGCGCGGCGCAAGGGACGCGCGGCGGGGCCGCCTCGGCGGGGCGGGGCTCAGTCGGCCGGCGGGAGGCTGACCCGCCGTGCCCGGACCGCCCACACCACCAGCCCCACGACCAGCGCGGTCATCAGGATCGCGCCGGGCGCCTTGGTGAACCGGGCCAGGTTGGTGCCGTCGGGCAGGACCAGCACCGACGCCACCGCGGCGGGCGCCACGAACCAGACCGTCCGGGCGAGGGCGCGGGTCGCCACCGCCAGCAGCGCCAGGGGCCAGACCGCGTACCAGGGGTGGAAGACCGGGGCGAGCAGCACCGTGGCGGCCAACGCCAGCCCCGCCCCGGCCAGCGTCAGGTGGGGCCGGGCGGCGGCCAGCCGGACCACCCGCTGCCGGGCGTCGCCCAGCCGGCGCAGCGCCGTCCAGGCCCACCACCAGAGCGCCACCAGCAGCGCCGCGAGCAGCACCAGCGCCGCCACCCGGGCCACCGGCACGGCGTGCGGCTCCCGGCCGGCCAGCGCACCCACGTAGTCGACCACGAACCCGACCGCGGTCGGCGGCGACGTCCACTGCTCGGAGTCGCCGCTGCGGGTCAGCCCGCCCACCCAGCCCAGCCCCAGGCCGGTCCCCGCCGAGATGCCCAGCAGCGCGCCCAGCACTCCCCCGGCCAGCCAGCCGCCGTCGCGCAGCAACGCCCGCCAGGTGTAGCGGCCCAGCACGGCGGCGAGCGCCGCGAACGGCAGCACCACCACGACCACCGCCTTCACCGCCACCGCCAGCCCCAGCAACACGCCGGCCAGCACCAGGGCGGGTGGTTTCCCCGGCTTGCGCGCCAGCACCAGCAACCCGAACAGCAGCAGACCGAGCCCGACCGCGTCGTTGTGCGCGCCGCCGACCAGGTGCACCCCGACCAGCGGGCAGGCCAGCGCCAGCCAGGCCGCCCGCCGGGTCGGCACGCCGGCCGCCCGCGCCAGCCCGGGCAGGCAGAGCGCGGCCAGCAGCAGCCCGGCCACCGCCTCCGCCCGCAGCAGCGCCACCGCCCCCAGCAGACCGCCGCCGAGCAGCACCGCCAGGCCGGCCAGCAGCACGAAGAACGGCCCGTACGGGGCCGGGGTGTCCCGCCAGATCGGCGACACGCTCGCCGTCCACGGGCAGCCGGCCGCCGCCACCCCCACCCGGTACGGGTCGACGCCGTGCATCCACGACCAGCCCTGGCAGGCGTACGAGTAGACGTCCCGGCTCCCCACCGGCGGCGCGACCAGCAGCGGCAGCGACCACAGCCCGGCGGTCAGGTACGCCCACCGGGTGGACGGGGCGCCCCAGCGCAGCGACCACCAGGCCCACACCAGCAGCAGCGTGCCGGCCAGCCAGCAGGCGAGGACTCCGGGGCCGTGCGGGGCGTCCCACACGTCCACGAGGCGGGTGACGGGCGGGGCGTCGGGCAGCGCGCCGCCCAGCCAGCCGGCGACGGTCAGCAGCACCGCCCCGGCGAGTCCGGCGTACCGGGCGAGGGCGGCGGCGACCGGCCGGACCGGCCCGTCGGCCTCGCTCACGGCGCTCCCCTCAGTCCGCGGGAACCGCCTGCCGTTCCGCCCGAGCCGACCGTACCAACCGGACGACCAGCACGATCACGAACAGCGTCATCAGCGGTGCACCCGGCATCTTGGTGAACCGGGGTAAACCGGTGCCGTCGGGCAGCACCAGGAACGACGACACCACGGTGACCACTGAGAACCAGCCGGTGCGGTGGGCGGTGGCGGCCAGCAGCGCCAGCGGCCACACCCAGTACCACGGGTGGAAGAGCGGGGAGAGCGCGACGGTCGCGGTCAACGCGAGCGCGGCGTGCCAGAACGGGTCCTGCCGGCGCCAGGCCCGGAACCAGAGCCAGACCAGCACCCCGACCAGGACCAGCAGGCCGATCGCCCGGGTCACCGGCAGCGCGTCGACGTGCACGCCGAACGGCGCCGCGAGATAGCCGACGGTCTGCCCGACGGCGGTGGACGGCGAGGCCCAGGCGACCACCAGGTTGCCCTGCTCCAGGCCGCTGACGAAGCCGAAGTCCAGACCCGCGGCGAGGGTCGCCGCGACCACCGCGGCCACCGCCGGGCCGACCACCCACGCGCCGTCGCGGATCAGCGTCCGGATCCGGTACGGCCCGACGATCGCCGCGAGCGCCGCGAACGGCACCACCACCAGCGCGGTGACCTTGACCGTGGCGGCCAGGCCGAGCAGCAGCCCGGCGCCGAGCAGCGGCAGGGGGCGGCCCGGCCGGGCGGCGACCACCGCCAGCCCGGCGACGAGCAACCCCACCATCATGGCGTCGTTGTGCCCGCCGGAGATCAGGTGCACCGGCACCAGCGGGCAGGCCAGCGCCAGCCAGATCGCCCGGCGCGGCGGCACCCCGCAGCGGCGTGCCAGCACCGGCAGGGCCCAGGCGGTCAGCGCCACCCCCGCCACCGCGAGCAGCCGAAACAGCGCCACGCTGCCGACCAGCGAGCCGGTCAGCTGCACCACCGCCCCGGAGAACACGATGAACAGCGGACCGTACGGGGCGGGGGTGTCGCGCCAGATGTAGGAGATCGTGTCCAGCCACGGGCAGGGCAGCGCGGAGACGCCCTGCTCGTACGGGCTGATGCCGGCCGCGTAGCTGGCCCCCTGACAGGCGTAGGCGTACATGTCCCGGCTGCCCAGCGGCGGGGTGACGAGCATGGGCAGCAGCCAGAGTGCGACCGTGACCAGCGCCCACCGGGTCGACGGGACGGCGTCGCGCAGCGCCCACCAGGCCCACGCGAGCAGCGCCGTGCCGACCAGCCAGAGGCCGATGATCAACGGCCCGTGCGGGCCCTGCCAGATGCTGACCGGGGTGGGGCGCAGGGCGCCGTGCGGCAGCGCGCCGCCGAGGACGGCGGCCACGGCGAGCAGCACCGAACCCGACAGGCCGATCCAGCGCGAGAGGTGGTGAGGCACGCCCGACATGCTGCCAGTACGGTGGGTCGCGATCGGAGGTGGGCATGCGGGGCAGTCGCGTGATGGCGCTGTGCGCCACGTCGGCGCTGGTCCTCGGCGTGCTCCAACTCACCCTCCCGGCCACCGGATCGGACATGTCCGCCCAGGTGGCCCGCGCCGGGTTCTTCGCCGAGCACGGGCCCGCCCTGGTCGACCTGCGGTGGTACGGCGGGGTGCACCCCTGGGGCTACAGCCTGCTGTCGCCTCCGCTGATGGCCCTGCTCGGGGTACGTCTCACCGGCGCGCTCGCGCTGCTCGCCTCGGCCACCGCGTTCGCGGCGCTGCTGGTCCGGACCCGGGTGCCCCGGCCGCTGCTCGGCGGCCTGGTGGGCGTGCTCACCATCGCCGCCAACCTGGTCTCCGGCCGGGTGACGTACGCCCTCGGGGTGGCCTTCGGGCTGGCCGCGCTGCTGGCGCTGACCCTGCCCACCGGCGTCCGATGGCGGTGGCCGCGCGCGGGCCTCGCCGTGCTGGCGGCCCTGCTCGCCTCGGCGGCCAGCCCGGTGGCCGGGCTCTTCGTGGGCCTGGCCGGCGTCGCGCTGCTGCTCACCCGCCGATACGCCGACGGCCTGCTGCTCGCCGCGCCCGCCGCCGCCCCGCTCGCGGTGACCGGGCTGCTCTTCGGCGAGGGCGGCTGGATGAACATCAGCCGGACCGATACGCTTCACGCGGTGCTGACCAGCCTGCTGGTGGCGGCGCTGGTGGGATACCGGCCGGTGCGGGTGGGGGCGCTGCTGTCCGCGGCCGGCGTGCTCGCCGCGGCGCTGGTGCACACCCCGGTCGGCCTGAACGCGACCCGGCTGGTGGTGATGTTCGCCCTACCCGTGCTGGCCGCCAGCGCGGCGCTACCCCGCCGGCTGGCGGACCGCCTGCCGCAGCGTGTGGCCCGGCATCGGGTGGCTGGCGCGGCGGCGCTGGCCGTGCTGCTGGCCACGGTGTGCTGGTGGCAGCCGCCCGTGGTCGCCGCCGACCTGCGCAGCGCGAGCGACCCCACCGCCGACCCGGCATACTTCGCACCGCTGCGGGCCGAACTTGCCAGGCGCGGGCTAACCGGCCGGGTGGAGGTGCCGCCGACCCGCAACTACTGGGAGGCGGCCCACCTCGGCGAGGTGCCGCTGGCCCGGGGCTGGCTGCGGCAGGCCGACATCGCCCGCAACCCGCTCTTCTTCACCACCGTCCCCGGGGCCCGCGGCACTGGCGTCGCACTCACCCCGGCGAGCTATCGCGCCTGGCTGACCGACAATGCGGTGGAGTACGTCGCGGTGCCTGACGCCGAACTGTCTTGGGTCGGCCGGGCGGAGACTCGACTCATCGAGGACCAGCTACCCTACCTGCGCCTGGTCTGGGCAAGTCAACATTGGCAGCTCTACTCGGTCGCCCAGCACACCTCCATCGTTGAGCCGCCAGCGACATTGATTTCTGCGACGTCAGACGCGGTGACAGTCAGCGCACCATCCCAACAGCGCATCCTGCTTCGCATCAGATACAGCCGTTGGCTCACGAGCGATCCCGGGGGCATCCTCACGCCTGCCGGAACATGGACCGCCTTGCGGACCTCGCGGCCCGGCATCTACACCATCCATGGCTGAAGAGCCATGGCCGCGGAGGGCCTCAGTCGACGCAAGAACACGAGGCTGTGACATTCACCACAGCCTTTCTTGGCTACCCATCGCAACCCAGCAGCATGAACGAGCCGCATGATCACGATGCGTAGACAAATCTTAAGCAAACGACCCACAAATCCTGCATGGCTCTATTCGGCGTGCTCAGGGCTCGCTCAGGGCTCCCTAAAGGAGAGCGAAGGATGCTACTGTTTCTGCCAGCTGCGCATCCGATAGTGATCCAGTGGTGCCGGCACCCAAGAATGACAGCCGGTACCAGGATTTCGACAAGTACCTTGCCGAGTACTCCGCCACCACTCACCGTTTAACGCTACCCGATGGTGGATCCTGGGGGGCAGAACCGACCAAACCTCCGGAGCCCATGCTCTATGCAAGGGGAGCGGAGCGGCTCTGGAGCAACTGGAAATGGTCAGGGACCTCCAAGTTTATCTCGTTGCGCTCGATCCCCCGGGCAAAAGACTGGTAGACAAGAGCATCGAAGAGGCCCGGCAGGGTATTACTACGACCATCGAGCAGGATGTTGCGGCGAATTGCAGCTGAACCACCACGCGTGACACTTCAACGAGCAGGGAAGCCCGCCGTTGGCTTCCATCAGCCATCGAAAACGCGCTCCATCGCGGCGCGGGACCGGCGGGTTGTGCGCAGGTACTCGTCGAGGAACTCGCCGGGGTCCTCCCGGCCGAGCAGGCGGGCCACCCCGGCCAGCTCCACCCCGTGCCGGGGCAGCTGGTCCCCGGCCCGGCCGCGGACCAGCATCAGCGCGTTGCGCACCTGCGCGGCGAGGGTCCAGCCGGCGGCCATCTCGGCGGCGTCCTCCGGGTCGACCAGGCCGGCGTCCCGGGCCGCCGCGAGGGCGTCGAGGGTACGCGTGCCGCGCAGCTCGGGTCGCCGGCCGGCGTGCCGGAGCTGGAGCAGCTGCACCGCCCACTCGACGTCGGCGAGCCCGCCCCGGCCGAGCTTGGTGTGGGTGGCCGGGTCGGCGCCCCGGGGCAGCCGCTCGGTCTCCACCCGCGCCTTGATCCGGCGGATCTCCACCACCTGCTCGCGGGTCAGCCCGTCGGCCGGGTAGCGGACCGGGTCGGCCATCGCCTCGAACGCGGCGCCCAGGTCGGCGTCGCCGCAGACGAACCGGGCCCGCAGCAGCGCCTGCGCCTCCCACACCTTCGACCAGCGGGCGTAGTACTGCGCGTACGCCGCGAGGCTGCGCACCAGCGGGCCCTGCCGGCCCTCCGGGCGCAGGTCGGCGTCCACCCCGAGCGGCGGGTCGGGGGCCGGCGCGGAGAGCAGCCGGCGCAGTTCCTCGGCGATGGCGTGGGCGGCGGCGCTGGCCGCGCCCTCGTCCGCGCCCGGCGGCGGGTCGTAGACGAAGAGCACGTCGGCGTCGGAGAGGTAGTTCGACTCGTACCCGCCGAGCCGGCCCATCCCGATCACCGCGAAGCGCAGCCCGGGCGGCGCCGGCTGGGTGGCCCGGGCGATCCGCAGCGCGGCGGCCAGGGTGGCGTCGGTGACGTCGGTCAGCGCGGCGCCGACCGCGCTGACGTCGACCAGGGTGGGCACCCGCTCGGCGCCGGGCTCGGCGGAGCGGGGGGTGAGCGGGGCGAGCGCGCCGGCCCGGCTGAGCAGGTCGGCGCAGGCCAGCCGGACCAGCTCCCGGCGGCGCAGGGCGCGGACCGCCCGGATGGCCTCGACCGGGTCGTCGTGCCGGGCCGCCGCCGCGGCGAACCCCTCGCCGAGCACCTCGCGCGGGCGTGGCGTCAACTCGCTGTCCTCGGCGAGCAGCCGCAGCGCCTCCGGTTCGCGGGCCAGCAGGTCGGCCGCGTACCGGGAGGAGGAGAGCACCCGGGCCAGCCGCCGGGCCACCGGCCCTTCGTCGCGCAGCAGCCGCAGGTACCACGGGGTGCTGCCGAGCTTGTCGGAGACCTGCCGGTAGTTGAGCAGCCCCCGGTCCGGCTCCGGCGCGTCGGCGAACTCGCTGAGCAGCACCGGCAGCAGGGTGCGCTGGATCGCGGCGGTCCGGCTCACCCCGCCGGTGAGCGCCTGGAGGTGGCGCAGCGCCCCGGCCGGATCGGCGAAGCCGAGGATCTCCAGCCGGTGTCGGGCCGCCTCCGGGGTGAGCCGCAGCCCTTCGGCGGGCACCCGGGCCACCGACTCCAGCAGCGGCCGGTAGAGCAGCTTGGCGTGCAGCCGGCGTACCTCGGTGGCGTGGGTGACCCACTCGGCGCGGAACTCCTCGACGGCGCTGCGGCCCGGGGTTGCCTGGTAGCCCAGCGCGGCGGCCAGCCAGCGCAGCGCGGCCGGCTCGGTGGGCACGGTGTGGGTGCGGCGCAGGCCCTGGAGCTGGAGGCGGTGCTCGACGCCGCGCAGGAAGCGGTAGCCGCGCAGCAGCGCCTCGCCGTCGGCCCGGCCGACGTAGCCGCCGGCGACCAGGGCGCGCAGCGCCGGGATCGTCCCCGGCGCGCGCAGCGACTCGTCGCCCCGGCCGTGCACCAGTTGGAGCAGCTGGACGGCGAACTCGATGTCGCGCAGCCCGCCCGGGCCGCGCTTGATCTCGCGTTCCAGCTCCTTCGGTGGGATGTTGTCGATGATCTTCCGGCGCATCGCCCGGACGTCCTCGACCGCCTCCGGCCGCTCGGCGGCGGTCCACACCAGCGGCGCGAGCTGGTCGATCCACTCCCGGGCCAGGTCGAGGTCGCCGGCCGCCGGACGGGCCTTGAGCAGGGCCTGGAACTCCCAGGTCCGGGCCCAGCGCCGGTAGTAGGCGAGGTGGCTGGCGAGGGTGCGGACCAGGGGCCCCCGGTTGCCCTCGGGGCGCAGCGCGGCGTCCACCGGCCAGGCGACCAGCCCGCAGATGTGGATCAGCCGGGTGGCGACGAGGGTCGCCGCGCCCAGGTCGTCGTCGGCGGCGGCGATGAAGATGACGTCCACGTCCGAGACGTAGTTGAGCTCGTCACCGCCGCACTTGCCCATCGCGACGACGGCCAGCCGGGGCGGGGGCGTCGCCTCCGGCAGCTCGCCCACCGCGATGTCGTAGGCGGCGGCCAGGGTGGCGTCGGCGAGCCCGGAGAGCGCCGCCATGGTCTGTTCCAGGCCGCGCCCGCCGGTCAGGTCGGCCGCCGCGATCCGCAGCAACGCCAGCCGGTACGCCTGCCGCAGCACCGGAATCGGGCCGGTGGCGGCGGTCAGCCGGGCGGCGGTGGCGAGGTCGAGCCGCCCCTCGGCGGGGGGCGCGAGCCCGTCCGCCTCGGTGGCCAGCACCCGCCACTGGCCGGGGTTGGCCACCAGGTGATCGCCGAGCGCCGCCGAGGCGCCGAGCACCGCGACCAGCCGGCGGCGCAGCCCCGGGTCGTCGTGGAGGGCGTCGAGCAGGCTCTCCTCCCCCGGCCCACCCGCCCCGGCCGCCCGGCGTTCCGCCTCGTCGAGGCGGTGCAGCTGGCGCAGCGCCAGATCCGGGTCGGCGGCCCGGGAGAGCGCGGTCAGCAGGTCCGCGGCGCGCTCGTCGGCGGGCTCCTGGGCGTCCGGCCGCCACAGCCGCAGCCCGTCCGGCCCGAGCAGGTCGGCGGCCCGCCCGCCGTCGCCCTCGGCGAAGCCGTACCGGGCGAGCCGTCCCCGGGTCGGTCGGGTCATCTCAGTGCCCGAGCAGCGGCAGGCTGCGGCGGGTGGAGTCGTCGTCCAGCTCGCCGAGGGCGAGCGCGGCGAACCGGATGGCGAACGGCTGCCAGACCGCCTCGACGTCGGCCATCACCCGGGCACAGGCGGCCACCACCAGCTCCGGGTCGTAGCCCAGCTCGGCGAGCTGGGCCGAGTCGCGGGCCCAGTCGGCGATCATCGCGGTGTCGCACTCGATGTGGAACTGCAGCCCCCAGGCCCGGTCGCCGAGCCGGAACGCCTGGTGCGGGTAGCGGGTGGAGGCGGCCAGCAGCGTCGCGCCGTGCGGCAGCTCGGTGATCTCGTCGGAGTGCCACTGCAACACGTCCGGCATCAGCGGCACGTACCGGAAGAGCGGGTCGTTGTCGGCGGCGTCCCGCTTGCCGACCACGGCCGGACCGATCTCCGGGCCGGACGGGCTGCGCTCCACCTGGCCGGCGTGCGCGCGGGCCAGCAGCTGCGCGCCGAGGCAGATCGCGAGGGTGGGGACGCGCTGCCGGACGGCCTTGCGCAGCAGCCCTTCGAGCGCCGGCAGCCAGGGCGCGCTGGGGCTGCCGTCCGGCAGCGGGTACGCCTGCTGGTCGCCGCCGAGCACCACCAGCGCGGCGTACCCGTCGAGGTCGGCGGGGAGTTCGTCGCCGGCGTGCGGGCGCAGCACGCGCAGCTCGATCCCTCCCTCGGTCAGCCACTCCCCCAGTCGGCGGAGGTCGTCGGTCGGGTCGTTCTCGATCACCAGCGCGGTCGCCACGACGTCGAGGCTATCGGGTACGCCCGACGCCGCCCGGTCCGGCTCGGCGCGCGGACGCGGTCGGGCGCCGCGGCGCGGTCCGGCGGGCAGGCGCGCGAGGCAGGGATGCCTGTGCGGCGCCCTTTCGACCTGATGTCGTGAACGATTCACGCCCGGGCGGAGCGAGCGCGGCCACGCCGTCCGGTCGGGTTGCGAGTCGTTGATGATGTCAGCTCGAAAGGCGGCGCAGGAAGCACCGGCACCCCCACCGGCGGCGCGATCAGCGGGCCGCGCCGCGCGGCCCGGACGCGGCGCGGGCGCTGGGGGCGGTGACCGGCTCGACGGGCGGCCCGGCCACGACGGCGGGGCCGTTAGGCTCCGGCACGTGCCCACCGACGACTGCCTGCGCCCCCCGGTCCTGCGTCCCGGCGACCCGGTGATGCTGGTGTCGCCGTCCGGCCCCACCCGCCCCGAGCGGGTGGCGCGCGGCATCGAACTGCTGACCGGCTGGGGGCTGCGCCCGGTGCTGGCGCCGAACGCGTACGCCCGCCAGGGCTACCTGGCCGGCGGGGATGAACTGCGCGCCGCCGACCTGAACACCGCGTTCGCCGACCCCGAGGTGCGCGGGGTGATCTGCACCCGGGGCGGCTACGGCGCGCAGCGGGTGGTCGACCTGATCGACATGGCGGCGGTACGCCGGGACCCGAAGGTGGTGGCCGGCTTCTCCGACATCACCGCGCTGCAGTTCGCGCTCTGGCGGGGCGCCCGGCTGGCCGGCGTGCACGGCCCGGGGGCGGCCTGGCTGGACGACCGGACCCCGCCCCGCTCGGCGGAGTCGCTGCACGCCGCGCTGATGACCACCGAACCGGTGACCGTCGAGGCGGTGCCGGAGGAGGAGACGTACCCGGTGCGGGTGCCCGGCCGGGCCGAGGGCCGGCTGCTCGGCGGCAACCTCTGCCTGATCACCGCGTCGATCGGTACCCGGGACATGCCGGACCTGACCGGTGCGATCCTGCTGATCGAGGAGGTGCAGGAGCCGCCGTACAAGGTCGACCGGATGCTCACCCACCTGCGCCGCTGCGGCGCGCTGGACGGGATCGCCGGGGTGGCGGTGGGTCAGTTCACCGACTGCGCGGACGGCTGGGACACCACCGTCAACGACGTGCTGGTCGAGCGCCTCGGCGATCTCGGCGTCCCGGTCCTCGGTGGCCTCCCGATCGGCCACGGCGTCGGCCAACTGACGGTCCCCGTCGGCACCCCGGCAACCCTCGACACCCAAACCGCCACCCTCACCGTCACCCCCGCCGTCACCTAACCCCCCACCCCACCCCCCCACCCCCCACCCACCCCACCCCCACCCCACCTGGTCGATCATGAAGTTGACGGCGGTTTGAAGATCGACGACTGCCGCCAACTTCATGATCGACCGACGGGTCAGGGGGTGAGGTGGGCAACCGCGCCGGTTTCGAGGGCGGCCCAGACCTGGGCGTCGGGGGTGACGGTGAGGCCGTGGGGTTCCGAGTGGGGGGTGGGCAGGTCGTGTCCGGTGATGCGGCCGGCGGGGTCGATGTGGCCGATCCGGTTCGCGCCCCATTCGGTGAACCAGCAGCTGCCGGCGGGGTCGGCCACGATGGCGTGCGGGCGGGCGGCGCGGTCCGGCAGCGGGAACTCGTCGATGGTGCCGTCCGGGGTGATCCGGCCGAGCTGACCGGCGGCGATCTCGACGAACCAGAGCGCGCCGTCCCCGCCGAGGGTGATGCCGACCGGCCCGGCGGCGTCGGTCGGCAGGGCGTGCAGGGCGACCTCGCCGTCGAGACCCACCCGGCCGATCGCGTTCGCCTGGTTGAGGGTGAGCCAGAGCGCCCCGTCCGGCCCGGCGGCCAGCATCGACGGGAAGCCCTTGGCGACCGGCAGCGGGAACGTGCTGACCTGCCCGTCGACGGTGACCCGGCCGACGGTGTCGTCGCCCATCCCCGCGTACCAGAGGGCGCCGTCGGGGCCGACGGCCAGACCGCAGGGGGCGGTGCCGGTTGGCAGCGCGACGGAGCCGGCCTGCCCGTCGACGGTGATGCGGCCGAGCCGGTGGTCCCCGGAGCGGGTGTACCAGAGGGCGCCGTCCGGCCCGGTGACGATGATCAGCGGCCGGCTCTCCGCCGGATCGGTGCGGTGGGTCCGCACCTCGCCGCCGGGTCCGAGCCGGGCGACGCCGCCCGACCCGGCCAGGGTGAGCCAGAGCGCGCCGTCCGGCCCGGTGGTGATCCCGTACGGTCCGGTGCCCGGCCCGGTCAGCGGAATCTCGCGGATGGCAGGAGGTGTCACGGCGCTCACCTTTCGCTCGGGAACGGCCCACGCTGCCGGAACCGGACACACTTCCGCAACCTGTTTGTCCGATTCGACGCCGCATTGTCAGCGTCTTCATAGGGTCGCGACGGCGTTTCCCCAGGTTCGACGGTCACTGTCGGTGGCGTCATCGCACCACCACCGAACTGGAGAACCGCATGATCCGCAGGATGTCGAGGAAGCAGCTGCTGGTCGGCCTGGCCGCCGCGGGGGTGCTCGGCGTCGGGATCGCCGCCCCGACGGTGGCGCTCGCCGACGACAAGAGCCCGAGCGCCAGCACGAGCACCGACCAGGGCGGCGACCGGCAGCAGCAGCGCGCCGACCGGCAGCAGGAGTTCGCCGAGTCGCTCGCGAAGGAGCTGGGCGTACCGACCGACAAGGTCACCGCGGCGCTGGAGAAGCTGCGCGACCAGCACCGGGCCGATCGGCCGGAGCGGCCGTCCACCGAGGATCGGCAGGCGAAGCTGAAGGAGCGGCTGGACCAGGCCGTCAAGGACGGCAAGCTCACCCAGGAGCAGGCCGACGCGGTGCTGAAGGCCGTCCAGTCCGGCGTCTTCCCCGGCCCCGGTGGCGCCGGCCACCGCGGCGGCTGGCACGGCCACGGCGACAACTGACCCGGGTGGCCCCGCCGCCCCTCAGCCCGGCCGTACCTCCCTCCCGGCCGGCACGGCGGGGCCACCCACACTGCTCCGGCGATCAGGCGGCGGCTGCCGGCGGGGTGAAGACGCCGATGTGGTTGCCGGACGGGTCGAGCAGATGGGCGAAGGTCAGCCCGCTCGGCGTCGTACGCAGCGGCACCAGCACCTTGCCACCGGCCGCCTCGGCCCGGCGGCAGGTCTCCGCCACGTCGGCCACCTCGGCGTAGAAGATCGCGTAGTTCGGGGACTGGCCGTTCGTGGCCCGGATCGCGCCCCCGATCCCCTGCTCCTCACCGGCCGCCGTCTGCCGGTACGACGCACCCGGGCCGCCCTGCTCCTCGAAGGTCCAGCCGAACAGGTCCGCGTAGAAGCGCTCGACCTCCTCCGGCCGGTCGGAGCCGATCTCGAACCAGGTGACGGGCGTGCGGGACATGGTTCCTCCTCGGTGCGCCGGCCGGTCGGCCGGCGTCGTCAGAAGTCAGCCTCGGCGACGTCCGCGACAGCGTCCTGTCGGTGTTTCCCCGCGTTCTCAGACCAGGCTGAGCGGGCGTACCCGGTCGTGCGGGATGTCGATGTCCTCGGGGCGCAGCTCCCGGGTCACCGGCTCGGCCAGCGGGCGCACCGAGACGATCCGGTCGGTCCGGAAGCAGCGCAGCCCGTCCCGCAGCCGGCACCAGGCGACCAGGTACCAGTGCGTCGGGTTGCCCAGGTAGGCCAGCGGCTCCACGTCGCGCACCGAGCCCGCGCCGGCGCGGTCCGCGTACCGCAGGCGCAGCACCCGCCGGGCGGCGACCGCGTCGGCGACGGCGGCCGGGACGGGCGTGGCCGGCCCACGGCCGATGAGCCGCACCCGGCCGGCGAGGCGGTGCGCCTCGGCCACGTCGGCGGCGGGCATCACGGCGACCAGCTTGCGCAGCGCCGCACCGGCGGCCGCGGCGAACGGCGTGCCGTCGAGCCGGTGCAGCGCCACGGCCATCGCCACCGCCTCGGTGGGGCTGAGGTTGACCGGCGGCAGGGTCCGCGCGCGGTCGACCATGTAACCGCCGGTGCGGCCCGGCTCGGCCCAGATCGGCACGCCGGCGCCCTGGAGCGCGGCGATGTCGCGCTCGATGGTCCGGGCGCTGACCTCGAAGCGCTGGGCCAGCCAGCGGGCACTGCGCGGGCGCGGCGACACCGCCCGCAGCTCCTCCACCAGGGCGTAGAGACGGTCGGTCCGGTTCACGTCCCGGACGCTAGGCCCTGGGTACGACAGTGCTCAGGCGATGCAGGCGCAGACGATCAGCGCCGCGCCGAAGTGGGTGGCGGCGCTGACCCGGGCCGCCGGGTGCGGCTCGTCGGAGCAGATGATCTCGCCCAGCCGGCCGGGGGTGAGCAGGTCGAGCACGAAGAAGGCCAGCGCCATGATGGCCAGCCCGATCACGCCGAAGATGACCGTCGAGGCCAGGCCCTTGGTGAAGTCGCTGTAGCTGGTCAGGATCGCGGTGAAGACGATCCCGGCGATGCCGAGCTGATTGGCGGCGAGCAGCAGCCCCGCGTTGCCGTTGCGGCGCACCCAGATCAGCTCGCGCAGCCGGCCCGGGGTGAGCAGGTCGACCAGCAGGAAGCCGGCCGCCATCAGCGCCACCCCGACGACGCCGAACACGATGCTCTGCCACGCCCCGTTGAGCAGATCTCCCAGCACCGAACGCCTCCCCGGCTCGCCTGCCCGACGCGCGTGCCGGGGCGGTGCCGCAGACGATAGCGGCACCGCACCACAGTGATCTAGAGCGAGAGGTAGCGCTGCCGCTCGTACGGGGTGACCTCGCGGCGGTACTGCTCCCACTCGGCCCGCTTGTTGCGCAGGAAGAAGTCGAAGACGTGCTCGCCGAGTACCTCGGCGACCAGCTCCGAGCCGGCCATCACGTCGATCGCCTCGGCCAGGTTCTCCGGCAGCGCCTCGTAGCCCATGGCCCGCCGCTCGGCGCTGCTCAGCGACCAGACGTCGTCCTCCGCGCCCGGAGGCAGCTCGTACCCCTCCTCGATGCCCTTGAGGCCGGCGCCGAGCATGACCGCGAAGGCCAGGTAGGGGTTGGTCGCCGAGTCCAGCGAGCGGACCTCCACCCGGGCCGAGTTCGGCTTGCCGTAGGCCGGCACCCGGACCAGCGCGGACCGGTTCAGGTGGCCCCAGCAGACGTACGCCGGGCTCTCGGTGATCCGGTCCGGCAGCGCCTGCGGGAAGAGCCGCTTGTACGAGTTGACCCACTGGTTGGTGACCGCCGTGTACTCGCGGGCGTGGGTGAGCAGCCCGGCGATGAACGACTTGGCCACCTTGGACAGCTTCATCGGGTCGCCGGCGTCGTGGAACGCGTTGCGCTCCCCCTCGAACAGCGACAGGTGGGTGTGCATGCCGCTGCCCGGCTGGTCGGTGAAGGGCTTCGGCATGAAGCTGGCCTGCACCCCGGTGGAGAGCGCCACCTCCTTCACCACGTGCCGGAAGGTCATGATGTTGTCGGCGGTGGTCAGCGCGTCGGCGTAGCGCAGGTCGATCTCCTGCTGGCCGGGGGCGACCTCGTGGTGGCTGAACTCCACCGAGATGCCGATCCGCTCCAGGGCCAGCACCGCCTGGCGGCGGAAGTCCCGGGCCACGGCGTGGGTGGTGTGCTCGAAGTAGCCGCCGGTGTCCACCGGGGTCGGCAGCGAGCCGTCGTTGGCGCCGTTCTCGAGCAGGAAGAACTCGATCTCGGGGTGGGTGTAGAAGGTGAAGCCCTTCTCGGCGGCCTTGGACAGTGCCCGGCGCAGCACGTGCCGGGGGTCGGCCCAGGACGGGCTGCCGTCGGGCAGGAGGATGTCGCAGAACATCCGGGCGCTCTCGCCGCTCACCCCGCCCTCGAACGGGAAGACCTGGAAGGTGGTCGGGTCGGGCATGGCCACCATGTCGGACTCGAAGACCCGGGCGAAGCCCTCGATCGCCGAGCCGTCGAATCCGATGCCCTCCTCGAAGGCCGCCTCCAGCTCCGCCGGGGCCACCGACACGCTCTTGAGCGTGCCGAGCACGTCGGTGAACCACAGCCGGACGAACCGGATGTCCCGCTCTTCCAGCGTACGGAGGACGAACTCCTGCTGACGGTCCACTTCCCCAACCCCTCGCGACACTCTTGTCCGCCTTCGGCCGGGCTTTACCCGACCTGACCGCCCAGTCTCCCCGGGCCTCGTTACGCCGACGTTACGCGACCACCCCGGCGGTCGTCCTGCCGTGTCCCGCCCCGGGGACGCCGCCCCGCCGGCCGGCCCGCCGCCCGGAGCGAGGTGTCCGGCGTCTCCCGCGTCCGGCCGGATTCGGCCCCTCCGGCTGGGGCAAGATGAGGGCATGCCCACCCTGCGTCTCGCCCTGTGCCAGGTCAACCCCACCGTCGGCGACCTCGCCGGCAACGCCGACCTGGTCCGCGCCTGGACCCGCAAGGCCGCCGACGCCCGCGCTCAGCTCGCCCTCTTCCCGGAGCTGATGCTGACCGGGTACCCGGTGGAGGACCTGGTGTTCCGCCGGTCCTTCGTCGCCGCGTCCCGGGCCGCACTGGAACGGCTCGCCGCCGACCTGGCCGCCGACGGGCTCGGCGACCTGCCGGTCCTGGTGGGCTACCTGGACGCGGACGGCCCGCCCCAGGTGAGCGGCGACGCCGAGCCGGGCAAGGGTGCCCGCAACGCCGCCGCGCTGCTGCACCGCGGTGCGGTCGCGGCCCGGTACTTCAAGCACCACCTGCCCAACTACGGCGTCTTCGACGAGGACCGGTACTTCGTCCCCGGCGACACCCTCACCGTGGTGCGGATCGGCGGGGTGGACGTGGCGCTGACCATCTGCGAGGACCTCTGGCAGGCCGGCGGCCCGTTCGCCGTCGCCCGGCAGGCCGGCGTCGGGCTGGTGCTCACCATCAACGGCTCGCCGTACGAGCTGAACAAGGACGACGTCCGGCTGCCGCTGGTCCGCCGCCGGGCCGCCGAGGCCGGCGCCGCCATCGCGTACGTCAACATGGTCGGCGGCCAGGACGAGCTGGTCTACGACGGTGACTCGATGATCGTCAGCGCGGACGGCATGCTGCTCGCCCGGGCGCCGCAGTTCGTCGAGCACCTGCTGGTGCACGACGTCGAGCTGCCGGCGGCGAAGGAGCGCGTCGAGCCCGTCGAGCAGCTCGCCGACGACATGCGGGTGGTCCGGGCCAAGATCAGCGACATCCTCCCGCCGGCCCCCACCGGGGCGGTCGCGCGCGGCGGGATCATCGAGCCGGTCGCCGACGAGGCCGAGGTGTGGCAGGCGCTCGTGCTGGGCCTGCGCGACTACGTCAACAAGAACCGGTTCCCGTCGGTCGTGCTCGGCCTGTCCGGCGGCATCGACTCCGCCGTGTGCGCGGCCATCGCGGTCGACGCGCTCGGTCACGACCGGGTCGTCGGGGTGTCGCTGCCCAGCCAGCACTCCTCGGAGCACTCCCGGGCCGACGCGGCGGAGCTGGCCAAGCGGACCGGCCTGGACTACCGGATCGAGCCGATCCAGCCCATGGTGGACACCTTCCTGGCCAACATGTCGCTGTCCGGGGTGACGGTGGAGAACCTCCAGGCCCGGGTGCGCGGCGTGATCCTCATGGCGCTGTCGAACCAGGAGGGTCACCTGGTCCTCACCACCGGCAACAAGAGCGAGCTGGCGGTGGGCTACTCCACCCTGTACGGCGACTCGGTGGGCGGCTACAACCCGATCAAGGATGTCTGGAAGACGCTGGTCTGGCGGCTGGCGAAGTGGCGCAACGCGGACGCCGAGCGCCGGGGCGAGACTCCGCCGATCCCGGAGAGCTCGATCGGCAAGCCGCCGTCGGCCGAGCTGAGCCCGGGCCAGCTCGACAGCGACAGCCTGCCCGAGTACGACGTGCTCGACCCGATCCTGATCGGCTACGTCGACGGCGACCTGGGCCGGGAGGGGCTGATCGCGTCCGGCCACGACCCGGCCGTCGTGGACAAGGTGCTGCGGATGGTGGATACCGCCGAGTACAAGCGCCGGCAGTCCGCCCCCGGCACCAAGATTTCGATCAAGGCGTTCGGGCGGGACCGCCGGCTGCCGATCACCAACCGCTGGCGCGAGCACGGCTGACCACTTCCCCCGGCCCGGGCCGGGGGAAGTGAAATCCTCCACTCCGACCTGCCCACGGCCGGTTCTCCGGTGCGACGATCGCGGCGGAACCCGGGGACCGCGAGCGCGGCCTCGAGGAAGGAGAAGAGTCATGGTGGAGTCCACCCCGACCGAGGTGACCGCCCTCTACGGCGGGCCGGCCACCCGGCGGGTCCGTACCCGCGATCTGATCGCCGCCAAGGACCGCGGCGAGCGCTGGGCGATGCTCACCTCGTACGACCAGTACACCGCCGCGATCTTCGACCAGGCGGGCATCCCGGTGCTGCTGGTCGGCGACTCGGCGGCGAACAACGTCTTCGGGTACGAGACCACCCTGCCGGTGACCGCCGAGGAGCTGCTGCCGCTGGTCCGCGCGGTGGTCCGGGCCACCCGGCAGGCACTGATCGTCGGTGACCTGCCCTTCGGCTCGTACGAGGAGGGGCCGACGCAGGCCCTGCGGACCGCGGTGCGGTTCATGAAGGAGGGCGGCTGCCACGCGGTGAAGCTGGAGGGCGGCCGGCGGTGCGCCGCCCAGATCGAGGCGATCGTCGGGGCCGGCATCCCGGTGATGGCGCACATCGGCTTCACCCCGCAGAGCGAACACACCCTGGGTGGCTACCGGGTGCAGGGCCGGGGCGACACCGCCGAGGAGGTGATCGCCGACGCCCGGGCGGTCGCCGAGGCGGGCGCCTTCGCGGTGGTGCTGGAGATGGTCCCCGGTGAGGTGGCCAAGCGGATCACCGCCGAGCTGCGGATCCCCACCGTCGGCATCGGCGCCGGCCCGGACACCGACGGCCAGGTGCTGGTCTGGCAGGACATGGCCGGGCTGCGCACCGGCAAGGCCCCGCGCTTCGTGAAGCGCTACGCCGACCTGGCCGGGGCGTTGACCGACGCCACCCGCCGCTTCGCCGACGAGGTACGCGGCGGCGAGTTCCCCGCCGCCGAGCACACCTTCTGACCGCACGCCGGGCGGCGCGGCCCCCGGGTCGCGCCGCCCGGCCGGATCAGACCACGCAGAACTCGTTGCCCTCCGGGTCGGCGAGCTGCGCCGAGTAGTAGCCGTTGTCGGGGTCGTCCATCGACCCGAGCACCCGCGCGCCGAGCCCGGTCAGGCGCGCCACCTCGGCGTCGACCGCAGCCCGTCGGCGGGCCAACGGCACGCCCCGGCCGCCGCCGACCTTCAGGTCGATGTGCAGCCGGTTCTTGATCGACTTTGACTCCGGGACCGGCTGGAACCAGATCCGCGGCCCGGCCCCGGTGGGATCCTCCAGCCGGTCCGCGCAGTCACCCTCGCCCAGTTCGTCGGCCGGAATCCCCACCGACAGATACCAGTCCCGCCAGGTCGCATGCCCGTCCGGCGCCGGCTGCGGCCGGTAGCGCAGCGCCTCGGCCCAGAACGCGACGAGCCGCGACGGCTCCCGACAGTCGATCACCAGTTGCCACTCCATCCGGCGATGGTGCCCTACGGGTAGGACATCACAGATCGGTGACGCGGATGCCGGCGTGCGCCTTGTAGCGCTTGTTGATCGCGATCAGGTTGGCGGTGAGCGCCTCGATCTGGTGCGCGTTGCGCAGCCGGCCGGCGTAGATGCCCCGCATGCCGGGGATCCGGGCGGCCAGCGCGGCGACCACGCCGACCAGTTCCCGGTCCTCGGTGCAGATCAGCACGTCGAGGTCGATCCGCTCGATCTGCGGGTCGGCCAGCAGCGGCGCGGAGACGTGGTTGAACGCGGCACACACCCGGGACTCGGGAAGCAGCCCGGCAGCCTGCTGGACGGCGCTGCCCTCGGCGACGGTCAGCGCGTACGGGCCCTGCTTGTCGAAGCCGAGCGGGTTGACGCAGTCGACCACGATCTTGCCGGCGAGCGGGCCGGCCAGCGAAGCGACGGTGGCGGCGTGCCCGTCCCACGGCACCGCGATGATCACCACATCGCTGCGCCGGGCGACCTCGTCGTTGTCCGCGCCGGCCACCTCGGTCCCGGCCGGTACGCCGGGCAGCGCGGCGATCTCCGCCGCGGCCTGCGCCGCCCGCTCGACCGAGCGGGATCCGATCAGCACCGCCTGCCCGGCCTGGGCGAAGCGGTAGGCGAGCCCTCTTCCCTGGTCCCCGGTGCCACCGATGATGCCGACGGTCAGCCCGGAGACGTCGGGCAGCGTGGTCGCGTCGTAAGCCATGCCGCCATCCTCGCAAAGATCACCGCCCGGCAGGCCGGCCGGGCGCTGTGACAATCCCCGCTCGGCCCGCCCGCCCGTGCACCGCCCCGCTCCTCGGCCGAGGCCACAACTTCCCGGAAGTTGGCCCCTCCCCGGCCCGGCGAAGCAGCAACTTCCGGGATGTTGTGCGGATCTTGGCAGCGCCGGGTCGGCGCGCGGCGGGTAGGCGTGGTGGGCGCGCCGAGGGTGACCGGCGACGAGGGGGGTCAGGCGCGTTCGAAGAGGACCTTCCGCTCGGTGGGGTCGGCGGCGACGAGGCGGACCGCGACGCGCTCGCCGAGCGGCAGCTCACCGTGGCACCGAGCGCGGACCGGCGGTTCGTCCAGGGCGACCGTGCCGCCCGGCGGCCGGCCCGCCTTGCCCTCACCGTTCCCGCCCGGCCGGCCCGCCTTGGCGTCACCGTTCCCGCCCGCCCGGCCCGTGGCCGCCCGGTCGCCGTTCTGGCCCGCCGGCCGCTCCGCGTCGACGTGCCCCGGCTGGCGGGGCACCTCGGCGACCGGTCGGGGCGCGTCCACGTCCAGCACGGCCGCCTCGAAGGTCTCCCCCACCCGGTGGGACAGCAGCACCGCTTCGGCCAGTTCGACCGCGCCCCGGGTGGCGGCCGACGCGATCCGGTCGGTGCTCCCCATCACCTCGGGCAGCTGGGGCAGCGCGGCGCGGGCCCACTCCGGCACCTCGTGGCCCTCGTACAGGGCCAGGCAGACCTCCGTCGCGTACCGGTCGGCGAGCCGGCGCAGCGGCGCGGTCACGTGGGCGTACGCGGCGGCCACCCCGCCGTGTTCCGGCTGCTCCGGCAGCTCGCCGTCGAAGGCGGTGTACGCCGCCCCGCGCATCAGCTCGGCCGCCTGGTCGATGAAGGCCGCCGCCCGGGGCTGGGCGGGGTCCAGCCCGGCGAGCACCTCACCGACCGACATCCCCACCGGCCAGTGCACGCCCAGCGGGCCGGCGGCCAGCCGGAGCCGCTCCACCGCCTCCGGCTTCGGCGGTGGCATGGTGCGCAGCAGCCCGACCCGGCCGGCGAGCATGATGTCGGCGGCGGCGATCCCGGTCAGCAGGGAGATCTGCGCGTTGTGGTCCTCCATCGGGACCGGCCCGCGCAGCACCAGCCGCCAGCCGTCGCCGTCGGGCTCCACGTCCTGCTCGGGCAGCGGCAGGTTGATCGCGCCGCGGCGCAGCCCGCGGGCGGTGAGCAGGGCGCCGATCTCGGGCAGCAGGGCGATCGGCTCGGGCAGCCGGCCGGCGTCGGCGGCGAGCTGCACACCGACGTAGTCGAGCTTGGCCCGGCTGCGCACCCGGGCCCGCTCCAGGACGACGGCGACCGTGCCGCCGTCGGCGTCGAGGTCGATGGTCCAGAGCACGGCCGCCCGGTCGGCGTCGGGCAGCAGGCTGGCCGCCCCCTCGCTGAGCGTGTGCGGGTGCAGCGGGACGTTGCCGTCGGGCAGGTAGACGGTCTGCCCGCGACGCCAGGTCTCCTCCTCCAGCGCCCCGCCGGGGCGTACGTGGGTGGCGACGTCGGCGATCGCGTACCGGACCCGGAAGCCGCCCCCGGGACGGCGGCTGAGGTGCATCGCCTGGTCGAGGTCGCGCGAGGTCGCCGGATCGAGGGTGACGAGCGGGACGTCGGTCCGGTCCGCGACGGCCGGCAGCGGCGCGGCAGCCGCCTCGTCGGCCTCGCGCTGCGCCGCGGCCGGAAAGCTCTCGGGCAGTCCCAGCTCGCGGCGCAGCGCGCCGAAGTCGATGCGGGGCGCCAGTACGCGTCGGATCACCACGGGGTCAATCCTGACAGCGCGGCACCTGATCCGCCCACCGACACCACCGGCCGCGGCGGCGGCCTCCGGCCACGGCCCGGCGTCGGACGCGCCGAACCGACGCCGTCGTCGCGGCGCGCGGCGTGCGACCCGCCGAGCGGAGGCGCCGCCGGACCGGCAGCCGGTGAGTGGCGGACGCCCCGAACGTCAGCCGGTCGCCCTCCGGGTGCTCGCCGGTTTGGCCGTCGAGCGACCCGCGACGACCCGGGTGCCGGCCGGCTTCCGAGCCGCGGTCATCCGCTTGTGGGTGCCGGTCGAGGTGCTCGTCCTGGCCTCGATCGCGCTCACCGCCCCGGCGGCCTTCCGCCCCGCCTTCCGCGCGGCGGTCGACGAGCTGGCGGTGGCCTTCTTCGCGGGCGCCTTCTTCGCCGCCGCCTTGCGGGCACCGGCGCTCGGGCGGGTCGCCGTGGCCTTGGCGGCGGTGGTCTTCTTGGCCGGCGCCTTCTTCGCCGTGGTCTTCTTCGCGGCGGTGGTCTTCTTCGCCGCCGGTCCGGCCTTCTTCACCGCGGCGGTGGCCTTCTTCCCGGTGGAGGTGACCTTCCGGGCGGCGGTCGTGGTCTTCGCGGGAGCCCGCCTCGCCGCCGTGGTCTTCTTCGCCGGCGCCCTCTTCGCGGCCGTGGTCTTCTTCGCCGGCGCCTTCTTCGTGGCGGTGGTCTTCTTCGCGGCCGTGGTCGTCGCCGGCGCCTTCCGCGCCGGTGCCTTCTTCGCCGCGGCGGCCGTCTTCTTCGTCGCCGTGGTGGCCTTGGTGGTGGTCTTCTTGGCGGGGGCCTTCTTGGCGGTGGTCCTGGTGGCCGGCGCCTTCTTCGCGGGCGCCTTCCGGGCCGCCGACACGACCTTCTTGGCGGCGGCCTTGCGAGCGACGGCCTTCTTCGCCGGCACCCGGCCGGCGCCGGCCCCCGAGGCGTTCGGCGACGCCTTGGTCACCGTGGCCGTCCTGGCCGTGGTCGCACCCACGGTCCGCTTCGCCGCGCTGGCCTTCTTCGCGGTCGTACGTTTCGCCGCCGGGCGGGTGGTGGCCTGCTGTGCTACGGCCATCTCGGTTCCCTTCCTGGGACGTGCTCTCGCCCTCGCGGAGCACAGATCACCTCGACGCGGGCCGTCCCGCGCCGTCTACCTGTCCTCCCCGGCCCAACGGGCATCCTCGGCGTCCCACGCTTCGTTGCGCTCCCGCACCTGCTGCAGGGCGTTCTCCGCGTCGGCGGCTGAGGCGTACGGTCCGAGAACGTGCTTCGCGGGGCACACGTCGGCATCGGTCTCGACCCGGTGGTGTCGCGTGCACCAGTAGTAGTGCCCACCACTTCCGTTGTCGCTCATGCGATCACTGTGCACCGGGAAGCGACCGACCGCCACCGGAACGCCCGAAATAATCCCTAATGTCCTCCACAGTAGACCGGCTCCGGGACGGTCGGGGGCGGAACCGGGAAAGACGGGGCAGCCAGGTGGTGGGTCGGTGACGGACAATCCCGGGGTGCGGTACGAGGGGGGACACTCGACACGCCTACGGCGCCGGCTGCTCACGGGGGCGGCGGTCCTGCTGGTCGCCGCCGTGGGTGCGGCGGTGGCCCTGCCGCTGCTGCGGGACCGGTCCCAGCGGCGGTTGGAGCGCCGGGCCGACCGCGAGGTGACGGCGACCGCGCAGCGCACCCGGGCGGCCCTGCTGGCCGCGCCGTCGGCGCGGGAGGCCGCGCTGCGGGACGCCGCCGCCGAGCTGGACGGGGTCGAGGTGCTGACCGTGCAGGCCGGCGACGCCGGGGTCCGGCTGGTCTTCCGGGTACGCGTGGCGAAGACCGCCGCGTCGGTGTTCGGCTGGCAGGAAGCCACCGCGGCGGCGTGCTTCGCGCAGGTGGTGAGCCGGTCTGCCACCCCCTCCGCCCTGGAACGGCTGCCCTGCCCGGCCTGACCGGTCTCCGCCGAACGGCCGGTACCCGGGACCGGCGTTTCCGGCAACGATCGACCGTCATGATCACCACGAAGCCCGGTACGGGGGCCTGCCCGGAATGCGGCGCGGCGACGGTGTCGATCCGCGAGGCGATGCCCTGGTGCGCCGGTTGCGAGTGGTCGGCGGCCACCTGGTACTGGTCGCGACCGCGCTGCGAGACAGCCAACGGGCCGAGTACCTGGCCGACGAGCTGGCCGCCCGGGCGGCCGGCACGGCCGCCGCCACCCGCCTGCTCGACGTGCTGCTCAGCGACGAGTCCGTGGCGCTGGTGGTCCGCCAGGCGGCCCGCGCCGGACAGGGGGCGGCGGCCTGGCGGACGGGCACCAGCCGGGCACTGGCCGGCGCCGCCGAGCGACTGCCCCTGGAACGCCAGCTCTCGGTCCGGGAACACGTCTCGCTGTTCGCCAGCCATCCCCCGGCGGGTCTGCGCCACCGGATGCTCGCCGCGCGCGCCTGGCAGGACCCCCGGGTGGTGCTCACCGACGCCCGCCTCGAGCGGATCGACGCCGAACTGGCCCGGCACTACGAGCGGGTCGGCCGGATCGCCGCCTGGTCCGCCTGACGGTGTCCCGGGCCGGGCGGACACCCTAGGCGGGCGACGGCGCCGGTTCCGGCGTCCGGACGCCGACGGGCTCCGCGGGTCGCGCCGCGCCGATCGCGTACGTCAGTGCGTACGGGGTGCAGGCCAGGTAGAGGAAGGGTTGCAGCTCCACCAGGTCGCTGATCAGGAAGATCTCCGACGGTGTCGGTCGGGGCAGCCCGAACGACCAGTCGGTCAAGCTGGTGAAGAGCCACAGTGGCGCGGAGATCCGGTCGATGGCGTCTCCCTGCGCCACCCCGTCGATGACGGTCTCCGGGCTGCCGGAGATGTTGGCGACCACCATGAGCGCCACGGCGAGGTCGGCGACGACGAACGCGCCCAGCCCGCCGACCCACCAGGCGGCCCGGGTCCGGCCTCGGCCGGCGAGCACCCCCACGCGGTGGAGCACCAGGGTGAGGCCGGGGAGCCACACCAGCAGGGCCGGTGCGACCCGGACCAGGTCGTCGGTGGTCTCGTTCAGGGCGTACTCGGCGCCGACGGCGGTCAGGCCGACGGGCAGCACTATGCCGAGGGCCGTCCGGACCGGACCGGTACGGGTGCCGCGGGCGGCGCTGCGGTGGGCGAGCCGGGCCAGCAGTACCGCGAGGCCGGCGGTGAGAAGGGCCAGCCCCGAAGGCTGGGCGTCGATCAGCCAGTGGGCCGTGGCGAACCGGCTGAGCACGAGGTTCACCAACAGGCCCGCGGCCAGGGGGATGGCCAGGCAGACGAGAGGGGCCAGCAGCAGCGTGGCCGCCGTACGGCGGGCCCGGGCGTCGAACCGGACCCGGTCGACGACGGGCGCGCCCGACCGGCTGGTGGCCAGGCTGGCGGCGAAGCGCAGCATCCGCCACCGCTCCCCCCGCCCGGCCAGCACGTGCAGCTCGGCGACCCACTCCCGGGACAGCTCGTCGCGCAGCTCGGCCGGCCAGCGCCGGACCGCCGCGCGGAGCAGCCAGCCGGCCAGCCGGCGGGTCACCACGCCGGGGCTCCCGTCGGCGTGACGTTGGACGGCCCGCGGTCGGGCGCGAGCGCCCGCAGCTCGGCCAGGGCCGGGCGGGCGGCGCGCACCCCTTCGGCGGTGAGCCGGTAGTAGCGGCGGGCGGGCCGACCGGCGGCGACCGGGTCGATCTCCTCCCAGTCGGCGGTGAGCCAGCCGGCCGCCCGGAGCCGGTGCAGCACCGGGTAGAGGGTGCCGCTGGGCAGGCCGGTGAGCTTCATCAGGTCGAGGCCGTAGCGCGGGTCCTCGGGGTCGGCGAGGAGCGCGGCGAGCACCTTGGCCACCGGGATGGTCATCCGCATGGGAGGCACTGTATCGGAACTCTACATAGGGTGCCGCCCCCACCGGCCGGGGCGACGGGCTGTCCGCCGGCGGCAGTAGCCTCCCGGCATGGCACCGCACCGGCTCGACCGCGCCACCGCCCGCCGGCTCGCCGTCCGCGCCCAGCTCCTCGACGCGCGGCGCCCCACCGACCTGCTGGCGGTGGTGGACCGGCTGACCTTCCTGCAGATCGACCCGACCGCCGCGGTGGCGCCCAACGCCGACCTGGTCGCCTGGACCCGGCTCGGCGCCGCGTACCGGCCGGCGCAGCTGACCCGGGCGCTGGAGGACGAGCGGGCCCTGTTCGAGCACCGGGCGATGATCCGGCCGATGACCGACCTGCGGCTGCACCTGGCCGACATGGCGGCCTGGCCGCCGGAACCCCGGCGCCGCGACTGGCTGGCCGCCAACGACACGTTCCGCCGGTACGTGCTCGACCGGCTGCGCGACGCCGGGCCGCTGCTCAGCCGGGACGTGGAGGACCGCAGCGTGGTGCCGTGGCCGTCGACCGGCTGGACCAACAACCGCAACGTCACCCAGATGCTGGAGTTCCTCGCCGCGCGCGGCGAGATCGCCATCGCCGGCCGGATCGGCCGGCAGCGCACCTGGGACCTGGCCGAGCGGGTCTACCCGGCCGGCACGCCCACCGTCCCGGCCGAGGAGGCCCGCCGGGCCCGCGACGAACGACTGCTCCGCTCGCTCGGCGTGGCCCGCCCCCTGGTCGTCGGCGAGGCCGGCGAGCCGGCGGAGATCGAGGGCACGTCCGGCCCCTGGCGGGTCGACCCGGCCGCGCTGGACGGCGCGCCGTTCGCCGGGCGCACCGCCCTGCTCTCCCCCTTCGACCGGCTGGTCCACGACCGCAAGCGGGCGCTGGAACTCTTCGACTTCGACTACCGCCTGGAGATGTACGTGCCGAAGGCGCAGCGCCGCTGGGGCTACTTCGCCCTGCCGGTGCTGCACCACGACCGGCTGGTCGGCAAGGTCGACGTGACGGCCGACCGCAAGGGCAAGGTGCTCCGGGTGGACGCGATCCACCAGGACGTCCCGTTCACCCCGGAGCTGACCGCGGCCGTGCACGCGGAGCTGGCGGCGCTGGCATCCTGGCTCGACCTGCCGGAGTCGCGCCTGCCGTAGCCGGTCCCGGAGGTCCACACTGCAGGGATGACGAAACGTCTGGCACCGGTCCTGCGCACCGCCGACGCGAACGCCGCCGTGGCCTGGTACGCCCGCCTCGGCTTCACCGCGTGGGGACGGTCCCCGGCACCTGAGCCCGGTGCGGCCTCGAACGGGCCGCGGTCGGTCTAGGGCTGGCGGCGAGCGAAGATGACGGCCCCTGGGACGGCCTGGTCCAGGTCGAGCAGCAGCTGAGCCTCAACCGTGAATCCGGCGTCGCGCAGCCGGGCCACCACCTGGCCAGGCTGGCGGCGGTGGACGTGGACCTTCATCGGGTGACCACCGTATCCCTGGGTCTTCAGCCGCGATTCGTCGCCGACGTGGAAGCCGATCAACAACGGTCCGCCGGGACGCAACACCCGCCAGAACTGGCCGAAGACCGTGGGAATCGCGTCGTCGGGGACATGGATCAGCGACCAGAACGCGAGCAGGCCGGCAACCGAGGCATCGGCCAGGTCCAGGTCCGTCATCGAGCCCACCTCGAACCGCACCCCCGGATGATCCCGCCGGGCCACCTCGACCATTGCCGGTGAGAGGTCGATGCCGAACGCGTCGACGCCCAACGTGCGGAGATGCGCGGTGACCTGCCCTGGTCCGCAGCCCACGTCCGCCACCGGGCCGCCGCCGGTGGCGTGCACCATGTCGGCGAACAACGCCAGGCTCCCCCGCAGGTAGGGCTCGCCGGCGAGAACGTCACGCAGCTGGTCGGCGTAGGCGACCGCGACCGTGTCATAGGAAGTCCGGGTGTCAGCCAACCAGCCCTGATCGCTCATCCCGCCGAGCGTAGTGATCCGCGGAGAGTTCCGGTTCGGTGCGCGCTGAGCTGATGGGCGACGGACGAGTCGACCTGTACGCCGGATTCTGTGACCGACGCGGCCCGAAGGCGCGCCGGCGGCGGCCATCCATCTCGGCCTGCCGTCGCCGGCAGGCTCCAGCGGCCTACCCGCAGACATCGGGCGGGCAGCCCTCGAGCGTCTGCGCGGGTCGTCATCTTGCGGTGACGGCCCTTTCTTGGCCTTGCTCCGGGTGGGGTTTACCGAGCCATCCCGGTCACCCGGGATGCTGGTGGGCTCTTACCCCACCGTTTCACCCTTACCGTCCCGTTTCGGGGCCGGCGGTCTGTTTTCTGTGGCACTGTCCCGCGGGTCACCCCGGGTTGCCGTTAGCAACCACCCTGCCCTGTGGAGTCCGGACGTTCCTCGGCGACGGGCCGCAGCCCGTCGACGCGGCCGCCCGGTCGACTCGTCCGTCGCGCACTCATCCTAACGACGCGGTCACCGCGCTCATTTCCCACCCGGCGGTCGCTCAGCCGATGTCGATCGTCACGACGCCCAGCCCGGCATACGCCTTCGGCGACTCGGTCAGCACCGGACGGCCCTCGGGCCACTCGGGGGCAGGGCGGCCGACCACCACCGCGTGGGCCAGTTGCCAGTCCACGCCCTGCTTCACCAGCTGCCCCACGGCGAGCGCGCCCGAGTAACGCAGCTCGGCGACATCGATCATCGGTAGCGCGCCGATGTGCTCGCCCAGCGCCGGACGGTGGGCAATGGCGCGGGCCAGGCAGAGGGCCGGCACGAACAGCCGCCTACCGTGCTCACCGTGCGCGCGAACGACCAGGGCCGACAGGAGCTGATGGCCGGCCCCGAACGCCAGCAGAGCGGTGTGGTCGAACACGACACCGTGCACGCCTCACGCGACCCGTCTGCGAGGTTCGGCAAGGCTCTCCGGTGCGTCACCCGACTCGATGGCCGCCCACACGCCCTCAGCACGGGCCAGGTCCTCGTCGTCGAGCTGGGGCGCGAGACGCGACCGTAGGTAGGCCTCCGCCCTGGCGGCACGCTCCCGGAGTTCCTCCCGGGTCGGCGTCGCCCGCGCGAACTCCGCCACCAGGTCGCGCATGCTGATACCCCGCTCCCGGGCGAGCACCGTCAGCCGGTCCCGCACCTCGGCGTCCACCTTGATGGTCGTGTCCATGCCACGAAGTATACGGGTGGTATACCGCGCCGGCCCGGTCCTGCGGCGGCGTGTCCGGACGCTCTGCCGACGGTGACGAGCCGCACCGCCGAGCGCCCGACGGCGGGCCAGGCGGGAGTGGCCAGGACCGGCCGCTTCCGCCCGAGCGCCGTCGGTCTACCAGGCGGAGACGAGCGGCTCGTTGAAGAGGCGCTCGCCCGCCGCCGGCTCGCGCAGCGGCCCCGAGCAGCGCACCACGCCGTCCCGGTCGAGCCCGCGCAGCGTGACCGTGCTCCCGACCGGCAGGGTGAGCAGGGCGGCGCCGCCGGTCACCGGAGCGCTGGCCCGGACCGTGCCGTCGACGACCGCCTCGACCCGGACCACGCCCTTGCGCGGCACCACCAGCAACTGTCCGCCCAGCACGGCCCGTTCGCCGTCGCGGACCGGCACCCGGGCCGCCACCAGGTCGTACGCCGGGCCGTATCCGGTGCTGACCAGCGGCGACCGCAACGGCTCCGGAGCCGGCACCGTGTCGGTCGGGGCGGGATCCCGGGCCGTGGCGTCGGCCACCAGCGGAGCGGCGCCGGTGCCGCCCACCTGGAGCAGGGTGGGGCCCACCCGAGCGACGGCGGCGAGCAGCACCGCCTCGCCGCCCGCGGCGTCGAGCCGGCCGGACCAGCGGATCACCGGCCCGGCGTCGATCAGGCCGGCCTGGCCGGCCAGGGCCCGGTAGACCCGGCCGGCCTGCCGGGCCACGGTGGGGTTGGGCGGGTCGGCGGCCGGCGCCCAGCGGCCGTCGGTCGGATACGACCCGTCGGCGTTGCCGCGCCCCTCCGTGTCGGCGACCCAGATCGGGCCCTCGTGGCGGATCCTGCCGTCGCACTCGACCCGCCACCAGCCGCCGGCCACGTCCTGCTCGAGCAGGACGTACCCGTCGGTGTTCACCAGCTGCCAGGTCCGGCGCAGGGTGGACTGCCCGGCGTACGCGGCGCGGCCGAGGGAGATGCGGCAGCCGGCCGGGGCGAGGCCGAGCAACCACTGCCGCTGGTCGCCGACCGTGCCGGCGACGGCGGTGAGCAGGCTGAACGGGTCCGCCCGTCCGTTGCTCATCCCGTCGCCGCCCAGCAGTCGGACCGGGGACGCTCCCACCGGGCCCTCCCGGCTGACCAGTGCCGCGGCGGTCGCCGAGCGGTACGCCACGACCACCTGCCGGACACCGGCGGAGTCGTCGGCGAAGAGCACCTTCACCGTCGGCAGGTCCGCGGCCATGCGCAGCTCCGCGCGCCGGCGGTCGAAGAGCCGGACCACCTCGGCCAGGAAGGCTTTGTCCCCGGCCAGGCTGCCCCGGGTCGGCGAGTCGAGCAGGCGCCAACCCCACGGCGAGTCGACCGGATGGCCGTGGCCGAGCGGCAGGTCGTCGGCCCGGTCGTGCCGGTCGGCGGCGGTGAGCGCCACGGGCGCGGTCAGCGCCGCCGCGAGGAGCGCGGCCACCGCCGCCACCAGGCCGGCGAACCGGCGCCGCCGGCGCCGCCGTGCGTGCCGCAGCACCAGCGTGTACGGGTCGGGGTCCGGCACCACCGTGCCGGCGATCCGGGCCAGCCCGGCCCGCAGTTCGTCCACACTCATGCCCGCTCCCCCAGCAATCCGCCGGCCATCTTCGGCCGCGACGCCGCCAGCACCTCGCGCAGCCGGGCCAGCCCGCGGGCCGCCTGGCTCTTCACCGTGCCGAGGGAGCAGTCCATGACCGCGGCCACCTCCGCCTCGGGCAGGTCCTCCCAGTAGCGCAGCACCAGCACGGTGCGCATCCGGACCGGCAGCCGGTCCAGCGCGGCGAGCAGTTCGTCCCGGACGGCCACCCCGTCGGTACTGTCCGGGCCGGCCCGGTCCGGCACCGTCGAGGTGAGCAGTTCGCGCAGCCCGACCCGCCGCCAGCGGCTGGTCCGTTCGTTCACCATGGCCCGCCGCACGTACGCGATCGGTTCGTCGACCCGCCGCCAGTGCCGCATCACCTTCAGCAGCGCCTCGTGCACCAGGTCCTGCGCGGCGTCCCGGTTGCCGGTCAGCAGGTACGCGGTGCGCAGCAGGTCCGTGTAGCGGGCCTGCACGAACTCGCGGAACTCCGGGTCATCCACCGGCCGACCCCCCGTCGTGACGATGCACGGCTCGCTCCCTTCGTGCGGTCCGGTCGCAGGGAACGACGCGGCAGGGTAGCGAAAAGTTGAGTTCCGGCCCGGTCGTACTAGCCTCCGGTAACCATGAACCTCTCCGACGCCGCGCTCCTGCTCGCCGCCGGTCTCGCCGCGGGCACGGTGAACGCGGTGGCCGGGGGCGGCTCCCTGATCACCTTCCCGGCACTGATCGCCACCGGCCTGCCCCCGGTCCCGGCGAACGTCAGCAACTCGGTGTCGGTCTTCCCCGGCTACGTGGCGAGTGTGGCGGGCAGCTACCCGGATCTGCCGCCGGCCCGCCGGGTGGCGCTGCTGATCCCCACCACGATCGCGGGCACGCTGGTCGGCTGCGTGCTGCTACTGGCCACCCCGGCGCGGGCGTTCGAACTGGTGGTGCCGTTCCTGGTGCTGGGCGCGACCGCCGTGCTCGCCTTCCAGGATCCGCTGCGCCGGCTGGTCGGCCACCCGGCCGACCTCAGCCCGCGCCGCCGGACGGTCACGGTCCAGGCGATGGTCGGGCTCGGCTCGGTGTACGGCGGTTACTTCGGCGCCGCGCTCGGCGTGATGCTGGTGGCCGGGCTGGCCCTGGTGCTGGACACCACCCTGGCCCGGGTGAGCGCGATCAAGAATCTGCTCTCCGCCGTGGTGGGGCTGACCACGCTGGTGGTGTTCTCGCTCTTCGGCCCGGTGGACTGGGCGGCGGTCGCGGTGGTCGCGCCGGCCACCCTGGTCGGTGGGTACGCGGGCGCCCGGTTGGTCCGCCGGCTGCCGCCGGTGCTGCTGAAGGCCATGATCGTGGTGTTCGGCACGGTGATCGGTCTCTACCTGCTCTACCGCGCCCTGCGCTGAGCCGCCCGGGCTCAGTACGCCTCGCCGACCGGCTCCTCGGGGGCGTGCTCGTTGCGCCGGGCGGCCGAGTTCCACCGCGACCAGAGCACCCGCTCGCCGTAGCCGGCGGCCATCACGTGCGCGAAGGCGAGGTAGACCAGCACGCCGACGGCGAGCACCCCGAAGCCGACCCAGAACGGCAGGGCCAGCCCGTGCTCGGCGAGCTTGCCGGCGATGATCGGGGCCGGTGCGGCGGCGCCCCAGCGCACCAGGTTGAACGCGCCGGTGGCGACCCGCCGGTCGCTGGAGCCGAGGCCGAGCGCCAGGTCGGTGAGGTTGGCGTTGGCCAGGCCCATGAACAGGCCGGCGAGCACCAGGACCACCAGCGACATGGCGGTGCCGGTGGAGGTGGCGAAGAGGACCATGCAGACCAGCAGGCCGGCGATGGCCACACCGACGGTCTGCACCGCGCCGATCCGGTGCGCCAGCCGGTGGCCGACGAGCAGGATGCCGGCGGCCAGGCCGAGGCCCCAGCCGGTGAAGGCCAGCCCCAGCGGGATGACGTCGAGGTGCAGGTACAGCGGGGTGTAGCCGAGCACCACGAAGAAGACGAAGTTGTAGGCGGCGGTGACCACGCAGAGGGTGATGAACGCCGGCTTGCGGTAGGTGGAGAAGATCTGGCCGACGCGTACCGGGGCCTGCTTGCGGGCCGGCTCGCGCAGCTTGCGCGCGGCGACGGCGAGCGCCAGCACCATGAACACGCCGCAGACGAAGAAGGGCAGCCGCCAGCTCACCTCGCCGAGCAGGCCGCCGAGCAGCGGGCCGACGGCGAAGCCGAGGCCGAGCGCGGTCTCGAAGAGGCCGACCACCCATTCCCGGTCGTTGGCGAGGTTGACCAGCACCACCATGGCGGTGGCGAAGAACATCGCGTTGCCCAGTCCCCAGACGCCGCGCAGCGCGGAGAGCTGCACGATGTCGTTGCTGAACGAGGCGAGGATCGCGGCCAGGCCGACCACCGAGACGCCGGTGATCAGCACGGGTTTGAAGCCGAACCTCCCGCTGGCCAGGGTCGCCGGGATCATGCCGACCGCCATCACCGCGATGTACGCGGTGAACAGCAGCTCGACCTGCCAGGCGGTGACCCCGATGGCCTCGCCGATGGCGGGCAGGATCGGGTCCACCACGGCGATGCCGGCGATGGCGAGGAAGGCCACCAGCGTGGTGGCGTAGATGGCACTGCGGTTGGGTTCGGATCGCCGATCCACTCCGCGCCTCCCAGATAGCTGTATCGTACAGGTAATTCAGTTGTATCATACAGCTATGAGCGACGACGCCACTGCGGAAGAGATCACACTCGGCCGGATCGAGACGGAGGTCGCGCTGCTCATGCGGCTGGGCGAGGCGACCCGCCGGGCCACCGGCACCGCCGAGCACCGGGTGCTGGACCGCGCCGCGTACGTGATCCTGCGGCACCTGGACAAGGCCGGCCCGCAGAACGTGTCGGCCCTGGCCGCCCGGCTGAACCTGGACGGCTCCACGGTCACCCGGCAGGTCTCCGCGATGCACCGGGACGGCCTGATCGCGCGTACCCCCGACCCGGCCGACGGGCGCGGCACCGTGATCTCGCCCACCCCCGCCGGCCTGCAGCGGATGGCCGCGGTGCAGGCGGCCCGCACCCGGCTCTACGGCGACATCCTGGCCAACTGGTCCCCCGACGACCGGGGCACCCTCGCCGACCTGCTGCACCGCCTCAACGAGGCCCTGGACGCGCGCAACCGGCCCCGCTGAGCACACGACGAGGTCCCCGGGGCGCCGCGCGATCGGCACACCGGGGGCCTCGTGGGTTCAGGCGACGGGCTCCCGGGCGGAGTCGGCGTCGCGTTCGGTGCCGGGGGTGACCCGGGGGTCGCCCTCGTCGGCGAAGTAGTCGTCCGGGGTGGTGCCGTCCACCCCGTCGGCCACCTTCGCCGCCCGCAGGACCAGGGTGAGCAGCGCGGCCACGGCCAGGTTGACCAGCACCGCCACGATCCCGACGTAGATCGTCTTCTTGGTGTCGAAGCCGAACTCGGAGAGCGGGAACGCCGAGCCGGCGAAGTGCTTCTTGCCGGTGGCCGGGTTGCCGATCTGGTAGAGCATCCACATGCCCATGCCCATGCCGGCCACCCAGCCGGCGATGAGCGCGCCGCGGTGGAACCAGCGGGTGTAGAGGCCCAGCGCCACCGCCGGCAGCGTCTGGAGGATGATCACGCCACCGATGAGCTGCAGGTCGATGGAGAACTGCGGGTCGAGGAAGATGATGAACGCCAGCGCGCCCACCTTGACCAGCAGCGAGGTGATCTTCGAGATCTGCGCCTCCTGCGCCGGGCTGGCGTCGCGCTTCAGGTACTCCTTGTAGATGTTGCGGGTGAACAGGTTCGCCGCCGCGATCGACATGATCGCCGCCGGCACCAGCGCGCCGATGCCGATGGCCGCGTACGCGACGCCCGCGAACCAGTCCGGGAACTGCTGGTCGAACAGCAGCGGCACCACGGTGTTGCTGTCCACACTGCCCGCCGAGGCTCCCGGCAGCGGCTTCACCTTCGCCGCGATCGCCATGTAGCCGAGCAGCGCGATCAACCCGAGCAGCAGGCTGTACGCCGGCAGCGCGGACATGTTCCGCTTGATCACGTCGCGGTTCCGGCTGGCCAGCACTCCGGTGATGCTGTGCGGGTAGAGGAACAGCGCCAGCGCCGAGCCGAACGCCAGGGTGACGTACTGGAGCTGGTTGTTGGCGTTGAGCAGGATGCCGTCCCCCGGTGCGGGGGACGCCTTGAACTTCGCGTCCGCCGCGTCGAAGATGCTCCCCCAGCCGCCGAGCTTGTACGGCAGGTAGATGACCGCGACCAGGATCACGATGTAGATCAGCGAGTCCTTGACGAAGGCGATCAGCGCCGGAGCGCGCAGCCCGGACTGGTACGTGTACGCGGCCAGGATGGCGAACGCGATGATGATCGGCAGGTGCCGCGCGAGCGCGTTGTCGCCGGTCACGCCCATCGTCTTGAGCACCGACTCGATGCCGACCAACTGCAGGGCGATGTACGGCATGGTCGCCACGATGCCGGTGATCGCGACCAGCAGCGCGAGGATCGGGGAGTCGAAGCGGTTGCGGACGAAGTCCGCCGGGGTGACGTAGCCGTGCCGGTGGGATACCGACCAGAGGCGGCAGAGCACCAGGAACACCATCGGGTAGATGACGATCGTGTACGGCACGGCGAAGAAGCCCATCGCGCCGGCCCCGAAAATCAGCGCCGGCACCGCCACAAAGGTGTAGGCGGTGTAGAGGTCACCGCCGACCAGGAACCAGGTGATCCAGCCGCCGAAGTTGCGCCCGCCCAGCCCCCACTCGTCCAGGTGCGCCATGTCGCGCGGGGCCCGCCACCGGGCCGCCACGAATCCCATCGCACTGACCAGCAGGAAGAGCAGCGTGAAGACGATGATCTCGGTGAGGTGGTCGCGCCACATCAGCGGTCACCCCGCTTCTTCGTCATCTGGTAGACCAGCGTGGTGGTGGCCACGCCGAGAATGATCCAGGCCAGTTGCAGCCAGTAGAAACGCGGAAACCCGAACAGCCGGGGTGAGTCGGCGTTGAAGAAGGCCGGGATCAGCGGCACCACGATCGGTAGGAAGAGCAACCAGTTCCAGGGGCTGTGGTCCTTCGCCCTGGATCGCGCCGTTGTCGGCGCCTCCGGTTCTGGTGCAGCCATGTGACACACCTCCGGGAAAGTCGTAACTCGCCATGTGACGGCCGGAGGCTACGACCCTGTGAGCGCGGTCACGTTCAGCCGGACGACGGTGATGCGCCGAGCGGCGGCCCGCGTGCGCCGAACGGCCGGCGTCATCCCCTTGGCCTGCTCCGGCCCGGTCGGCTGGGCCCCCTTGCCGCCGCCTGTGGAGCTGATGTCACGAACGACTCAACAGGCCCGGGGCCGTCCCGGCGCCGGATCGCCGCGCGCGCCATCCGCCCCGGCGAGTCGTTGCCGACATCAGCTCGAAAGCGGCCCGAACAGGAGCGCTCGTCCTCGGCCGGTGCGGCTCCCAGGGACCTCGATGCTCAGAGCCCGGTCAGGTGGGCGGTGTCGTTCACCGAGCGGACCGCGACGCCGCCGTCGGGGTACAGGTCCAGCACCGAGACGCCGGCGGTGTCCAGGTAGAGCCGGTGCAGGAAGGCGTCACCGGCGGCCAGGGCGTCGCGCAGCACCAGCTTGATCGGCGAGACGTGGGAGACCACCACGACCGTCTCCCCCGGGTACGCGTCCCGCAGCCGCTCGACCGCCCGGCCGGTCCGCTCGGCGACGGCGGCGAACGACTCGCCCTGCGGCGGGGCGATCCTCGGGGAGGCGAGCCAGGCGTCCAGCTCGCCCGCCCAGCCCTCGCGTACCTCGGCGAAGGTGCGTCCCTCCCAGACCCCGAAGTCGCACTCGATCAGGTCGTCGTCGGGGCGTACCGGTGGGTTGCCGACCAGCGCGGCGACCGCCTCGGCGGTCGCCGTGCACCGGGACAGCGGCGAGCTGACCACGGCCGCGACGGACGGCGCCAGCGCGGCCACCCGGGCGGCGGTGGCCGCGGCCTGGGCCCGCCCCCGGTCGGTGAGCGGGACGTCGCCGCGTCCCGAGTAGCGCTTCTGCACGGTGTGCTCGGTCTCGCCGTGCCGGACCAGGATCAGCCGGGTGCCCTCCTCGACGGGCCGCGGCTCCCAGGAGGCCGGCGTGGTGGCCGGGTCGGTGCCGGT
>NZ_RJLN01000030.1 GCF_003725545.1 Micromonospora solifontis | reverse complement strand
GGTCGCCCGGGCGCTCAGGCAGCCGCAGGAGGACGCGGGGGCGGCGCGGCGGGCGTACGTCAGGTAGGCGAGGAAGCCGACGGCCAGCAGCGCCGCGGCGGCGGCCGCCGGTCGCCGTACGGGTGGCAGCAGGAGCAGTGTCCCCACGGTCAGCTCGACCCCGCCGAGCAGCCGGTACGCGGGCAGCGCCCGGCGTTGCCCGAGCAGCCGGGGCAGCGCCGTGCGCTGGGCGGCGGCCGGGGCGTGCCGGCTGAACAGTTTGACGCGGGCGGACCAGATCAGCACCGCGCCGAGGACCGGCGGTTGCAGCGCCGCGATCATGTCGATCATGGGTTTCCTCCCATCGGGTTGGCCGGTGGGCGCCGCCCGGGCGCGGAGCGGCCCGCGTCGCCCGGGCGGCGCCGGTCAGGCGGCGGCGTAGACGGTGGCGATGTCGATCTCGTTGGTGTCCGGGTGCCAGGCGCCGAGCACCTGGACGTGCCGGCCGACCTTCAGCAGCGACAGGTCGCTGACCGCCGGGGTGCCGTTGTAGACCGCGGCGGACCGGCCGGGCACGACGTGCGCGACGATCCGCCGGCCCATGTGGTCCAGGTGCAGGACGTTGCGGCCGACCGCGGCGATGTGCGCGTGCAGGTTGACGATGTTGACCCAGACGGAGTCGGCGGCGAGCGTCCCGTCGGGCAGGCGGACGCCGCGGGCGTACAGCCCGTCGCCCACGGCCACCTGGTCGAAGGTGCTCGGGTGCAGCTTCCAGATGCTCGTGCCGTCGGTGACCCGGATCGAGTGCAGTACGGTGTCCGAGCCGGTGACCAGCAGCAGGTGGCCGGAGATCTTGCTGATCCGGCCCTCGACGAAGTTGGGGTCCGGCGCACCGGGTTCGACGGCCGCCGCCTCGGCGGCGAAGGCGGCCTCGGGGGCGAGTGAGCCGAGTCCGGTGGCGCCCACCACGCCGCCCAGCGCGGCGGTGGCGAGCAGTCGTCGCCGGTCCAGGGTGTGGGGCATGGCCGATCCTCCTGTTCAGACGATGTCGACCGAGCAGGGCCGGAGCCCGACGGAGAGGCTGGCGATCGCGCTGAACGCCGCGGGGGTCAGGTCGATGATCCGGTTGCTGCCGCAGGCCGAGCCGCAGCAGGTGGTCTCGCCGCAGAACAGGTCGGTCTGCGGCCCGCAGTCGGCGATGGTGGTGCCGACCCGGGCGCCGTTGCAGAGGTTGGTGGTGTAGTGCCGGAACCCGCAACCGCGCCGGCTCATGCCGAGCCCGCAGGTGTCGGGGTGGGTGATGGCGTAGCAGGCGTCCGAGGTGTTGGGCCAGGCGTGCTGGTAGTTGCCCGAGTTGCAGGTGCCGCAGGCGCCGTGCCCGGTCGAGCCGCAGGGGCCCCAGGCGTTGCCGCAGCAGAACCACGACATCTCGCCGCGTAGAGCTGCCATGGATACCTCCTCCCTAGCGCGTCATCGACAACGATGGATGTCGATATGGCTGGCTATTGTGCTGGCGGAGATTGACCGACGTCAACGCCTGCGGCGAAAATTTCCTACACCTGCCGGGATTCGGCGGCGCCCGGCGAATGTGCATCCGCTGTGGACGAAGATGTATCCAGTGGATGGCCGTTGGTCTACAGTGGCGTCAGCCGCACACCGGGAGGCCGCGCATGACGGAACTGTGGCGGATGGGGGCGCTGGAGATCGCCGCCGCGATCCGCGCCGGGGAGACGACCAGCCGCGCCGTGCTCGACGCGCTCCGGGCGCGGATCGAGGAGGTCAACGGCCACCTCAACGCCGTGGTCGGCCTCGACGAGAACGCCACGGCCGCCGCGGACGCCGCCGACCGGGCGGTGGCCGCCGGGGAGCCGGTCGGCCCGCTGCACGGCGTGCCGGTCACCATCAAGGAGTGCATCGACGTCGCCGGGTGCGCCACCACGCACGGCGCGGCGGCGCTCAGCCAGGCCCTGGCACCACGCGACGCGCCCCTGGTCGAGCGGCTTCGGGCGGCCGGCGCGATCCCCTTCGCCCGGACCAACATGCCCGACTTCGGGGCGCGCGGGCACACCGACTCGTCCCTGCACGGCCGCACCCACAACCCGTGGGACCCCGCCGTCACGGCCGGCGGGTCGAGCGGCGGCGAGGCCTCCGCCATCGCCAGCGGCATGTCCCCGCTCGGCGTGGGCAACGACGTCGGCGGCTCGGTCCGCGACCCCGCCAACCGCTGCGGGATCGCGGCCATCAAGGCGTCCACCGGCGTGGTGCCGCACGCCTCCTCCGTCCCGCCGGAGGAGGCGCTCATCACGTACCAGCTCATGCTGGGCCAGGGTGTGCTGGCCCGGCGGGTCGCCGACGTCCGGGCCGCCCTCCTGGCCGTCGCCGGGCCGCACCCGCGCGACCCCCTGGCCCTGCCCGTCACGCTGACCGCCCCGGACCCGGACGCCCGGCTGCGCGTCGCCGTCGCCGCCGAACCGGCCGGCTGCGACGTCGACCCGGCCATCGCGGCCGCCGTCCGCGCCGCCGCCGACCGCCTGGCCGCCGCCGGGCACATCGTCGAGGAGGCCGCCCCGACCGGGTACGAGCGCATCCTGGACATCTGGTCGGCGCTGGTGATGAACGACTTCCGGGTGCTGCTGCCGGCCCTGGAGGGCGTCCTCGCCGGCGGCTCGAAGGCCTACCTCACGTACGCCCAGGAGCTGGTGCCGCCGCTCAACTCGGCGACCGTGACGGCGCTGTACCTCGAACGACACGCCACCGAGCTGCGCTGGCACCGCTTCCTGTCGGACTGGGACGTCCTGCTGACCCCGACCGGCGCCACCCCACCGCCCGACCACGACGCCGACATCGCCTCGCTGGACGGGCTGCGCGGCGCCCTCGACCTGCTCCGTCCGATGCTGCCAGCCAACCTGATGGGCCTGCCGGCGGCGGTCGTCCCCTGCGGGATGGCGTACGGGCTGCCCGTCGGCGCGCAGTTCACCGCCCGCCGGTTCGGCGACCTCACGGCCCTCGCCGCGGCCCAGGCCGTCGAGGACGCCTGCGGTGTGCTCACCCCGATCGACCCCGTGGTGCCGCCGGCCGGCGACGGCCCCGCCGGGGCGCCGCTCAGCGCGGCCGGATGAGACACATCCCGCCCGGGTCGGTCCATCGTGGTCAACGCGTCGGGCACCTCGGCGAGACCGATGGTGCGGGTGATCAGCTCGCCGGGACGCAGCACCCCGGCGCTGACCAGTCGGAGCAGCTCCGGATAGGCGTGCGCGGGCATGCCGTGACTGCCGCGCACCTCCAGCTCGTACGCGATGACGAGTTCCATCGGCAGGGCCGGGCGGCCCTGGGCGGCGGGCAGCAGCCCGACCTGCACGTGGCGTCCGCGCCGCCGTAGGCCCTCGATCGAGGCGACGCAGGTGGCGGGACTGCCGAGCGCGTCGAGGGACAGGTGCGCGCCGCCGCCCGTGGCCTCCCGGACGGCCGCGGCCACCTCGCCCGACCCGGTGAGCGCACCGCCGTCCAGGCAGACCGTCGCTCCGCAGCGCCGGGCGAGGTCGAGCGCGCCGGGGGCGACGTCGACGGCCACCACGAGTGCGCCGCACGCCGCCGCGATCATCACCGCGGACAGGCCCACCCCGCCGCAGCCGTGCACCGCCACCCACTCGCCGGCGGCCACCCGCCCCTGGCCGACCACGGCCCGGAACGCCGTGGCGAACCGGCAGCCGAGCGCCGCCGCGGTCGGATGGTCCAGCTCGTCGGGGAGCCGGACCAGGTTGACGTCGGCGTGCCGCACCGCCACGTACTCCGCGAAGGAGCCCCAGTGGGTGAAGCCGGGCTGCGCCTGCCGTTCGCAGACCTGCTGGTCGCCGGCCAGGCAGGTCGGGCACTGCCCGCAGGCGCAGACGAAGGGCGCGGTGACCCGGTCGCCGGGCCGCCAGTTGCGGACGCCTGCGCCGACCGCGGTGACCACACCGGCGAACTCGTGCCCGGGGACGTGCGGCGGGCGGATGTCCGGGTCGTGTCCCCGCCAGCCGTGCCAGTCGCTGCGGCACAGCCCCGTCGCCTCGACGCGGACGACCGCGCCCCCGGCCGGTGGCTCCGGGTCCGGCACGTCACGGACCTGCGGTCGGGCACCGAACTCGTCGAAGATCACGGCACGCATGCGCCGCATCCTCACACGCCCGGGCCACGGCCGGGCGCGCACCCCGGCCCCGAACGAGCCGAGCGGTACCGGCGCGGGTCAGCCCAGGGCGACGCGGTCGGCGAAGGCCGTCAGGTTGGCCATCGCCCGGTCGATCCGCTCCTGGAGGGTCAGGGTCTCCTCCCGGCGGACCAGCCGCATCTTCGGCTGCCGCTTGCCCCGGACGTAGAGCGAGCAGGCGAGGTCGGCGCAGATGTACTCGCCGACCGTGTTGCCCTTCCGGCCCGCGGGCCCGGCCAGCGGCGCGACGAACAGCGCCACGCCGGACGAGGTGTGGTCGGTGAGGCAGATCCGGCACATGCTCGACCGCACGGCGGTCGTCCTGCGCGCCTCCGGGCGCCGCAGCACGATGCCGGTGAGCCCGTCCCCGCTCGGCACGACGAGCAGCGCCCGCAGCGGGGCACCGGGGTCGGTCCAGCCGAGGAAGTCCAGGTCGCCCCAGGGCAACCCACCCTCCGCGAGGCCCGGGGGCATGCGGATCCGGCTCGCCTCGCCCTTGCTGCAGTTGACGAAGGACGCCCGGATGTCCTTCTCGTCGAGTGGTCGCATGACTGCGAAGCTAGGTCGTCCTCCCTCGGCGCGGCACCCGCTTTTCCCGCGCACCGCGCGGGGAGCCGGTCCGCGGTGTGAGTGGTGTCACCGCCCGGCCGCCGTGTCGGGGCGGGCCACCGTGTCGACCGCGCCCGCGCCGGTCCGGCTACGCTGAGCTGCTCAACGGCGGCCGCCGCCGGCTGAACCACCAAGCGGAGGAGAGGTGACCATGACCGAGCGTGGTGCCGGGTCCGTCCTGCCCGGGCGCGTCGTCGTCACCGGCGCCACCGGCAAGCTCGGCCGCACGGTGGTCGCGCACCTGCGCGGGCTGGGCGTCGACGTGCTGGCGGTGGACCGCGCCGGCGGGCGCGACCCGCGCGCCGTCGACGGCGAGTTCCTCCTCGTCGACCTGACCGACTACGGGCAGGTGGTGGAGGCGCTCACCGGCGGCGCCGACGAGCACGCCGGCAGGGTCGAGGCGGTCGTGCACCTGGCGGCGGTCCCGGCGCCGGGCCTGATGCCGAACGCGGCCACCTTCGCGAACAACTCCGCGGCGACGTACAACGTCTTCGCCGCGGCCCGGGCCGCGGGGATCAAGCGGGTGGTGTGGGCGTCCAGCGAGACGGTGCTCGGGCTGCCCTTCGACACCCCACCGCCGTACGCGCCGGTCGACGAGGAGTACCCGCCGCGCCCGGAGTCGACCTACTCGCTGAACAAGGCGCTCGAGGAGGAGATGGCGCGGCACTTCTGCCGCTGGGACCCGGAGCTGGTCATGGTGGGTCTGCGCTTCTCCAACGTGATGGACGTCGAGGACTACGCGGCGTTCCCGTCCTTCGACGCCGACCCGCGGCTGCGCCGATGGAACCTGTGGGGCTACATCGACGCCCGGGACGGGGCCCAGGCGGTCGAGCGGGCGCTGGCTCACGACCGGCCGGGCGCGGACGTCTTCATCATCGCCAACGCCGACACCGTGATGAGCCGGTCGAGTGCCAGCCTGATGGCCGAGGTCTACCCGGGCGTCGAGATCCGCCGGGAGCTGGGCGAGCACGAGACGCTGCTGAGCATCGACAAGGCCCGCCGGGTGCTCGGCTACCAGCCCCGGCACTCGTGGCGGGACCACGTTCGTCCCGCCGGCGGCTGACCGTCGCTCAGGACGCGGGTTCCGGCTCGTAGCCCGCCGGCGAGCGCCGCGAGCGGACGGTACTCCCCGGGTGACCGGTCAGCGCCGCCGCCACCGGATCGGCAGGCGCTTCACGCCGCGCTGGAAGTTCGACCGCAGGTAGGCGGGCCGGCCCGCGTACGTGAGGGTCGAGGTGCGGGCGAGCAGCGCCTCGAACAGCGCGCGGAGCTGGCAGCGGGCCAGGTGCGCGCCGAGGCAGAAGTGCGGTCCGTAACCGAAGACCAGGTGCGGGTTGGGCTGGCGGGTGAGGTCGAGCCGGTCGGGCTCGGCGAAGACGCGTTCGTCGCGGTTGGCCGAGGCGAACGAGACCACCACCTTGTCCCCGGCCCGCACCGGTACGCCTGCGACGGTGGTGTCGGCCGTGGCGGTGCGCCGGAACACCATCACCGGCGTCCACCAGCGCAGCAGTTCGTCGACGGCGGTGTCGAACAGCGCCCGCTCGTCGCGCAGCCGGGCCAGCTCGTCCGGGTGCTCCAGCAGGGCGATCATCGCGCCCGGCAGGCCGTTGCGGATCGTCTCGTTGCCGGCCACGGCGAACAGCCAGAACATGTTCTCGAACTCGTCCACCGTCAGCCGGTCCTCGCCCCGCTGGGCGAGCAGGATGGACATCACGTCCGGCCCCGGGTCGCGGCGTTTCGACTCGGCGAGCAGGTGCGCGTACGCGTAGAGGTCGGCCATCCCGGCCCGGGTCCGCGGGTCCGGCATCCGGCCGTCGGCGTCCGGGGCCGGCCGGTGCCGCAGCGCCTCCCGAGCCGCCGGGGTGCCGGCCTCCGGGTCGAACGCGGCCGACACCGCGTAGTCCGGGTCCTGGAAGCCGATCACCCGGTTCGACCAGTCGTAGAGCAGCCAGCGGTCGGGCTCCGGCATACCGAGCACGTCGGCGAGGGTGAGCAGCGGCAGGTCGGCGGCGAGGTCACGGGCGAAGTCGCAGGTGCCCTCGTCGGCGTCGCCAATCACCCGGTCGACCAGCGCCGCCGCGTTGGCCCGGATCGACGCCTCCAGGGCGGCGACCGCGCGCGGGGTGAACGAGCGGGCCACCGGCCGGCGCAGCCGACCGTGCTCCGGCGGGTCCATGTTGAGCATCATCCGGCGGACGTAGTCGAGGTCCGCCGGGGTGGCCGGGTCGCGGATCTGGGTGGCGCCGAGCCGGGACGAGAAGAGCCCGGGCTGCTTGAGCACCTCCGTCACGTCGGCGTGCCGCAGCACCAGCCAGAAGCCCGGGCCGCCGGGCAGCCCGAGCAGCGGCGGCTCGTCCACCCACACCACCGGCGCGGCCGCGCGCAGCTCGGCGAGCAGGTCGTACGGGACGCCGTCGACGTAGGTGCGGGGGTCGACCAGGGGTGCCGGGTCGACGCTCACTGCCCGAGGAACTCCTCGAGCACCGTGACCAGCCGGACCGGGGTCTCGTACATCGCGTAGTGGCCCGCGTTGGCGAGCACCTCGAGGCGGGCGTTGGGGTAGTGCCGCAGCCACGTCTCGCGCATCGTGTCGGCGCCCAGCGCCGGGTCGTGCTCGCCGACCACGGCGAGGGCCGGCACCGGGTTGCCCTTCACCTCGTCGGTGAAGTCGGTCCGCGCCCAGGCGGCCAGGTACGCGCCGAACGCCTCGCGGGTCGAGTTGTCGAGGGAGAACCGCACCATGGCGTCGAGCCACCGTCCGGACAGCCGGTTGCCGGTGGTGAGGTCGATGATGGCGCGGCGCTTGTCCGGGTCGGCGGCGGCGCCGTCGAACAGCGCCCAGCTCTGCAGGTCGAACGGCACCCC
Organism: Micromonospora solifontis; assembly: GCF_003725545.1. Lineage (GTDB taxonomy): Bacteria > Actinomycetota > Actinomycetes > Mycobacteriales > Micromonosporaceae > Micromonospora > Micromonospora solifontis. The sequence continues at coordinate 59,057 of NZ_RJLN01000030.1, read as the reverse complement.
GCCGGCCGGCACCGGGCTGATGCCGACGAGGCGGTCCACCCGCCCGGGCGCGTCGGCCAGGACCCGTTGGGCGGCGCTGCCGCCCATGGAGTGTCCGACCACGGAGAAGGTGTCCCAGCCGAGGGCGTCGGCGAGGTCCCGCGCGTCGCGGGAGATCTCGGCGATGCTGTGCTCGCCGGCCACCTCGGTGCGGGCACCGTACCCGCGGTAGTCCAGGAACGCCCAGGTGAAACGGTCGGTGTCGATCAGCTCGGGCAGCCCGCCCCAGCCCCGCGCCGATCCGAACCAGCCGTGCAGGGCCAGCACCTTGTGCGGCCCGTCACCGATGCTGATGTGGCTGATCGTCATGGCGACCCCTTCCGCTGTCGCGGCGCTGCGACCCAACACTGGCGGTGTGACAGCGACCGTAGCCCGTGGGCGCACCGAACGGAAGAGCGGCCGGCGGGGCGCTCAGACCGGGGGCCGGCGGCGCGCGAACGTCACGAGCCCGGGCACAGGAGCGATCCGACCAGCGGCAGCTGAAGGGGTTGCTGGCAGAGCAGGCCCGCCGTCGGACCGGTCGACGGCGCCGGGCCGCCGGGGCTGGGCGTGGCGGCCGGTGGCGGTGTGGTGGCCGCCGGGGGCGTGGTCGCCGGCGTGACGGCGGACGGCCGGGCACCGGCGCTCCGTACCGGCTCGGAGACCGCTGCGGCCGGCGCGGCCGACCGGATCGCCGCCCCTGTCTCCCGCCGGGCCGGGCCGTCCGCGTCGGCGACACCGGCCGGGGGTCGGGACCCCGGCGTGCTGGTCGGCGACGGGACCGCGCCGCCCGTGGGGCTGCCGGCGGGCGTGCCCGGGAACCCGCCGTCGAGCACGAGCCGGCCGTCCCGGCTCGCGGCGGCCCCGTTCGGTCCCGGGTCCGCCCGGTACGGCCTTCCCGCCGGGGCGTTCACCGTGCCGGCGGCCAGCGCGCCGATGGTCAACGCGACGGCGACGGCGCCCGCGGCGGCCAGCCGTTCGGGGCGCAGCAGGGGAGCGGGCGCCGCCTCGGGCGGCACCGGGGAGGGCGCGGTCGGCCGGGCCGCGCGGTGGGTCGCGAGCAGGGCGTCGACCTGAGGGACGATGGCCGCCCGCGCGCCGGTGGCGGTGGCGAAGGCGAGGGTGAGGTAAAAGCGGAAGTTCACCGCCGCGGCGGCCGGCACCCGCAGCCCGGCCGGCCGGCGGCCGTCCACGGTGGGCAGGAGCGTGATCGGGACCTCCGGGTGGTGGGCCGGCCCCCGTACCTCGGTGTGGGTCCACTCGCGCCGCCCGGCCCGCCCGGCGAAGGCGACCCGCCGGTCCGTCACGACCGCCATCCCGGTGTCGACCAGCCGCAGGCCGGCCGGCAGCGGGTGGGTCGTCGGGTCGACCGCCCCGGTGGCGAGGGTCAGCGCGGGCGCGGGCAGCCCGCGCAGGTGCCGTGCTTCCGCCTCGACCAGTTCGGCGGCCGGCAGCACGCGGTAGACCACCTCGTCGTCGGCGAGCGCCACCGGTAGGCCGGTGCGGGGCTGGGTGCACCCCAGGAATCCGGCGGCCTCGATCCGCAGCCGGATCAGCTGGTCCTCGCGCCGGAGCCAGCTGCCGAGCGCGGCCTCGTACGCCCGCTGCCGCCGGTCGTTCTCGCGTCGTGCCCACCTGACCTGCCACTGTGGCCGGCCGTTCACCGTTGCCGTCACAACCGGTACAACGGTGACTGCGCAAGGTGGACACGACGGTGGGTGAATTGCCGGAAAAGCACCGCCGGGCGGCGGAGGTGCCCTACCGCTCGCCGAGCCGGCGGGCGAGGTGGACGACGATGTCGGCGGCGATCTCGACCGTCGCCGGCAGGGCCTGCGTGATGCGGCGGTACGCCTGCTCCCGCGCCGAGGCCGGCAGCGTCAGATAGGCCGAGACCGTCGAGAGATAGCCGACGTAGTCGCGCGCGGTCATGGTCACGCGCCGCTCGATCACCGACTGCCGGACGTCGGTGAACCACGCGGACCGTTGCAGTTCGGTGCCCGGCCACTGCGTGTCCTGCTCCGGGGGCGTCCCGTCCGGGGACGGCACCTCGTCGCTGCCCAGGAACGGCGCCCGGGCGGCGCGCACCGCCTCCTCCACCGCCGGGTCGGCCAGCCGGACCGGGCCGCCGAAGGACGCGAACACGCCACCCGGCTCCAGCAGCGCGGCGGCACGCGACCACCGGCCCTCCGGGTTGGTCCAGTGCAGCGCCGCCGCCGCGTAGAGCAGGCCGTACCGCGCGTCCGGCCGCAGGTCCTCGAACGCGGCCCGTACGGTCCTGACCTCCGCCGGTACGTGCCTGCGCAGCTCGGCGAGCATGGCCGGGTCGGGGTCGGTCGCGGTGACCGCGACCCCCCGCCGCGCGAACAGCCGGGTCGCCTTGCCGGTCCCCGCGCCGATCTCCAGCGCGGTCGGCACCGGGCGGCCCGCGTACGTCAGCACCAGGTCGACCAGCTCGACGGGATAGCCGGGCCGGAACCGTTCGTACTCTTCCGCCACCGTCCCGAAGCTGAGCGCGCGGCCAGACATGCCGAGCATCGTGCCACGCCCTCCGCCGGCAACGCGCGATCTTTACCCGCCGACCCATGCCGCGATCATCCCTCTTTCGGGAGATATGGGCGTTATGCCGGGCTGGGCTCATTAGGCTCCTCGGTGTCATCCAGTCGCCGACGACCTGGCGTCGCCTCCGCGCGGCTGGGCCTCTCTCGCCGCAGCCACGGAGATGCGTGAGTCACGATGAACGACGCGGACACCATGGTCCTGCCCCGGCTCGGGCCGGTGGGGGGCGGCCCCGAGGATCCCTGGGACGAGGACCTCCCCGCCGAACCCCGAGGCGAGCGCTGCCGCCCGGTGGCCGGCACCCCATGGATCGCCGCGTGGCTGGTGCCGGCCCTGGTGATGGGCGTCCTCGGCGCCGTCCGGGCCGGGGTGCCCGGCCTCGGGACCGAGGAACTGGCGACCTGGCGCGCCGCCACCGCGTCCTGGCGGGAGAACTGGTCGGCGCTCGGCTCGGCCGGCGGCACCGGCACCCCGTACCACCTGCTGATGCGGGCGTGGGCCGAGGCGTTCGGCAGTTCGGACCTCGCGCTGCGCGTACCGTCCGTGCTGGCCATGATCGCCGCCGCGGCACTGGTCGGCGCGGCGGCGGCCCGGGCGTTCACGCCCGGCACCGGCCTGCTGGCCGGCCTGATCTTCGCGCTCCTGCCGGCCTCGACCCGCTACGCGCAGGAGGCCCAGCCGTACGCGCTGGCCGTGCTCGGCGCGGCGCTCGCCACCTGGCTGCTGCTGCCGACCCTGGACCGCCCGACCCGGTGGCGCCTCGCGGCGTACGCCGGCGCCGTGGCCGTGCTGGGCCTCTGCCACGTCGCGGCGCTGCCGCTCCTCGCCGGCCACGGCTGGGCCGCGTACGCCTTCCGCCGCCCCTCGGCCGCCCGGTGGCTGGCGGCCGCGTCCGTGGGCGCGCTGCCCGCCGCCACGCTGCTCTGGCTCGTCCTGCGCGACGGCGGCCGGATCGCCCCCGCCGGCCGGCCCGACCTGACCGCGCTCGCCGCGACGCCGGCGGCGCTGTTCGGCGTCGCCGCGCTGGCCGGGGTGCTGTTCGTGCTGGCCCTGTTCAGCCTGCCGCTGCGGTACCCCGCGGCCGTCTTCACCGCCGGGGCGGCGGTGCCGCCGGTCGTCCTGCTGCTCGTCGCGCAGGCGACGCCGCTCTGGTCCCCGCAGGCGCTGCTGGTCACGCTGCCGGCCTGGGCGACCCTCGCCGCGGTCGCGCTGTCCCGGGTACGCACCCGCTGGTCGGTCGGCGTGCTGGCGGTGATCGCCCTGATCGGTGCCCCGGCGCAGGCCGCCGTGCGGGCGCCCGACGGGCACGGACCCGCCACCCGCCAGCTCGCCCGGATCGTCGAGGACCGCTGGGAACCCGGCGACCGCCTCGTCTACGACGCCGGCAGCGGCCCGGACGTGCGCAGCGTCCTGGCGCGCTACCTCCGCGCCGACCGGCGGCCGGCGGACGTCACCGCCGCGACCGTGCCGCCGACCGCCACCGGGTGCGTCGACGTCCCCCACTGCCGGCGACTCTGGGTGGTCCGCCCGGGGGAACGGGCCGACCCGCTGCCGCCCACCGACGGCCCGACCGGGCGGATGCTCCGGGTCGGCTACCGCGTGGCGCAGGTCTGGCGGCCGACCGGGTTCACGCTGGCCCTGCTGGTGGACGACCGCACGGCGCGCTGACCGTCACCGCATGACCTTTCTGTAGATCGTCCTGACCAGGCTCAGCAAGACTCGGACCCATGGGGGAAACGTGGCCGTCGCCGCCGATACACGCCTGTCCCGCGCCACGCCCGGGACCTCGGGCGACAGCGCTCCGCCGGTCCCGCCGGCCCCGCCGCCGCCCGGGCGGGAGGTGGAGCGCCGCCGGCGCAACGTCCGGGCCCGCCTCACGTACGCCGGCTGCGGCGCGACCGCCGGCCCGCTGACCGCGCCCGCGCGCGCGGACGCGGCGGTCGAGTTCCGGCACGTCGCCTCGCCCGCGGCCCGGCTGGTGCTCACCCTGCTCGTCCTGGTCAACAGCGCGGCCGGGCTGCTGTTCGTCGGCTGGCTGCTGCTTCCCCAGCACGTACCCGGCGTCGGCGGGAGCGCCCTCGGCGGCTGGCAGACCGTCGCCGCCCGGCTCGGCTTCTGCGTCGTCGTGGGGGTCGAGCTGATCCGCCTCGCGCAGAACGTGGTCGTCTGGATGTTCGCCTTCCACGCCCGCGACCCGGTCCCGGTCGACCCGCCGGTCGGCCTGCGGGTGGCCCTGCTCACCACGATCGTGCCCAGCAAGGAGCCGCTCGACGTGGTGGAACGGACCCTGCGCCGGCTGCGGCAGATCGTGTACTGCGGTCAGGTCGACGTCTGGATCCTCGACGAGGGCGACGACCCGGCGGTGCGGGAGATGGCCGCGCGGCTGGGTGTACGCCACTTCAGCCGCAAGGGCCGCCCGGAGTACAACCAGCCCGCCGGGGAGTTCCGGGCGCGGACCAAGTCCGGCAACCACAACGCCTGGCGGGCCGAGCACGAACGCCACTACGACGTGGTCGCCAACGTCGACCCGGACCACGTGCCGCTGCCGAACTTCCTCGAACGCACGCTGGGCTACTTCCGCGACCCGGACGTCGCCTTCGTGGTGACCCCCCAGGTGTACGGCAACATGCACCAGAACTTCGTCGCGCACGGCGCCTCCGTGCAGCAGTACCTCTACAACGGCCTCATCGCGCGCGGCGGGAACGGGCTGGACGCGCCGCTGCTCACCGGCACCGGGCACCTCTACCGGCCGGCGGCGTGGCAGACCATCGGCGGCTACCAGGACTCGATCATCGAGGACCACCTGACCAGCATCCGCGTCCACGCCGCCGTCAACCCGGGCACCGGCAACCGGTGGAAGGGCGTCTACACCCCCGACGTGGTCGCCATCGGCGAGGGCCCGACCTCGTGGGCGGACTACTTCAACCAGCAGAAACGCTGGGCCGCCGGGATCAGCGAGATCATCGTCCGTCCCGAGCTGCGCGCCCCCCGCGAGCTGCCGACCCGGCGGCGCTGGCAGTACCGGCTGCTGCAGTTCTACTACCCCAGCGTGGCGGTCAGCCTGCTGCTGGGCAACCTCGCCACGGCGATGTACCTGCTCACCGGCGTGAGCGCCGCGCAGCTCGACGGCACCGTGTGGTCCCTGCTGTGGGGCGCGACGTTCTGCACCTGGTTCGCGCTCTGGCTCTGGCTGCGCCGGTTCAACATCGCCCCCCACGAGCGGGAGGAGATCGGGATGGTCGGCATGGCGCTGGCCCTGTTCGCCGGTCCCGTCTACGTGGCCGCCGGGTTCGGTGCGCTGCTGCGCCGGAAACTGGGCTTCGTGGTGACGGCCAAGGGGAAGCTGCGCACCACCGAGTCGCTCGGCACGTTCCGGTTGCACCTGTGCTGGGCGGCCGCCGCCGCCGGGCTGCTCGGCGCCAGCTTCGTCCTGGGCGCCGACGCGCCCCTGCTACGGGTCTGGCCGGTGCTGACCCTGCTGACCGGTCTCGGCCCGCCACTGATCGCGCTCGGGACGAACCTGCGGGCCAGGCGCGAGGAACGCGCCGAGGCCGCCGCCCTGGTCGCCCGGGCGCGGGCCGGGGAACGACCGGCCCTGGCGGCGCGGGTGGCCGCGGACGGAGGTGCGCGGTGGTGAGGCTGACCCTGCCGCGCGTGGCGCTGGCGCTGATCGGCGTGCTGCTGCTGACGTACGCCTTCGCGGTGGCGCCGGCCACAGTGGCCGGCCGCCGGCAGGAGGCGCCGTCCAACCAGGTCGCGCAGGCCGGGCCGGAGGCGGTGACGCAGGCCGCGACGAGCGAGCCACCCCGGCCGGCGCCGCCCGTCTTCCCGCCCGCCGGCAAGGCGTTCATCGGGGTGATGACCGACAAGGGACCGTACGACTTCACCGCGGTGGACACCTTCACGGCGGCGGCCCGCCGCCAGCCGCAGGTCATGCTCTTCAGCGTCGGCTGGGCCGACTCCCCGTTCGACCGGACCCTCTTCGACCGGATCAGCGACCGCGGCATGCTCCCCATGCTGGGCTGGGAGCCGTGGGACCAACGGGTCGACGAGGCGGCCCGCAAGCGGAAGCTGGCCAACCGTGAGATCGACAAGATTCGGTCCAACCAGCCCCGCTACCGGCTGTCCCGGATCGCCCGCGGCGACTTCGACGACCACCTGCTGTCCTGGGCCGCGGGGATCAGATCGCTGGGCTACCCGGTGGCCATCCGGTTCGCCCACGAGATGAACGGCGACTGGTACCCGTGGTGCGGGGCGGCCAACGGCAATCGACCCGGTGACTACGTGAAGGCCTGGCGGCACGTGCACGACGTGTTCCGCGACGCCGGGGTGACCAACGTCGTCTGGGTGTGGAGCGCCAACGTCAGGTGGAGCGATTCGACCCCCGCGCTCGCCCCGCTCTACCCCGGCGACGACTACGTGGACTGGATCGGCATGACCGGCTACTACGGCAGCGGCGCCTTCTCGCAGTACTACTCCTTCGACGCGATCTTCAAGCGGACCGTCACCGAGATCCGCGCCTTCAGCCACAAACCGCTGGTGGTCACCGAGACCGGCGCCGCCGAGGTCAGCGGGCGCAAGGCGGACTGGATCCGGCAGGCCTTCCGGACGCTGCCCGGCTACCCGGACATCATCGGGCTGATCTGGTTCGAGGTGGACAAGGAACGGGACTGGCGCATCGTCAGCACGCCCGCCGCCGCGGCGGCGTTCGCCGAGGGAGTCGCCGATCCCCGGTACGACGTCACCTGGTCACCGGAGGCGGTCCCGCGCACCCGGTGATGAGTTGTCGCGCCCGCACCCGTCACACCTACAACGGGACACGACGAGGCGGAAGGATGACGTGATGAGTGCGGACACGCGGCTGGCGGAGCTGGGCGTGAGCGGTCTGGGTGAGGTCGACGAGTCGGCGTTCTCGGGCCTGGCGGAGCGGCACCGGCGGGAGCTGCACGTGCACTGCTACCGGATGCTGGGGTCGTTCGAGGACGCCGAGGACACCGTGCAGGAGACGTTCCTGCGCGCCTGGCGGCGACGGGAGACCTTCGCGGGGCGGTCGACGTTCCGGGCGTGGTTGTACCGGATCGCCACCAACGCCTGCCTGGACCTGCTCGCCAGGCGCCGCCCGGAGCCCGCGACGGGCGGCGAGGTGCGGTGGCTGCAGCCCTACCCGGACCGGCTGCTCGACGAGCTGCCCGCGGGCGACGCGGACGAGCCGGAGAGCATCGCCGTCGCGCGGGAGACGATCGAGCTGGCGTACCTGGTCGCGGTCCAGCACCTCGCGCCGCGCCCGCGGGCCGTGCTGATCCTGCGCGACGTGCTCGGCTGGCCGGCGAAGGACGTCGCGGAGCTGCTCGGGGACTCGGTCAACTCCGTGAACAGCGCGCTGCAGCGGGCCCGCGCCGGCATGCGGGAGCACCTGCCCGCCGAGCGGCAGGACTGGACCGGCGGCGAGGAGGACGCCGGAACGCGCGAGCTGGTGCGCCGCTTCACCGACGCCAGCGTGGCCACCGACATCCCCACGCTCGCCTCGATGCTGCGGGACGACGTCCGGTGCTCGATGCCGCCCACGCCGGGCCTGCACATCGGCCGCGACGCCGTGGTGAACGACTGGATCAACGACGGCTTCGACGGCATGACGGGTCTGCGCGCCGTCCCCACCGCCGTGAACCGGCAGCCCGCCGTCGCCTTCTACCACTGGCGGGAGCGCGAGGGCGCGTACCTGCCGCTGACGATCGACGTCCTGCGTGTCACCGGCGGGGCGATCACCGAGATCGTCATCTTCCACCACGACCAGTTCCCGCGGCTCGGGCTGCCGGAGCGACTGCCGGCGGACGGCACGGAGTAGGCCCGACGACATGAAGAGCATGAATGACACCCGGGTCGTCGCCGGCCCGGGGCTCGCCGTCACCGGCTTCATCGCCACGCTCGCAGCGATGGTGGCCACCACCCTCGCCGCCGCGCTTGCCCAGGCCGTTGGCGTCAACTTCGAGATCCCCGACGGGGGCGAGAGAATCCCGTTGCCCGGGTTCGCCGTGGTGACCGGCTTCTTCTCGGTCGTGGGCGTCGTCATCGCCGTCGTCCTTCTCCGGTGGAGCGCCCGCCCCGCCGAGCGATTCGTGTGGGTGGCGGTGTCACTGACCGCGCTCTCGTTGGTCCCGCCCCTCCTCTCCGGGGCAGACACCGCCACCACCACCGCCCTGCTCGGGCTGCACCTCGTCCCTGCCACGGTGATGATCCCCAGCCTGGCGTGGAGCCTGCGCAGCCGGACCGATTGACGCCGGCCCGGGCATCAAGGTCCGACCGTCATGTCGCTACGACATGAACATGTCGTAGCGACATGTCCGTCTCAAGGGCAGCCCGGGCCGGGTCGGCCCGCCTCGGTCGCGTACCCGGGGCTGACCGGGACGCGGACCGGCCGGTGGCCCGGCGTGGAGGTTCCACGCCGGGCCACCGCCGGTCAGTTGGCGGTGCAGGTGGCGGTGCCGGACGGGCCGGTGCCGACGCCCTGGAAGCCGAAGTCCGTGTACCCGCCGGGGGCGATCCGCACGTTGTAGTCGACGTTGCGGAAGGTCACCGTGCCGGTGGTGGCGCTGGGCTGGGCGCTCCAGGTGTTGGTGATGGAGGCGCCGGCCGGGAGGGTCAGCGTGACGCTCCAGCCGTTGGCGCCGGCGGCGCCGGCGGTGACGCGGACGCTGGTGACGAAGCCACCCTCCCACTGGTTCAGCGTCAGCGTCGCCGTGCAGCCGTTGCCAGTGGGCGGCGGCGTGGTCGGCGGCGCGGTCGTCGGGGGCGGAGTCGTCGGGGGAGCGGTCGTCGGGGGCGCGGTGGTGGGCGGCGGGGTGGTGCCGCCGGCGTTCAGAGCGTCCAGCACCGCCGTGTACGCGGGCTTCTTGTTGCCGTTGCCGTCGAACAGCAGCGGCGTGCCGCTGGACCGCCAGGAGTCGCTGTCGCGGATGCCCCAGACGGTGATGCCGTTGCAGCGGGACACGGCCAGGCAGTCCTTGACGACGTTGCCGTAGGTGGTGGCCTGGGTGGTGCCGGAGCCCTCGATGTCGAGCTCGGTGATCTGCACGTCGACACCGAGGGCGGCGAAGTTCTGCAGCGTGGTGCGGTAGTTGCTCGGGTACGGCGAGCCGCTGTTGAAGTGCGACTGGAAGCCGACGCAGTCGATCGGCACGCCACGCGCCTTGAAGTCCTTGACCATGTTGTACACGGCCTGCGTCTTCGCCCAGGTCCAGTTGTCGGTGTTGTAGTCGTTGTAGCAGAGCTTGGCGCCCGGGTCGGCGGCCCGCGCGGTGCGGAACGCCACCTCGATCCAGTCATCCCCGGTGCGCTGCAGGTTTGAGTCGCGGCGGACGCCACCGCTGTCGGCGAACGCCTCGTTCACCACGTCCCAGGCGTAGATCTTGCCCCGGTAGTAGGTGGCGACCTGGGTGATGTGGTTGACCATCGCCTGGCGCAGCGCGCTGCCGGACAGGTTCTGCGCCCAGCCGGGCTGCTGCGAGTGCCAGGCCAGCGCGTGCCCCCGCACCCGCATCCCGTTGGCCTGGGCGTGGTTGACGATCCGGTCGGCACTGCTGAAGCTGAACTGGCCCTGGGACGGCTCGGTGGCGTCCCACTTCATCTCGTTCTCGGGCGTGACCATGTTGAACTCGCGGTTCAGGATGCCGACGTACTGGCTGTCGGACAGCTTGTACGCGGCCACCGCGGTGCCGAAGTAGCGCCCCTGCTCAGCAGCCGACGCCCCGAGAGTGGTCCCGGCGCTGGCGCTGGTGGCGACGACCACCGTCGTCGCGATCATCGCCACGCCGGCCACCGCCGACAGCAGCGCCGTACGCGGTCCGGGCCGGGCGTTCGGGCTCCCGCTGCCGCGGGCGAGCACCTTGTCCATCAGAAGCCTTTCCATGGGTGGTGGATGAGGAGCCCGCTCCGCCGACTGCCCACCACGGTGGTCGGCTCGCCGCGCGGCCGCCCGGAGGCCGCGGATCGGACGGAGTCCACCGTGAGTCGATCGGAGCGCCGCTCCCGCAGGGAGCGGCTCCATTCGCGGGTGTCATTGTCCGTACACCCCTGCGGCAACGTCAACAACTTCCGGAAATTTCCCGGAGCATGACGGCGGGGCCGGTCCGCGGACCGGCCCCGCCGTCATCGGGTGGGCGCGCCTACCGGCGCGGCTGCTGCGGCACGCGCGGCAGCACGAAGGGCGGTCCGGAGTAGATCAGGTCTGCCTTCAGCTCCTGGTACGCCCGCTTGGGCTGGTAGTTCTCGTCGTACACGGTGGCCAGTCCCTCGGGCGGGTCCTTGAACCAGCCCGGCACCCAGGAGTGCTTGTCGTCGAAGCCCCAGAGCGTGAACGACAGGCAGTGCGGCGAGGACAGGCAGGCCCGCAGCAGCACGCTGAAGTTCGCCGCCGACGCCTGCAGCCTCGGGTTGATCTCGGCGGAGTCGCCGGCCTGGACGCCCTCGGTGAGCTGGCTGCGAACGTCGACCTCGGTGAACGCGGTCGCCAGCCCCAGGCCCGCGAACTTCTTGAGCGCCGCGGCCACCTGGAAGGTGTCGTAGTTGCCGTACTGCGTGCCCAGGTGGCCCTGGCTGCCGATCCCGTCGATCGGCACGCCCTTGGCCCGCAGGTCCCGGGCCATCTCGTAGACGAACTGGGTCTTGTCGTTCGCCGGGTCACCGGAGCCGAAGGCCTCGATGTTGTAGTCGTTGTAGAACAGCAGCGCCTTCGGGTCGGCGGCACGCGCCCAGCGGAACGCGTCGGCGACGTAGCCCGACCCCAGGTGCTCGGCCCAGAAGCCCTTGTAGTGCAGGGTGGACGGGGTGTCCCAGGGGTCGCTGACCGCCTCGTTGACCACGTCCCACTGCCAGATCCGGCCCTTGAAGTGGGTGACCACGGCGGTGATGTGGTCGCGCAGGATCTGGCGCAGCTCGGTGTTGCTGATCGAGCCGTCGGCCACCCCGGCGGTCAGCCAGGCCGGCAGCTGGTTGTGCCAGACCAGCACGTGCCCGCGTACGCGCTGGTGGTGCTGCCGGGCGAAGTCGACCAGCTCGTCGGCCGGCCCCCAGTTGTAGCTGCCCCGGGTGGGCTCCAGGCTCTCCCACTTCATCGCGTTCTCGGCGGTGACGGTGGAGAACTCGGACCCGGCCAGCTCGCGGTAGCGGGGGTCGGTGGCGTCGTTCAGGGCGGCCATGTCGACGGCGGTGCCCACGTAGAGGCCGTGCCGCATGGCCAGGTCGCGCAGGCTCTGGCTGGTGGGATCGTACGGCCGGCCCGCGCTGGCGGGGGCGACGTTCAGGGCGGCGAGGGTCGCGACGGCGACCGCGCCGGCGGCTATCCAGCGTCTCAGTTTCATGGGGGATTCCTTCCGGGAAGCGGGTCGGCCCGGGGGTCGACGGCGGTGGTGGTCAGGAGGCCGTGGACGCGGGGTGGGCCGGGTGTCCACCCGGCCCGCGGCCCCCGAAACTTCCGAAGGTATTTCCGCAAGTAGCCCGAGAGATTACGGAGGTCGATGTCGCCCGTCAACCGTCGGCGAGCCGGTCAGTCCTCCCGGTAGGTGGCCTCGTCGAAGTCGGCGTAGACGCCGTCGCCGCCGAGGTCCTGCACCCACAGGCCGAGGAAGGCGCCGGTGAAGCCCCAGGCCGCCGGTTCGCCGTCGACGACGAGCGCGGCGTGCTCGTCGGAGAGGATCGTCGCGTCCAGGTCCACCGGCAGCTCCCGCCAGCCGGCGCCGAGGTCGTACCCGAAGCGCACCACCGGCCCGTCGAACCGCGCGCGCAGGCCGACCCGGACGGCGTCGCCGACGTCGACGGTGAGCTCCGGGTGGGCGGTCCGTCGCCCCTGGTCGCAGCTGAGCAGCTCCAGCACCGCCCGGCCGTCGTCGGCCCGGGTCAGGTAGAGGTAGTGCCAGTTGAGGGTGTTGTAGTACGCGGTCAGCCCGGCCAGCTGCCGGTGATCGACGGGGTCGAACTCGACCACGGTCTCCAGCGCGCACCGCTCGGCGCCCACCCGCCGCCCGACCAGGCTGGGGGTCTGCTTGCCGACCGGCGACTGTCCCCCGTGGATGCGCAGGTGCGACGGGCGGGCCTCGAGGTCGAGCCACTCCGGGCCGGCCGGGCGGCGCAGCGTCGACCAGCAGGCCGCCAGCCGCGGGGAGTCGAAGTGGTCGGTCGCCGGCTCGTCCGGCCAGGGGTGTGCGGGCAGGTCCGGCGCGGCGATGGTGTCGGCGGGCACGCCGCCGGCGATCTGTGGCCACTGCCCGGCGGGCCAGTCGACCCGCTGGATCGCGGTCTCCCGGCCGAGCACGCATCTGCCCAGCGGCGAGTACGGGCGCGCCACCAGGTGGGCCAGGTACCAGTCGCCGCGCTGGGTCTGCACCAGGCAGCCGTGGCCGGCCTTCTGCAGGCGCAGGTCGGGGCGGCCCGCGGAGGTGAGCAGCGGGCCGGACGGGTCGGCCAGGTACGGGCCGAACAGGTGCCGGGAGCGGGCGACGGTGACCTGGTGCTCCCAGCTGGTGCCCCCCTCCGCCGTGACCAGCCAGTACCAGCCGTCCCGCCGGTACAGGTGCGGCCCCTCGGTCAGGCCGGCGGCGGTGCCGTGGAAGATGATCCGCGCCTCGCCGACCAGCTGGCGCCGCTCGCGGTCGTAGCGCTGGATCTCGATGCCGCCGAAGCGGTCCCGCCCCGGCCGCCAGTCGGCGCTCATGCTCAGCAGCCAGGTGCTGCCGTCGGTGTCGTGGAACAGCGCGGCGTCGAAGCCGTGCGAGTGCAGCTTCACGGGATCGGACCACGGCCCGCTGATGTCCGGGGCGGTGACCAGGTAGTTCTGCGGGTCCCAGTAGCCGCTGGCGAAGCTGGCGACGTCGCTGTAGACCAGGTGGAACAGCCCGTCGTGGTACGTCAGGTCGGGCGCCCACACCCCGTTGGAGTCGCCGCAGCCACGCAGGTCCAGCAGCCGGCGGTCGGTGATGATCCCGCCGACCGCGCGCCAGTGGACGAGGTCGCGCGAGTGGTGCACGCGGACCCCGGGATACCACTCGAAGGTCGAGGTGGCCAGGTAGTAGTCGTCACCCACGCGCAGGATCGAGGGATCCGGGTGGAACCCGGTGAGAACCGGGTTGCGGATCGACCGGGCGGTCGTGGCCACGTCTGCGATCTCCGTCGACATGTACGGCTCCTTGGGGGGTCGGTCCTCCGCCGAGTTTCCGGAAGTTCTTCGTCGGAAGTTCCAGGATTTCCGCTCACCGTAACGGCTCGCGGCGACGGGCGACAGAGCCTTGACCCTGGCGGGAGCGCGTCGTAACGTACCCGCCAGCACGTCGAAACATGTCGGCACCTCGATGAAAATTCCGGCATCAGCGCTCGCGGATCCGCCGCCGGCCGGCCCGGGGAACCTGCCGGTGCGCGCCTCAGCGATGTCGAAAGGGCCCCCGTGACCTCGGACAATTCCCGGAAAGTCACCATCGCGGCGATCGCCCGCCTGGCCGGCGTTTCGGTTCCGACCGTCTCGCGGGTCATCAACGGCCGCTCCGACGTCTCACCCCAGACCCGGGAACGGGTCGAGGAGCTGCTGACCCGGCACGGTTACCGTCGCCGCCCGCCGAGCATGCGGGCCAGCTCGGGCCTGGTCGACCTGGTCTTCAACGACCTGGACAGCCCCTGGGCGGTCGAGATCATCCGGGGTGTCGAGGACGTCGCGCACGCGGCCGGCATCGGCACCGTGGTGTCCGCGATCCACTGGCGCAGCTCCTCGGCCAGGCAGTGGCTGCACAACATGCGCATGCGGTCCACCGAAGGGGTCATCTTCGTGACCTCCACCCTGGAGCCGCCGCTGCAGGCCGAGCTGCGCCGCCTCAACATCCCCGTCGTCATCGTCGACCCTGCCGGGGTGCCGCCGCAGGAGGCGCCCACGATCGGCGCGACCAACTGGGTGGGCAGCCTGCGCGCCACCGAGTACCTGCTCGGCCTCGGCCACCGCCGGATCGGCTTCATCGCCGGGCCGCCGCAGCTGATGTGCAGCCGGGCGCGCCTCGACGGCTACCGGGCCGCGCTGGAGGCCGCCGGCCTCGGCGTCGACGACAGGCTGATCTGCCAGGGCAACTTCTATCACGAGGCCGGGTTCGCCGGCGGCAACCACCTGCTCGGCATGGCCGACCCGGCCACCGCCATCATCGCCTCCAGCGACCAGATGGCCCTCGGCGTCTACGAGGCCGTCCGGCGACGCGGTCTGCGGGTGCCGGACGACGTCAGCGTCGTCGGCTTCGACGACCTGCCGGAGGTCCGCTGGTGCTCCCCGCCGCTGACCACCGTCCGGCAACCCCTGGCCGAGATGGGCATGCTCGCCGCCCGCACGGTCCTGCGCCTGGCTCAGGGCGAGCGGATCGAGAGCCCACGGGTGGAACTCGCCACCGAACTCGTCGTGCGCGACAGCGCCGCCCCCTGGCCGCCCCGGGACGCCGCGGGGACGCCGACCGCGCCGCCGGCCGGTTGAGGCGGGTCAGCGATGGGGGCGACAGGACGAACGGATGACCAACTCGGTGGGGAGCCGGATGTGCGTGTTGCCTTCGACGCCGCCGATCAGGTCGATGAGCAGGCGCAGCGCCTCGGCGCCCATGCGTTGGATCGGCTGCCTGATGGTCGTCAGCGGCGGGTCGACCAGCGCGGACTCCGGGACGTTGTCGAAGCCGATCACCGACAGGTCGTCCGGCACGGTGAGGCCCATACCGCGGGCGACGTCCATCGTGGAGATCGCCGAGAGGTCGTTTCCGGCGAAGATCGCGGTCGGCCGGTCGGGGAGTGCCAGCAGTTCCGCGGCGGTGCCGGCGGCGCTCTCGACCCGGAACCCGCCGACGCGGACGAGCCGCTCGTCCACCGGCACACCGGCGTCGGCCATCGCCTTGCGGAAGCCGGCCTCGCGCAGCCGGGCCGACTCCAGGTCGGCGCGTCCGCTGATGTGCCCGATCCGCCGGTGACCGAGGGACAGCAGGTAGTTGGTCGCCAGCACGGCGCCGGCGAAGTTGTCCGAGTCGACGGTGGGCAGGCCGGACGGGCCGGTGTGGGGGTCGACCGCCACGACGTGGAAGCCGTGCTTGGTCTCGACCACGGTCGGCGTGACGATCACGGCGCCGTCGATGAGGGTGCCGGACAGCCGGGCCAGCGAGCGCCGTTCCCACCCTATGGCGGCGCCCTCGCCGTCGCCGCTGGAGTACGCCAGCAGCTGGTATCCGCTGCCGGCCACCTCCCGGGACGCCCCCTTGAGCAGCTCGGTCGAGAACGGCTCGAACTCGGCGACCAGGATCCCCAGCACGTTCGTGCGGTGGCTGCGCAGGCTCTGCGCCCCCAGGCTCGCCTCGTAGCCCAACTCGTGGATGACCTGCTGGACGCGCTCGACGGTCGCCTGGGCGACGCCGTACCGCCCATTGACTACCTTCGATACCGTGGCGACCGAGACGCCGGCGGTACGTGCCACATCCGACATCTTGACGCGCTCCGGGAACACCACGCAGACGATGATAGAGCCGCCGCGCGGCCCCCGTCACGAGCGATTCGAAAACGTTATCGATACCGATTGACACCAAGTTACGTGGCTGTAAAACTCCCCCGCAGGCCGAGTACCGCGACTGACTAGTCGAGGAGAAATCTATGGCGACGAAGCGCCGTGCAGGTGCCGCCCTGGCACTGCTTATGACAAGTGCTCTCGTTGTCGCTGGGTGCAACAGCGGCGGCGACGACGAGGCTTCCCCCCAGAGCGAGCTGTACAAGAACCCGGTGACCCTCACCTGGTGGCACAACGCCAACCAGGACGGGCCCGGCAAGACCTACTGGGAGAAGGTCGCCAAGGACTTCTCCACCGCCCACCCGACCGTCAAGATCGAGATCGAGGCGATCGAGACCAACCAGCTCCAGCGCACCCGGATCCCCGCCGCGCTGCTGAGCAACGACCCGCCGGACATCTTCATGACCTGGGGTGGTGGCGAGCTGCGCGATCAGGTCGAGGCCGACTACCTCAAGGACATCACCGACCAGGTCAAGACCGAGGTCGCCAACATCGGCAGCGCGGCCGAGATCTGGCAGGTGGACGGCAAGCAGTACGGCCTGCCGTTCCGGATGGGCATCGAGGGCATCTGGTACAACAAGGACATGTTCGCCCAGGCGGGCATCACCGCGCCGCCGGCCACCTTCGAAGAGCTCAACGCCGCCGTCACCAAGCTCAAGGCCATCAACGTCATCCCGATCGCCGTGGGCGCCGGTGACAAGTGGCCCGCCGCGCACTGGTGGTACAACTTCGCGCTGCGCGACTGCTCGGTCGACACCCTGAAGAAGGCGACCACCGACAAGGTCTTCGACGACCCGTGCTTCGTGAAGGCCGGCCAGGACCTGAAGGCCTTCATCGACACCAAGCCGTTCCAGAACAACTTCATCGCCACGCCGGGCCAGAACGACCCGACCAGCGCCAACGGCCTGCTCGCCAACGGCAAGGCCGCGATGGAGCTGATGGGCGACTGGAACCGCGGCACGCTGGACACCGTCGCCACGGACAAGGCGAAGCTCGCCAAGTTCCTCGGCTGGTTCCCGGTGCCGGCGATCTCCGGTTCCGCCGGTGACCCCAAGGCCGCCCTCGGCGGCGGTGACGGGTTCGCCTGTGCCAAGAACGCCCCGGCCGAGTGCGTCGAGTTCCTCAAGTACATCGCCAGCCCCGAGGTGCAGAAGGGCTACGCCGAGACCGGCACCGGCCTGCCCGTGGCGAAGGGCGCGGAGGCCGGCATCAAGGACCCGGCCCTGAAGTCCATCCTGGAGGCCACGTCTCAGGCCAGTTACGTGCAACTCTGGCTGGACACCGCCTACGGCAGCACCATCGGCACCGCGATGAACGACGGGATCGTCGGCATCTTCTCGGGCAAGGGCACGCCCGAGCAGGTCGTCGAGCGGATGAAGGCAGCCGCGAGCAAGTGACCTCCACCGACCAGACCCGGTTCCCCGCCGGCGGCGTCTCGACGCCGCCGGCGGGTCACCGGCCCGCCGGGCGCCCATCCTCCCGGCGGGCCGAGACCCGCCGCAAGTGGTACGAGATCGTCGGGCTCACCACGCCGGCGATCGTCGTGTACGTGATGTTCGTGCTGGTGCCCATGGGCTTCGCGGTCTACTACAGCCTCTATCGCTGGCGCGGCGTCGGGCCGCCCACCGACTACGTCGGCCTGAGGAACTACACCCTGGCCTTCCAGGACCCGATCTTCCTCGACGCGCTGCGCAACAACGCGATCATCGTGTTCGGGTCGCTGTTGATCCAGGGCCCCGTCGCCCTTGGCATCGCCCTGCTGCTCAACCGCCGCTTCCGCGGGCGCGCCGTGTTCCGCCTGCTGGTGTTCGTGCCCTACGTGCTCGCCGAGGTCACCGTCGGCATCATGTGGAAGCTGATCCTGGTCGAGAACGGCACCTTCGACGCGCTGCTGAAGTCCCTGGGGCTCGGCGGCCTGGTCCAGGCCTGGCTCGCGGACCTGGACGTCGTCATCTGGACCCTGCTGTTCGTCCTCACCTGGAAGTACGTCGGCTTCGCCATCATCCTCCTGCTCGCCGGGTTGTCCAACGTGCCGCACGAGCTGACCGAGGCCGCCGCCATCGACGGCGCGAGCTGGTGGCAGACCCAGCGGCACGTCACCCTCCCGCTGCTCGGCCCGACCATCCGGATCTGGGCGTTCCTGTCGATGATCGGCTCGCTGCAGGTCTTCGACGTGATCTGGGTGACCTCGGTGCCCGCGGTGCGCTCGCTCGGGGCATCGGGCACCATGGCGACCTACATGGTGGACAACGGGTTCTTCGCCCGGCTGTGGGGCTACGGCAACGCGGTGGCCGTCATCCTCTTCGTCATCTCGTTCGTCGCGGCGCTGCTGTTCCAGCGCTTCATCCTGCGCCGGGACATCGAGGGCGCCATCACCCGGAGGGCGAACTGATCGTGGCCACCAACCCCGTCCTCTCCCCGTCCACCGGGCGCCGTCCGGCGACCTGGGGCACCCCGCTCACCTACGCGCTGGCGCTCGCCATCGCGGCCGTCTCGATCGCCCCGATCCTCTACGTGATCATCGGCGGCTTCCGGACCACTCCCCAGATCGTCGCGGATCCCGGCGGCCTGCCCGATCCGTGGGTCTGGGACAACTACGCCCGGGTGCTGAGCCGGAGCAACTTCTGGCAGCAGGCGTTCAACAGTGGAGTGATCGCCCTCGGCACCACCCTCGGCGTCGTGGTGCTCGGGATGGCCGCCGCGTTCGTGCTGGCCCGCTACACCTTCCGGGGGCGTGAGGCGCTCTACACCTTCTTCACCGTCGGCCTGCTCTTCCCGGCCGGTGCGGCGATCCTGCCGCTCTACCTGATGCTGCGCGACCTGAGCCTGATCAACTCCTACTACGCCGTGATCCTCCCGCAGGTCGCCTTCCAGTTGCCGCTGACGATCGTGATCCTGCGGCCGTTCCTGTCCGCCATCCCTCGCGAGTTGGAGGACGCGGCCGCGATCGACGGCGCGGGCCGGCTCGGCTTCCTCTGGCGCATCGCGCTGCCCCTGTCGCGGCCCGCGCTGGTCACCGTCGGCGTGCTCGCGTTCGTGGCCAGCTGGAACGCGTTCCTGCTGCCGCTGCTCGTCCTCGGCGACGTCAACCTGCACACCCTGCCGCTCGGGGTGCAGAGCTTCTCGAGCCAGTACTCCACCGACACCGCGGGCGTCCTCGCCTTCACCTCACTGGCGATGCTGCCGGCCCTGCTCTTCTTCACGCTCGCGGAGAAGCAGATCGTCGGCGGCCTGCAGGGTGCGGTCAAGGGCTGAGCGGCAGCGCAACGAGCACAACCAGATGAAAGGCACAGCATGACTGAGGTCCACGCGGCGGTGGGCGGGCCGGTACCGGCTCAGGCAGGTCCGGACCACGACCGACCGGACGGACACGACGGCGAGGCACGCGTACGCGAGCTGCTCGGCCGGATGACGATCGAGGAGAAGATCGCGCAGCTCGTCGGCTTCTGGGAGAAGGAGGACGGCGAGGCGGTCGCACCACTGCAGGGGGAGTTCGGCGACGCCGTCAAGCTCGAGGACTTCTCCCGGCACGGCCTCGGCCACCTCACCCGGGCCTACGGCACCCGCCCCGTGGACGTGGCGGCGCGGGCGTCCTGGCTGTGGAAGTTCCAGCGGGACCTGGTCACGGGCACCCGGCTCGGCATCCCGGCGATCGTCCACGAGGAGTGCCTCACCGGGCTGTCGGCATGGAAGGCGGCCACTTTCCCCACCCCGCTGGCCTGGGGTGCCGCGTTCGACCCCGAGCTGGTCACCGAGATGGCCGCGGCGATCGGGGCCTCGATGCGGGCCCTGGGCATCCACCAGGGGCTCTCGCCGGTGCTCGACGTGATCCGCGACCCGCGCTGGGGCCGGGTCGACGAGTGCATCTCCGAGGACCCGTACCTGGTCGGCACCGTCGGCACGTCGTACGTGCGCGGCCTGCAGTCGCAGGGGGTGCACGCCACCCTGAAGCACTTCGCCGGCTACTCCGCCTCGCGCGCCGGGCGCAACTTCGGTCCGGTGCACGCCGGCCCCCGGGAGCTGGCCGACGTGCTGCTCATCCCGTTCGAGATGGCGATCCTCGACGGCGACGCGCGCTGCGTCATGCACTCGTACGCCGAGGTCGACGGGGTGCCCGTCGCCGCCGACCCGACGATGCTGACCGGCGTGCTGCGCGACCGGTGGGGCTTCGACGGCACCGTCGTGGCCGACTACTACGGGGTCGCCTTCCTCAACCTGCTGCACCACGTGGCGGCCGACCACGCCGAGGCGGCCGGGCAGGCGCTGACCGCCGGGGTCGACGTCGAGCTTCCGACCGGCGACGCCTACCTGACCCTGCGGGACACCGTGCGGGCGGGCAAGCTCGACGAGGCGCTCATCGACCGGGCGGTGCTGCGGGTACTGCGGCAGAAGCGGGACCTCGGCCTGCTCGACGCGACCTTCACCGACGAGCCGCCCCAGGAGGTCGACCTCGACTCGCCGGAGCACCGGTCGATCGCCCGCCGGCTCGCCGAGGAGTCGATCGTCCTGGTCGCCAACCGGGACGCGCTGCCGCTGGCGGCGGGACGACGGGTGGCGGTCATCGGCCCGAACGCCGACCGGCAGGGCGCGCTCTTCGGGTGCTACTCGTTCCTCAACCACGTGCTCGTCCAGCATCCGGGCGTCGAGGCCGGCATCGAGGTGCCGACGGTGCTCGACGCGCTGCGGGTCGAGTTCGGGGCCGATCTCGTCACCTCGGCGCGCGGCTGCGACGTGGACACCGACGACCGGTCCGGCTTCGCCGAGGCCGTCGCCACGGCGGCCGCCGCGGAGGTCGCCGTCCTGGTCGTCGGCGACCACGCCGGCCTCTTCGGGCGGGGCACCGTCGGCGAGGGCTGCGACCGGGACGACCTGGAGCTGCCCGGCGTCCAGCGCGAACTCGTCGAGGCGGTGCTGGCGACGGGTACGCCGGTCGTCCTCGTGCTGGTCACCGGCCGGCCGTACGCGGTCGGCTGGGCGCTGGCGCGCTGCGCGGCGGTGGTGCAGGCGTTCTTTCCCGGCGAGGAGGGCGCGGGGGCGATCGCGGGAGTGCTCTCCGGGCGGGTCAACCCGTCGGGCAGGCTGCCGGTCACCCTGCCCGGGCCGGCCGGCGCGCAGCCGTACTCCTACCTGCACCCCACCCTCGGCGCGGGCAGCGAGGTGACCAACCTGCCGGCGACGCCGGTGGCGCCGTTCGGGCACGGACTGTCCTACACGACGTTCGCGTACGCCGACCTCACGGTGCCCGCCACCGTGCCGACCGACGGGGCGCTGCGCGTGACCGTGCGCGTGACGAACACCGGCGCCGTCGCCGGCGACGACGTGGTCCAGCTCTACGGCCGCGACCCGGTGGCCTCGGTGACCCGGCCGGTGGCGCAGCTGCTCGGATACCGGCGGGTCCACCTCGAACCGGGCCGGTCCGTCACGGTCGAGCTGACGGTCCCCACCACCCGGCTGGCCTTCTCCGACCGCACGCTCACCCGGGTCGTGGAGCCCGGCGACGTCGAACTCTGGGTCGGCACGAGCGCGCGGCGGGACACGCAGGCGGTGACCACACTGGTCGGTGACACCGTCCCGGTCACCAACGCCTCCCCGCGCTGGACCACCACCGAGATCCGCTGAGGTCGCCCGCCGGTCGTCCCGACGGGGACGATCGGCGGACCGCGGCCCGCCCGACAAGCCGCAGCTCGCGGCATCCCGCACGGGGGACACCCCGGGATGCCGCGAGGCGCCGTCGACGGCCGGGGCGGGGCAGGGCCCGGGCGTCAGGGGATCCGGCGGCCACGGGCGTCCGGCACCCCCGACTTGCGGAAGAAGTAGGCGTTGACCTGGTCGCGCCACTCCTCGGCGCACCGCACCTGCTCGTCGAGGCGCTCCCGGACCCGGGCGTGCAACCCCGCGTCGACCACCCCGGCGAGCTGCTCCCACCGCCGCCGCATCGCCGTCACCTGCTCCACCCCGGCGAAGTGCGTGTCGTAGATGTGCTGGATCACCGTCGAGCCGCTGTGCAGCCGGTGCCCGTACGGCACGTGATGGAAGAAGAGCAGCAGCTCGTCCGGGCACCGCTCGACCGACTCGTACACGTCGCGCCACGGCTGCGGGTACTGGCCGGTGAACCCCGTGCCCGACGCCCGGGTCCGGTCCACGCCGACGCCGTCCCGGTCGGCGAAGTGGTAGGTGCCCCACGGGCTGTACTCGTAGCCGTCGACGTCGGGCCCGTAGTGGTCGCCGGGACGGACCATGAAGCCGACGCCCAGCGGCGCCGTGTACCGCTCGTACGTGCGCCAGGAGTCGTCCATGATCCCGTGCAGCGTCCGGCGGACGATCCCCGAGGCGTCGGGCGCCGACCCGGCGAAGGTGAGCCCGATCCACTCGTCGAGCACCGCCACCGGGTCCAGCCGGGGGTCCCAGGCCAGCCGACCGAAGGCGTACAGGTTCGCCTGCGCCAGCGGGTGTCCGGTCCAGAACGGGTCGTCGCCGACGTTGGAGACCCCGACCAACCCACCGCCGGCCGCCACGTCGGCCACGGTCGGCCCGTCGTCGCCCCACGGCGCGTACCCCAACACCTCGCTCCACCAGGGCGCCAGGTAGCAGACGTGCCGCTGCTGGCCGGTGTACTCCTGGGTCACCTGGAACTCCACCGCCAGCCGGGTGTCCGGCATGGCGGCGAGCACCGGAGAGACCGGCTCCCGGGGCTGGAAGTCGATCGGGCCGTGCTTGACCTGCAGGATCACGTTGTCCCGGAACCGCCCGTCCAGGGGCGTGAAGTGGTCGTACGCGGCCCGGGCCCGGTCGGTCGACCGGTCGCGCCAGTCCTGCCGGTGGTTGTAGACGAAGGCCCGCCAGCGCACCACACCCCCGAACGGCGCCAGCGCGTCGGCCAGGACGTTCGCGCCGTCGGCGTGGCTGCGCCCGTACCCGAACGGGCCCGGCTGCCCCTCGGAGTCCGCCTTGACCAGGTAGCCGCCGAAGTCGGGGATGGTCTCGTACACCTGCCGGGTGGCCTCGGCCCACCACGCCCGCACCCCGTCGTCCAGCGGATCCGCGGTGGGCAGGCCGCCGAGGGTGACGGGCGCGGCGAAGCTGACCGACAGGTGCACCCGGACCCCGTACGGCCGCAGGAGGTCGGCGATCGCGGCGACGTCACCGAGCCGGTCGGTGAGCAGCCGTGCCTCCGTGGCGTGGACGTTCACGTTGTTCACCGCGATCGCGTTGACGCCGCAGGCGGCCAGCAGCCGTCCGTAGGGCCCGACCCGGGTCAGGTCCGCGCGCCGGGCGCCGTCCCGCCAGAAGATCGACCTGCCCGCGTAGCCGCGCTCGACCTGCCCCATCACCGGGTGCACGTCGACGTTGTCCCAGTGGTCGAGCATGCGTAGCCGCGTCGCCGGCCGGTGCAGCTCCGTCGGGCGGGTGAGCCCGAACGCCGACTCGCCGAGCCGGACCAGGTGGAACAGGCCGTAGAGCAGCCCCGCGGGCGCCTCGGCCAGCACCACCGTGACCTCGGCGTGCCGGGCCAGCAGGAAACCCTCCTCGCCGAGCGCGCCGGACCCGTGCCGCCGCCGATAGCCGACGTCGACCGCCGCGGCGGCCACCGGCAGGAGCGCGGCCGGGACCAGCGCGAGCACCAGGTCGTACGACGCGCCGGCGGCCGGCCGGTCGGCGGACGCCGGTCGCGGCGGGGGCCGGTCGACGCTGCCGCCGTACCGGGCGCAGGCCCGGGCCACTTCGGCGCGCACCGTGTCGACGAGCGTGCCCTCGCCGCAGACCAGGGTGCGCCGCGACCCGATGGCGCGGAACGCCTCCGGCGGCAGCCAGGCGGCGTGGACGTCGTTCGGCTGCACCGTGTTCACCGGACCTCCCGGTCGAGCGGGCCGGTCACGCGGATCCGTCCTCGCGAACCACCATGACTCCGTACGGGTCGAGCCGGATCGGCTGGCCGCCCTCGACCCGGTCGCCGGTGAGCAGGTCGACACCGCCCGCGGCGGCGGCGACCTCGACGGGCTCGGCCCGGTGGTTGAGCAGGAAACGCAGCCGGACCCCGTCGGGCGTGACCCGCACGCCGCTCTCCAGCTCCGGCACGTCCGCGTACGGGCCGATCAGGCCGTGCCGGTCGAGCACCCGCCGGACCACCCAGGACACCCCCTCCTGGTCCAGCCCCGCAGCGACGTACCAGCCGTCGCCGGCGCCGAACCGGTTCCGGGTGACCGCCGGCGTGCCGGCGTAGAAATCGGCCCGGTACCTGCCGACCACCTCCGCACCCTGCGGAATGACCAGCTCGAAGACGAGCCGGGACGCCACCTCCACCCGGTCGACGCCGTCCGCCAGGAGCACCGGGTTGACGAACTCCGGCCCGCGGGCGTCCCACTCGTCGACCCGTACCCCGGTCAGCGCGGCGAGCGGGCCGGGCACGTCGGCGAGGAAGGCGTTGTCGTGCTCGTCGACCCGACCGGACAGGAACGTCGTCAGCACCGAACCGCCCCGGGCCGCCACCTCCGCCAGCCGGTCCGCCAGGTCCCCCTTGACCAGGTGCAGCACCGGGGCGAGAACCACCTGGTAGCGGGACAGGGCCGCGGTCACCGGGAGCACGTCCACGTCGACCCCGGCGTCCCAGAGCGCCCGGTGGTAGGCCGACACGACCTGCTGGTAGCGGACCAGGCGGTTCGGCCCGTCGGAGATCTCCAGGGCCCACCAGCTGTCCCAGTCGAACAGCAGCGCGACCCGGGCCGGCGTGCGCGCCCCCAGGGTGGCGTCGCCCAGCCGGTCGAGTTCCGCGCCGAGCGCCGCGACCTCCCGGAAGACCCGGGTGTCGGACCGGCCGGCGTGGCCGATCACCGCGCCATGGTACTTCTCGCAGGCCCCGCGGGCGGCGCGCAGCTGGAAGAAGAGCACCGCATCGGCGCCGTGCGCCACCGCCTGCCAGCTCCACAGCCGCATGACCCCGGGCCGCTTCAGCGGGTTCACGTCCCGGCAGGCGGTGTGGCTCGGGGTCTGCTCCATCAGCCAGAACGGCTGGCCGTCCTTGAGGCCGCGGATCAGGTCGTGGCTCAGCGCCATCCACGCCGGGGAGCTGTCATCCGGCGGGTAGTTGTCCCAGGAGGCGAAGTCCAGGTGGGGTGCCCAGCGGTGGTAGTCGATCGGCCGGTACATGCCCATGAAGTTGGTGGTGACCGGCAGGTCCGGACTGGACTCGCGGATGGCGGCCTTCTCGTCGAGGAAGTTGGCCAGCAGGGCGTCCGAGGTGAAGCGCAGGTAGTCCAGGGTGATGCCCTGGAAGGCGGTGTGGTCGGGGCCGCGCCAGTGCTCGGTCAGCGCCGACGGCGGTTCGACCTGCGCCCAGTCGGTGAAGGTGTGCGACCAGAAGGTGGTGCACCAGGCGTCGTTGAGCGCGTCGAGGGTGCCGTACCGGTCGCGCAGCCAGTCCCGGAAGCCGTCGGCGCACCGTTCGCAGTAGCAGGCGCCGCCGTACTCGTTGCCGACGTGCCAGGCCACGACGGCGGGGTTGCCGGCGTACCGGGCGGCGATTCGGCGGGCCAGCTCCGCCGAGAGCCGACGGAAGACCGGGGAGCTGGGGCAGGAGTTGTGCCGCTGGCCGAACCGGTGCCGGCGGCCCTCGAAGTCGACCCGGGTGACCTCCGGGTGGGCGCGGGCCAGCCACGCCGGGTGGGCCGCGGTGCCGGTCGCCAGGCAGATCCGGCGACCCTCGGCGGCGGCCCGCTCGACGATGCGATCCAGCAGCGAGAAGTCGTACCCGTCGGGGGCCGGCTGGAGCAGCGCCCAGTGGAAGACCCCGAGGGTCACGGTGTCGATCCGGGCCAGGTCGAACAGCCGGTAGTCCTGGTGCCACACCGGCTCGGGCCACTGCTCCGGGTTGTAGTCGCCACCGAAACCGACCTTGGCGGCGCCCGGCAGGCTCATGCGGTGAAGTCCTTCCGGACGGCGGTGATCATGGGGCGGCTGCCGTGCAGCAGGGCGAGCACCAGCACCGCGCCCAGCACGGCGACCACCACCTCGGAGGTGACCAGGATCAGGGCGGCGACCGCGACCAGCAGCGCGGCGTTGCCGATGGTGACGGAGGGGGTACGGACGAGGAAGTGCCGGGCCAATCGCAGGACGTCCCGGACCCGGAAGCGGAACAACGACGTGATCACCAGGGCGTTCGCACCGATCAGGGTCACGCCCGCCCCGACCAGCACGAGGGGCACCGCCCACCAGCGGGGGACGCCCGCGGCGGGAAGGTGGGCGAGGTTCACCGCGATGACGGCCAGCCAGAGCAGCAGCGGAACCCAGATCCGCAGGACGTCGGTGAGGTTGGTGCGGTAGCCGCGCCAGAAGGCGCGGGCCGGATGCAGCTGGGTCAGGTCGGGCGGCTGGTGGTGCAGCGCGTACAGGGCGGCGGACAGCGCCGGGCCGAGCGGCAGCGCGCAGGCCGCGACCAGCGGGAGGTTGCTGACGTCCCGATCCAGCAGCAGCAGCGCCAGCAGGCCGGGTGCGGTGCTGGCCAGGAGCAGCAGCTCGACCACCAGCAGGGTGTAGACCCGCGCCGCGGCGCGGGACAGTGGTCCGTCGCCGAACTGGCGCCGCGCGCCGAGGATGTCGCTCACCTCGCCTCCTGGTCGGGTCCGGCGTCGCGGGGCGGCCCGTCGTCCGCGGCGCGGCCGAGCAGCCGGTCGTCGTCCCACCACGGTGGGGTCTCGTCGGTCGCCGCGGTCAGCTCGGCCAGGGTCACCTCGTGCCGGGACAGGTGCAGGTCCAGCGTGACCCGGCCGCCCTCGACCGGCAGCCGGGCGTGCCGGCGGGCCGGTTCGGCGGCCTCCCGCAGCTGGTCCAGCTGCCGCGCGGTGGGGGAGTGCGGGCGGCCCATCTCGCACCACGCCGTCCAGGCGTTGCCGACCTCCTCGTCGACCGACGAGCGCAGCAGGAACGCGGCGCCCCCCGGGGTGCGCAGGGGCAGCGACAGGCGGACGGTGTGCCGGTCCGGTCCGGGGGTGTCGCCGGTGGCGTCCACCGGCGCCCAGGCCAGCACGGCGATCCGGCCGGTGGCGTCCCGGGTGACCAGGTGGTCCGAACCGCGGGCGAGCACCTCGTCACCGAGGCGGGCCATGAAGGCGTACAGGTGGTAGGTGGGCTTCTTGATCTGGCGGTGGGTGAGCAGGCCGAAGCCGCCGTGGAACAGCGTGGTCGGCACCCCCTCCTCCTCGAACATGTCGCTGAAGGTCCAGTAGGAGAAGGAGTCGACCAGGTCGCCGCCGCCGGCCAGCACCGGGGCGAGGTACGCGGCGTGGAACGCGGTGTCGTGCACCGGGTTGTCGGGCCGGTAGGACGAATTGAACTCGGTGATGTGCACCGGCAGGTCCGCCAGCGCGGTGCCGCGCAGCAGCCGTCGGGGGGCGGCGAACTGCGCCAGCAGTTCGGACCCGGGCGCGAGGGGCTGGTGGGTGCCGAACGGCACGTGCTGGGCGGGCCCGGAGGTGTACGCGTGCTTGCTGACGAAGTCGACCGGCACCGAGCGGGCGGTCACGAACTCGGCGAACGGCATCAGCCAGTCGTCCGCGCCGGGGGAGATGGCCGGGCCGCCGACCTGGAGGCCGGCGTCGACCTCCTTGACCGCGTGCGCGGTCACCTCGTAGAGCCGGTGGTAGGCGTCCCGGTCGGCGTCCCGCCAGAACTGGGTGAGGTTGGGTTCGTTCCACACCTCGATCGGCCAGCCGCGTACCTCGTCGAGCCCGTACCGGTCGACGAGGTGGCGCAGCGTGGCCCGGACCAGGTCCGCCCACCCGGTCCAGGACCGTGGCGGGGTGACGTTGCCCCGCCACCAGAACACCGTCTGGTCGCCGGCGGCGAGGTCGGTGGGCATGAAGCCCAACTCCAGGAAGGGCCGGACGCCGAGCGCGAGGTAGGCGTCGATCACCTGGTCGACGTAGGTGAAGGCGTACCGCACCTGGCGCGAGCCCCGGTACTCGTACGGCCGGTAGATGCCCGTGCCGTCGCTGAACAGCCCGTGCCCCCGGATGTGCCGGAAGCCGATCTCCCGTTGCACCAGGGACAGCGAGTCCTGGTAGTCGCGCCGGAGCGCCAGGTCGAACCGGCCGGTGCCGACACAGGCGCGCCACGCGTCGGTCAGCCGGCCCGTGGCCTGCTCCGGTACGACGATCGGCATGTCGTTCCTCTCCTCCGCCCGGCAGGTGCCGGCCGTTCCTGCCGCCGGAGGCCGGGCCCCGTCACCGGGCCCGGCCTCCGGTCGGGTCAGCCGTGCTTCTTCTGGTACCGGTCGTACGCCTTGTTGATGAGGTCCAGGTAGGAGGCCATGTTCTTGCCCTTGAGCTCGGTCACGTAGGCGTCCCACTCGCCCAGGGCGCGCTGGCCCAGGATGAACTTCAGCGTGTTCTGGTAGACGTAGTCCTTCAGCGGGGTCTCCCAGAGCGTCACCTGCTCGCGTTCGGCGTCGCTGAGCGGGTGCGGCGGCGGGACGGCGACGGTCGGCCGCGCGTTGAGCACCTTCTGGAACTCCATCTCCTCGGCCGAGAAGAAGGACTGGACCAGTTCGAGGCGGCCACCGTAGGCGAAGATGCCGTTGTAAAAGCCGAAGTCCTTCTGCAGGTGCTTGGTCCCCTTGGGGTTGAGGCCCAGGACGTCGACGTCGGCGGCGAGGGTGCGCTTGCCGGCGGAGTCCTTCGTGTAGGTGGTCCCCTCGACCCCCCACTTGGCGAACTCCTGCCCGGCGTCGGAATACCAGAGCCAGTCGATGAACTGCATCATGGCCACGAAGTTCTTGCTGTCGCGGGCCTTCGTGGAGATCATGATGCCGTTCTCGAGCCGGCTCGCCGGGTTGACCGGTCCGGCTGGCCCGATCGGGAACGGGATCTTGGCCATCCGGGCGTTCGGCAGGGTCTTCGCCATGTCGGGCCGGTAGTCGTTGACCAGGGTCTGCGCGTTCGTGCTGATGACGAAGGACTTGCCGCTGGCGAGCTTCTGGCGGGCCTGGTCGTCGGTCTGGGTGAAGGTCTCCGGGTCGAGCAGCCCTTCGGCGACCAGCTTGTGCAGGTAGTCCAGCATCGCCTTGTACTGCTCGGACGCGCCGGTGTAGACGAACTTCTTGGCGCTCGCGTCCCAGCTGGTGTGCTGGAAGTTCCAGCCGGCGCCCTGCAGGCCGTACGCGAGGGCGAGCATGTTCAGCAGGTTGCCGGCGGGGTTGGGCTTGCCGAACCGGTCCGAGAACGGGTAGACGTTCGGGTAGGCGGCCTTCATCGCCTTGAGCATGTTGTACACGTCGTCCCAGGTCTGCGGGACCGGGATCTTGAGCTGCTCCAGGATGTCCATCCGGACCGCGAGGGTGTAGTCCTGCCAGGGCTTCTCGTGCAGGCCCGGCAGCAGGTAGAACTTGCCGTCCTCCTGGCGCAGCGAATCGATCTCCGGCTGGAGGTTCCACTTCTCGATCTTGTCCTTGAAGTTCGGCATCAGGTCGAGGTAGTCGCTGACCGGAAGGATCGCGCCGGAGGAGACGTAGGCGTCCTCCTGCGGGTGGTACGTCTTCGGAATGATGAACGGCGCGTCCCCGGCGCCGATCAGCACGCTGCGCTTCTGCTCGTAGTCGCTCAGCGGCACGGCGACCGGCTCGATCGTGACCCCGGTCCGCTTCTTCAGCTCCGACCAGAACAGCCAGTCGTCCTTCAGCGGATAGTTCGGGTGGTTGTTGTAGAGCATCGAGAAGGACAGCGCGGTGGTGGCCTTGAACTGGTCCCCGACGCCGTACTTGTCCATGGCGCCGGCGCGGTTGTCGGCGAGGTCCTTCTTGTCGCCGTCGTCGCTGCAGCCGGCCACCGAGACGACGGCGGCCGCGCCGGCGGCGAACAGCAACTGGCGCCGGGATAGCTGAACCATGGGGGATTCCTTTCGGGTGGGGGCGGTGGTGGTGCCGGTGGCTATCCCTTGACCGCGCCGAGCATGACTCCGGAGACGAAGTAGCGCTGGATGAAGGGGTAGACCGCGAGGATGGGCAGGACCGTGAGCACGATCGTCACGGACTGGATGGTGGCGGCGGACTGCACGACGTCGCTGGCGCTGCCCAGGCCGCCGCCGACCGACGTCGCGTCGGTCGCGCCAGCGATGAGGTTGCGCAGGTACACGGTCACCGGGAACAGGTCCATCCGGTCCATGTAGAGGAACGCGGCGAACCAGGAGTTCCAGAAGGAGACCGCGTAGAAGAGGAACATCGTGGCGAGCACCGCCTTCGACAGCGGCAGCACGATGCGCAGCAGGATGCCGTACGTGTTCAGCCCGTCGACGGCGGCGGCCTCCTCCAACTCGACCGGCAGGCTCTCGAAGAACGCCTTCATCACCAGCAGGTTGAACACGCTGATCGCGTTGGGCAGGGCGATCGCCCACAGGGTGTTCTTCAGGCCGAGGCTGGTGACCAGGATGTAGTTGGGGATCAGCCCGCCGCTGAAGAACATGGTGAACACGGCGATCCCGACGAGTGCGGTCCGGCCCTTGAGCTGCGGCTTGGACAGGACGTAGGCGTAGCAGGTGGTCAGCACGAGCGACACGGCCGTGGCGGCCGCCGTGTACACCACCGTGTTGCGGTAGCTCGTCCAGAACATCGGATCGGCCATCACGGCCTTGTACGCGGCGAGGTTGAACCCGCGCGGGATCAGGTTCACCTTCCCCGACACGATGTACGCGTTGTCGCTGAGCGAGCGGGCCACGATGGTGACGAAGGGGTACAACGTCACCAGCACGACGCCGGTCAGGATGACCGCGTTGACCACCCGGAAGACCCGGTAGCCCCGGGTGGGGCGGTGGCCGGGCTGTTGTTTCCTCGCCGGGGCGGACGTGCTCGCGCCGATGGTCACCACAGGCTCGTCCCCACCGTGCGCCGGGAGATCGCGTTCGCCGACAGCACCAGCGTCAGCCCGATGACGGACTCGAACAGGCCGATCGCCGCCGCGTAGCTGAAGTTGTTGGAGACGATGCCGACCCGGAACAGGTAGGTGGAGATCACGTCGGCCGTCGGGTAGGTCAGCGGGTTGTACAGGAGCAGGATCTTCTCGAATCCGACCGCCATGAACGTGCCGATGTTGAGGATCAGCAGCGTCACCATCGTCGGCCGGATCCCGGGCAGCGTGACGTGCCAGGTCTGCCGCCACCGGTTGGCGCCGTCGATGCGGGCGGCCTCGTACAGGTCCTCGTCGACGGCGGTCAGCGCGGCGAGGTAGAGGATCGTGCCCCAGCCGACGGTCTGCCAGACCTCGGAGGAGACGTAGATCGTCCGGAACCACCCGGCCTGCTGCAGGAACGGCACCGCCTCGCCGCCCAGGGCGCGAACGAGCTGGTTCACCGTGCCGTCGACGGACACCAGCTGCATGACCATCGCCGCCACGATCACGATCGACAGGAAGTGCGGCAGGTAGGACACCGACTGGACGAACCGTTTGAGCCGGCGGCTGCGCAGCTCGTTGAGGAGCAGCGCGAGCACGATCGGCAGGGGGAAGCAGGACAGCAGGGTCAGCAGGCCCAGCACCAGCGTGTTGGTGAAGACGTCCCAGAACGTCGGGTCGCTCAGGAACATGCGGATGTACCGCAGGCCCACCCAGCGCTCGCCGAACACGCTCCCGCCGGGCTGGAACCGGCGGAAGGCGATCACGTTGCCCAGCATCGGCAGGTACCGGAAGACCAGGAAGAACAGCAACGGCAGCACGGCCAGGGAGTAGAGCTGCCAGTCCCGCCGCAGCGCCCGGCGCCAGGTATGCCGCCCGGCGCGCCGGCGCGTACGGGTCGTCGGCGGCGACGGACTCCCCGGGTCCGCCACCGGTCGCGCCGTGTCGGACGCGGTCATCTGGACCCCTCTCGGCCAAGCCGGGCACACCGAAACTTTCGGCGATACATCGAGACTTTTCCGGGAACCTAGGAGCATCGATGGTGTTGTGTCAAGGGTGGCGGACGGCGCATTGCCGCCACTGTCCAGCACGGACGGTGACCTGGTCAGGGGGCAGGAATGTCGATGCCGTCGTGATACCGTGCGGCGAAACTTTCGGATGTCGCACCGGACGTCGACGGCTGTCCCGCCGGCCATCGGGTGGCGCCCGACCCCGCGAGGAGCCATGGCCTTGTTCGACCTTCCGCTCGAGGAACTGCGCCGTTACGCGCCCGCCGTCGCCGAGCCGGCCGACTTCGACGCGTTCTGGCGTACGACGCTGGCCGAGGCCGCCACCCGGCCGGTCCTGCTCGACGTCCGGCCCGAGCCGACCGACCTGCGGCTCGTCGAGACCTGGGACGTCACCTTCACCGGCTTCGGCGGCGACCCGGTCCGGGCCTGGTACACGCGTCCCGCCGGGCTGGCGGGACCACTCGCCACGGTGGTGGAGTTCCCCGGCTACGGACGCGGACGCGGCCTGCCGCACGAGCGCCTGACCTGGGCGGTGGCCGGCTACGCGCACCTGCTGATGGACTGCCGCGGGCAGAGCGGCCAGTACGGCGGCGGGGACACCCCCGACCCGGGACAGGGGGCGGCGGGCGGTCCCTGGCCGGTTACCTGGGGCATCCTCACCCCGCACGACTACCACTACCGCCGGCTCATCACCGACGCGGCGCGGGCGGTCCAGGCGGCGCGCGCCCTGCCCGGCGTCGCACCCGACCGGGTCGTGGTGGCCGGCAACAGCCAGGGCGGCGGGCTCGCCCTCGCCGTGGCGGGGCTGCTGCCCGACCTCGCCGCGGTCCTCAGCACGGCCCCGTTCCTCTGCCACCTGCAACGGGCCATCGAGATCACCGACGCCGCCCCGTACGGCGACATCGCGCGCTACCTGGCGGTGAACCGGGAGGCGGAGGAGGCGGTCCGCCGGACCCTGTCCTACGTCGACGCCGTCACCTTCGCCCGCCGGGCCGTCGCTCCCGCGCACTTCGGGATCGGCCTGCGCGACACCGTCTGCCCGCCCAGTACCGGCTTCGCCGCCCACAACCAGTACGGCGCCGCGAACGGCCGGCCGGTCCCGCCGGAGCGGGAACTGCACGTCTATCCGTTCAACCAGCACGAGGGCGGGGAGGCCGTGCACGTGCGACGCCAGTTGCGGTGGCTGGCCTCGGTGCTGGCGGACCGCGACGGCGAGCGGCCGCGCGTCGCGGCCGGCCGGCCCGCCGGCTGATCCTCAGAACAGCGTCGACGGACCGACCGGCGCCGGCTCGGGCAGCGGCTCGACCTCGGGCAGCCGCGCCCGGACCTGATCGTGGAACCGGCGGGCGAGTTCCGGCGCGTCGGCGTTGTCCGGCGTGTGCACGAACACCGTCGGCGAGCGGCCCTCCCGCAGCCAGCCGGTCACCACGTCGAGCCACGGTCGCCACCCCGCCACCGTCCGGGCCGGGTCGTCGCGGCCGAGGTACCGGACGATCGGCCGGTCGGTCAGGGCGCGGGTGCGCAACGGCGTGCGGGGCTTCTTCAGCCACGCCTCCCGTTCCGCGTCGCTCGTCGGCGGGGTGCGGAAGAACGCGGTGGTGTCGAAGGGAACCCACTCCGCGCCGACCGTGGCGAGCGCCTCCTCCAGCGTCCGGGTGGCCCGCGGGTCGTCGAAGAACGCCGGGTGGCGGACCTCCACGGCGTACCGGTGTGCGGTCGGCAGGCCGCGCAGGAAGCGGGCGAGCGCGGGTACGTCAGCGGGGCCGAACGCGCCCGGCAACTGGACCCAGAGGGCGTGGGTGCGCGGGCCGAGCGGCTCGATCGCGTCCAGGAAGCCGCGCAGCTCCGCCTCGGCGCCGGTGAGCCGGCGTTCGTGCGTGACGACCTTCGGCAGCTTGAGCACGAACCGGAAGTCCGGGTCGGTCTGCCGGGCCCACGAGACCACGGTCTCCCGCGACGGCGTGGCGTAGAAGGTGGTGTTGCCCTCCACCGCGGTGCACCAGCCGGCGTACGCGCGCAGCCGCTCGTGCGCCGGCAGTCGGTGCGCCAGGAACCGCCCCGGCCAGGACCGGTGCGTCCACATCGCACATCCGACGTGCAGGCGCATCCGGTCCTCCCACCGCTCGGCCGTCCGGCGACCCGGCCACGGTATCCGGCGGGGCGGCCCGGCGGCGCCGCCGGGTCAGCGGGCGATGACCAGGTTCGCCATGTCCACCACCGGCCGGTAGCCGAGTGCGGCGTAGATCTTGTTCGAGGTCGGGTTGGCCTGGTCGGTGAAGAGGCAGGCCCGGGCGCCCTCGGCCAGGATCCGCCGGGACACCTCGGCGACCGCGTTGCTCGCCCAGCCGCGCCCGCGCTCGGCCGGCGGCGTGTAGACCGGGCCCACCCGGGCCACCCCGAACGACGGCGGGTTGGCGGCGGTGAGGTGCACCCGCCGCCCGGCCTCGTCGAGCCAGAACCAGACCCGCCCGCCCCGGATCCGGCGCAGCATGTCCGCCCGGTCCGGCACCTCGTGCGCGCTGGCGCCGCGCGGGCGTCCCGCCTGCTCGTCGGCGTCACCCATGAACGCGGCGAACCACTCCGTCGCCAGCTCCAGGTCGTCCTCGGTGGCGACCGTCAGGTGCCCCGGGACGGGCGCCGGCCGGATCAGCTCCCCGAGCTCGTGCAACCGGGTGTGCTGGGCGACCTCGACCCGCCCGCCACCCAGCCGCGCCAGCTCGGCGGCGCACAGCTCGGTGGCGGGGAGCGCGCCGTTGACGGCGGGCACGTCCTCCCCGCGCTCGTGCAACGCGGCGGCCAGGGTCACCGCCGCCTCGTCCGGCATCGGCAGCAGGAACGGCGGGTACGGCGCGAACGGCGCCGCGCGCATGCCGGCCCCGACGACCGCGCCGGCGGCGTCCCGCACCACCAGCCACCAGTTCCGCTCCGGCAGTGCGACCCCGTCCGCCCGCTGAGCCGACAGCCGGTACGCGACGGAGGCCACCACGGTGCTGACCACCGGATCGGCGGCCAGGTGGTCGCCGGCCACCGCGAGGAACTCGCCGGGATCCCGGAGGAACTGCAGGCGGGGTCCGGTCGTCGGGTACGGGTCCATCACCGGACGTTAGCCCGGCCCGACGGCACACCGCACCGGGATTTCCGCCGCTCGAACGCCGCGATGACGCCGAGTGGACCCCCGTCGGGTGAACCGCGGACCCGCCCACCGTCCACCGTGCACGTCGCGTCCCGGTCACCGCGACACCGGGCAGCTACCGGTCGGTGCCGTCCGGTGCGGCGTCGAGCGCCGGCGCGGGCAGCCCCAGCCGGGCGGCGGCGGTGGCGGCGTTGCCGGCCAGCAGCGATCGTGCCTCGCGCGGGTCCCGCCGGGCCACGGCCATCACCGCACGCACCCGCTCCAGGCCTTCGGTGATCCAGGGGCTGGGGATGGCGTGCCGCCGGTCCTCCTCGGCGGAGCGTTCCGCTTCGCGGGCCGCGTCGGTCGCCGCCGCCAGGTCGCCCCGGACCAGGTGGAGGTAGGTCAACTCCTCGGCGGTGTTCATGTCCAGCCAGTCGACGCCGACCGCCGGGTCCGGTGCCGCCTGCTCGCGCAGGTGGTCGAGGTAGCCGTCGAGGCTGCCGTACCGGTCGAGGAAGGGCACGCCCTCCGTGCCGACGACCCGGGCGATCTCCGCCATCACCGGCGCGTAGTCGTCCACCGAGGCGGGCTCGTCCCACGCGCCGTCCAGCGGGACGGCGCAGGTGTAGCGGTCGACCGCCGGGGTGGCCAGGAACTGGACCACCGCGTCGAGTCGTACCGCCGGGGCGTGCCGGGCGGGCCGGAGCACGACCTGCTGCACGGTCCAGCCGACGTCGCCGCGGATCAGCGTGCCGTGGGCGACCGTCCACCGGCCGGGCAGTGCGGGCACCAGGAACCGGCGGGCCGCGCCGGTCCAGCGACGGGTGTTCACGGTCGGACCTCCGGGTCAGCAGCGCACCGCGAGCACGGGTACGTTCTTGTAGCGTTGCGGCAGTTGGGCGACCAACTCGTTGTACCAGCGCTCCTCCAGGCCCAGCGACCCGGTCTTGAGGTCGAGCAGGAGCTCGGGACGCAGCCGGTCGGCCCCGAACACCACGTCCGGCACCCGGGTGCCCTTGATCCAGCCGCTGATGCCGCGCACCGGGTTGTACCACCGTCGGGACAGGCCACCGGCCCGGTAGCCCACCTCGCTGTAGAGCTGGCTCGTCCGGGGCTCGTCGGCCAACATCTGGGCGAGCCGGCGGTGCACCCGGCTGCCCCAGGCCGTGGCGTCCTCGCCGGGCAGTTGCTTGACCTCCCGGCAGGCCCGCTTCGCCAACTGGTCCACCCGGTCGCGGGCCGCCTGTTGACGGGCGGTGAGCGTCGGGGGCCGGCCCTTGGGGAAGTACTCGGCGCCGGTCCGGGTCGGTGGGTTGCGGTTGCCGGTGATCTGGTCGGCGAGGTCCTTCGCCATCTGCCGGATGTCGGCCTCGGCGAGCGCCCGGGCGATGGCGGTGGCGTCCGCGCGCACGGTGTGCGTCCGCGGGTTGCGCGACGGCGGGATGGAGTAGGCGGCCCGGCAGCTGACGCGGACGGTGCCGTTGGCCTTCATCGTCCGGGTCGAGGGGCAGGTGGCCACCGGCGCCCCGTCGAGAGTCATCCGCACGGTGACCTCGGCCGTCACCTGCCGGACCGAGAGGTACGGCGAGCGGGAGCTGACCGTGTTGCGCAGCGTCAGGGTCGCGGTGCAGCCGTTGGTGGTGCAGGGCGCCAGGGTGACCGAACCGTTGAGGCTGAACTTGACCTCGGTGTCGATCGCCCTCCGCAGGTCGGTGAGGTGCGCCTTCAACTCGGTGAAGAGCTGGTTCGACTCGGTGGCGGTGAGCTGGGCGAGGGTGAGTGCCAGCTCGACCTCGCCGGTCCGGACCGCCGCCAGCCGGAACCCGCCGCCGTGGCGGTCGTGCCGGGTGTGCTGGACCGTCCCGCCCGCCGGCGGTGCGCCGGTGGCCATCCGGACCAGCCGCTTCGGCTCGTCCCGGGTGACGTAGTAGGTGAGCCGACCGGCGGTGACCGGCACGACGGCGACTCCGTCGACGGTCCGCGGCGGGCCCCGCCGCGACGTCGCCTCGTCGACGGAGGCCGCCGCCTCGCCGCCGACCCCCGGGGCCATGAACTCGGCGACCTGGCGCGGCGCCAGGACATCGCCGAGGTCGAAGCCGAACGTCTCGGCGGGCACCTTCACCCAGCGGCGGGCGTACTCGGCCACGTCCCGGGCCGGCGCCCCGGCGGACCGCCAGTACGCCACTCCGGCCTTGACGAACGTGCGCTCGCCGATCTCCACCACCTGGATCGACTGGCCGCCGGCGGTCAGCCGGGCCACCGTCGAGCCGTCGTTGGTCACCCGGGCGTCGACGTCGTACCGGCTGCCGGCGGCGTCGGTGAACCAGCCGCGGTAGCGGGTCGCGGGGGAGTCCAGCAGCGTGGTCGCGGCCCGGGTCAGCTCGCTGTCCGCCGCGACCTGCTCGACCAGCCCGGGATCGGTGGCCCCGGGCGACGCCGGGTCGTCGGGCCGGCTGTTCGCCCAGAGCAGCCCGGCCAGCAGGCCGCAGACCAGCAGCACCGCCATCCCGGTGCCGCCCAGCCCGAGCAGCAGCGGCAGCCGGCTCCGCCGTGGTGGCGGCGCGGGGACCGGGTACGGCGGCGGGCGGTAAGCCGGCGGCGGTCCGTACGCCGGGCCGTACCCGGGTGGCGGTCGGACCGGCGGCGGTGGCGGCACCGGCGGTGGTACGTCCGGTCCGCCCGGCGGGCGCGCATCGTCCATCGTGTCCCCCATGCGTCGACGAGCCGCATCAGACGGTAGTTGCCGGTGTCAATGCCTGCGGCGCCTGGGAACGTGGCTCGCATCCGCCACGTACGCTGCCGCGGGTGAGCGCACCGACCCGCATCCTGGTCTACGGGGTGTACGGCGCCGGCAAGTCCACCCTCGCCGCGCGGCTGGCCGAGCGCCTCCGGCTGCCCTGGTACCCGGTCGACGACCTGCTCTGGCGGCCCGGCTGGGTCGAGGTGCCGGTCGCCCAGCAGCGCAGCCGGATCGAGGAGATCTGCCGGCGGGACCGCTGGATCCTCGATGGGGCGTACCACGGGTGGCGGGACCTCCCGCTCGGCCGCGCCGACCTGGTGGTCGGCCTGGACTACCCGCGCTGGCGCTCGTTCGGACGGTTGCTGCGCCGGACCCTGCGCCGGCTGGCGACCGGGGAGGAGATCTGCAACGGCAACCGGGAGTCGCTGGGCAGCGTGCTCTCCCGGGACTCGATCCTGGTGTGGCACGTCGCCGCGTTCGGTCGGGCCCGCCGGCGGATGCGGGCCTGGCAGGCCGATCCGTCCGGGCCGCCGGTGCTGTTGTTCCGGTCACCGGCCGCCCTGGAGGACTGGCTGGCCGCCCTGCCGTAGCACCCCCGCTGCCGCGCCGGCCGCCGGCCCAGCGGATTGATCGACTCCGGTTGCCGCAGGGCGGCGTCCCGCCGGGGGTGGACGGCGCGGTAGGCCGAGCCGAGCGGGTCGGCCGGCGGGCGCCGCCGGTTCGGTGAATCCGCGCGTCGCTCCGGGTCGGGGGACCTAACGTCGGTCGGCAGGGACGATCGGCCGGGCGGTGGGAAGGGACGGCGGGATGGGGCGCGACAGGACGGGGTGGCGTCCGGCCTGGCCGGGCCCGCCTCCGCCGGCGCCCCGCGAGCGTACGGTGACCCCGTTCGAGATCTTCTTCGACGTGGTCTTCGTGTTCGCGCTGACCCGGATCATGGCGCTGATCGGGCGCGAGCCGACCCCGGTGTCCATGGCGCAGGGGCTGCTCCTGCTGGTGCTGCTCTGGTTCGCCTGGTCGTCGTACGCCTGGTTGGGCAACCAGACTCGGGCCGACGTCGGCCCGGTCCGCGCGGGTTTCCTGGTGGCCATGGCGGCGCTTCTCGTCGCGGCGCTGGCCATGCCGGCGGCCTGGACGTCCGGGCCGGGCCTGGACGGGCCGCTGCTCGTCGCGTCGGCCTACGTGCTGCTGCGCGCGGTTCACCTGGTGCTGTACCACTGGGCGGGGGCGAGCGTGCCCGGGCTGCGGGCCCGGATCCGGTTCTTCGCGGCGGTCAGCGTCGTCGGCTGGGTGCCGCTGCTGCTCGGGGCGTTGCTGAGCGGGACGCCGCACGCCGTGCTCTGGGTGGTGGCGTTCGTGATCGAGATCGGCGGCCAGCGCCTGTCGTACGCGTGGCGCGGCGCCTGGCCGTTGCGCAGCGCCAGCCACTTCACGGAACGGCACGGGCTGGTCCTGATCATCGCGCTCGGTGAGTCGCTGAGCGCCGCCGGGGTGGGCGCGGGGGCGGCGGTGACCGCGCCACCGGTCCTCGGCATGGCGCTGGTCGGTCTGGCGGCTTCCGTCTGCCTGTGGTGGCTCTACTTCGCGCACGCCGCGCCCATGGGCGCCCGTGCGTTGGCCGAGGCGGCGGGGGAGCGGCGGGACCGGGCCGCGGCGGACGCCTACAGCCAGACCCACCTGTTGCTGATCACCGGGGTCGTCTACCTCGCGGTCGGCATCGAGCAGGTGCTCGCGCACGTGACCCGGGCGCACCACGGCGACCGGGCCGCTGAGCCGAACCTGAACTGGCCGGCCGCCGCAGCCCTGTACGGCGGGGCCGCGCTCTACCTGGCCGGCCGGTTGCTCTTCCGCCGGTTCACCGGGCAGCCGGTCCGGCGGGATCAGGTGGTCGTCGCGGTGTCGGCGGTGCTCCTGCTGCCGTTGGGCCGGGCGCTGCCGCCGGCCGCGGCGCTCGGTGTGCTCACCGTCCTCCTGCTCGCCGGGGTGCTGGTCGAACGGCTCGGCGGGGTACGGGCCGAGCGGCCCGTCGGGATGCGCCGGGGCGCCGGCCCGGCCGGGCGCCGGTGACGGGCGGTCGTCGGATACCCGATCGACGGTGACGCGGGCGGCACCGGGCTCCCGTCCCGCGCCGCGGCCAAGTACTCTCCCGCTCGGAGAGGAACGCGATGATCAGTCGTCGAAAGTTGATCGCCACCGGCGTGGGTGTCACGGCCGGCCTGGTGACCGCGGGGTGCACCAAGGGTGGATCGTCCGCCGCCACCTGGTCGCAGCCCGCTCAGGCCGGGGAGAGCAGCCCCGCCGCGGGCGAGGTACGGGTGACCGTCACGCCGGCCGCCGACGCCGCCAAGGTGTCGCCGCTGGAGCGGGTCGTGGTGACGGTCGAGGCGGGCAGCCTCAAGGACGTGACGGTGACCGCCGGCAGCAAGACCGTCGCCGGGAAGCTGGACGACGACGGGCTCACCTGGCGGTCGACCGGCAAACTGGCCTACAACAAGACGTACACGGTCAGCGTGGCGGCGGCCGACGCCGCCGGCACGGTGACCGAGCACAAGAGCACGTTCCGCACCCTCAAGCCGGCGGGGGTCGCCTCCGTCATGTTTCAGGCGAACAAGCTGGCCGCGCTGCGGGACGGCGGCACGTACGGGGTCGGTCTGCCGGTCATGGTGAACTTCAGCCGGCCGGTGAAGAACCGCGCCGAGGCGGAGAAGTCGATGCTGGTGGAGACCACGCCGGCGGTCGAGGGACGGTGGCGCTGGATCGACGGCCAGAACGCGCACTGGCGGCCGGCGAAGTACTGGACCCCGGGCACGAAGATCTCCGTCAAGATCAACCTCTTCGGCCAGGACCTCGGCAAGGGCGTCTACGGTGGGGCCAACGCCAGCACGAACTTCACCATCGGCCCGTCCCGCATCGCGATCGCCGATGCCCGCAGCCACCGGATGAAGGTGTACATCGACGGGAAGATGGTGCGGGACATCCCGATCAGCATGGGCAAGGGTGGCACCACCGTCGGCGCGAACGGCGAGATCGTCAGCTACTGGACCCGCTCCGGCCCGCACGTGGTGATGACCCGGGAACCCTCGCACCGGATGACCTCGGCCAGCTACGGGGTCACCGATCCGAAGGACCCCAACTACTACGACGAGGTCATCAAGCTCTGCCTGCGGATCTCGTACTCCGGCGAGTTCGTGCACATGGCCGACTGGAACATCGGGGCGCAGGGCAACCAGAACACCTCGCACGGCTGCATCAACGTCGGCCCGGCCCACGCCCGCTGGTTCTACGACACGTTCGGGCTGGGTGACGTGGTGGACGTGCGCAACACCCCGCGGCGGATGGCGCTCAGCGACGGCGTGGGCGACTGGACCATCCCCTGGGACAAGTGGTGACCCGTCGGGCGGCCGTCGGCTGACGGCGGCCCGACGCCGGGCGGCCGGACGGGACGGTTCAGTCCTCCGACGCCGGCTGCCAGGTGAGGCCGGTGGTGGGGCGTTCGCCGGTGGCCACGTGGTCGAGCACGGCGCGGCGGGGAGCCTTGATCGCCACGCACACCCCCGAAGTCGCCCGGCCGCCGCGGCCGAGCCGTCGCACCGTACCGGGGACGGGCTCCGTCGATTGTAGAAGCCGGATTCACGTTCGGTGGGTGGCGGGTGACCGACAGCCCGGGGCGGTTGACATCGCCCATTGACTTACACCTATGTCCGGATGGGATCATTCGGCAAAGCCGGCGGCGCGGTCACGAGCCAGCGCCGCGACTGCAGAGGAGTCCGAATGCGTCCACGTTCCCTCCGGCTCGTCGTCTCGTCCCTGGGCCTCGCGGTGACCACCCTGATCGCCACGACCGCGACACCGGCCCAGGCCCGTCCGGACGGCGCCCCGCCGATCGCCCCCGCCCCGTCCGCCGTCGCTCCCGTCTTCTCCGCCACCGACCGGCTCGCCCGCGAGGTGGCCACGGCGCTCGCCGACCCCGCCGTCCGCGACCGGATCGTCCCGGCCGTCGTCGCCGGACCGGTGGACCTCATGACGGCCCGGCTCGACTCCCGGGCCGACCGGGCCACCCGTACGGTCAACCAGGCCGTGCTGGCGGCGAAGGGCCTGCCGGAGACCACCGGCTCCGTGCTGCGACTGCGGCTCGGGCACCGGGACATGGCGGCGATGCTGACCGGGGGCACGCTCCCGCTGGTCGCGGCGGCGTCGACCGACGACGCGCCGGCTGGCGTGGTCGGATACCAGCCCGCCGGCGGCCAGGTCCAGCTGGACCCGGTCCGGCTGCCCGACCGGCCGGTGCTGGTGGTCGAGGTCGACGTGGCGAAGGCGATGGGACGGGGCCTGGCGCAGGTCCGCCGGGAACTGGCCGCGCAGGGCCTCACCGGCGCCACGGCCACGATGAGCGCGCAGTCCGGCTACTGGGCCACCAAGGTCAACGCGATCCGGCTCAACGACGACAAGGAGCCCTGGATCAAGGGCAGCGCCGAGATCTTCAACGTCGTCGGCGGCTTCGGCCTCGACGGCAAGGCCACGGTCAACGTCGTGGAGATGCCCTACCTCGACACCGACGGCACGACCTACTACCCGAACCAGTTGCTGGTCCACTTCAACAGCTACAAGTACAACCTGGCCGACGTGGTGATGTGGGAGGACGACGGCGACACCAACTACCGTGACCTGGCCAAGGCGCTGATCACCGCGCTGCTGACCGTCGTCGACTACGGCACGTACACCCCGCTGGTCAACGCGATCATCGACGCCATGCCGGCCAGTTGGTGGACCGACGACCCGGACTACGTCGACTCCTGGTACACCCTGAGCACCGGCAGCTCCGGCCGCCTCAACGGGGCCGCTGGCAACGGCTGGATGGACGTCGTCCCGTACTGGGTGCAGCAGCTGTAGCACCCGGCCCGGTCGCCCCGGCGCGGGCCGGGGCGACCGCCCACCCCTACGATCGTCTGATGTTCCGGCCGACGTACCCGATCCGCACCGCGCGACTCACCCTGCGCCCGGTCACGCCGGACGACCTCGACGACGTGTACGCGTACCAGCGCCGGCCCGA
Organism: Micromonospora solifontis; assembly: GCF_003725545.1. Lineage (GTDB taxonomy): Bacteria > Actinomycetota > Actinomycetes > Mycobacteriales > Micromonosporaceae > Micromonospora > Micromonospora solifontis. Next base: position 16,146 of record NZ_RJLN01000030.1, on the reverse strand, counting down.
CGTCGTGCGCTGGATGCTCGCCGAGCCGCGTACGCGTGAGCAGTCGCGGGCGTCGGTGGCCGCCATGGCGGGCGAGGACGCGCTGCGCGCGGAGGGCGACTGCCTGACCCTGGCCGTGGCCGCCGACGCCGGGGTGATCGGCACGGTGGAACTGGTCTGGCGCAGCCAGGCCGACCGGACGGCCGAACTCGGGTACGTTTTCCACCCCGACCACGGTGGCCGCGGGCTGGCCACCGAGGCCGCCGCGGCGCTGCTCGACTGGGGCTTCGGCGAGTTCGGGCTGCACCGGGTCCAGGCCCGGTGCCACGGCCGCAACGAGCCCTCCGCCCGGCTGATGCGCCGGCTCGGCATGCGCCAGGAGGCGCACCACGTGGCGAGCTACCTGTTCCGGGGGGAGTGGGCCGACCAGCTCGTCTTCGCCGTCCTGGCGCACGAGTGGCGGTCCCGGACCGCGGCGGCGTAGCCGTGCGGCGCCGCCGTCACCGACCCGACGAAGAGGGTGCGGCCTGTTCGTCCCGACGCTCCGGAGCGCGGCGGGACCGGAACGTGCTCCGGTACGCCTGGGGCGAGATGCCGAGTTCCCGGCGGAAGCTGTGCCGCAGGTTGCCGGCCGAGCCGAGACCCGTCCGGGCGGCGATCTGTTCCACCGACTCATCACCCGCCTCGAGCAGCCGCTGCGCCGCCAGGATCCGTTCCCGGGTGAGCCACTGGTGCGGGCTCATCCCGGTCAGCCGGTGGAAACGTCGGGCCAACGTCCGGGCGCTCATGTGCACCTGAGCGCCCAGCGCGTCCAGCGACCATCGCTGGTCGAGGTGCCGACGCAGGTAATCGAGCAGATCCGGCAGCGGATCGCCGGGGTCGGGGCTCAGTGGCGAGTCGACGAACTGCGCCTGCCCACCGCTGCGGTAGCCGGCCAGCACCAACCGGCGGGCGAGGGTGGCGGCGGCGTCCGCGCCGAAATCGCCCCGTACGACGTGCAGCGCGAGATCCATCCCGGCCGACATCCCCGCGGCGGTGAGGACGCGGCGGTCGTCGATGAACAGGGCGCGCGGCTCCACGGTGGCGGCCGGAAAGAGGGAAACGAGCAGCGGCGCCAGCGCCCAGTGCGTGGTGACCCGCCGATGGTCGAGCAGACCGGCGTGACCGAGCACGAACGCTCCGGTGCAGATCGACATGATGCGTGCCCCGCGCTGGTACGCCCGCCGCAGGACGGTCAGCAGTGCCCGCGGTGGGACCTCGTGCTCCCTCGTCCAGCCCGGCACGACCAGCAGGTCGGCCCGCGCCGCCTCGTCGAGCCCGTACTCGGCCTGGACGGTGACCCCGCTGTCGAGCTCGACCGGCCCTGGCACCACGCCGCACGCTCTGGTCCGGTACCACGAGCCGAACCGGGCGGAGTAGTCGACGCCGAAGATCTCGTTGACGGTCACGTAGTCGAAGCTGCCGGCGCCGGAGTAGACGAGCATGGCCACCTCGGGCCCGTGCGACGGCATCGGCGGCCTCCTCCGACCCACGTGTCCGCCCGCCCAGCGGCGGGAGCGGGCCTGCCGACTCACATCCTAGAAATCGCGGGGGTGGCGCGGCGGCGAGGTCCGGACAGGTATCGACAGGATCAGGTCAGCCACCGGCCTGGGCGGTGCCCGGTTGTCGGGCCCGGTCCTAGCGTCGTCCGTGCCGCACCGGGCGGATCGATCGACCCGTCCGGCCCTGAGACGGAAAGGCGAGCGACGTGACCGAGACCCCTGCCGCGTTCGGACGAAGGACCTTCCTGATCGCCGCCACCGCCGTGACGGTCGCCGGTGCTGCCGGTGCCGCCGACCCGGCGGGCGCGAACCCGGCGCGCCGTCGACAACCGGCGACGACGTCCTCCCGGTCGGTCGGCGCGTACGAGGTGATCCCCCTGCTGGACGCGGCGGGGCCGTTCTTCCTCGACCGGCAGCTCGCGTTCCCTGCGGCGACGCCGCAGGACTGGGAGCGGGCGCGGGAGATCGACCCCGGCGCGTTCGGTCCGGGGCAGACCTGGCAGCTCGACTTCCGCTGCTTTGCCGTGCGGGGGCCGCGGGACCGGCTGATGCTGGTCGACACCGGGGTGGGACCCGACGGCAGTCCGGCCGGCGGTTGGGCGCCGACGCCCGGCCACCTCCCGGTCGAGCTGACGCGGGCCGGCATCGATCCCGCGGACGTGGACACGGTGGTGCTGACCCACCTGCACGAGGATCACTTCGGCTGGTCCGTCGGGTTGGACGGCACGCCGTTCTTCCCGAACGCCCGGTACGTGGTCCAGCGGTCCGAGGTGGCCGCCCTGGCAGCCGGTGACGCCGCCCTGTCGTACGTCGTCGACCCGTTGCGCGCCGCCGGCCAGCTCGACCAGGTGGACGGCAGCGCCCGGCTGGCGTGCGCCCCCGGGCGGTCGGGTGGGGTCCGCGTGGTGCCCACCCCCGGCCACACGCCCGGACACCAGTCGGTCGTGGTCGAGGACGGTCACCGGCAGGTCATCGTGACCGGCGACGTGCTGGTGCACGCCGTGCAACTCGTCGATCCGTCGGTGGCCTACCGGTACGAGGCCGACCCGGAGATCGCCCGCCAGACCCGGGAACGGTTACTGGCCGAGGCGAGGGCGCGGCGAGCCGTTCTCGCCACGGCACATCTGACCGAGCCGTGGACCGAGGCGCGGTGAGCCGGGCAGGGCGCTCACCGCGCCGGTCGCCCTGCTGGTCGCCGGCTCGCTGACCCCTGGTCCGGTCCGCGCCGGGTGGCGCGGACCGGCCCGGCCGGGGTGGCGGGAGACCGGCCCGCGTGCTGCGTACGCTGGTCGGCGACCATCGCGACCTTGGAGTTCCACGATGCCGAACCCTGGCTCCCGTACCGTCCGGACCGCCCGCGCCACCGACGTCGACGCCCTCGTCGACCTGGTCGAGTCGGCGTACCGGGGCGAGCGCAGCCGGGTCGGCTGGACCCACGAGGCCGACCTCCTCGACGGCCAGCGCGCCGACGCGGACATGGTGGCCGCCGCGGTGACGCACCCGGACGGGACGGTGCTGGTCGTCGAGGACGACGCCGGCATCGTCGCCTGCTGCCAGCTGGAGCGCCGCGACGACCACGCCTACTTCGGCATGTTCGCGGTCTCGCCCACCCGGCAGGGCGGCGGGCTCGGGCGCGAGCTGCTGGCGGCGGCGGAGCGGTTCGCCCTGCGGGAGTGGGGCGCCGGCGAGCTGCGGATGACCGTCATCACCCAGCGGGAGGACCTGATCGCCTGGTACCTGCGGCGCGGCTACATCCGCACCGGCGAGCTGACCCCGTTCCCGTACGGCGACGAGCGGTTCGGCCTGCCCCGCCGGCCGGACCTGGCCTTCGAGACGCTGGTCAGGAAGCTCGGTTGACGGCTCGGCCCGGGCGCAACGGCCCGCGGAGCCGGCCGGGGAGAGCCGGCCCGGAACGCGGAGACCGGCGGCCACGAACCGCGACCGCCGGCCAGGGGAAAGGCCCGTCTCAGCCCGACCGGCGGGCGAGTCCGCTCATCTTGACGGCGGTGAAGACGGCGGCGGCCAGCGCCACGTCCGACAGCAGCATCAGGCCGATCGCGTACGAGCCCTGCACGCCGTACACCCAGCCCATCACCAGCGGCGGGACGAACCCGCCGAGGCCACCGGCCGCGCCGACCAGGCCGGTGACCGCGCCCACCTGCTCGGCGGGGGCGACCTTGCCGACCAGGGCGAACACGGCTCCGCTGGCCGCGCCGAGCAGGGCCGCCATGCCGAGCAGGGCCACGGTGGCCACCGGCATCAGCGGCGGCTCGAAGGCCTGCACCACGGCCAGGGTGGCCACCAGGGCGAAGCACCAGACCAGCACCGGGACCGGGTGCAGCCGGTCGGACAGCCAGCCACCGAGGGGCCGGGCGGCCACGGCCAGCACCACGAACCCGGCGGTCCGCAGCGCCCCGTCGGCGGGGCTCAGCTCGTACGTGGTGCGCAGGTAGGCGGGCAGGTAGACGCTGAACGCCACGAAGCCGCCGAAACCGACCGCGTACAGGAAGCACAGCTGCCAGGTGACGGTGAGCCGTCCCACGCCGGCCAGCCGCTGCCAGGCCGAGCCGGTCGGTCGGACGCGGCCCGGGGCGTCGCGCAGCAGCAGGAACGCCAGCACGGCGTACCCGGCGAGGATCGCGGCGACGAGCAGGAACGGCGCCCGGTCGCCGTAGGCGTCGGCCAGCCGGACGGTGGTGAAGTTCGCGATCGCCGTGCCGCCCATCCCGACGCCGAACACGCCGATGGCGAAGCCCCGCCGGGCCGGCGGATACCACGCGGAGACGTGCGGGACGCCGACGGCGAAGGCGGTGCCGCCGATGCCCAGGAAGAAGCCGGTCACGATCAGTGCGGCGTACGAGGAGACCACGGTCAGCGTCAGCACCGGAACGATGGTGGCCAGGGTGACCAGCGGGAACACCAGCCGCGCCCCGTACCGGTCGGTGAGCGCGCCGATCGGGACGCGGCCGAGCGACCCCACCACCACCGGGACGGCGACGAGCAGGGACTGGGCCGCGAAGCTCAGCCCCAGCCGCTCCTTGATGCCCGGGCCGAGCGGCCCGAGCAGCGCCCACGCCCAGAAGTTGACCAGGAAGCCGAGCGTGGCGATGGCGAGCTGGAGCGACGCCACGCCGCCTCCGGCGGGCTGCGCCGCCGGCCGGCCGGCAACCTGCTGTCTGTCACGGGTCATTGTCATCGCTTTCTCCGTCGTGGTGGGGCGCCACTCGGCTTCGAACCGGAGGAGCAGAAGCCGTTTTCTTGTCTTCTTGATCGTGGAGCCCCTGAACCGGACCGGTCAGGGTCGGAAGTCCCGGCGCGGGCGGGACCTCGGGCCGGTCATCGTCCCGGCCGGAGCACGGCGACCGGGCCGTCGCCCCGCCAGCCCGGCGGCACGACGGCGAAGGCGTCCGCGAGGGCCGCGCCGCCCAGCCAGCCGGGCTGCCCGCCGGGGAGCGGGTGCAGGCCGTCGGCCGCGTACCGCACCGGCAGGATGCGGGTGTGCCGCTCGTCGGGCGCCGGCGCGCCGACCAGCGGCGCCGACGCCGGCTCGGACGGTGCCGCCCCGGCCAGGGCGGCCAGCAGCGGATCCGCCAGGGTGAGCGCGGCGACCAGGGCGGCGTACGGGTTGCCGGGCAGCCCGATGATCCACCTCGCGCCGGCCTGCGCCAGCACCTGCGGATGCCCCGGCCGGCAGGCGACGCCGTCGACGTGCACGGTGGCCCCCAGCAGGTCCAGCGCGTGGTGCAGCCCGTCGGCCGGGCCGACCGACGACGCGCCGCAGACGACGGTCACGTCGGCGTCGGCCAGGCTGCCCGCCACCGCCGCGGCGAACCGGTCCGGCTCGTCGTCGACCGTGCGGGTGTCGAGCAGCTCGGCACCCCACGAGGTCAGCAGCGGCCCCAGCATCGGGCCGATGGCGTCCCGGACCCGGCCCCAACCGGGCCGGCCGGCCGTGACCAGCTCGTTGCCGCTGACCACCAGCCGCACCCGGGGTCGGGCGTGCACGGTCAGGGTGTCGAGGCCGACGCTGGCGGCCAGCCCCGCCACCGGTGGCGTCACCGGCGCGCCCGGCGGGACCAGGTCCCGCCCGGGCCGGGCGTACTCGCCCCGGTGGCGGATGTGCCGGCGGTCGCTCGGCGCCGCCCACACCGTGTCGCCCCGCCGGTCGGCGGCCTCGTAGGGCACCACCCGGTCGGCGCCGGCGGGCACCGGCGCGCCGGTGGCGATCTCGACGGCGGTCCGCTCGGCCAGCGGCGCTGGGGCCCGGGTGCGGCCGGCGAGCACCCGGTCGACCACCCGCCACGGCCCGGGGCCGCGGACCGCGTACCCGTCCATGGCGGAGTTGTCGAAGCCGGGCACCGGCACCGCCGCCCGCACCGGCGCCGCCAGGATCCGCCCGGCCGCCGCGGCCAGCGGCACGTCCTCCGCCGGCAGGGGAGTGGCCAGGGCGTGGGCGAGCCGGCGGGCCTCCGCCCAGCCGGTGGGCGCGGCGTGGTCCCGCCGGTGGCGTTCGACGGCGACGGTCACGGCGCCTCCCGGACGACGAGCGCGGCGGCGCTCACCGGTCCGCCCGACCGTGGCCCCGGGCGGGCAGGCGGGGCGGCCCGTCCCAGCCGGGCCGGGTGGGACGCAGGCCGGGCCGGGGGCCTCGGCTGCGGTAGACCACGTACGGGCGGGTGAGGTAACCGACCGGGGCGCTGAAGGCGTGCACCAGGCGGGTGAACGGCCAGAACGCGAAGAGGGCGAAGGCGGCCAGCACGTGGATCTGGAAGCCCACCGGCACACCCGCCATCACGTCCGGGTCGGGGCGGAGGTAGAACAGCGAGCGGAACCACGGGGAGACCGTCTCCCGGTAGTCGTACCCGGCGCCGATCACGTTGGCCCGTACCGTGGCCAGCAGCCCGAGCACGATGACCCCGGCGAGCACCAGGTACATGGCCTTGTCGTTGCGGGTGGTGGCGGCGAAGACCGGCCCGGTGAGCCGGCGGCGGGCGATCAGGATGCCCATCCCGATCAGGGTGCACAGCCCGGCGACGGTGCCGATGAAGACGGCCATCAGGTGGTAGGTGTGTTCGGTGACCCCGACCGCCTCGGTCCACGACTTCGGGATCACCAGGCCGCCGACGTGCCCGATCAGCACCATCAGGACCCCGAAGTGGAACAGCGGGCTGCCCCAGCGCAGGATCGCGGTCTCGTAGAGCTGCGACGAGCGGGTGGTCCAGCCGAACTTGTCGTAGCGGTACCGCCAGATCAGGCCACCCACCAGGATCGCCATCGCCAGGTACGGGTACACCACCCACAGCAGCACGTTCGTCGTGTTCACCGGCGGCCTCCCGTGGTCGTGTCGACGAGTCCGAAGGGTTCCAGGCCGACCTGCTCCACCGGGGGCCCGGTGCGGGCCAGCCGGGCCGCGGCGGCGAGGTCGGCCGGCCGGGCCGGCGGCAGCATCTCCCGTACGGCGGCAACCGCGTGCCGGTAGCCGGAGCCCTCCCGGCCCAGCGCCTCCACCAGCAGGTCCAGCCCGACCCGGTTGTCCCGCAGCAGCCGCCACCCGCCCTCGTGCAGGGCGGCGAGGTCGAGCACGGCGGGCAGGAAGTCGGGCAGTTCGCCGTCGACGACCTCCAGCCCGGCGGCCCGGTACGCGCCGGCGAAGCCGACCAGCGCCTCCCCGCGCCGGCGGGTGTCGCCGCAGGTGTAGTAGGTCAGGTGCAGGCAGCAGCGGCGGCGGAAGTCGAAGACCTGCACGTACTCGGCGCGCAGCTCGACCGGGGTGGCGGCGGTCCGGTGCGCGACCACCTCGCGCAGCGGGGCCGCCACCTGCGACGGCAGCCCGTCCAGGGCGGCCCCGATCGTCGGCAGCGCGCCGAGCACCTCGTCGTCGGGGTAGCGCAGCAGCAGGGACGCGGCGCGGGCCGCCACGGCGCGCCAGTTCGGTGCGGTCACCGGTCGCCTCCGTCGGTGTGTTCCGGTTCGGTGCGGCGGGGTGGGAAGAGGCCCTTCGGGACGCTCTTGCCGTCCCAGTTGAGCAGGTTGACCCGGCGCGGTTCGTCGCCCGGGTCGACGAACCGGTCCGACGTCTGCCGGTTTCGCAGCGCGTGGAAGGTCTCCACCTGCACCGGCACCGGCGTGCCGGAGGACTCGCCGAACGGCCCCTGCCCGTACGGGCCGCCGCCGCCCATGCCCGGGCCGCCCTCGTAGTCGAGGCTGCACTCGGTGGCGATCTTCTCCAGCCGGTGCGCGTCCTCGGCGTGCGCGGCCGGGATGACGTAGCGCTGCTCGTACTTGGCGATGGCCAGCAGCCGGTACATGTCCTGCATCGCCGCGCCGGTCATCCCGACCGCGGCGGCGATCGACTCGTCGGCCGCCTCACCCAGGTTGATCCGCCGCTGGTACGCGCGCATCGCGGCCAGCCGGTTCAGCACGTTGCGCACCGGGGCCGGGTCGCCGGCGGTGAACAGCTCCGCGAGGTACTCGACCGGGATGCGCAGCGCGTCGATGGCGCCGAACAGGTTGCCGGCCGCCTCGCCGTCGTGCCCGGTCTCGCGCAGCACGTCGACCACGGGGGACAGCGGCGGGATGTACCAGACCATCGGCATGGTCCGGTACTCCGGGTGCAGCGGCAGCGCCACCTCGTACTTCATGATCAGGTCCCAGATCGGCGACCGCTGCGCCGCGTCGATCCAGTCGTCCGGGATGCCGGCGTCCCGGGCGGCGGCGACCACCGCCGGGTCGTGCGGGTCGAGGAAGACCGCGCGCTGCGCGTCGTACAGGTCGTGCTCGTCGGCCATCGCGGCGGCCTCGGCCACCCGGTCGGCGTCGTAGAGCATCAGCCCCAGGTAGCGCAGCCGGCCCACGCAGGTCTCCGAGCAGATGGTGGGCTGGCCGATCTCGATGCGCGGGAAGCAGAAGGTGCACTTCTCGGCCTTGCCGGTGCGGTGGTTGAAGTACACCTTCTTGTACGGGCAGCCGGTCACGCACATCCGCCAGCCCCGGCAGCGGTCCTGGTCGACCAGCACGATGCCGTCCTCGGCCCGCTTGTAGATCGCGCCGGAGGGGCAGGACGCGGCGCAGGACGGGTTGAGGCAGTGCTCGCAGATCCGCGGCAGGAAGAACATGAACGTCTTCTCGTACTCCTGCCGCACCTGGTCGGAGACCTTCGCGAGCACCGGGTCACCGGCCGCGATCTCGTTGCCGCCGGCCAGCGAGTCGTCCCAGTTGGCGCTCCAGGTGATCTTCGTGTCCTGGCCGGTGAGCAGCGACTTGGGCCGGGCCACCGGGATGTCCTCGCCGGCCGGCGCGTTGATCAGGTGCTCGTAGTCGTAGGTCCAGGGTTCGTAGTAGTCCCGCATCGCCGGCAGCTTCGGGTTGGCGAAGATGGTGAACATCTTCTTCAGCCGCCCGCCCGAGCGCGGCTTCAGCCGGCCGGACCGGGTCCGCACCCAGCCACCCTGCCAGCGGTCCTGGTCCTCGTAGGTGCGCGGATAGCCCTGCCCGGGACGGGTCTCCACGTTGTTGAACCAGACGTACTCGACGCCGGAGCGGTTGGTCCACGCCTGCTTGCAGGTGACCGAGCAGGTGTGGCAGCCGATGCACTTGTCGAGGTTCATCACCATCGCCATCTGCGCCATGACCCGCATCAGTACTGCACCTCCTGGGAGCGGCGGCGGATCACGGTGACCTCGTCGCGCTGGTTGCCGGTGGGCCCGAGATAGTTGAAGGCGAAGGAGAGCTGGGCGTACCCGCCGATCAGGTGGGTGGGCTTGACCAGCAGCCGGGTCAGCGAGTTGTGTATGCCGCCGCGGCGGCCGTTGACCTCGGCCTTCGGCACGTCGATCACCCGTTCCTGGGCGTGGTACATGTAGACGGTGCCCTCGGGCATCTTGTGGCTCACCACGGCCCGGCAGACCACCACGCCGTTGCGGTTCACCGCCTCGATCCAGTCGTTGTCCCGTACGCCGATCTTCGCCGCGTCGGCCTCGCTCATCCACATCGTCGGCCCGCCCCGGGACAGCGTCAGCATGAGGAGGTTGTCCTGGTATTCCGAGTGGATCGACCACTTCGAGTGCGGGGTGAGGTACCGGACGGTGATCTCCAGCTCCCCGTTGGCGCCCAGGCGCGGCTCGCCGAAGAGCCGGTGCATGTCCAGCGGTGGCCGGAAGATCGGCAACCCCTCGCCGGCCTCGTGCATCCAGTCGTGGTCGAGGAAGAAGTGCTGCCGGCCGGTGAGCGTGTGCCAGGGCTTGAGCCGCTCGGTGTTGATGGTGAACGGCGAGTAGCGCCGGCCGCCGTGCTCGCTGCCCGACCACTCCGGGCTGGTGATCACCGGCTCCGGGCGGGCCTGGGTGTCGGCGAAGGTGATCTTCTTCCCGCCGTGCTCCTCGGCCAGGTCGGCCAGGCGTACCCCGGTGCGTTTCTCCACGTCGTGGAAGCCGGCGACGGCGACCCGGCCGTTCGTGGTGCCGGACAGCGCGAGGATGGCCTCGCAGGCGTGCACGTCGGTGGCGAGCGACGGCCGCCCGTCGGCCGTCCCGCCGCGCACCTCGCCGTTCTTGTGCCGCAGGTACTCCACCTCGGGCCGGACGTCCACGGCCACGCCCTTGCCGGTGGTGCCGAGGGAGTCCATCAACGGGCCGAGGGCGGCCATCTGGTCCGCGACCGCGCCGTAGTCCCGCTCGACCACCACCAGCTTCGGCATGGTCCGGCCCGGCACCGGGGTCGCACCCTCGGCCGCCCAGTCCCGGACCCGGCCGTACGGGGTGGCCATGGCGTCCGGGGTGTCGTGCAGCAGCGGCGCCGCCACCAGGTCCCGGCGCACGCCGAGATGGGTCGCGGCCAGCGCGGAGAACGCCTTCGCGATGCCGTGGAACGCCTGGAAGTCGGTCCGGGTCTGCCACGGCGGGTTGATCGCCGGGGTGAACGCGTGCACGAACGGGTGCATGTCCGTGCTGCTCAGGTCGTGCTTCTCGTACCAGGTGGCGGCCGGCAGCACGATGTCGGAGAAGAGGGTGGTGGAGGTCATCCGGAAGTCCAGGCTGAGCAGCAGGTCGAGCTTGCCCTCGGGCGCCTCCTCCCGCCAGGTCACGTCCTTCGGGCGCAACTCCTCCGGGGCCTCCGACGCGCGCAGGTTGGCGTCGGTGCCCAGCAGGTGGCGCAGGAAGTACTCGTTGCCCTTCGCCGACGAACCGAGCAGGTTGGCCCGCCACACGGTCAGCACCCGGGGCCAGTTCTCCGGCGCGTCCGGGTCGGTGCAGGCGAACCGCACCCGCCCCTGGCCGAGCTGCTCGGCGACCCAGCCACCCGGGTCGTCCGGGGACGCCGCGAGCGCCTCGTCGGCCAGGTCCAGCGGGCTGCGGTCGAAGGTCGGCATGGACGGCATCCAGCCGGAGCGGGCCGACTGGGCCAGCAGGTCCATGGTGTGCTTCCCGGCGAACGCCCCCGTCCCGGTGGGCGAGGCCAGCACGTCGGCGGAGTACGTGTCGTAGCGCCACTGGTCGGTGTGCACGTACCAGAAGGCGGTGCCGATCATCTGCCGCGGCGGGCGCACCCAGTCCAGGCCGAACGCCAGCTGCTGCCAGCCGGTCACCGGGCGGCACTTCTCCTGCCCGACGTAGTGCGCCCAGCCGCCGCCGTTGACCCCCTGGCAGCCGGTCAGCGTCACCAGCGCGAGGATCGCCCGGTAGGTGGCGTCGGAGTGGAACCAGTGGTTGGTGCCCGCGCCGAGCAGGATCATCGACCGGCCGCCGGAACGCTCGGCGTTGTCGGCGAACTCCCGGGCCACCCGGGCCACCTGCGCCGCCGGCACCCCGGTGATCGGCTCCTGCCAAGCCGGCGTGTACGGCGCCTCGACGTCGTCGTAGCCGGCCGGCCACTGCCCGGGCAGGCCGTCGCGGGCCACCCCGTACTGGGCCAGCAGCAGGTCGAAGACGCTGGTCACCAGGTGCCCGCCGACCGTCCGGGTGGGCGCGCCCCGGCGTAGCACCTGCGGGGTGTCGGTGTCGAAGCGGGGCAGCTCCACCTCGACCGAGTCGCCCCCACCGAGGCAGGTCAGGGCCGGCTCCAGGGCACCGAGGTCCAGGTTCCACTGGCCCGGCTGCTCGCCCCACCGGTGGCCGAGGCTGCCGCGCGGCACCGCCGGCGCGCCGGTCGCGGAGTCCCACAGCACCGTCCTGAACGCCGCCTCCCGGTCGGACTCACCCAGCTCCGCCGCGGTGAGGAACTTGCCCGGCCGGTACGCCCCGTCGGCGCCCGGCTCCAGGGTGACCAGGAACGGCAGGTCGGTGAAGCGCCGGACGTAGTCGACGAAGCGCGGCGTGCGCCGGTCCACGAAGAACTCCTTGAGGACCACGTGCCCCATCGCCATGGCGAGCGCGCCGTCGGTGCCCGGCTGCGCCGGCATCCACTCGTCGGCGAACTTCACGTTGTCCGCGAAGTCGGGGCTGACCACCACCACCTTCTGGCCCCGGTACCGGGCCTCGGCCATCCAGTGCGCGTCCGGCGTCCGGGTCACCGGGACGTTCGAGCCCCACATGACGAGGTAGGAGGCGTCCCACCAGTCGCCGGACTCGGGCACGTCGGTCTGGTCCCCGAACACCTGCGGGGAGGCCACCGGCAGGTCGGCGTACCAGTCGTAGAAGGACAGCATCGAGCCGCCGATCAGGGACAGGAACCGGGCGCCGACCGCGTGCGACACCATCGACATCGCCGGGATCGGGGAGAAGCCGGCGACCCGGTCCGGGCCGTACTCCCGGATCGTGTGCACGTGCGCGGCGGCGACCATCTCCTGGGCCTCGTCCCAGGTGATCCGGACCAGGCCGCCCTTGCCCCGGGCCCGCTGGTAGCGGCGGCGGCGCTCCGGGTCGGCCTGGATGTCCGCCCACGCCGCCACCGGGTCGCCGAGCCGCCGCTTCGCCTCCCGGTACATCTCCACCAGCACGCCCCGGGCGTACGGGTAGCGCACCCGGGTGGGGGAGTACGTGTACCAGGAGAAGGCGGCGCCGCGGGGGCAGCCGCGCGGCTCGTACTCCGGCCGGTCCGGCCCCACGCTCGGGTAGTCGGTCTGCTGCTGCTCCCAGGTGATGATCCCGTCGCGGACGTACACCTTCCAGGAGCACGAGCCGGTGCAGTTGACGCCGTGCGTGGAGCGGACCACCTTGTCGTAGGACCAGCGGTCCCGGTAGAAGGCGTCCGCCTCCCGACCGCCGATCTGGTGCAGCGTCCGGCCGTCGGCGGACACCTCGGCCCGGCGTACCAGACCGCCGACCGCCAGCAGTGCCCGTTCCGCTTGCTCGGTCGCTCGCGACATGTGCCTCATTCCTCCGCTCGGTCGGGCGTGCCCTCCACCGTCGTACCGATCATGACGCGGCGCAACCCGGACGCGCCCGCGGTCCGTGGCACCAGACGGAAGCCGGTCACCAGCCGGGGCGTGACGGCGATGAGGTGATCGGCCACGCCCACCCAGGGACGCAACCGGCCGTGATACCGGTCGGCGCGCTCACCGGCCTCGACCCGGACCGCGAGGCCGGTGACGACGACGCTCCAGCCGGACCGCTGCTCCTCGTCGATCTGGTCGACCTCGTACGCGACCACCGTCGGCGCGCCGGCGGTCTGCGTCGCCACCGCCGAGTCCCGGTGGGTGCCGAAGACCACGAGGCCGTCCAGCACCACATGGTTGACCGGACGAATGGCCGGCAGCGCCCGCTGCGTGAACACCACCCTGCCGACCCGGACCGAGGCCACCAGGCGCATCGCCTCGGCCCTCGGCATCTTCCGCAGCGCCCGGCTCTCCGCCACGCCTCCTCCTCGGCCCATCCACCCGGCATCCGGCATCTCCCGGCCACGATCAGGGGTCGGGCCGGACGGCGGGTAGGGCCGAAGGTCCCGGCCCACCCCGGCCGGGTGGGACCCCCCGCGATACCCGGGCCGCCACGGTCGTCGGTCCCGTCGCGGCCGGGCCCTTCGCCGCTGCCGGCGGCCGGTTGCCCCGGGTCAGGCTCAGCCATGATCTCGGTACGACAGGCGGCCTTCGACATCTTCCGGTCGCATCACCTGACCACCGTGTTCGGCAACCCCGGCTCGACCGAGCTGCCCATGATCGCCGGCCTGCCGTCCGACTTCCGCTACGTCCTCGGCCTGCAGGAGGGGGTGGTGATCGGGATGGCCGACGGGTACGCCCAGGCCACCGGGCGTCCCGCGCTGGTCAACCTGCACAGCGCGCCGGGCGTGGCGACCGCGATGGGCGCGTTGGTGAACGCGGCGGCGGCGCACACCCCGTTGGTGCTGACCGCCGGGCAGCAGGTCCGGGCCCTGCTCACCGGGCCCGCGCTGCTGACCAACGCGGAGCCGACCGTGCTGCCCCGTCCGCTGGTGAAGTGGAGCGTCGAGCCGCCCCGGGCGGAGGACGTGCCGGCCGCGCTGGCCCGGGCCGCGCACCTGGCGGCCCTGCCGCCGCGCGGACCGGTGCTGGTCTCCCTGCCCATGGACGACTGGACGGCCCAGGTCGACGACGCCCAGGCGCAGGTCCTCGCCGAGCGACGGGTCACCGTCGCCACCGGTGTCGACGTCGCCCTCGTGCGGGAGCTCGCCGCCCGACTCTCCGCCGCCCGCTCGCCGGTGCTGCTGGTCGGCGCCGCGCTGGACAGCGCCGAGGGGTGGGCGGCGGCGGTCCGACTCGCGGACCGGTGCGGCCTCCCGGTGTACTGGGCGCCGCTGGAGCCCCGGTGCGGCTTCCCCACCGGGCATCCGGCGTTCCAGGGGGTCCTGCCGGCGACCGAGGCCGGGGTGGGCAAGGCGCTGCGCGGGCACGACCTCGTCCTGGTCGCCGGGGCCAGCGCCTTCCGCTACTACCCCTACGTGCCGGGACGGCTGCTGGGACCCGACGCCGAACTGGTGCTGCTCACCGACGACCCGGACGAGGCGGCCCGCGCGCGCGTCGGGCGGGCGGTGCTAGCCGACCCGGTGGCCGTGCTGGCGGTGCTGGCCGAGGAGGTCGGCGAGGCCGGTGCCGCGCCCCGCGTCCCAGGGCCGCGCCCGCAGCCCGGTGGACGACCCGGCGGACCGGCTCAGCGCCGCCGGGGCCTACGCGGCCCTCGGCCGCGTGCTGCCGCCCGACGGGGTGGTGGTGTGCGAGTCGGTGTCGAACATGCGCGACTGCCAGGACCAGATCCGGTTCGGCCGCCCCGGCGGCTACTACAGCCCGGCCGGGGCGAGCCTCGGCTTCGGGGTGCCCGCCGCGATCGGGGTGCAACTGGCGCAGCCGGACCGGCCGGTCACCGCGGTGGTCGGCGACGGTGCCCTCCAGTACGCCCTGCCGGCCCTCTGGACCGCCGCCCGGTACGACGTCCCGGTCACCGTCGTCGTGCTGCGCAACGACCGGTACGCGGTGCTGGAGGACTACCGGGACTTCCTCGGGCTGCCCGAGGTGCCCGGCCTGCGGGTGCCCGGGATCGACACGGTCGCCCTGGCCCGGGCGTACGGGGTGGCGGCCACCCGCGCGGCGGGCGGCGCGGAGCTGGCGGGCGCCCTGCGGGACGCCCTGGCCCGGACCGGCCCGACCCTGATCGAGGTGCCGATCGGCGGCGCCGGAGAGAAGCACTGGTGAGCGGAGGAGACCCGGTGACCCGTCCCGATGATGTCCCGCCGATGACCGACCGTCGCCGGTCGCGGCGCGACCAGCCCGTGGTGTACTCCTGTTCCGGCTGCTCCAGCGCGGCCCAGCTCGCCAACGCCCTCGCCGTCCGCCTCGACCGGTCCGGGCTGGCCGAGATGTCCTGCGTCGCCGGCCTCGGCGGCGACGTCGCGCCGCTGCTGCGGCTGGCCCGTTCCGGCCGTCCGCTGCTGGCGCTCGACGGCTGCCCGCTGGTCTGCGTGGCGGCGACCCTGGGCCGGCACGGCCTCACCCCGGACCGGCACGTCGTGCTCAGCGACCACGGCGTGCGCAAGCGCCGGCACGTCGACCCGGACGAGGCGGACCTGCGCCGGCTGTGGCCGCTGGTCGCCGAGGCGGCGCGCGACTGCGCGCCGGCGCTACCCGACCGCGAGTAGCCTGACCAGCGGGTCGAAGGCGTCGTGAGGACACCGATGCGAAGGGTGGCGGGGATGCCGGACGAGCCCGTCCGCGATGGGAAGTACGCGCGGGTCGAGCGGGAGAGACGGTTCCTGCTGGCCGAACCGCCGCTGCCGGCTGCGGTCACCGCCAGCCGCCACATCACCGACCGGTACCTGGCCGGCACGCGGCTGCGCCTACGGCGTGTCGAGAACCTCCCCGGCGGAGCCTGCGAGTTCAAGCTCACCCAGAAAGTGCCCGCCCAGCGGCCAGGCCACATCCAGGGAATGATCACGAACATCTACCTGTCCCCAGCCGAATACGAACTGTTCGCCAGCCTGCCCGCCGCAACGCTGTCCAAGACACGCCTGAGCGTCCCACCGCTGGGCATCGACGTCTTCGACCCTCCGCTGCACGGTCTGATCCTGGCTGAGGCCGAGTTCACCACCGACGAGGCGGCACGCTCGTTCGTCCCACCCCCGCAGATCGTCGCCGAGGTCACCGACGACCCCCGCTTCACCGGTGGCTCACTCGTCCTCGCCCAACGCGACGACCTGCTCAGCTGGCTCGCCGACTACGGCATCA
>NZ_RJLN01000003.1 GCF_003725545.1 Micromonospora solifontis | reverse complement strand
CAGGCGGCGACCGCGATGGCGCTGCCCGCGGCGCCGGCCCAGACCGCGTCCGGCAGACCGAGCCCGGCGTACGGGGTCAGCACCGCCGCCGCACCGCCGAGGCCGCTGGCCAGGACGCTCCACCGGCGTGCGGATCCCCGCAGCCGGCGCAGCCGACGGAAGTGTCGCGCCCGCTCGTCCACCATCGTCCCCTCCCGCCTCTCAGCCGGTGGTGCTCTCCCCGGTGCCGCGCTCCCGGCTCATGCTGGCCCGGATCTCGTCGAGCCGGGCGGCGGCCGCCGGGTCGGCGGCGGGCTGCGTCTGCCCCACGGCGGGACGGTCCTGCCGGCCGGCGAGCTGCTCCCCGGCCATGCTCGAGCGGATCTGCTCCAGTCTCGCCGATCCCGCCGAGTCGAGCGTCGCCTTCTGGATCTCCAGCATCCGGCCCTCGACGGAATTGCCGGCCAGCTCGGCCCGCCCCATCGCGTCGGCGTACCGGCGCTCGATGCGGTCCCGGACCTCGTTCAGGGACGGGGTGCTGCCGGGGGCGGTGAGCGAGGACATCGACTCCAGCGAGCGGGCCACGCTCTCCTGCATCTTGGCCTGCTCCAGCTGGCTGAGCAGCTTGGTGCGCTCGGCCAGCTTCTGCTGGAGGATCATCGAGTTGTTCTCGACCGCCTTGCGCGCCTGGGCGGCCGCGCCGAGCGCCTGGTCGTGCAGGGTCTTGAGGTCCTCGGTGGCCTGCTCGGCGGAGACCAGCTGGGTGGCCAGGAGCTGCGCGGACTGCTCGTACCGGCCCGCCTCGGTCTCGTCGCCCCGGGCGCGGGCCTGGTCGGCGAGGACCAGGGCCTGCCGGGCGTTGGCCTGGAGCTGCTCGACCTCGGTCATCTGCCGGGACAGCTTCATCTCGAGCTGGCGCTGGTTGCCGATCACCGCGGCCGCCTGCTGGACCAGCGCCTGGTGCTGCCGCTGGGCCTCCTCGATGGCCTGCTGGATCTGCACCTTCGGGT
Organism: Micromonospora solifontis; assembly: GCF_003725545.1. Taxonomy (GTDB): domain Bacteria; phylum Actinomycetota; class Actinomycetes; order Mycobacteriales; family Micromonosporaceae; genus Micromonospora; species Micromonospora solifontis. Next base: position 139,916 of record NZ_RJLN01000003.1, on the reverse strand, counting down.
CGGCGTGCTCGTCGATCTTCGCGCCGAAGAGCGCCATCAGGTACTTCCAACCCTTGACGAACGGGTTCGCCATCTCCGCGTTGTCCCCTCAGTAGCGTCGCGCCGCCTCGACCGGGCCGGGCGGGGTCGACCGGTGGGTCGCGCGGTGTGCCTCCATCGTCCCAGGCGTACGCCACCGAAGCACCCGGTCAACCCTGATCAACAGTACGCGTCGGTCGCCACCGCGCCCATGGTCGTGGCCGCGCGGGTCAGGCGGCGCAGACCACGTCCCGCTCGGTGGGGCGGACCCGGGTGCTGCGCAGCGTCGCCTTGAGCGGCCCGTCCTGCCGGACCTGCACCGCCACCGACCCGTCGGAGGCAACCTGGCGGACTCCCCGGTTGGCCGCCTTGCGGAGCGCGGCGGGCGCCACCCGGGTCGGCTCGACCGGCTCGTCGGGCACCGGCACCAGCACGTCCGGCATCTGCTCGGCCAGGGCGACGGTGTCGCTGACCTCGCGGAGCAGCTCGGAGAGGCGGGCGCCGAGCGCGTCGCAGATCGCGGCCAGCAGCTCGCTGGAGGGCTCCTTCTGGCCGCGTTCGATCTCGGAGAGGTAGCCGAGGCTCACGTTGGCGGCGGAGGAGACCTCGCGGAGGGTGCGGTGCTGCCCCTGCCGGCGCGCCCGCAGTGCGTCACCGATCACCCGGCGTAGCAGGACCATCGCACCTCCCCCTGACGGGAACACCATTCCCGGCCGACCGTACCGCGTCGGACGCGGTCGGCCGCCCCCGACGCCGGCGTCGCCCGCCGGAGCCTTCCCGCAACCGTACCCGTTGCGGGCGTCGCCGACATCCCGCCCCACCCTTCGAATTGCGCGGTTCCGACCGCCGGGACGGGTTCGGGCCGGGCGCTCGGCGCGCCCGGGGCCGGGCGGGTCGCCACGGGGCTCACCGCCGGCCCGCCCCGGCCGGGTCGCCCGCGCCGCGCGCCCCGGTCACGGTCGGGTCCGCCGCCTCGGGTCCGCCGGCCGCGGCCTGGATCCGCTCGGCGAGCAGCCGCAGCGCCTCGATCACCGCACCGCTGCGGATCTCGTCCCGGTTGCCGTCGAGGTCGAGCCGGCGGACCGTGGTGCCGCTGGGGCCGGCGGCGGCCACGTACACCAGGCCGACCGGCTTGCCGTCCTGCGGTTCCGGCCCGGCCACGCCGGTGGTGGCCAACCCCCAGTCGGCGCCGCAGCGCTCGCGGCCGCCCTCGGCGAGCGCGGCGGCCACGTCCGGATCGACCGGTCCGCGCTCCGCGAGCAGATCCCCGGGTACGCCGGCCAGCCGGGACTTCAGCTCCGTGGCGTAGACCACCAGGCCGCCCCGGTAGATGCCGCTCACCCCGGCGATCTCCACGATGGCGTTGGCCAGCGCCCCGCCGGTCAGCGATTCGACGGTCGCCAGGGTCTCGTGCCGCTCGTGCAGGCTGTGCACCACGAACGCGGCCCGACTCAGGTCGACCCGCTCGGGCGTCGCTTCCGTTCCCATGGTCCACACCTCTTCCCCGGCCGCCGCGCCCTACTCATCCTCGCAGCCGGAGCCCGACCCGAGGCGGATCTCAGGGGGTGCGGCGGCGCAGCCGGAACGCCTGGGCGATGTAGTCGAACCCGGTGACCACGGTGACCACCACGGCCGCCCCCATGATCCACGGGCCGACGACGGCCAGCGCGGCGGGCATCGGCCAGAGGTACCAGGTGATGGCGAGGATCTGGAGGGCGGTCTTGATCTTGCCGCCCCGGCTGGCGGCGATGACGCCGTGCCGGATCACCCAGAACCGCAGCGCGGTGATGCCCAGTTCGCGGGCGAGGATCACCACGGTCACCCACCAGGGCAGCCGCTCCTGGACGGAGAGCAGCACCAGCGCGGCGCCGGTGAGCGCCTTGTCCGCGATCGGGTCGGCGACCTTGCCCAGCGAGGTGACCAGCCCGAACCGGCGGGCGATCCACCCGTCCACCAGGTCGGTCACCGAGGCGACCACGAAGATCAGACAGGCCGCCATCCGCCAGCCGGCGTGGGTCATCCCGGAGGCGACCACCGTGACGGCGAACACCGGCACCAGCACCAGCCGCACCCCGGTCAGCATGTTCGCGGCGTTGAGCAGGGGTACCCGGGCCGCCACCGACTCCGCCCCGGTCATGCCTGGCACCGCCCCACGTGGCTCCCCCGTTCCGTCCGGGCCCGTCGTCACCGTGCCGCGCCGGGCGCCGCCGAGATCATCTCATCGGGCACGGCGACCAGGTCGACACCCTCGGTCGCGGTGACCGTCGCCCGCACCAGGTCGCCGGGGCGCAGCGCGGCCAGGTCGACCCCGCCGTCCGCCGGGGCGACCAGGGTGGTCGAGCCGTCGACCTCGGGCGCCTGGTGGGCCGCCCGCCCCTCGACCACGCCGTCGGCGACCGAGTCGACCAGCACCTCGACCGTCGAGCCGAGCCGCTCCTCGGCCCGCTGGGAGCAGAGCTCGTCGGCGAGCGCGGCGAGCTTGTCGTACCGCCGCTTGACGGTGGCGGCGCCGACCTTGCCGGGCAGGCCGGCGGCCTCGGTGCCGTCCTCGTCGCTGTAGTCGAAAACGCCGATCGCGTCCAGCCGCGCCTCGGTCAGGAACCGGACCAGCTCGTTGACGTCCTGCCGGGTCTCGCCGGGGAAGCCGACGATGAAGTTGCTGCGGGCGCCGGCCTCAGGGGCCAGGGCCCGGGCGGAGGCGAGCAGCTCCAGGAATCGTCCGGTGGAACCGAACCGGCGCATCCGGCGCAGCACCGGCTCGCTGGAGTGCTGGAACGACAGGTCGAAGTACGGTGCCACCCCGGGCGTGGTGGCGATCACCTCGACCAGGCCCGGCCGGGTCTCGGCGGGCTGCAGGTAGCTGGCCCGGACCCGGACGATCCCGTCGATCGCGGCGAGCTGCGGCAGCAGCTTCTCCAGCGCCCGGGGGTCACCCAGGTCCTTGCCGTAGGACGTCGAGTTCTCGCTGACCAGCACCAGCTCGCGAACCCCGGTCTTGGCCAGCCACTCCGCCTCGGCGAGCAGCTCGTCCGGGGTGCGCGAGACGAACGCCCCGCGGAACGCCGGGATGGCGCAGAACGCGCAGCGCCGGTCGCAGCCGCTGGCCAGCTTGAGCGAGGCGACCGGCCCGGTGTCGAGCCGGTGCCGCAGCACCTGCCGCAGGTGGGCCGGGGTGTGCGCGTCGGTCTCGGTGGTCACCCGGGTCGGCGTGCCGTGGCCGGGCAGCGACACCGCCGCGTCGCGCCGCTGGACCGGGGTGAGCGGGAGCAGCTCCCGGCGGTCGCGCGGGATGTGCGCGTCGAGCGCCTCGCCGGCCACCACCGCGTTCAGCCGGGCGGAGATGTCCGGGTAGTCGTCGAAGCTCAGCACCGCCTGCGCCTCGGGGAGGCTGTCGGCCAGCTCACGGCCGTACCGCTCGGCCATGCAGCCGGCGGCGACCACCCTGGCCCCGGTGTCGGCGGCGGCCAGCAGCGTCTGGATCGAGTCCTGCTTGGCCTTCTCCACGAAGCCGCAGGTGTTCACGACCACCACGTCGGCCCCCTCGCCGTCGGTGGTCACCTGCCAGCCGTCGGCGTGCAGCCGGGCGGCCAACTCCTCCGAGTCGACCTCGTTACGGGCACAGCCCAGGGTCAGCAGCGCGACTCGACGCCCGGAGTTGTCGGAAGGGGAGGTGGCAGACACCCTCCGAGGGTACCGGGCCGCGCCGGGAACCCCGCGACGCCTGCCCGCCGGCAGGCCCAGGTGGGCCGCCGTCGCGCGAGTCGCGGCATGTCCCGGTCTTCCGGCGGCCGGAAGGACCGACCTGCCGCATTCCGTGAGCCGCCCGGCCGGCCGGGCGCTCCGGGGCGGTGGCGGGGGCGCCGCGGTCAGCGGGGGACGCCGACGCGGGCCAGCCGGTCGAGCAGGAAGACCTCGGTGCCGGCCAGGCCGGTGGAGCAGAAGACCGAGATCTGGTCCGCGCCGGTCCGGCCCGGCACCGCCCCGGCCAGCACCGCGCCCAGGTCGCGCAGCCGACCGGCGTGCGGCTCGACGGCGGTCAGCATCGGCGGGTCGTACGCGGCGGCCTGCGCCGGCGAGTCGGTGACCAGCACCTCGGCGGCGGCCAGCAGGTCGGGGCCGAACTCGTGCCGGTGGACCTGCTTGAAGCCGACGGTGTTGACGTGGGTGCCCGGGGCGAGGTCGGCCGCGTCGACGACCGGAGTGGTGCTGGTGGTGGCGAGCACCACCACGTCCCGCCGCCGGACCGCCTCGGCGGCCGAGCCGACCGCCCGCGCGGGCACACCCAGCTCGGCCCGGACCCGGGCGGCGAATGCCTCCCGGCGGGCCGCCGATCGGCTGTGCACGGTCACCTCGCGCAGCGGGCGGACCGCGGCGGCGGCCCAGACCTGCGTCCACGCCTGACGGCCGGACCCGACCACGCCGAGGGTCGCCGCGTCCGGCCGCGCCAGGGCGTCGACCGCCACCCCACCCAGCCCTCCGGTACGCCGGGAGCCCAGCTCCTCGCCGACCGCGATGGCGCGGACCGCTCCGGTGCGCGCGTCGTGCAGCACGACCAGTTGTCCGCTCTCGGGGTGCCCGAAGGTGTCGTACGACCGGAAGCCGTACCACTCGCCGGAGAGGTGGCCGGCGGTGAGCACCATCCGGCCGCCGCCGAGCGGGGCGGACGTCCGGGGCGGGGCGATCAGCCGGCCCTCGTACGCGGCCAGCAGCGCGTCCCGCATGGCGGCGACGGTGAGCGGCGCGTCCACCGCCGCGGCGACGTCCTCGTCGGAGAAGAGCGCGGTCATGCTGACCATGGTGCAACCTGAAGTTCGCGTTAACTCCAGTGATGGTGGCGTTCCTCACCGCGCCGGCGCACCGGCGCCCCGGTGCTAGCGTCGGCCACGGCGGCCGCTGCCGCCCCGGACGAGTGGTGGGCGTACCCGGTCAGGCCAAGACGCCCCGCGTGTAGCGCCCGTCCCGGCCCGCGTGGCCGGCCCGTCCGTCAGAGGTGATCGTCATGGCCTGGATCGTGCTGGTGCTCTCCGGACTGCTGGAGACCGTTTGGGCGGTCGCCCTCGACCGCAGTGCCGGCTTCAGCCGCCCCCTCCCCTCGGCCGTCTTCGGCGTCTCGCTGGTGGCGAGCATGGCCGGCCTGGCGTACGCGCTGCGCGACATCCCGGTCGGCACCGGCTACGCGGTCTGGGTCGGCATCGGCGCGGTGGGCACCGCGCTGGTCGGCATGCTCGCGCTGCACGAGCCGGCCACCCTCCCCCGGATCGGCTGCCTGCTGCTGGTGGTGGCCGGCGTGGTGGGGCTCAAGCTCTTCCACTGACCGTCCCCGAACGACGCGCTCGTCCGGTTTGACGGCAGGTGCCGCGTGGGTAGTCAGGCCTCACCCCACCCGAGGTAGAAACCGACATCACGGAGGACACCATGGCCGACATGCACGCCACCGCCCGCCCGCGCAGCAACGCCGCCCGCATCTGCACGATCATCGCGTTCGTCTTCGCGGTCATCGCGATCTTCTTCCTGCCGCCGCTCTTCGGCCTGGTCGGCCTGGTGCTCGGCATCGTGGGCGCGGTGATGGGCGACAAGCCGCTGGGCTGGTACGCCGCCGCCGCCAGCGTGGCCGGCGCCATCATCGGCATGATCATCGGCTACGCCATCCTGAACTCCTGAGCCACGGGTAGCCGAGGGGCCCGCCGGATCCCCGGCGGGCCCCTCGCGCGTCCGTCGAACCCGCGGCGTCGCCGCCGACGATGGTCACGCTCCCTGCTCGCGACGAGCTAGTCCTCAGCCCCGCGCAGGCCGGCCAGGACCTCCTCCAGCTCGTCCGGCTTGACCAGCACGTCGCGGGCCTTGGATCCCTCGGACGGGCCGACCACGCCCCGGGTCTCCATCAGGTCCATCAGCCGGCCCGCCTTGGCGAAGCCGACCCGCAGCTTGCGCTGAAGCATGGAGGTCGAGCCGAACTGCGAGGTGACCACCAGTTCCACCGCCTGCACCAGCAGGTCCAGGTCGTCGCCGATGTCCTCGTCGATCTTCTTCTTGCTGTCCTGCGCGACGGTCAGCACGTCCGACCGGAACTCCGGCTCGCGCTGGTCCTTGCAGAACTTCACCACGTCGTGGATCTCGCGCTCGGTCACCCAGGCGCCCTGGATCCGGATCGGCTTCGACGCGCCCATCGGCAGGAAGAGGCCGTCACCGCGGCCGAGCAGCTTCTCCGCGCCCGGCTGGTCGAGGATGACCCGCGAGTCGGCCAGGGACGAGGTGGCGAACGCCAGCCGGGACGGCACGTTCGCCTTGATCAGACCGGTGACCACGTCCACCGAGGGCCGCTGGGTGGCCAGCACCAGGTGGATGCCGGCGGCCCGGGCGAGCTGGGTGATCCGGACGATGGAATCCTCCACGTCGCGCGGCGCGACCATCATCAGGTCGGCCAACTCGTCCACGATCACCAGCAGGTACGGGTACGGCCGCAGCTCCCGCTCGCTGCCCGGCGGAGCCTTGATCTCGCCGTTGCGTACCTTGCGGTTGAAGTCGTCGATGTGCCGGACCCCGTTGGCGGCGAGGTCGTCGTAGCGCATGTCCATCTCGCGGACGACCCACTCCAGCGAGTCGGCCGCCTTCTTCGGATTGGTCACGATCGGCGTGACCAGGTGCGGGATGCCCTCGTAGCCGGTCAGCTCGACCCGCTTCGGGTCGACCAGCAGCAGCCGCACCTCGTCCGGCGTGGCGCGGGTCAAAATGGACACAAGCAGTGAATTCAGGCACGAGCTCTTGCCGGCACCCGTGGCCCCCGCGATCAGGATGTGTGGCATCTTCGCGAGGTTGGCCACCACGTAGCCGCCCTCGATGTCCTTGCCGAGCGCCACCACCATCGGGTGGTGGTCGCTCGTGGCCGCCCGCGAGCGCAGCACGTCGCCGAGCGACACGTTCTCCGGGTCGGTGTTGGGGATCTCCACGCCCACCGCGCTCTTACCCGGGATCGGGCTGAGGATCCGCACGTCGGGCGACTTCACCGCGTACGCGATGTTGCGGGATAGCTGCGTGATCCGCTCGACCTTCACGCCCGGGCCCAGCTCGACCTCGTACCGGGTGACCGTCGGGCCGCGGGTGAAGCCGGTGACCGCGGCGTCCACGTCGAACTGGTCGAAGACGCCGGTCAGCGCGGCGATCACCTCGTCGTTGGCCTTGCTCCGGGTCTTCGGGGCCGCGCCGCTGCCGAGCATGTTGGCCGGCGGCAGGGTGTAGTCACCGGCCAGTCCGGTGAGCGCGAGCTGCTCGGCGCGGGTGGGCAGCGGCGAGTGCTCCGGCGGCTCGACCGGCTTGCGACTGGCCGGGACCTTGCCCGGAGGCTTACGTGGCAGGACCAGGGTGTCCTGCAGGTCCGCCCCGTCGAGGTCGTCGTCCAGCCCCTCCGGGTCCAGCGGCGGGGGCAGCCGCTTGGCCGGCCGCTTCCGGGCCGGCTTGGGCGCGGCCTCGGCCTCCGGCTCCTCGGCATCGGCCGGCGCGACCAGGCTGCCGGCGAGCAGGCCGAGCCGCTCCGGGATCTTGTTGATCGGCGTCGCGGTGACCACCAGCAGACCGAAGAGCAGCAGCAGGACCAGCAGGGGCACCGCCACCCAGGCGGTCACCGCGGCCTCCAGCAGGTCGCCGATGCCGGCGCCGATGAGGCCGCCCGCGTAGTCGCGCTGCACCGTGTCGACGGGCGCCTGTCCGATGTGCAGCATCGCCGCGGTGGCGATCAGCATCGAGCCCCAGCCGACCAGGCCCCGGCCGCGGTGCGCCGGGTCGGCGGGGGTGCGCAGCAGCCGCCAGGCGCCGATCATCAGCAGCACCGGCACCACGATCGCGATCGCGCCGAGGAAGAGCCGGACGGTGTCGGCGAGCCGGGCACCGACCGGCCCGGCCTTGCCGAACCAGATGGCCACGGCGCTGAGCAGGGCGAGACCGAACAGCAGCAGTCCCCCGCCGTCGCGGCGGTGCTCCGGGTCGAGGTCACGGGCCGAGGCGGCCTGCCGGCCGGCGGCGCGGACCGCCCAGCCCAGGCCGTGCGCCAGCCCCATCCACAGGGCGCCTACCGCACGTCCGAGGTAGACGGCCGGGCCCGGTCGGGCCGCCGGCCGCCGGCGGGAAGCCGCCCGGGTGGCCTTCTTCGCCGGCTGGCGGGCGCGACTGTTCGTGGTACCGCGCGGCGACGCGCCGCGCCGCCGGCTCGCCTGAGAGGTACGGCCCGCCATACAGTCACGGTAACGGCGGGACCCGGCAGATCGCCGCTTTTCCGGGTCGTGTCCGCGCGTCGCACCACCGGCCGCGCCGCCGTGTGTGTTATTCGCCTCAGAAGGGATGCCCCATGGCGTCGCCGGAGATCGAGGACGGTCCGGACGGCCCCCTGGCCGGACACCCGCAGCAGCTGCGACCGCTGACCGGCGGGCTGATCGCCGCCGTGCTGCAGGCGCGGGGGTACGCGGTGGTCGAGGAACCCGGCGGCGACCTGGTCGGCCGCTGGGCGGAGAGCCTGATCTGGTTCCACCGCCGGGGCGCCGACGGCGAGCTGTTCCAGATCCGTACCGTCGCCGGGCACCGGTTCACCATCGAGCACGTGCCCGCCCTGTACGCCTTCTGCAACGCGTGGAACCACGACCGGCTCTGGCCCAAGGCTTTCGTGCACGTCGCCGACGACGGGCTGGCCCAGGTCTGCGGCGAGGTGACCACCGACCTGGAACGCGGGGTCACCCCGCACCAGCTCGATCAGCTCGTCGACTGCGGCGTGGCCACCGGCTGCCAGCTCGCCGCCGCCGTGGCCGAGCTGCCCGGCGGGTCGGTCCGGTGACCACCTCCCGCGACCGGGGACCCGCCGACGCGCTCGCCGACGCCCTCGACCTGCCCGACGGCGAGGCCCGCTGCGCCGAGCTGGACCGGATCGCCGCACGGGCGGACGTGACCGGCGACGTGCCTACCGGGGTGGCGGCGCGGTTCGCGCTGATCGAGGCGTACCTGCACCTGGGCGAGCGGTGGCGGCTGGTGGAGCCGGTCCGCCGCTGTCTGGCCACCCTGGACGGGCCGGCCGGGCCGGACGCCCTGCGTCCCGGTGCGGTCGAGCGGCTGCACCGCCACCAGCGGCAGGCGGTGGAGGCGCTCTTCGGCACGCCGCGGGTCGGCCTGGACCAGGCCCGTGCCCTGCTGGACGACCTGGCCGACCGGCTGGGCGCCGACGCCGAGCCGGTGGCCGAGCTGCGCTGCCGGCTCGCCGACCATCTCGGCGACGAGCCGACCGCCCGGCGGGAGTACGACCGCTGGGCCGCCGCCCCGCCCCACCCGGCCGCCGGCTGTCCCGGCTGTGCCCCGGCCCGGCGGGCCGAGCTGCTCGCCGGATGGGGCGAGCCGGCCGAGGCCCTGGCCGCGCTGGACCCGGTACGCGCCGGCGCGGTCGACTGCACCGACCAGCCGGAGCGGGCGCTGGTCGCCGGGCTGCTGCCGTGGCTGCGCACCGGCGAGGCGGCGCGGGCGGCCCGGGCGCACGTGCGGGCGTACCGCCGGCACCGGCGGGAGCGGGCCGCGTTCCCGCTGCTCGCCACGCACCTGCGGTTCTGCGCGCTGAGCGGGCACCTGGCGCACGGGCTGGACGTGCTGGCCGAGCAGCTGCCCCGGCTGGACCACCCGGCGGACGACCTGTCCGCGATGGAGTTCGCCGCCGCCGGATCGCTGCTCTGCGCGCTCGCCGTCGAGGCCGGTCTCGGCGGCCGGCGGATCCACCGGCCCGGGCACGGGCCCCGACCGGCGGCCGAGGTGGACGTGGCCACCCTCGGCGGACAGCTGCAGGCCCTGGCCACCACGCTCGCCGGGAGCTTCGACGCCCGCAACGGCACCGGTCACCAGTCCGGCCGGATCGCCTCCTGGCTGGCCGAACGGCCGCTCGCCGAGCCGGTGCCGCTGCCCACCGAGGACGAGTTCGACGACGGCGCCGGGGCCGAGCCGGGACCACCGGGCGAGGAGGAGCCGGTCCCGCTGAGCCTGGCGCTGCTCACCGCCGCCCTGGACGCGCGGGGCGACGGGTACGCGGTGGAACCCGACGGCGCCGTGGTCGGGCGCTGGGGCGCGGCGGTGATCCAGTTCCGCCGGCTCGGGCAGCGGGGGGAGATCCTGCACGCCCGGGCGGTGGCCACCCGGCGGCTGCCGGCCACCCGCCGGGCCGAGGCGTACGCGTTCTGCAACGCCTGGAACCACGACCGGCTGCTGCCGGCCGCGTACGTGCACGACCCGGGCGACGGGTCGCTGGTGCTGGCCGCCGACGTGACCACCGACCTGGCGTACGGGGTGGCCCCGGCGCAGCTGGTCGTGCTGGTGACCGCCGCGGTGAGCACCGGGGTGGCGTACGCCGAGGCGGTCGCCGCACTGCCCGGGGACTAGGCTCGCGGGCGTGTTCGTGGTGACCCTGAGCTACCTGACCGACCTGGACCAGGTCGACGCCGCCCTCCCCGACCACCTGGACTGGGTGGAGCGCCAGTACGCCGACGGCGTGTTCCTCGCCTCCGGCCGGAAGGTGCCGCGCACCGGCGGGGTGATCCTCGCCGCCGGGCTGGACCGCGCCGAGCTGGACCGGCGGCTGGCCACCGATCCGTTCGCCGAGCGGGGCGTGGCCGCGTACGAGGTCACCGAGTTCGTCGCCGGCCGGGTAGCCGACGGCCTGGCGCACCTGCGGGAGAGCTGACCCCGGACGCGGCGCGGTCCCCGACCACCGGGCGGTTGGTGGCCGGGGACCGCGGGTCGCGGACCGCCGGGCGGGGCCTCAGCGGGCGGAGAACACCCGGCGGCGCCCGTCCCGCACGGCGGTGGCCTCGTCCCCGCCCGGCGCCGACCGCCCGTTCGCGGTGACCAGCGTCAGGTTGTTGCGGCGGAGGATCTCGTTGACCGGCTGGAAGAAGGTGACTCCGCCCCGGGTGCAGTCGCCGGAGCCGCCGGAGGTGACGCCCTGCGCCTGGTCGCCGGAGAGCCACGCGCCGCCGGAGTCGCCCGGCTCGGCGCAGACGTTGGTGCGGGTCAGCCCGGTGACCGTCCCCTCCGGATAGTTCACCGTGGCGTTCCTGGCCTGGATGACGCCGCAGTGGGTGCCGGTGGTGGAGCCGGAGCGGCACACCGAGGCGCCGACCGGGGCCTCGGCGGAACCGTTCACCGGGACGGTGCCGCCGTTGAAGTCGTTCACCACGCCCCGCGGGTTCCAGTCGCCGTTGACCTCGACGACCGCCCAGTCGTCGCCGGGGAACGAGGAGGCCCGGAAGGTGCCCTGGGCGACCCGATTCGCGCCGGTGGTCCGGTCGCCGGGCCGGCCGCAGTGCCCGGCGGTGACGAAGCCGCCGACCACGGAGAAGCCGACCGAGCAGCGGGCGGCGTTGTTGATGAGGTACGCGTCACCGCCCCGGACGTCGAAGAGCGGGCGCGGGTTCTCGGCGACGGTCCGCACCCGTACCGCGCCGGCCGGCAGGCCGCTGGCCTCGGCGAACCGTCGGCCGGACGCCGCCGCGCCGGGCCGGGCGAGCACCACCACCGAGTTGGTCGGCACGTCGACGTACCAGCCGGCGACCGCCCGGCCGGCCTGGGCGGCGGCCGCGTCCAGCCGCGACTTCACCGCGTCCAGCTCGGCGACGCCCCGGTCGACCTGCTTCGGCACCGCCCCCGCGGCGGTGACCCGGGCCGCCTGCGCCGGGTCGGCCACCGCCACGTTCAGCGTGGTCCCGTCGGCGCCGAGCCAGCTGCCGCCGTAGTCGGCGCCCAGCTCGGCCCGGAGTCTGGTGACCGTGCCGGCGGCCCACCGCTCGGTCCGCAGCCGCCGGACCGCCTGCTCCCGGGTGAGCGAGAGGTCGCGGCTCAGCGCGTCCAGCACCTCGGGCGCGGCGCCGTCGGACGCCGCGGGCGCCGCCCGCCGGGTCGTCGCGTTCTCCCCGGCGAACGACGGCAGGGTAACCGCCGCCGTCGCGCCCACCGCCGCCACCACCACGCCGATGGCTGTCATCCGTCTGCGGTCCATCCGCCACGCTCCTCCCGGCCGGCGCGGGGTACGCCCGCCGGACCGGAGTACGGAGACGGACGCCGATCGGTTGAGGCCGGGCGGGCAGCTTCGGCGGAGCGTGTCGAGGCGTACCCGGAGCGCGACGACGCCGGCCCACCGCGGACGGTGGACCGGCGTGCGGAGCTGTCGCGGTCAGACCTCGACGACGGTCGGGACGATCATCGGCCGGCGGCGGTACGCGTCGTTGACCCACCGGCCGACGGTGCGGCGAACGATCTGCTGGAGCTGGTGCGGGTCGGTGATGCCGTCCGCGGCGGCCCGGTTGAGCGCCTCGGTGACCAGCGGGATGACCGGGTTGAACGCCTCCGGGTCCTCGGAGAAGCCCTTCGCGGAGACGGTCGGCCCGCCGACCACCTTGCCGGTGACCGAGTCGACCACCACGGTGGTGGCGATGAAGCCGCCGTCGCCGAGGATCCGGCGCTCGGTGAGCAGCGACTCGCTGACGTCCCCGACGGCGAGGCCGTCGACGTAGACGTACCGGCTCTTCACGTGGCCGACCAGGCTGGCCCGCCCGTCGACCAGGTCGACGACGTCGCCGTCCTCGCAGAGCACCACCCGGTCGGGGGCGACGCCCGACTCGACGCCGAGGCGGGCGTGCGCCCGCAGGTGCCGCCACTCGCCGTGCACCGGCATCAGGTTGCTCGGCCGAGTGACGTTGAGCAGGTAGAGCAGCTCACCGGCGGGGGCGTGCCCGGAGACGTGCACCTTGGCCACGTCCTTGTGGATCACGGTCGCGCCGGCCCGGGCCAGCCGGTTGATCACCCGGTAGACGGAGGTCTCGTTGCCCGGCACCAGCGAGGAGGCGAGCACCACGGTGTCGCCGGGGGCGATGGTGATGTGCCGGTGGTCGCCGCTGGCCATCCGGCCCAGGGCGCTCATCGGCTCGCCCTGCGAGCCGGTGGACATCAGCACGATCTGCTCGGGCGGCAGCGTGGTCGCCTCCTCCAGCCCGACCACCAGGCCGGGCGGGATGTTGAGCAGGCCGAGGTCGCGGGCGATGCCCATGTTGCGGACCATCGACCGGCCGATCAGCGCCACCTTGCGGCCGTGCTCCACGGCCGAGTCGAAGACCTGCTGCACGCGGTGCACGTGCGAGGCGAACGAGGCGACGATGATCCGCCCGCGCGCCTTGGCGAAGATCGAGTCGAGCACCGGCCCGATCTCCCGCTCCGGGGTGACGAAGCCGGGGATCTCGGCGTTGGTGGAGTCGGACAGCAGCAGGTCCACGCCCTCGGCGCCGAGCCGGGCGAAGCCGGCCAGGTCGGTGATCCGACCGTCCAGCGGGAGCTGGTCCATCTTGAAGTCGCCGGTGTGCAGCACCAGGCCGGCCCCGGTCCGGATGGCCACCGCGAGGGCGTCCGGGATCGAGTGGTTGACCGCGAAGAACTCGCACTCGAACGGGCCGAGTCGCTCCCGCCGCCCCTCCGCGACGGTCAGCGTGTACGGCTGGATCCGCCGCTCGGCCAGCTTGGCCTCGACCAGGGCCAGGGTGAACTGGGAGCCGACCAGCGGGATGTCCGGCTTGTGGGCGAGCAGGTACGGCACCGCGCCGATGTGGTCCTCGTGCCCGTGGGTCAGCACGATCGCCTGGACGTCGTCGAGCCGGTCCAGGATCGGACCGAAGTCCGGCAGGATCAGGTCCACGCCGGGCTGCTCGACGTCGGGGAAGAGCACCCCGCAGTCGACGATCAGCAGCTTGCCCTCGTACTCGAAGACGGTCATGTTCCGGCCGATGGCACCGAGCCCACCCAGCGGGATGATCCGCAGGCCGCCCTCCGGCAGCGGCGGGGGAAGTTCACCCTCGATGTGCGCCTCGGTCACGCGTCCACCTCATTCTGCGACGCCGTCACCCGGCGTCCGTCGTGTCGTTCGGTCATTCGGGAAGGGGCAGGCCCGCCGCGGCGCAGTCGGCACGCAGCTGGGCCAGTTCGTCCGCGGTGGCCTCCACCAGCGGCGGCCGCACCGGGCCGGCCGGCAGTCCGCTGGCCGCCAGGCCCGCCTTCACCAGGATCACGCCCTGGGTACGGAAGATGCCGGTGAACAGGGGCAGCAGTCGCCGGTGCAGCGCCAGCGCGGTGGCGTTGTCCCCCGCCTCGTACGCCTCGATCATCTGCTTCGTCGGCACGCCGGTGAAGTGGGTCGAGGTGCCGACCACGCCGACCGCGCCGACCGCGAGGGCGGGCAGGGTCAGCGAGTCCTCGCCGCTGTAGTAGGCCAGGTCGCAGCGGGCGAGCACCCAGGAGGTGGCGGTCAGGTCGCCCTTGGCGTCCTTCACCGCGACGATCCGGCCGTGCTCGGACAGCCGCACCAGGGTGTCGGTGGCGATCGCGGTGCCGGCCCGGTGCGGGATGTCGTACAGCATGATCGGCAGCCCGGTGGCGTCGGCGACCGCGGTGAAGTGCCGCAGCAGCCCGCTCTGCGGGGGCTTGTTGTAGTACGGGGTGACCACCAGCAGGCCGTGCGCGCCGGCCTTCTCCGCCTGGCTGGCCAGCTCGATGGTGTGCCGGGTGTCGTTGGTGCCGACGCCGGCGATGATCCTGGCCCGGTCGCCGACCGCCTCCGCTACCGCGCGGATCAGCGACTCCTTCTCCGCGTCGGTGGTGGTCGGCGACTCCCCGGTGGTGCCGTTGAGCACCAGCGCGTCGTTGCCCTGCGCGTCGACGAGATGCCGGGCCAGCCGGACGGCGCCGTCCAGGTCCAGGGACCCGTCGGCGGCGAACGGGGTCACCATGGCCGTGATCAGTCGCCCGAAGGGGCGCGACGCGCCCCGGTCGGGGGCGGCAGGGTGGTCGTGCGTCATGTTCACAACCTAGCGGACGACCACCGGGGGCCCGGCGGCGAAGGGCGCAGGACTCACTCGGCGTGCGGGCTGGCGGCCACCTCGGTGCCGTCGGGCAGCGTGGAGATCACGAAGTCGGCGAAGACGTTCGGCGCGACCCCCTGGAGCTGCCGCAGGCACTCGATGGCCAACTCGCGGATCTCCACGTCGGCGTGCTCGGTGGCGCGCATCTTGATGAAGTGCCGCCAGGCCCGGTAGTTGCCGGTGACCACGATCCGGGTCTCGGTGGCGTTGGGCAGGACCGCACGGGCCGCCTGCCGGGCCTGCTTGCGGCGCAGCGTCGGGTTGGGCTCGTCGACGAAGCGGGCCTCCAGGCCCTCCAGCAGCTCGGTGTACGCCCGGACGGCCGCCTCGGACGCCTCGACGAACTTCTTGTGCAGCTCCGGGTCGTCGGCGATCACCGCCGGCTCGACCATGGCCGCGTCCCGCTCCGGCACGTACCGCTGGGAGAGCTGGGAGTAGGAGAAGTGCCGGTGCCGGATCAGCTCGTGGGTGAAGGAGCGGGAGACGCCGCTGAAGTAGAAGCTCACCGAGCCGTGCTCCAGCACGCTGAGGTGGCCCACGTCAAGGATGTGCGCCAGGTAGCCGGCGTTGGTCGCGGTGGCCGGGTTCGGCTTCTTCCAGCTCTGGTAGCAGGCCCGGCCGGCGAACTCGGCGAGCGCCTGGCCGCCCTCGGCGTCGGTCGACCACGGCACGTCGTCCGGGGCCTGGAACTGGGTCCACGCGATCAGCTTGACCTGGGGCTGCACCATCTCCGGCATTCCTGCGACTGTAGTGGCCCCGGTGCCGCTCGCGAAACCTGGGCACGCCGGCGTGAACCGGCGCACCATGGGACGGCAGGTGTCCAAGATCTCGCAGCCGGCCCCGGCCTGGGTGCGGTGAGTCCGGTTGGCCGCCTTTCGAGCTGAGTCGTTGGTGACGTCAGGCCCGCCATCCACCGACGACCCCTTCGCCGGCCACCGGGACCGACTCGACCTGCCGCAAGGGCGGTGATCGGGTGCCGGGACCCCCCGCTCCGCCGCGGAACGAGCGGATCGCCCGCGGATCTCGGCCCCTCGACCAGAACTCGTCTCGATCAACTCGCTCTGCCGCAGAGGGCGGTGTCCGGCACCCGGGACACCGCGGCCTGCCGCGGCACGAGTGGACCACCCGGACGAGCGCCCGCCCGGCCGGCCCGGACCGGGCGAAGCAGGCGAGCGCATACAGGTGGCGATGTCACCGACGACTCAGCTCGAAAGGGCGTCACCACCCCATGTCGTGTCCGCCGCCAGCCGGTCGGCCAGGGCTGGGGCGCCGCCAGGGCGGGCGGAGCGGTCAGACGTAGAGCGAGGTGAACGGGGCCCAGGGCAGGTTGCGGGCCACCGAGAAGGCGAACCAGATCGCCAGGAAGCCGCCGACCACCTTGGGGCTGAACTGAAGCTCCGGCAGGCGCCAGCCGAACGCCCGGTTCCCGGCCCAGGCGACGAAGAGGTAGGTCAGGAAGGGCAGCGCGAAGACGAAGAGGAAGTGGTGCCGGGCGGCCGCCGGCAGGTCGCCGTGCAGCACGTACCAGAGGGCGCGGGTGCCGCCGCAACCCGGACAGTCCAGCCCGGTGGTGAGCTTGAGCAGGCAGGTCGGGCGAGCGTCGGGCTCGGCGTGGGTCGGGTCGCTCACCAACGCGTACGCCATGCCGACGCCGACGCAGCCGAGCGCCGCCAGGGGCACCGCCCAGCGCGGGGCGCGGGCGTGCAGGCGCAGCACCATCCGGGTGAACCGGTCCGGCTCGACCGGCTGGTAGGCGACCCCGGCCGGCCAGAGCGGCGAGCCGTCGGCGGTCATGGTCGCCGCGCCGGGCAGGCCGGCCGGTGGAACGGGGACAGTCTGCGGGTCGGCCGGGGCGCCGGGCCGGTCAACGCTCGTCACGCGCTCACCGTACACCCGCCACGCCCACCAGCGCGGCGGCAAGCGGAGCCGCCAGATCGCCGGCCTCCGGCGGGGCGACCGCGTCCAGCCCGAGCCAGCCGGCGAGCCGGTACAGCTCGGCGGCCAGCGCCACCGCCGTCTCGCCCGGATCCGCCCCCGGCTCCCGCCAGGCGGCCGGCACCAGCAGCACCCCGGACCGCCGGTCGGCCTTGAGGTCGACCCGGGCGGTGAACCGCTCCCCCTGCAGGAACGGCAGCACGTAGTAGCCGTGGACCCGCTGGGGGGCGGGCACGTAGATCTCGATCCGGTAGGTGAAGCCGAAGAGCCGCTCGGCCCGGGCCCGCTCCCAGACGATCGGGTCGAACGGGCTGACCAGGGTGTTGCCGCGAACCCAGCGGGGCAGCCGGGCCTCGGCGTGCAGGTAGGCCGGCTGCCGCCAACCCTGGACGGTGACCGGGGTCAGCTCGCCCGCCTCGACCAGCTCGGCGACGGCCCGCCGGGCACCGGCCGCCGGCAGCCGGAAGTAGTCGCGCAGCTCCGGCTCGGCCGCCACGCCCAGCGACCGGGCGGCGAGCGCGACCAGGGCGCGGTGGGCCTCGGCCTCGGTCGGGGTGGGGGCGTCGAGCACGGCGGCCGGCAGCACCCGTTCCGGCAGGTCGTAGCGGCGGGCGAAGGACGGGGTGCGGTCGGCGGCGGTCACCTCGCCGGCCCAGAACAGGTATTCGAGAGCGCGCTTGACCGTCGACCAGTTCCAGCCCCAGTTGCCCGTCTCCCGGGGCGCGTCGTGCTCGATCTCGGCGGCGGTGAGCGGCCCCTTGGCGGCCACCTCGTCCCGGACCCAGGCGACCAGCTCGGGCTGCTCCTGGGCGACCCGGCGCATCCAGCCCCAGGCCTCGTCCCGCGCCCGGGCCATCCGCCAGCGCAGCAGCGGGTGCAGGCCCACCGGGACCAGCGACGCCTCGTGGCCCCAGTATTCGAAGAGCTCGCGGGGGCGACGGTAGGCGGCGGTGTCGAGCAAGGCGGTCGGGTAGGGCCCGAGCCGGCTGTAGAGCGGCAGGTAGTGCGCGCGTTGCAGGACGTTTACCGAGTCCATCTGGATCAGCCCGACCCGGTCCAGCACCCGGCGCAGGTGCCGGCGGTTGGGCACGCCGGTGGGCGCCGGGTCGGCGAAGCCCTGGGCGGCCAGCGCGATCCGGCGGGCCTGGGCGAGCGAGAGTGATTCCGGTACGGCCATCGCCGGCGACCCTAATCCACCGGTACGACACGATGGCTGAGGCTGGACCCGCCCCCCGTGGGGGCATAGAACGGACGGGTGTTCACCATCCGCCGGGAGGAACCGGACGACGCCGAGGCGGTCGCCCGGGTGCACGTGCGCAGTTGGCAGGCCGGGTACGCCGGGATCATGCCGGACGAGGTGCTGGGCCGGCTGAACCCGGCCGCCTGGGCGCAGCGCCGCCGCGACCTCGGCACCGCCGACCCGGAGCACCCGTTCACCACGCTGCTCGCCGAGGCCGACGGGGTGCTCACCGGGTTCGCCACCTTCGGGCCGTACCGGAACAACCAGGATCGGGGCGACCTCGACCCGGCGTACGGCGAGATCCTGGCGATGTACCTGGCGCCGGACTGGTGGGGCACCGGAGCGGGGCGGGCGCTGCTCGCCGCGGCGCGGGCCGGCCTGGCCGAGCGGGGCTGGACGGAATACCGGGTCTGGGTGCTCGCCGACAACGTCCGGGCCCGCCGGTTCTACGAGCGGGCCGGCCTGTCACCGGACGGCGACGAGTCCACCTATCCGGTGCCGCTGCACGGCGGGCGCGACCCGGTCCGGCTCCGGGAGGTGCGCTACACCGCCCGGCTGGCCGGCTGACCCGGACGGCCCGCCCCGGTCCGCGGGGCCCCGGCCGGTCGGCGTGGCCCAGCGGCGGATCGGCAGCCCGAGCAGCAGCGCCAGGCTGATCCAGACGTAGGCGTTGCTGCCGAGGAAGCCGCTGACCCCGGTGAAGTCCTCTTCCCAGGCCCAGACGATCCGGCTGATCAGGACGGCGTACCCGACGAGCGCGGCGGCCAGCAGGAGGCGGCGCCGGCCGCCGCGCGCGGGCGCCGCCATGCCGTTGTCGACCAGCAGGATCAGCGCGGGCAGCAGCCAGACCAGGTGGTGCACCCAGGTCACCGGGCTGACCAGGCACATCGCGGCACCCGTCAGCGCCAGGCCGGTGACCTCGTCGCCGGCGGCGACAGCGGCCCGGGAGCGCCACGCCCAGACGGCCAGGGTGGCGAGCACCACGACCAGCCAGGCGACGGTGTTCGGGTGCTCCGGGTTCAGCCGGGCCACCACGCCGCGCAGCGACTGGTTGGAGATGAAGGCCAGCTCGCCCACCCGGTCGGTGTTCCAGAGCGCCTCGGTCCAGAACTCCCGGGAGGCGTCCGGGAAGAGCGCGCCGGCGAGCAGGGTCGCGCCGGCCGCCGCCCCCATCGCGGTGAACGCGGCCCGCCAGCGCCCGGTGACCAGCAGGTAGACGATGAAGATGCCGGGGGTCAGCTTGATCGCGGTGGCCAGGCCGACGCCGGCGCCGGCCCACCGGCTGCCGGCCGGCAGCAGCCGCAGCAGGTCCACCGCCACCAGGACGAGCAGCAGCATGTTGACCTGGCCGAAGTTGACCGTCTCCCGCATCGGCTCGAACGCGGCGGCCAGGCAGAACGCCACGGCGAGGGCGAACCAGCGGGTCCACCCGGAGCGGCGGGCGATCGGGTCGACCAGCCACCCGATCACCACCGCGCTGGACACGACGGTGGCGGCCACGCTCACCGTGATCGCCGCCTCCCAGGGCAGGTACGCCATCGGCAGCATGACCAGCGCGGCGAACGGTGGGTAGGTGAAGCCGTACTGGGTGTTGGGCTTGAGGAAGTCGTAGATCTCCCCGCCGTCGTGCACCCACCAGTTCAGCGCGCCGTAGTAGACCCGCAGGTCGAAGAAGCCGTGCCGGGCGGCGGCCACCGAGAGGAAGGCGGTCACCGCGACGGCGAGCACCACCACCGCGCCGACCTGCCCGATCGTGCGCCGGGCACCCTGCGCCACCGTCGCCTCCCTCGCCCTGCGTAGGCTCACGTCTCATGGCTCTCGGGTACGTCCGCCCCGCGCGTCCGGAGGACGCCGACGAGATCGCACGCATCCAGCTCGCCACCTGGCGGGTGGCGTACCGCCGGATCCTGTCCCGGCACGTGCTCGACAACCTGGACGAGGCGTATCTCGCCCGGCGGTGGAGCGCGGCGGTGCAGGAGCCGCCCTCGGGCGCGCACCGCGTGCTGGTCGCCGTCGAACAGGCCGAGCAATCCTATCTGGTGGGGTTCGTGGCTTCCGGTCCGGCCGACGCGGAGGCGCTGGCTCCCGGCGAGCCGGCCGACGCGCTCGGCGACGGCGTGGTGGCGGTGACCGACCTGCTGGTCGAGCCGCGCTGGGGCCGGCGCGGGCATGGCAGCCGGCTGCTCGCCGCCGCCGTCGACGGCTGGCGGTCCGACGGGTTCGACCGGGCGGTGGCCTGGGCGTTCGACGCCGACGAGGCGACCCGGAAGTTCCTCACCGGCACGGGTTGGGAGCCGGACGGCGCGGCCCGGGCGCTGGACGTGGACGACATGCTGGTCCCCCAGCTCCGCCTGCACGTCGCCGTACCGACCGAGGCCGCCTGACGCCCGTCGGGTGGTCGCTGTCGGTGGGTCCGCCTACGGTGTCAGCATGACCATGGCCACCGCGGGCACGGCCGCCGACCTGGAGGCGTTCCGGGTCGAGCTGACCGGCTACGCGTACCGGATGCTCGGGTCCGGCTTCGACGCCGAGGACGCGGTGCAGGAGACCCTGCTGCGGGCCTGGCGCGGCGCCGACCGGTTCGACGGCCGCTCCAGCCTGCGCACCTGGCTCTACCGGATCGCCACCAACGTCTGCCTGGACGTGCTGCGCGGGCGCGGCCGGCGCGCCCTGCCGGTGGACCTGGGCGCCCCGTCGGCGCCGGTCGTCGAGTCGCTCGGCACGCCGGCCGGTGACTGGGTCGAGCCGGTGCCGGACGCCGCGGTGCTCCCGGCCGACCCGGCGGAGGTGGCGGTGGCCCGGGAGTCGGTGCGGCTGGCGTTCGTCGCCGCGCTCCAGCACCTGCCGCCCCGGCAGCGGGCGGTGCTGATCCTGCGGGACGTGCTGCGCTGGCGCGCGGTCGAGGTCGCCGAGCTGCTCGACGCGAGCGTGCCGGCGGTCAACAGCGCGCTCCAGCGGGCCCGGACGACCCTGGCCGGGGTGCCCGACCGGTCGGCGTCGGGCGCGGACCTGGACCGGGCCGACCGCGACCTGCTCGACCGCTACGTGGACGCCTTCGCCCGGTACGACATCGACGCGCTGGTCGCCCTGCTGCGTGCGGACGCGGTGCAGAGCATGCCGCCGTACGCGATGTGGCTGCGCGGCGCGGCGGACATCGGCCGCTGGCTGGCCGGGCCGGGTGCCGAATGCCGGGGCTCCCGGCTGGTCCGGATCACCGCGAACGGCGGGCCGGCGCTGGCCCAGTACCGGCGCGATCCGGCCGGGGGCCACCGGGCCTTCTCGATCCAGTTGCTGGACGCCGCCGACAGCCGGATAGTCCGGCTCACCCATTTCCTCCAGCCCGACCTCTTCCCCCGGTTCGGCCTGCCGCTGCGCCTGGAATAAGTGACGCCGGCACCGATGAGTTCCGGCCGGCCCGACGGTCCACCCTTGGACCGGCGGTCCCGACACGGGGGCGGGACCGCCGGTTCCCGGTCAGCCCTTGTCCGCGCCCTCGTTGGCGTCGCGGACGAAGTAGCGCTGGAAGATCATGAAGAGCACCGCCACCGGGATGGTGGCCAGCAGCGCCGCACCGAGCTTGAGCGGATACTGGGTGCCCTTGCCCAGCGAGCCGCTGACCAGGTCGGCCAGCCCTCGGGGCAGGGTGAACAGGCCCGGGTCCTGGACCGCGACCAGGCTGTGCGGGAACTCGTTCCAGGAGCCCTGGAAGGAGAGGATGGTCAGGGTGATCAGGGCGGGCTTCGCGGTCGGCAGCACCACCGACCAGAAGGTACGGAACACTCCGGCCCCGTCGATCCGGGCCGCCTCCTCGATGCTCACCGGGACCGACTCGAAGAACTGCTTCATGATGAACACCCCGGCCGCGTCGGCCAGCAGCGGCACCACCAGGCCCGCGTAGCTGTCGTAGAGGCCGAGCTGCTTGAGCACCAGGAACTTGGGGATCAGCAGCACCACGCCGGGCACCGCCATCACCGCGATAACCGCGGCGAAGATCCCGGCCCGACCGCGGAAGCGCAGCCGCGCCAGGGCGTAGCCGGCGAGCGAGTCGAAGAACACCCGGCCGAGCGTCACCAGCACGGTGACCAGCAGCGAGTTGCCGAGCCAGAGCGGGAAGTTGGTGCCGGCGAAGATCCGCTCGAAGCCGGCCAGGGTGACCGGGTCGGGCACCGGCGAGAGCGGGTGCGCGGCGGCGTCCGGCTCGGTCTTGACCGAGTTCGCGATCTGGATGACGAACGGGTAGAGGAAGACCAACCCGAAGAAGATCAGGATCGCGTACCCGAGGAAGCGGTTGACCAGGGCGCGCGGCCCGCGGTCGGCGCGGCGCGCGACCGGCGGCGCCGGCCGGTCGGTCAGCACGGCCATCTCAGGACCCCTCCGGTACGCGTCGCCGCCACCACCGGGGCCGCCGGGGCTCGTCCCGGTCGGCCATCACCCGGCGCTGGAACACGGTGAGCAGGATGATGATCAGGAACAGCACGAACGAGATCGCCGCGCCGGAGCCGTAGTCGAAGTCCCGGAAGGCGGTCCGGTACGACAGGTACGCCGGAGTGAGCGTGGTCTTCGCCGGGTCGCCCTGGCTCATCACGTACACCTGGTCGAAGACCTGCCAGGAGCCGATCAGGCCGAGGGTGAGCACCAGGAACATGGTCGGCTTGATCAGCGGCAGGGTGACGTGCCGGAACCGCTGCCACCGGGTGGCGCCGTCCAGGGTGCTCGCCTCGTCGAGGACGACCGGGACGTTCTGCAGCGCGGCGAGGAACATCAGCATGAAGGTGCCCGAGGTGGTCCAGACCACCAGGCAGATGATCGACATCATCGCCACGCTCGGCCCGGCGAGCCAGTCCCACCAGGTCAGCCCGAGCGGGCCGCCGGCGGTGAGCGCGGCGGGCGGGGTGTCCACGCCGACGGCGCCGAGCAGCAGGTGCAGCACCCCGCGCGAGTCGGCGAACCACTGCGGCCCCTCGATGCCGAAGAAGCCGAGCAGGGCGTTGACCGCGCCCGAGTTGGCGAACATGAACAGGAAGACCACGCTGATCGCCACCGAACTGGTGACCGAGGGGAAGTAGAACGCGGTCCGGAAGAAGCCCTTCCCCTTCAGCATCCGGTTGTTGACCACCAGCGCGAGCCCGAGGGCGAGCACGGTCTGCGCCGGCACCACCAGCGCCACGTAGTAGAGGTTGTTGCGGATGCTGGTCATGAAGTCGCGCCGGGCCAGCCCGTCCTCGGCGAACAGCCGGGTGTAGTTGTCGCCGCCGACGAACGGGACCTGCCCGGTGAACGGGCTGCCCTGGCCGTTCCAGTCGGTGAGGCTCACCCAGAGCGCCATCAGGATCGGCAGCAGCAGGAAGAGCCCGAGGATCACCAGCACCGGCGCGACGAAGAGCCAGCCGGCGACGTGCTCGTTGCTCCGGATGCCACCGCCCCGGCGACGCGGCGGCCGGACCGGCGTGGTGGCCGGTGCGCGCAGCGCTTCGGTTGCCATCTCCCCTCCCTTCGGTCGGGGTGGAAGGAAGGGCCCCCTCTTATCACCCGTCTGTTAACAAGGGGCCCCTCCTTTCACCTCAGCCGCCGATGGCCGCCTTGGCGTTCTTGTCGAAGTTGCCGAGCACGGTCTTCGGGTCGCCGTTGGCGAGGCCCTGCAGGCCGGTGTCGAGGTCGCTGAGGACGCTGTCCATCTTGGGCGCGTTCACCGGGCCCTGCGCGTACGCGGCCCCGTCGATGAACGGCTTGTCGGCCGGGAACGCGCCGGTGTACTGGTCCCGCACGGACTGCCGGGACGGCATCACGCCGAACGCCTTGGCGAAGGCCATCTGCTGCTCGCCGGCGGTCATCGCCTCGACGAACTTGATCGCCTGCTCCTTGTACTTCGACTTGGCGGCGATGCCCCAGCAGTTGGTGAAGGAGAGCGTGCCCTTGCCCTTGGGACCGGCGGGCAGCTCGACCACCTTGTACTTGACGTTCGGGAAGTCGTTCTGCAGCGCGCCCTTGATCCAGTTGCCCTCGATGGTCATCACGGCCTTGCCCTTGCCGAACGCCTCACCGGACCAGCCGGCGTCGAGCTGCTTCGGGTAGCGGGCGTAGCCGTTGGTGAGCAGGCTCTTCACGTACTGGAGGGCGGCCAGGTTCTCCGGGGTGTCGGCGGTGGGCTGCTTGCCGTCCTTGCTGAGCAGCCAGCCACCGTTCTGCACCAGGAACGCGCCGATCCGGTCCCGGGTGTCGCCCAGGGCGAGCGGCACCAGACCCTTGGCCTTGATCTTCTGGCTGGTGGCGGTGAGCTGGTCCCAGGTGGTCGGGATGTCGGCGTCGGTCAGCCCGGCCTTCGCCCAGAGGTCCGTGTTGATCTCCAGGGCGAGGGTGGAGAAGTCCTTGGGCGCGCAGTAGAACTTGCCGTCGTAGGTGAACGCGGTGCGCAGACTCTCGTAGAAGTCGTCCGGGTTGCTGATCTTGTCGGCGTACGGCTCCAGCGCGCCGACGCTGGCGTAGTCGGCGAAGCGGCTGGCGTCGACGTAGAAGACGTCCGGCGGGGTGCCGCCGGCGAGCGCCTGGCCGAGCTGCTGGACGAGGTCCTGCGCCGGGGTGACGGTGGCGGTGTTGCCGGTGGCGGAGGCCCACTTGGCGGCGGCGTCCTGGACCGCCTTGGTCTCCGCGTCGCCGGAGGAGCCGATCATGATCTGCAGGCTGGCCGGGCCGCTGGACTGCTTGGCGTCGCCGCCCTTGTCGTCGAAGCCGCTGCCGCAGGCCGCGGTGCCGAACAGGGTCACGGCGGCGAGTCCGGCGACCGCTGCCCGGGTGAGGGTGCGTGGTGTCATCTGATTCTCCTGGTGGGGGATGCGATTCACGCGGTGTGCCGGAGCACGAGCGTGGGGGTGAGCAGCACGTGGGGGTCCGTGGGCTGCCCGTCGAGCAGGTCGGTGAGCAACTCGACGCAGCGGGCGGCGGCCACCGCCAGGGGCTGGCTGAGGCTGGTCAGCCCGACCGCCGCGGCGACCGGGGTGTCGTCGAAGCCGATGACGGCGACCGGCGTCGCGGCGTCGCGGACCGCCTGGAGCGCGCCGAGGGCGAGCGAGTCGCTGGCGCAGACCACCGCGGTCGGCGGTCCGTCGTGCGCGAGCAGGTCGCGCATCTCGCGCTCGCCGTTCGTGATGCCGTCCTCGGTCTCGCGATCGAGGGCGGCACCGTCGAGGCCGGCCGCCGCCAGGGTGGTACGCCAGCCGGCGCGCCGGTCGTCGCCGACGCCGGAGCCCGCCGGCCAGCCGAGGAAGGCGATCCGGCGGTGGCCGGTGTCGAGCAGCCGCCGGGTGGCCTGGGCGGTGCCGGCGGCGCCATCCACGTCGACCCAGGGGTGTGCCTCGGGGGCGTCCCAGGGCCGACCGAAGGTCACGAAGGGCACCTCCCGCTCGGCGAGCCAGGCGGTGCGCGGGTCGCCGTGCTTGGTGCCGGTGAGCACGAACGCGTCCAGGTCGTACGCGCCGAGCAGGTCGTCGTAGGTGGCGATCTCGTGGTCGTCGTCCCGGGCGGTGTAGAGCAGGACCCGGTAGCCGGCAGCGTCGGCGGTCTCGGTGAGGCCGTGCAGGAACCGGTCGAGCACGGAGCCGTTGATCCCGTCCCGGGTGGGTTCGATGCGGACCGCGAGGAGCCGGGACCGGCCGGTACGCATCTGCCGGGCGGCCTGGTTGGCCCGGTAACCGAGCGCCGCGATCGCCTCCTGCACCCGCCGCCGGGTCTCCTCGCGGACGATGTGCGGCGCGTTGAGCACGTTGGAGACGGTCTGCCGGCTCACCTGGGCGTGCCGGGCCACCGTCGCGATGGTCACCTTTTCAGCCACTAAATCCCTCTCGAGGCCTTGAACGATCCAATTTGGATACGGCAGGATTGGATCGTTCAAAGTTTCTGGAATGTTTCGCACTCTGCACCGGGCCGGCGGCATCTGTCAAGACGTCGCGGGCCACCGATCAGCACCGGGAGTCCCCCTTGACCGAACGCCACCTGCAACCGCTGCTGCACGACCTGGTCGGGGTGGTGCACGCCCCCACGAGCGCGCTGGGCGACGCGGCGGGTCAGATCCGGCCGAGCGGCGTCCAGGGCGTCTTCCACGCCGACGCCCGGGTGCTCTCCCGCGCCGAACTGCGCGTCGACGACCGGGAACCGGAGGCGCTGACCCGCGGGGCGGCCGGGACGCACGGCGCCCGCTTCGTCGGCCTGGCCCGCTGGCTCGGCGACCCCACCCCCGATCCGACGGTCCGGATCGACCGCACCCGGCAGGCCGGCCCGCACGGCCTCACCGAGGAGATCCAGCTCTCCTCCACCGCCTCCGCGCCGGTGCACGCCACGGTCAGCGTCGACCTCGGCTGCGATCTGGCCCCGATCGAGGTGGTCAAGTCCGGCGGCGGCGGCGCACCGCTGGCCGCGGAGGCCGGCGAGCCAGGCCAGGTGCGGTGGGCCGCCGAGGGCGTCGCGGTGACGGTGACCGCGCCGGCCGCCACCGTGGACGCCGCCGGCGACCGGGCCACCGCACCCCGGTTGAGCTGGCCGGTCACCCTCGCCCCCGGCGAGTCGGCGACGCTGCGCTGGCGGCTCGCCGTCACCGACCCGAAGGCCGTGGTGGCCGCCCCGCCGGCCGGTCCCGAGTGGTCCGTGCCGGAGGTACGCGCCGATGACCGCCGGCTGGTCCGGCTGCTCGACCGGGCCCTGGCCGACCTGCGCGGCCTGCGGCTGGTCGAGCCCGCGCACCCCGGGGACGTCTTCCTCGGCGCCGGGGTGCCCTGGTTCCTCACCCTCTTCGGCCGGGACAGCCTCTGGGCCGCCCGGATGATGCTGCCGCTCGGCACCGACCTGGCCGCCGGCACGCTCCGGGTCCTCGCCCGCCGGCAGGGCGCCCGGGTCGACCCGGCCACCGGCGAGGCGCCCGGCAAGATCCTGCACGAGCTGCGCGGGCACGAGTTCGCCCTGGCCGACGGAGGGCTGCGCCTGCCGCCCGCGTACTACGGCACGGTCGACGCCACCATGCTCTGGGTCGGGCTGCTGCACGACGCCTGGCGCTGGGGGCTCCCCGCCGAGCAGGTCGAGCCCCTGCTGCCACACCTGGAGGCCGCGCTCGGCTGGCTCGGCGAGCACGCCGACGCCGACGGCGACGGCTTCGTCGAGTACGTCGACACCACCGGCCACGGCCTGGCCAACCAGGGCTGGAAGGACTCCGGCGACGCGGTGCGCTTCCGGGACGGCCGGCTGGCCGACCCGCCCATCGTGCTGGCCGAGGTGCAGGGGTACGCGTACCAGGCGGCGGTGAACGGGGCGGACCTGCTCGACGCCTTCGGCCGGCCCGGCGGCGACCGCTGGCGCGGGTACGCCGACCGGCTCGCCCGACGGTTCCGCGAGGCGTTCTGGGTCGACGGCCGGTACGGCCCCCAGCCCGCCCTCGCGCTGGACCGGGACAAGCGCCCGGTCGACTCGCTGACCAGCAACATCGGCCACCTGCTCGGCACCGGGTTGCTGTCGGACGCCGAGTCGGCGCAGGTGGCGGCGCTGCTCTCCACCGAGGCCCTGGCCGGCGGCTTCGGGCTGCGCACCATGTCCACCGGGGACGCCGGGTTCAGCCCGCTGTCGTACCACTGCGGCTCGATCTGGGCGCACGACACCGCGATCGTGCTGGGCGGGCTGGCCCGGGCCGGGCACCGGGAGGCGGCGCTCCGCCTGGCCGAGGGCCTGCTCGGCGCCGCCGAGGCGTTCGACTACCGCCTCCCCGAACTGTACGGCGGGGACGACCGGACGGCCCTCGGCCGCCCCGTGCCGTACCCGGCGGCGTGCCACCCGCAGGCGTGGTCGGCGGCGGCCGCGGTGCTGCTGCTCCAGGCCGGTGTCGGCCTCTACCCCGACGTCCCGGGCGGGCGGGTGCGTCTGGACCCGCTGGCCGGCCCCGAGTTCGGCGCCCTCGCCGCCGACGGCCTCCGGATCGCCGGCGCCCCGGTGACGGTGACCGTCGACCACACCGGCCACCCCACCGTCCGCAACCTCCCCCCCAACCTCACCCCCACCCACCCCACCCACCCCACCCACGTCCCCACCCCCCGCCCCCCGACCGAAACCCGGTCGCCCGCATCGAGTTGATCAAGGGGTTTGCGTCGCCCGAAGGCCGGATCCTGACGCAAACCCCTTGATCGACGCGCGGGCGTGGAGGGCGGCCGGGGTTTGGGTGCGTTTCTTGTCGCTGGGGCGACAAGAAACGCACCCGAAGGGGTCAGGCGGGGGTGAGTTCGGCGATCAGTTCGTCGTCCTCCATGAGGCCGGTGGGGTGGAAGCCGAGGGAGCGGTAGAGGGCGGCGGCCGAAGTGTTGTCGGGGTGGTAGCTGAGGCGGATCGGCTCACCCGCCGTGGCCAGCCAGTCCACGAGGGTACGCACAGCGGCCCGGCCGACCCCCCGGTCCTGCTCGGCGGCGTCGATCAGCATGCCGCCGATCCACCGGGAGGCGTCGTCGTCCACCCCCCACATGACGTGCCCGACCACCGTGTCGTCCGCGTACACGGCGAGCGAGGTCCACACCTCGGACCGCATGGTCAGCAGCAGGTAGCGGGCGGCCAGGGCCGGCACCCAGGACCGCTGGTCGTCGCGGGGCGCGACGTCCGCCACGGCCCGCCAGTTGTCGTCGTCCACCGGCCGCAGCGTCACGTGGCGACCGGCGCGGTCGCGCATCCCGGAATCGATCATGAAGCTGAGCCTAGGCGCGTCCCGTCCGCCCGACGACCGGTTTCCGCCGTCAGCCCGCCGTGCGGGACGGTCAGTCCAGCAGGGGGTCCAGGCCGACGGTGAGGCCCGGCCGGTTGCGCACCGCGCGCACGGCGAGCAGCACGCCCGGCATGAACGACGCCCGGTCCAGCGAGTCGTGCCGGATGGTCAGCGTCTCACCGGTGGTGCCGAAAAGCACCTCCTGATGCGCGACCAGGCCGGCCGCGCGGACCGCGTGCACGCGGATCCCGTCGATCTCGGCGCCGCGCGCGCCGGGCACCTCGTCCTTGGTGGCGTCGGGAGCGGGGCCGAGACCGGCCTCGGCGCGGGCCTGCGCGATCAGCCGGGCCGTGTGCGTGGCGGTGCCGCTGGGGGCGTCCAGCTTGCGCGGGTGGTGCTGCTCGATGATCTCGACCGACTCGAAGTGCCGGGCCGCCTTCGCGGCGAACTGCATCATCAGTACCGCGCCGATGCCGAAGTTGGGGGCGATCACGACGCCCACCCCGGGCTTGCCCGCCAGCCAGCCGCGCACCCGCTCCAGGCGGTCGCCGGTGAAGCCGGTGGTGCCCACCACCGCGTTGACGCCCTGGTTGACGCACCAGTCCAGGTTGTCCATCACGACGTCGGGAGTGGTGAAGTCGACGACCACCTCGGCGCCGGCGTCGGCGACCGTGGACAGCGGGTCGCCCTGGTCGACCATCGCGACCAGGTCCAGGTCGGCGGCCGCGTCGACCGCCTTGCAGACCTCCATGCCCATCCGGCCGCGGGCGCCCAGCACGCCGACCCGGATCGGCTCGGCCGGGTTCTTCTCCAGCTCGTCAGTCACGGGGCACAACCTATCCCAATCGGGACGCCCCACCCCTCGGGACCTCCGGCCGTCCCACCCGACGAGCGTGACCGACCCAGGCTGCGGCAACCCGGGCTCTTACCCGGCCACGGAGACACCGCTCTGCCGCATCCCGAGCCGAGCGCCCGAGCGGGACGAGCGGGACGAGCCAGGCGCCCGACGAGGACCGGCCGGCGGTCAGGCGGTGAAGGCGGACTCGTCGAACGGGCCGACCACCGCGAGGGACATCGGTCGGCCGAGCAGGTCGGCGGCGAGCGCGTTCACCTCGTCCAGGGTGACCGCGTCGACCCGGGCGAGCAGCTCGTCCACCGGCATCAGGTTGCCGTAGAGCAGCTCACCCTTGGCCAGCCGGCTCATCCGGGAACCGGTGTCCTCCAGGCCGAGGACGAAGGAGCCCTTGCTCATCCCCTTGCCCCGGGCCAGTTCATCCGCGGTGATGCCGTCGGCGGCCACCCTGGCCAGCTCGGCCCGGGTCAGCGCCAGCACCTCGTCCACCTTGCCCGGGGCGCAGCCGGCGTAGACGGCGAACAGCCCGCTGTCGGCGTACTGGCTGGCGTACGAGTAGACCGAGTACGCCAGGCCCCGCTGCTCGCGGATCTCCTGGAACAGCCGGCTGGACATGCCGCCGCCGAGCACATTGTTGAGCACGCCGAGGGCGAAGCGCCGCTCGTCGAGGCGGTCGATGCCGGGGCAGCCGAGGATGACGTGCGCCTGCTCGGTCTCCTTCGGCTCGACCAGCGTGGTGGCCGGCTTGGTGCGTACCGTCGGGGTGGCCGGCCGGTGGGCGGCCGGCGCCGCCGGGTCGGTGTCCAGCGGGGTGCCGCGCAGCGCCTGCCGGACCAGCTTGACCACGGCGGCGTGGTCGAGGTTCCCGGCGGCGGCGACGACGATCTGCGGGGCGGTGTAGCGGCGACGGTAGAAGCCCTGGATCTGCCGCCGGGTCATCGGGGTGACCGTCTCCTCGGTGCCGGAGATCAGCCGGCCGAGGGGGTGGTCGCCGTAGACGGCGGTGGCGAACAGGTCGTGCACCTCGTCGCCGGGCTCGTCGTCGTGCATGGCGATCTCTTCGAGGATGACCCCGCGCTCGGTTTCCACGTCGGCGGCGGCCAGCACCGAGTCGGCGACCAGGTCGCACATGACGTCGATGGCCAGCGGCAGGTCCTCGTCCAGCACCCGGGCGTAGTAGCAGGTGTATTCCTTGGTGGTGAAGGCGTTGGTCTCGCCGCCCACCGCCTCGATCTCGGAGGAGATCTCCAGTGCGCTGCGCTTGTTGGTGCCCTTGAACAGCAGGTGCTCCAGGAAGTGCGCCGCGCCGGCCTGGGGCCCGGTCTCGTCGCGGGAGCCGACGGCGACCCAGATGCCGAACGAGACGCTGCGCATCGCCGGGATCGCCTCGGTCAGCACGCGCAGCCCGCTCGGCAGCACGGTACGGCGGACGGTGCCGCCCAGCGGGTCCTCGCTGAGGGTGCGGGTGACCGCCCGCGCCGCCCCGCCCGCGGGCCGGGTGGTCGCGCTCGCGTGCCGGGCGGCACCGGACGGCGTCACCCCCCGTCGACCCGCAGGGAAAGACGAACGCCCGGTCCGGCTCACGAAAACCTGCTCTCCGTACGACGAGGGGTGGGTGGGGATGTGCGACGGCTCCAGCCCGCGCACGCGACCTGGAGCCGTGGACCGGCCCGGGGACGCCGTCGGCGTCACCCGGGCCGGTCGGTGGATCAGCTGTGCCGGGTCCGGCGACGCGGGCGGGACTCGCCGCCGCCCTCGCCACCCTCGCGCGGACCGCGGTCGCCGCCGCGCTCGCGGTCGCCCCGGTCGCGCGGGCCGCGGTCGCCGCGGTCCCGGCCGGCCGGACGCTCGCCACCGGCGGCCTCACCGGCGGCCGGCGCCTCGGCGCCCTCCGGGCGGACCTTGTCCAGGTAGATCTTGCCGCGCTGGTCGATGTCGGCGATCTCCACCTCGACCTTGTCGCCGACGTTGAGGAAGTCCTCGACCTTCTCGACCCGCTTGCCGTCGCCCACCTTGGAGATGTGCAGCAGGCCGTCACGGCCCGGCAGCAGCGAGACGAAGGCGCCGAACGCGGCGGTCTTCACCACGGTGCCGAGGAACCGGTCGCCCACCTTCGGCAGGGTCGGGTTGGCGATCGCGTTGATCCGCTCGACCGCGGCCTGGGCCGACGGGCCGTTGGTCGCGCCGACGTAGATGGTGCCGTCGTCCTCGATGGAGATCTCGGCGCCGGTCTCGTCCTGGATGGCGTTGATGGTCTGCCCCTTCGGGCCGATCACCATGCCGATCTTGTCGACCGGGATCTTGACGGTGGTGACCCGCGGGGCGTAGTCGCTCATCGCGGCCGGGCCCTCGATCGCGGACTGCATCACGTCGAGGATGGTCTGCCGGGCCTCGTGCGCCTGCTGGAGCGCGCCGGCCAGCACGTCCGACGGGATGCCGTCGAGCTTGGTGTCGAGCTGGAGCGCGGTGACGAAGTCCCGGGTGCCGGCGACCTTGAAGTCCATGTCACCGAACGCGTCCTCGGCGCCGAGGATGTCGGTCAGCGTCACGTACCGGGTCTTGCCCTCGACCTCGTCGGAGATGAGGCCCATGGCGATGCCGGCGACCGGCGCCTTCAGCGGCACACCGGCCGACAGCAGGCCCAGCGTGGAGGCGCAGACCGAACCCATCGAGGTGGAGCCGTTGGAGCCGAGCGCCTCGGAGACCTGGCGGATGGCGTACGGGAACTCCTCGCGCGACGGCAGCACCGGGATCAGCGCCCGCTCGGCGAGCGCGCCGTGGCCGATCTCGCGCCGCTTCGGCGAGCCGACCCGGCCGGTCTCACCGGTCGAGTACGGCGGGAAGTTGTAGTTGTGCATGTAGCGCTTGGACTTCTCCGGGGAGAGGGTGTCCAGCGACTGCTCCATGCGCAGCATGTTCAGCGTGGTGACGCCCAGGATCTGGGTCTCGCCCCGCTCGAACAGCGCCGAGCCGTGCACCCGCGGCAGCACGCCGACCTCGGCGGTCAGCGGGCGGATGTCGCGCGGGCCGCGGCCGTCGATGCGGACCTGCTCGCGCAGCACCCGGCTGCGGACCTCGGACTTGGTCAGCGAGCGGAACGCCGCGGAGAGCTCCTTCTCCCGGCCCTCGAAGCGCGGGCCGAGCTCCTCGGCGACCTTGGCCTTGACCCGGTCCAGGGCCTCCTCGCGGTCGTGCTTGCCGGCGATCTTGAGGGCCTCGGCGACCTCGGCGCGGGCCAGCTCGGCCACGGCGTCGTACGCGTCGTCCTGGTAGTCCAGGAAGACCGGGAACTCGGCGACCGGCTTGGCGGCCACCTC
Organism: Micromonospora solifontis; assembly: GCF_003725545.1. Taxonomy (GTDB): domain Bacteria; phylum Actinomycetota; class Actinomycetes; order Mycobacteriales; family Micromonosporaceae; genus Micromonospora; species Micromonospora solifontis. Next base: position 106,918 of record NZ_RJLN01000003.1, on the reverse strand, counting down.
GGCCAGCTCGCTCTGCGCCCGGCACAGCTCGCGGATGGCCGGCTTGGCGGCCTCCAGGCCGCTGGCGACGACCTCCTCGGTCGGCGCGGGCGCGCCGCCGGCCACCAGCGCCACGGTGTGCTCGGTGGCCTCGGCCTCGACCATCATGATCGCGACGTCGCCGTCCGGCAGGGTCCGGCCGGCCACCACCATGTCGAAGGTGGCCCGGGCCAGCTCCTCGTGGGTCGGGAAGGCGATCCACTGGCCGTCGACGTGCGCCATCCGGGTGGCCCCGATCGGGCCGGAGAACGGCAGGCCGGAGAGCTTGGTGGACATCGAGGCGGCGTTGATCGCCACCACGTCGTACGGGTGCTGCGGGTCGAGCGCCAGCACGGTCTCGACGACCTGGACCTCGTTGCGCAGGCCCTTGACGAAGGACGGGCGCAGCGGCCGGTCGATCAGCCGGCAGGTGAGGATGGCGTCCTCGCTGGGCCGGCCCTCGCGGCGGAAGAACGAGCCGGGGATCCGGCCCGCGGCGTACATCCGCTCCTCGACGTCGACGGTGAGCGGGAAGAAGTCGAACTGCTCCCGCGGCTGCTTGCCGGCCGTGGTCGCGGAGAGGACGACCGTCTCGCCCAGCTGGGCGATGACGGAGCCGGCGGCCTGGCGGGCCAGCCGGCCGGTGGAGAAGGTGATCTCGCGGGTGCCGAACGACCCGTTGTCGATCACGGCGGTGCGGGATTCGGTGCCGAGGTTGGTCTCGGTCATGTGCTGTGGTGCTCCTTCGCGTCGTCGGCCGACGACACGGGGAACTGCTCAGGCGGCCGGTCTTCGATCGAAGCGCCCGGGTGGCCGGCATGATGCCGGGAGTCCCGGGGGCCACTACCGGAGACCGGTGCTGACCGGCTCCCTCTCGGGTTGTCGCGCGGCCGGGTTCTTCGGTGGTACTGGAACGGGGGAGCGGCCGAGCGGCCACTCCCCCGTCACGTCATCGGCGCAGGCCGAGCCGCTCGATGAGCGACCGGTAGCGGTTGATGTCCTTCTTCTGGACGTAGTTGAGCAGCCGACGGCGACGGCCGACCAGCAGCAGCCCGCGGCGGCTGTGGTGGTCGTGCTTGTGCACCTTCAGGTGCTCGGTGAGCTCGGCGATCCGCTTGGTGAGGACCGCGACCTGCACCTCCGGCGAACCGGTGTCGCCCTCGGCGGTCGCGTACTCCGCGCGGATCTTGGCCTTGGCTTCCTGGTCGAGCGCCATGTTCTCCCTGTTTCGTGGAACGTTGGATGGGGGCCGTCGGAGCGGTCGGAGCGACCGGGGGACGGACTGGTTCCTCGCACCCGCGGCGTCGTGCAGGCACGCGAGGCCCCGCGTCGGTCAGCCGACGTCCCTGCCAGACTACCAGCCCGGTCGGCCACCGCCCGGTGAAGGGCCGCGCCACGCCCCCGGAGGACCTCAGCCCAGCGCCCGGCGGGTCCGCTCGACGTCCTCGGCGATCTGGGCCACCAACGGTTCGATCGAGTCGTACGTCCGTTGTTCCCGCAGGTGCGCCACGAAGTCCAGGGCCAGCCGCTCGCCGTACAGGTCGCCGGTGAAGTCCAGCGCGTACGCCTCCACCCGGCGCTCCCGGCCGGAGAAGGTCGGGTTGGTGCCGATCGAGACGGCCGCGGCGAGCGGCTCGGCGCCCCGGCGGACCAGCCGGGCGGCGTAGACCCCGTCGGCCGGGACCGCCGCGTACCGGTGGCAGAGCAGGTTGGCGGTCGGGTAACCCAGCTCACGTCCGCGCTGGTCACCGCGGACCACCACGCCCTCCACCCGGTGCGGGCGGCCGAGCGCGGCGGCCGCCGCGGTCACGTCGCCGGCGTCGACGCAGGAGCGGATGTACGTCGAGGAGAAGACCGTCCCGGCCTCGGCGACCAGCGGCGCGCCCTGCACCGCGAAGCCGAAGGTGCGGCCGAGCCGCTCCAGCAGGGCCACGTCCCCGGCCGCCTTGTGCCCGAACCGGAAGTTGGCGCCGACCACCACCAGCGTGGCGTGCAGGTGCTCGACCAGGATGTCGTGCACGAACGCCTCGGCGGGCAGCCGGGAGAACTCCGGGGTGAACGGCACCACGCAGAGCACGTCCACGCCGAGCGCCTCGATCAGCTCCGCCTTGCGGGCCGGCTCGGTGAGCACCGCCGGGTGCGAGCCGGGCCGGACCACCTCGGCCGGGTGCGGGTCGAAGGTGACCACCACCGATTTGACCCCCAGCTCCCGGGCGCGCGCCACCGCGTGCCCGATGGTGGCCTGGTGCCCCTTGTGCACCCCGTCGAAGACGCCGATGGTGACCACCGAGCGGCCCCAGCCGCCCGGTGCCGCCTCGTACCCCCGCCACCGCTGCATTCCCAGCTCCTCCCCTGGTCGCCAAACGCTGTGCGCCACCGCCGTCAGGCCGGGGCCAGCACGATCTCCGCCCGGGCCCGCCCGTCCCGCTCGCTGACGATAGCGATCAGCCCGCCGCCGGGGCCGAAGACCGCGTACGGCCCGGTGATGCCGGCCGGGTCCAGCGGACCGCCGTGGGAGAGGACCTTCGCCTCGTCCGGCGTGGCGTCCCGGCGCGGGAAGAACCGGTCGGCGGCGGCGTCCAGCGGCAGGCTGACCACGTCGGGCGCGCGCTGCTCCAGCTCGTCGAGGGTGGCGGCCTCGGCCAGCCGGAAGCCGCCGACCGCGGTGCGGCGCAGCGCGGTCAGGTGGCCGCCGACCCCGAGCGCCAGGCCCGCGTCCCGGGCGATGGCCCGGATGTACGTCCCGGACGAGCAGGTCACGTCCACGTCCACGTCCACCACGTCCGGGGTGTCCCGGCGGACGGCCAGCACGTCCAGCCGGGAGACGGTGACCCGGCGGGCGGGCAGCTCGACGCTCTCCCCCTCGCGGACCCGCTTGTACGCCCGCACCCCGTTGATCTTGATGGCGCTCACCGCGCTCGGCACCTGGTCGATCTCGCCGGTGAGCCCGGCGAGCGCGGCCCGGACCGCCTCGTCGGTGACACCGACGGTGGATGCGGTGGCGATCACGTCGCCCTCGGCGTCGTCGGTGACCGTGGCCTGGCCGAGCCGGATCGTCGCGGTGTAGCTCTTGCCCGCGCCGATCACGTAGGTGAGCAGCCGGGTCGCCCGGCCCACCCCGATCACCAGCACCCCGGTGGCCATCGGGTCCAGCGTGCCCCCGTGCCCCACTCGCCGGGTACGCGCCAGCCGCCGGATCCGCGCCACCACGTCGTGCGAGGTCATGCCGGCGGGCTTGTCGACCACGATCAGACCGTCTGTGCTCACGACCGCCAAGCCTGCCAGACCCCGGCCGCCGCCCGGCCGCGACCTCCCCGCGGCCCGCGCCGCTCAGCGGACCGCGCCGCTCAGCGGACCGCGCCGCTCAGCGGACCGCGCCGCTCAGCGGACCGCGCCGCTCAGCGGACCGCGCCGACCACCGCCCAGCCGCCCGAGCGCAGCCGCAGCAGCAGCGCGACCAGCCGGAGCACCACGAACAGGGTCAGCCCGGCCCAGATCCCGCCGAGGCCGAGGTCGAACGCGTACGCCAGCCAGATGGCCGGCAGGAATCCGCCCAGCGCCGCCACGATGGTGAGGTTGCGCAGGTAGCGGACGTCCCCCGCGCCGATCAGCACCCCGTCGAGCGCGAACACCACGCCGCCGATCGGCTGGAGCGCGACGAACCAGGGCCAGGCGATCAGCGCCTGCTCGCGTACCTGCGGGTCGGAGCTGAACCAGGACGGCACCAGGCCGGCGCCGGCGGCGATCAGCACCGCGAAGGCCACACCGCACAGGCCGCCGAGCAGGGCGATCCGGCGGGCGAGGAACCGGGCGCCGGCCGCGTCGCCCGCGCCGAGCGCGGCGCCGATCAGCGCCTGCGCGGCGATCGCGAGGGCGTCCAGCACCAGGGCGGTGAAGAACCACAGCTGTACGGCGATCTGGTGGGCGCCGACCGCGGCGGCGCCGAACCGGGCCGCGACGGCGGTGGCGGAGAGGAAGCTCGCCTGGAAGGCGACGCCCCGGACGAGCAGGTCCCGACTGAGCACGAGCTGCTGGCGGATCATCCGGGGGCGGGGCCGCAGGGACACCCGCTCGCGCACCAGCGCCGCCGCGAAGAGGCCGCCGGAGAGGGTCTGCGCGACGGCGTTCGCCACCGCCGAGCCGGTCAGCCCGAGCCCGGCCGGATAGACCAGCAGCGGGCAGAGCAGCGCGGAGAGCAGGTTGGGCGCGAGCACGAAGAGCAGCGGGCGGCGGGTGTCCTGGATGCCGCGCAGCCAGCCGTTGCCGGCGGCGGCGAGCAGCAGGCCGGGCGCGCCGAGCGCCGCGATCCGCAGCCACGCCGCGGCCGCGTCGGCCACCGCGCCGGGGCCGCCGACGAGGGTACGCGCCAGCCAGCCGCCGCCGACCCCGATGGCGAGCGCCACCAGCACGCCGACGCTCACCGCCAGCCAGGACGCCTGCACGCCCTCGGCCACCGCGGCGGCCCGGTCCCCGGAGCCGAACCGGCGGGCCGACCGCCCCGTGGTGCCGTACGCGACGACGGTGCCGAGCCAGGCGGTCAGCGTCATCACCGTGCCGCCGACGGCGAGCGCGGCGAGCGGGACGCGGCCCAGGTGCCCGACGACCGCGGTGTCGACCAGCACGTAGAGCGGCTCGGCGGCGAGCACCACCAGGGCGGGCAGGGCGAGCGCGGCGATCCGGCGGGGTCCGGCGGCGGTGGGGGCGGCGGTGGCGGTCTGGCTCATCGACGCCGATCCTGGCACGCGTTCGGTAAGGGACGCAAGCACCTGCGTCACTTACGCAGCCGTACCGGGCCGGGGCGGCGTCCCGACGTCGTACGGTGAGGGCCATGAGGGCCAACGGCGACCCGATCGTCGGCGGCGCCAGCCCCGCCTGGTGGCGCCGGGTCTTCGGCGAACTGCTCGGCACGTTCTTCCTGGTGCTGGTCTCGGTCGGCCCCGGGGTGGTCAACCAGCGGATCGACGCCGAGGCGGTGAGCCGGACGGCCGCCGTGGTCGCCCCGGGGCTGATGGTCGCGTCGATCATCCTGTTCATGGGGGCCGTCTCCGGCGCCCACCTGAACCCGTCGGTCACCCTCGCCTTCGCGCTGCGCCGGGACTTCCCCTGGCGGCGGGTGCCCGGCTACCTGATCGCCCAGTTCACCGGGGCGGTGGCCGCGGCCAGCCTGTTGGCCGGGACGCTCGGCGGGCACGGCACCGCCGGCCTGACCCTGCCCGGCCCCGGCGTCGACGCCCCGCTCGCCCTGCTCTGGGAACTGGTCCTGACCGTCGGGCTGATCAGCACCATCCTCGGCACCGCCTCGGGCTCGCAGAACGTGGGGCCGCTCGCCGCCGTCGCGGTCGGCGGCTACCTGGCGCTCGCCGGGCTCTGGGCCTCACCGCTGACCGGGGCGTCGATGAACATCGTCCGCTCGCTCGGCCCGGCCCTGGTGTACGGGCAGCCCCGCGCCTGGTGGGCGTACCTGCTCGGCCCGCTCCTCGCCGTCCCGGTGGCGGTCGGCTTGGCCGCCCTCCTCCGTGGCCCCGGCGGCGGCCGCATCAGCCGCCGGGTGGCCCAGGGCACGGTCCGCCACTGACCCCCCACCCCACCCCCGCTCGCCGCCGTCGATCATGAAGTTAACGGCGGTGTCGATCTCCGAAACTGCCGCAAACCTCATGATCAACACCAGGGCGGGGGTGGGGGTGGGGGTGGTCAGGGCGGCGGGGTGGGGAGGGTGGCCAGGAAGCGGCGGGTGTCGGCGGGCGTGCGGAGGCGGACCACCGGGAGGTCGGGCGCGATCGTGGCGGCCGCGGTCAGCACCCGGGGCCGGGAGCGGCGGGGATAGCTCCAGAGGTAGCGGAGGAACTGGAGGTCGAGCTGCTCGGGGCAGCCCGGCGGGAGGTCCGGCCGGGGCGTGGCGCGGCCGGCCCAGCGGCGGCGGAGCACCCGGGCCAGGCAGCGCAGCCGGGGCGGGTCACAGAGGATCAGCAGGTCGGCCCGGGGCAGGCGCAGATCGAGGGTGCTGGCGTAGTTGCCGTCCATCACCCAGGCCGGGCGAGCGGCGAGCGCGGTCACCTCGGCGCGGAAGTCGGCCTCGGCGGGGGCGGTCCAGCCCGGGCGCCAGTAGTGCCGGTCGAGGTGGATCAGGGGAAGGTCGAGCCGTCGGGCGAGCTCACGAGCGAGGGTGCTCTTGCCGGCACCCGAGCTGCCGACGACCAGGATGCGGCGCACCGGGCGACGGTAACGCCGGGGACGTCCTACGGGAAGGTGGGCGACCGGTGCGGCGGTGACGTCGGTGCGGCCCGCGTCACCGCCGCGCGGTCGGCTGCGACGACTTCAGCTCGGCGCGCCTGGTGCCGCGCGGCGACCTGAAGCCCGTCGTCACTGACGGGTGTCCATCGACGTCTGCAGCGCGCGGCGCATCTGCTCGCGCGCCTCGTCGGTGGTGGTGTCGGTCTGCGGCTTGTGCTTGGTCGCCATCGGAGTTCCCTTCCAGGGTGCGCGGACCACCGGCACGGTGGCCCTCACGGGCGTGTGGAGGACGCCCGGCAGCGGTCCGGGATCACCGGAGCGGCTCGCCTGGCAGCGTGAGCCCGGGTCGGTCCGACCCTGGAGGGAGGCGGCACCGGGTGTGGCGCCACCGCCCGTGACCAGCGCCGGAGAGCGCCGGTCACGCACCCAAGTTAACGTTCATTTTCCACCTGGTGCCCACTGTTCCCGCCATCCGGACACGCGGCGGTGACGGGTCACCGGGCCAGGAAGTGCCAGCCCAGCCACCACCAGAAGCCGAACAGACCGATCCGGCCCACCGGCACCGGACCGACCTCGTAGCGCATCACGAAGGCGCAGACCTCGGCGAGGGACGGGATCCGCGACCCCTCCCGCCGGGCGGCCCACTCCACGGCCGCGAAGAGCAGCAGCGCGGTCAGGAATCCACCGATCGCCAGGGCGCGCATCATCGGCGGGCCAGTCCCCAGAACGCGGACAGCCAGCCGAACCAGGCCGCCGAGCGGACCAGGTGGTCCTCCAGCAGCGGGTCGGCCAGCCGGGAGAAGGTGGGGAACTCGTCCCCCACCGCCAACACGAAGGTCACCCCCTCGAACACCCCGAAGACGGTGACCGGCAACAGCCACCAGACCGCGCCCCGGGGCAGCCGGCGGGGGGCGGCCCGGCGGGGCACCCGGTTGCTGAGGCCGATCCAGATCAGCGCGCCACCGGTGCCGAGCGTGTAGAGGTTGGCCTGCGCGGAGAAGGACGGGAGCTGGCCACCCACCAGGGAGAGGCAGACCAGCACCGGCACGGAGACGATCGGACGGTCCCAGGCTCGGGGCGCCTCGACGGTGAGCTCTCGGGGGTGATCCATCTCCCGATTGTCCTCAGCGTCACGGAACGCGGGAAGAGCGGCACGCCCCGGAGTAATCCCTGATCTCAGCCGGTCAGCAGGGCCCCGCCCAGTTCGGCGCGGATCCGGTCCACCACCTCGTCGACGCTGCCCCGCCCGGTGAACCCGGCCGCGAACCGGTGGCCACCGCCGCCGAGCGCCACCGCCACCGCGCTGACGTCCACCGCGCCCTTGCTGCGCAGCGAGACCGCCCACTCGGCGTCAGCCACCTGCTTCACCACGCAGCTCACGTCGGCCTCGGCCGTGCAGCGAACGGAGTCGATCAGCGCCTCCAGGACGTACGCGGGCTGGTCGTGCCGGGCCAGGTCCTCCCGGGTGGCGTACGTCCAGACCAGCCCGCGCCCGGCGGCGGCCGCCCGCTCCAGCCGGGCGCGGACCAGCACCTCGCCGAAGAGCCGGACCGCGCCGAACGGCCGGGTGTCGAAGATCAGCCGCGAGATGTCCCCGGGGCGGATGCCGGTCGCCAGCAGCCGCGCCGCCATCTCGTGCACCGCGGGGGTGGTGGCCTCGAAGCGGAACGAGCCGGTGTCGGTGCTCAGCGCCACGTAGAGGCAGGCCGCGATCTCCGCGTCCAGCGGCACCCCGAGCCGGTCCAGCAGCCCTTCGGCGACCACCGAGGTGGCCGCCGCGTGCGGGTCGACCAGGTGGATGCCGCCGAACCGGGTGTTGGAGGCGTGATGGTCCAGCACCAGCGCCGCCCCGGCCTTGTCCAGCCGGTCGACCAGGTCACCCAGCCGCGACTCGCTCGCCGCGTCGAAGCAGATCACCAGATCCGGATCCAGGTACGCCTCGTCCTGCGGAACCAGCAGCTCCAACCCGGGCAGCCAGCGGAACGGCTCGGGCACCCCGGGCGGCCCGGGGAAGGTCGCCTGGAGATTCCGTACGCCGAACCGGCGCAGGCCCAGCCCGAAGCCGAGCATGCTGCCCAGCGCGTCGCCGTCCGGGTTGACGTGGCAGATCAGCAGCACTCGGGCGGCGGCGGGGAGCGCGCGTACCGCCGCGACGGCGGCCGCCCAGTCGGCGTCGGTGGGGCCGGCGCCGGCCGGCGCGCCGCCCTCGGCGGGAGCGGTCACCGGCCGACGCCGCCGCGCGGCTCGTCGTCGCCCTCGGCACCCTCGCCCTCGGCACCGTCGCCCTCGGCACCCTCGCCCTCGGCACCGTCGCCCTCGGCACCGTCGCCCTCGGCACCGTCGCCGGCGTCCTCGGCGTCCTCAACGTCCAGCCGGTACGGCTGGGCCTCGCCGGCGTACTGCGCGCCGGCGGCCAGCCGCTGCACCTCGGCGTCGGCGGTCCGGGCCGCGGCGAGCAGGTCGTCGATGTGCTTGACCTGGTCCTGCACGTCGTCGAGGACGAAGGTCAGGGTCGGCGAGTGGCGCAGCCCGAGCGCCTTGCCGACGGTGCTGCGCAGCATGCCCTTGGCGCTCTCCAGGGCGGCGGCCGTGCTGGCCTGGGCCGCCGCGTCGCCGAGCACGGTGTAGAAGACGGTGGCGTCGCGCAGGTCGGCGGTGATCCGGGCGTCAGTGATGGTGATCATCCCGAGCCGGGGGTCCTTGATCTGGCTCCGCACCACCGACGCGACCAGCTCACGGATGCGCTCCGCGTGCCGGCGTACCTTGGCCGGATCCGTCATGTCCCCCACCTCCAGGATCACCCTGCTACCCACGACGGCCGGGCACGACGGCGCGGGCGCCGCCGGGTCCGACCGCCCAACATCTCGAACACTACCCGCGCCGCCCCGCCACCCGCGCAGGGCCGCCGGGTGTAAGGAAGGGCCCCCTGTTAACGCCTCATGCGGGTAAAGGGCCCCTTCCTAACCGCTTGGGCGGCGCGGCTCAGTCCTCCGCGCCGTAGAGGCGGCGGCGGACGGAGAGCAGCTCGGTCTCCGGGCGGGCGGCGACCAGCCGCTCGCACGAGTCGAGCACCTCGCGGACGTGCGCCGCCTCGGCGGCCACCACGGCCACCCCGATCTGGGCCCGGCCGTGCAGGTCGAGCGCCCCGACCTCGGCGGCGGACACCTCGAACCGGCGCAACGCGGCGACGATCGGCCGGACGTACGACCGCTTGGCCTTCAGGGACCGGGAGTCCCCCGGCAGCAACAGGTCGAAGTGCGCGGTTCCCGTGTACACGGCGAGCAACGGTACGGCAGCGGCGCGCCCCGGTCACCCGTTTTCCGCCGCCACGGCCACCAGCACGTCCCGCTCGATCGCCTGGTCCACCCGGTGCGCCAGGCCGAGGTAGCCCGGCCCGTCCACCACCCGCAGGCCCGCTCCGGTCAACACCGCCTCGGCGGCGGCCCGGGGTGCCACGTGGGTGTTCCAGGACAGCCCGAGCGCCCCGCCGGGGCGCAGCAGTTCCCGCCAGACCGGCACGGCGGCGGTGAGCAGGTCGAGCGGGCTGCGGGACAGGCCCTGCCCGGTACGGCTGCCGTGCGCCACCCCGTACGGGGCGTCGGTGACGATCACGTCGGCGCAGCGGGGCCGGAGCACCTCCCGGGCCCGGGTGGTGTCGGTGTGCAGCACGGTGACCCGCTGGGTGGCTCCGGCCCGGTGCGCGTCGTGGGAGGGGGCGAGCACCGCCTCGAAGCGCCGGGCGACGAGCTTGCGATCCCGGCGCACCGGCACCGTCTCGGCGGTGTGCTTGTGCCGCTTGCGCCGCAGCCAGGTACGCAGGAACGCCGCGTACGCGTCCACGTCCTTGCCGTCGTGCTCGACGCCGATGCCGTCGTAGCCGTACATCAGGGCCTGGTTGAGGGTGGTGCCCCGGCCGCAGAGCGGGTCGAGGACCACCAGCTGCCGGTCCAGCATCGCGCCGGCCGACGCGGAGGCGAGCACCGTGGCGTTGAGCAGCAGCCGGGTGAACTGCTCGTTGGTCTTGCCGGCGTACTTCGGGATGGTGATCAGATCGGAGTCGTACCGGGCGAGCGGGTGCAGCGGCACCGGCCGCAGCAGGTCCTCCCCGACCCGCTCGAACAGCGCGTACGCCGCCGACAGGTTGGCCAGGTAGGCCAGGTCGCGCCGGCCCGGGCCGGGCTCCGGGGCGGCGAAGGTCAGGTACTCCACCCCGCCGATGCGCTCGACCGCGGCGTCCACCGGAGCCGTGTCGAGCACTCCCGCCCCGGCGAAGATCTCCAGCTCGGCGCGGGCCAGCCGGCCGGCGGCGTCGGCGTAGACCCGGTTGGCGGACGGGGCGAGAAGCAGCGCGTACCTGAGCACGTCGGAGATTGTTCCAGCCTGCGGAAACGGCGACGGCCGGGGCCCGGAGGCCCCGGCCGTCGCCGGTCGTTCACGCCGCTCAGGCGCGCGGCTTCTCGCGCATCTCGAAGGTCTCGATGATGTCGCCGACCTGGACGTTGTTGAAACCGCCCAGCGTCAGACCGCACTCGAAGCCCTCGCGGACCTCCGTCGCGTCGTCCTTGAACCGCTTCAGGGAGCTGATCGTGAGGTTGTCCGCCACGACCGCCCCGTCCCGCAGCAGCCGCGCCTTGGCGTTGCGGCGGATGAGGCCGGACCGGACGATGCAGCCGGAGATGTTGCCGATCTTGGACGAGCGGAAGACGTCGCGGATCTCCGCGGTCCCCAGCTCGACCTCCTCGTACTCCGGCTTGAGCAGACCCTTGAGCGCGGCGTCGATCTCCTCGATGGCCTGGTAGATGACCGTGTAGTACCGGATCTCCACGCCCTCGCGGTCGGCGATCTCGCGGACCTTGTTGGCGGCCCGCACGTTGAAGCCGATGATCGTGACCGCCTCCGACGAGGCGCTCGCGAGCATGACGTCGCTCTCGGTGATCGCACCCACGCCCCGGTGGATGATCCGAAGCTGGACCTCCTCCGGGATGTCGAGGTTGAACAGCGCGTCCTCGAGGGCCTCCACGGAACCGGAGACATCGCCCTTGAGCACCAGGTTGAGCGAGGTCTTCTCGCCCTCCTTGAGCTGCTCCATGAGCGTCTCGAGGGTCGCCCGGCCACGGGAGTTGGCGAATGCCGCCGCCCGCCGCCGCGCCTGCCGCTGCTCGGCGATCTGCCGCACGGTCCGGTCGTCCTCGGCGGCCAGGAAGGTGTCACCCGCTCCCGGCACCGTGGTCAGACCGAGCACCATGACCGGACGCGCCGGACCGGCCTCGTCGACCGGCTTGCCGTTCTCGTCGAGCATGGCCCGGACCCGGCCGTGCGCCCCACCGGCGACGATCGAGTCGCCGGCCCGGAGGGTGCCCTTCTGCACCAGCACCGTCGCCACCGCACCGCGGCCCTTGTCCAGGTGCGCCTCGATCGCGACACCCTGCGCCGGCCCGTCGATCGGAGCGGTCAGCTCCAGCGACGCGTCGGCGGTCAGCAGCACGGCCTCGAGGAGGTCCTCGATGCCGATGCCGGGCTTGGCCGCCACGTTGACGAACATGGTGTCGCCGCCGTACTCCTCGGCGACCAGGCCGTACTCGGTCAGCTGCTGGCGGACCTTGTCCGGGTTCGCCTCCGGCTTGTCGACCTTGTTGACCGCGACCACGATCGGCACGTCCGCCGCCTTGGCGTGGTTGAGCGCCTCGATGGTCTGCGGCATCACGCCGTCGTCGGCCGCCACCACCAGGATCACGATGTCCGTGACCTGGGCACCACGGGCACGCATGGCGGTGAACGCCTCGTGACCCGGGGTGTCGATGAAGGTGACCGCGCGGTCCACGCCGTCGTGCGGGACGTGCACCTGGTAGGCACCGATGTGCTGGGTGATGCCGCCCGCCTCGCCGGCCACGACGTTCGCCTTGCGGATCGCGTCGAGCAGCTTGGTCTTACCGTGGTCGACGTGACCCATGACGGTCACCACCGGCGCACGGCTGACCAGGCGGTCCGCCGCCACCTCGGCGTCGAGGTCGATGTTGAACTGCGCGAGCAGCTCGCGATCCTCGTCCTCCGGGCTGACGATCTGCACGTCGAAACCGAGGTGCTCACCCAGCAGCAGCAGGGTGTCGTCGGAGCACGACTGGGTCGCGGTCACCATCTCGCCCAGGTTGAACATCTCCTGGACCAGCGAACCCGGGTTGGCGTTGATCTTGTCGGCGAAGTCCGACAGCGAGGCGCCACGGGACAGCCGGACGACCTGACCCTGGCCCCGGGGAGCACCCGAGGACATGGTCGGGGCCGACAGGTTGTCGAACTCCTGTCTGCGCTGCTTCTTGGACTTGCGACCGCGGGTCGGCCGACCACCCGGACGCCCGAAGGCACCCGCGGCGCCGCCGCCACGGCCACGACCGCCACCACCCGGACGGCCGGCGCCACCGGCCGGACCACCCGGACGGAAGCCACCACCGGCACCGGCACCGCCGCCACCGCCGGGGCCGCCACGGTAGCCACCGCCACCGCCGCCACCACCGCCGGGACCGCCACGGTAGCCACCGCCACCGCCGCCACCACCGGGACCGCCACGGTAGCCACCGCCACCGCCGCCGGGACGACCCGCGCCGCCACCGGGACCGCCACGACCACCACCGGGGCCGCCGGGGCGACCCGTGGTCGGACGCTGGCTCGGCATCGACGCCGGGCTGGGCCGCGGCGGCATGGAGGCCGGGCTGGGCCGCGGCGGCATGCCGGCCGGGCTGGGACGGGGACCGCCCGCACCGGCGGCCGGCGGCCGCTGCTGGCCACCCTGGATGCCGAACGGGTTGTTGCCGGCGCCGCGCGCCGGCGGACGGCCACCCGGACGTCCGCCCGGACCCGGGCTCGGCGCGCCGGGACGACCGGCGGCCGGGGTACCCGGACGCGGCGGCACGGCGTTCGGGCCGGGACGCGGACCGGGACGGGGACCGCCCTCGGTCGGCGGCTCCCGGCGGACGTTCTCGCGCTGCTGCTGGCGGGCGGCCTGAGCGGCCTTCACCGCGGCCTCCTGCTCAGCCTTCAGCGCGGCGGCGCGTGCCTCGGCGGCCGCCACCTCGATGTCGTGCGCGCTCGCCGGCTTGGCGACCGGGGTCGCCGGCTGCGGCGGGCCGGGGACCGGGCCCTTGGGCTTCGGTCCAGGGGTCGGCGCGGCCGGCCGCCGGGGCGGCATCGGCTTGGCCGAGACCCGGGGGGCACCCGGGGTCGGGGTCGGCGTCGGGGTCGGTGCCGGGCTCGGGGCGGCCGCCGGCGGGGCGGTCGGCGCCGAGGAACCACCGGCGGATGCGACGAAAGCGCCACGCAGCCGTCGGGCGACGGGCGCCTCGACGGTGCTGGACGCGGACTTCACGAACTCGCCCATCTCCTTGAGCTTGGCGAGAACGGTCTTGCTTTCGACCCCGAGCTCTTTGGCAAGCTCGTGTACGCGGGCCTTACCTGCCACTGCACTCCTCACTCCGAGGTCGTGCGGGCAGCACCCGCAGCGACCTCACTCGTGCACTTGAAGCCTGGTCATTTCAGGGACTTCATCGTGTGCTCATGTCGGTCGTCCTACCTTGCTAGCGACCCTCGACCGGTCGGGTTGACCGGTCGTCGGGGGTTGCGCGTCAACGTGCTCCGCCAGCGCACCGTGATCGACGATCCCGGTGACACGCAGCGCCCGCCCGAAGGCGCGGCGCCGCACCGCTTGCGCGAAGCAGGCCGGATCCGGGTGCATGTTCGCTCCCCGACCCGGCAGTCTGCGGGCCGGATCGGCCCGGAGGCTGTAATGACCAGCCTCGTCGCCGACCGCGACGATCCGCAGCAACTCGCTGGCCGGCGCCCGCTTCCGGCAGCCCACACAGGTGCGTTCCGGTAGCGCGCGTCGTGCCACTGGAGGAAGTCTACCCCTAGCTGTTCGAGATCGCGCCGCCCGGCTCGGGTACGTGATCAGCTCCGCTCCGCGCGGCCCCACCCGGCTGCTCGGCGTCGGAGCGGATGTCGATCCGCCAACCGGTCAACCGCGCAGCAAGCCGGGCATTCTGCCCTTCCCGCCCGATCGCCAGCGACAGCTGGAAGTCCGGGACGGTGACCCGGGCGGTCCGGCTGGCCAGGTCGACCACCTCGACCCGCAGGGCCTTGGCCGGCGAGAGCGCGTTGCCGACGAAGGTGGCCGGATCGTCCGACCAGTCGATGATGTCGATCTTCTCGCCGTGCAGCTCGCTCATCACCGCGCGCACCCGCTGGCCCATCGGGCCGATGCAGGCGCCCTTGGCGTTCACGCCGGGAGCGGTCGAGCGCACCGCGATCTTCGTCCGGTGACCCGCCTCACGCGCGATCGCCCCGATCTCCACGGTGCCGTCGGCGATCTCCGGCACCTCGAGGGCGAAGAGCTTCTTCACCAGTGCCGGGTGCGAACGGGACAACGTGATCTGCGGGCCGCGCATTCCCTTGGCCACGTGCACCACCACGCAGCGGATCCGCTCGCCGTGCGCGTACCGCTCGCCGGGGACCTGCTCGGACTGGGGCAGGACGCCCTCGAGCTTGCCCAGGTCGACGCTGACGATGCCCTTCTCGGCCCGCGCCTCGTGCGCCTGCACCACGCCGGTGACCAGGTCGCCGTCGCGGCCGACGTACTCACCGAAGTGCACCTCGTCGGTGGCCTCCCGCAGCCGCTGGAGGATCACCTGCTTCGCGGTCATGGCGGCGATCCGGCCGAAGTCGTGCGGGGTGTCGTCCCACTCCCGCACCACGGTGCCGTCGGCGTCCACTTCCTGGGCGTAGACCGAGGCGGCCCCGGTCTTGCGGTCGATCTCCACCCGGGCGTGCGGCTCGGCGCCCTCGGTGTGCCGGTAGGCGGTCAGCAGCGCGGTCTCGATCGCCGCGAGGATGGTGTCGAACGGGATCTCCCGCTCGCGCTCCAGTGCGCGCAGCGCCGCGAGGTCGATGTTCACCTCTCCTCGTCCTCCACATCATCTTCGTCGTCGTCACCGAACTCGTCCGCCTCGTCGATCTCGTCGAGGCGGCTGAACTCCACCTGGACCCGGCCGGGTCCGAGTTCGGCGTAGGAATGGTCCACGCGGCCGGCGTCGGTCTCCAGCGCCACGTGTTCGTCGTCCGCCCCGGCCACCCGGCCGGTGAGCTGCCGGTCCCCCTCGGGGCCCCGCACGGTCACCTTGACCAGCCGGCCGACGTTGCGCCGCCAGTGCCGGGGCAGGGTGAGCGGCCGGTCCACGCCGGGCGAGCTGACCTCCAGCTGGTACTCCCCGGCCACGATGTCGCCACCGGCCTCCTCGGCCGCGTCCAGCGCGGCGGAGACCGCCCGGGAGACGTCGGCGACGGCGTCCAGGTTGATCCCGCCGTCGGCGTCCACGATCACCCGGACCACGTGCCGGCGACCGGCGCGGGAGACGGAGAGGTCCTCGAGGTCGTACCCGGCGGCGGTGACCACCGGCTCGATCACCTCGCGCAGCCGGGCCCGGCGGGCGGCCAGGTCACCGCGGGGCGCGCCGCTCGGGTCCCCGGTACGGGGCCCGGCGGACCGGCGGGGTCGCCCGGAGGGCCCCGTCGGCCTGGTGGCACGGCCACGCTGCGTCATCTGCGCACCCTTCTGGTGTTCCGACGGGCCGATCGGCCCGCCATGCCGGCACGCCACCGGGGCGAATGCGCCCGGTGGCTGCGCAGAGCGTAACGCGCGGGCCGGCCGGTGGACCCGGCGGCGCACCGACGCCGATGGGCCCACGACCCGGCACGGATGGTGTTGACTTGTCCGGTGGCGACCGGCAGAACGACACGATCTCAGGAAGCAGCGGGACATACCCGGCGGAATCTCCTGCGCGCCGGGGCGCTGGTCGCGCTCGGCGGCGCCGCCGCGCCGCTGACCGGCTGTGATCTTCTGGACCGCGACGACGACTCCCGCGGACCGGACCCCCTCGAACCGCTCGCCGCGGAGTCGCTCGCCCTGGAGGCCCGCCACCGGGCCGCGGTCGCCGCCGCACCGGACCTGGCCGACCGGCTCACCGCGATCGCCGACGCCCATCGCGCGCACGCGGAGGAACTGCGCAAGGTGATCGGCCGGCCGGCACCCAGCGGCTCCCCCGCCGCCACCCCGACGCCGGCCGGGACCGACCCGGACGGCCTGGTGGCCGGGCTGCGCCAGGCGGAGCAGCAGGGCCGGGCGAACGCGGCGAAGGCGTGTGCCGCCGCGCCGGCCGAGCGGGTCGCGCTGCTCGGCTCGATCGCCGCCGCCCGGGCGACCCACGTGGAGGCGCTGAAGTGATCCCGCGCACCGCACCGACCGGCGGCGGGCCGGCCCAGGCCCGGGCGGACGCGCTCACCGCCGAGTACGCGGCGATCTGGGCGTACGGGGTGATCGGGGTACACCTCGCCGACGACGACCGGCGGGCCGCCCGCAGCGCCGAGGCGGCCCACCGGTCCCGCCGGGACGCCCTGATCCTCCAGCTCAGCACGGGCGGCGGTCAGGTTCCCGCCGACCGGGCCGGGTACGCCCTGCCCTACCCGGTGACCGACCGGGCGAGCGCGGTGAAGCTGGCGGTCGAGATTGAGGAGCGCACGGCCGGCCACTGGCGGGCGGCGCTGCCGCACAGCACCGGCGCCGACCGGAATCAGGCCCTCGCCGCGCTGACCGACTGCGCGCTGCGGGCCACCCGCTGGCGGCGCGCCGCCGGCGTGAGCCCGATCACGATCCCGTTCCCCGGCCGGCCGGTCTGAGCGGCGGCCCGGTCACCCCGCGGATCGCTCCGGTTGCGGTCCGCATACCAGGTATGCATACTCCTCGCCATGTCCATCCGTCACGGCCTGCTCGCCCTGCTCGAACGCGGCCAGATGTACGGGTACCAGTTGCGCGCCGCGTTCGAGGAGTCCACGGGCGCCACCTGGCCGCTGAACATCGGGCAGGTCTACACCACGCTCGCCCGGCTGGAACGCGACGGCCTGGTCCGCCCGCTGCCGGAGAGCGAGGCCGGGCAGCGGCCGTACGAGATCACCGACGCCGGCCGGGCGGACCTGGCGCTGTGGTTCGCGACCCCGATCAGCCACGCCGACCGCCCCCGGGACGAACTGTCGATCAAGCTGGCCCTGGCGCTCACCACCCCCGGCGTGGACGTGCGCGGGGTGGTGCAGACCCAGCGCAGCGCCACCATGCGCGCGCTGCAGGAGTTGACCCGGTTGAAGTACGCCAGCGACAAGCCGGAGGATCTGCCCTGGCGGCTGGTGCTGGACGCGATGATCTTCCAGGCCGAGGCGGAGATCCGCTGGCTCGACCACTGCGAGACCAGCCTGGTCCGCTACCGTCCCGCGACCGGCCGGCCGACCGGCCGCCCCGAGGCGGTGGACCGGACCGACGAGGCGGCCCGCCGGTGAGCCGGGGGCCGGTCCGGCGGGAGACGGAGGAACCGCGGTGAGCGTGGTGCTGGAACTGCGGGAGGCGCACCGGACCCACGGCGCGGGCGCGGCGGCCGTGCACGCGCTGCGCGGGGTCAGCCTGGCCGTCCGGGCCGGCGAGCTGGTCGCGGTGATGGGCCCGTCCGGCTCGGGCAAGTCGACCCTGCTGGCGCTCGCCGGCGGGCTGGACCGCCCGACCGGCGGAGAGGTCCTGGTCGAGGGGGAACCGCTCGGTGGCCTGGGCGCGCGGGAGCTGGCCCGGCTGCGGCGCCGCCGGATCGGGTACGTCTTTCAGGATTTGAACCTGCTCGGCAGCCTCACCGCGGTGGAGAACGTCGCGCTGCCCCTGGAACTCGACGGCGTCGGCGTCCGGGCCGCCCGCCGGGCCGCGCTGGCCGCGCTCGACGAGGTGGGCGTGGCGGGGCTGGGCGACCGGTTCCCCGACCAGATGTCCGGCGGCCAGCAGCAGCGGGTGGCGATCGCCCGGGCGCTGGTCGGCGATCGCCGCCTGGTGCTCGCCGACGAACCCACCGGCGCGCTCGACTCGCAGACCGGGGAGGCGGTGCTGCACCTGCTGCGCCGCCGGGTGGACGCCGGCGCGGCCGGGGTGCTGGTCACCCACGAGGCGCGGCACGCCGGCTGGGCCGACCGGGTGGTCTTCCTGCGGGACGGGGATCTGGTCGACGCGACGGCGCCGCTGCCCGGCGTCGAGCAGCTGCTCAGCGGCAGCGAACGGTGAGCCGGGGCCGGCTCGCCGCCGCGCTGGGCTCCTGGCGCGCCGCGCTGCGGATCGCCCGGCGCGAGGCCCGCCGGGCCCGGGGGCGTACGGCGCTGGTGCTGGCGATGATCACGCTGCCCGTGCTGGGCCTCACCTTCACCGCCGTGAGCTACGACATGGCGCAGCTGACCCGGGCGGAACAGCTGGACCGGCGGCTCGGCGCGGCCGATGTCGAACTGCGCTGGGTGGCCGACAGCGCCCAGCAACAGGACGCCTGGGGCAGCAGCTACTGGCCGGCCGGCGAGGCGGAGAGCGTGCCGCTGACCCGGGCGGTGACGGCAGACCAGGTCACGAGCCTGCTGCCGGCCGGCAGCCGGGTCACCCGGGTCCGCTGGTGGATGTCGTTCGAGGTGCCGTTCGGCAACCGGATCAGGTCGCTCAACGCGCGCGCCCTCGACCTCACCGACCCGCTCGCCCGGCCCCTCGCCAGGCTGCGCGAAGGCCGGCGGCCGACCGCCCCCGACGAGATCGCGGTCAGCCCGCGGGCCCAGCGCCGGCTGGACGTACGCCTCGGCGAGCCGGTGCGCACCGCCGACGGCACGAGCTACCGGGTGGTCGGCGTGGTGGAGTTCGCGGACGACCTCGGGGAACTGGTGGTGCTGCCGCCGGCGGCGCTCCGCGGGCCGGCCGGGCCGGTGGACGACAGCTGGCTGGTGGACCTGCCCGGACCGGCGGACCGGGCCCTGCTGGACCGGCTCAACCAGCGCGGGATCGTGGTCGCCGGCCGGGTCCCGCTGCCCGGCCGGGAGGAGACCGTCACCGGACGGGGCCTGCCCGACCCCGAGCAGGCGGGCAACAGCCTCCTCGTCGGCGGGCTGGGCCTGCTGGAGGTGGTGCTGCTGGTCGGCCCCGCCTTCGCGGTGGGCGTACGCCGGCGGCGGCGGGACCTCGCCCTGGTCGCGGTGGCCGGCGGGGACGCCGCGCACCTGCGCCGGATCGTGCTGGCCGACGGCGTGGTGCTCGGGGCCGGTGGCGCGGCGCTCGGGCTGCTGCTCGGGGTGGGTGCCGCGTTCGCCGGGCGGCCCCTGGTCGAGCAGTACCTGATGTCCGCCCGGTCCGGCGGGTACCGGGTCTTCCCTTCCGCCCTGGCCGCGATCGCCGCGGTGGCGGTGCTGGCCGGCGTGCTGGCCGCGCTCGCCCCAGCGTGGACCGCGGCCCGGCAGGACGTGGTCGCCGGGCTGGCCGGGCGGCGCCAGCCGCCCCGGCACCGCCGCCGCTGGCTGGTACTCGGGGTGCTGCTCACCGCCGCCGGGGCCACCGTCGCCGCGCTCGGCTCCGCCCGGACCTCCCCGACCGTGGTGCTGGCCGGCCTGATCCTCGGCGAGCTGGGCCTGGTCTTCGCCACCCCGACGCTGGTCGGGCTGCTCGCGCGGGCCGGGCGGCTGCTGCCGCTGGCGCCCCGGCTCGCGCTGCGCGACGCCAGCCGCAACCGCTCCTCCGCCGCGCCGGCCATCTCCGCCGTGATGGCGGCGGTCGCCGGCAGCGTGGCCCTGGGCGTCTACGTGGCCGCCGACGACGCCCGCGGGCGGGCGCAGTGGCAGCCCGGCATGCCCCCGGGCAACGTGCTGCTGCTGCGCGGCGGCGACCTGGTCGACGGTGCGCTGCCGCCGGTCCGGGAGGTCGCGGACCGGGTGCGGGCGGTGCTGCCGGACGCGACCGTCGCCCCGCTCGCCGTACCGGACTGCGCGAAGCGGCTGTCCAAGCAGGACTTCTGCCTGGCCTCGGCGGTGCTGCCAGCCGAACGGCGCTGCCCGTACCGCCCGGGCGACACGCTCACCGAGGCCGACCGCACCCGCGCCCTGGCCGACCCCCGCTGCGTCCGGCCGTTCCGCGACCCGACCGGCCTCTACCAGCCCACGTCGGTGGACGACGGCACCGCGCTGGCCGCGCTGACCCACGCCCCCGCCGCGGAGATCGCCGCCGCGACCCGGGTGCTCGGGGCGGGCGGCGTGGTGGTCACCGACCCCCGGCTCCTGGTGGACGGCCGGGTCACGGTCGCCGTCAGCCACGCCGCGCCCGCGGCCACGGCCACGGCCACCTTCCCCGGGTACCTACTGCGCGGTGGGCTGCCGGTCGACCGGCTCGTGCTCTCCCCGCCGGCCGCGGCCGCCGTCGGACTGGTCGGCGGGCAGCTCGGCTACGTGATCGACACCGCCGGGCCACCCACCGCGCCGGAGCGGGAGCGGCTCGCCGTCGAGCTGGCCCCGCTCGCCGCGCTGAACGTCGAGGTGGAGGAGGAGCACCGCACCGACCAGCGGCCGTTGCTGCTGCTGCTCTCCGCCGGCGCCGGGCTGATCACGCTCGGCGCGGCCGGGGTGGCCACCGGCCTCGCCGCCGCCGAGGGCCGCCGCGACCTCGCCACGCTCGCCGCGGTCGGGGCCGATCCCCGGGTACGCCGGCTGCTGTCGATCTGCCAGGCCGGGGTGATCGCCGTGCTCGGCTCGGTGCTCGGGCTGGCCGCCGGCCTCGGCTCCGCGGCCATCATCCTGGTCTCGCTCAACAGCCGGTACGCGCAGGCGTGGCCGGCGCAGGAGCCGTACCCACTGGTGGTGCCCGGGCTGACCGTCGCCGTGCTGGCGGTGGTGCCGCTGGTGGCCATGCTGGGCGCGGGACTGTTCACCCGGTCCCGGCTGCCGGTGGAACGCCGGCTGGACTGAGCGCGGGACGCACAGGGGGTGTCGCGCCGGGGCCGGGGCCGGCACACTGGGCGGGTGTCCGCCCTGGGAAGCCTCACCCGCCGCCTCGGCCACCAGAAGTGGTTCGCCGCCACCATGCGCCTGCTCGTCCCCGCCGACCGGCTGGTCGGCCGGCTCACGAAGGGCCGGGTGATCGCGTTCGGGCTGGTGCCCTCCCTGGTCCTCACCACCACCGGCCGCCGCTCCGGCAAGCCGCGCAGCAACCCCCTGCTGTACGTGCCGGACGGCGACGCGTACGTGGTGATCGGCTCGAACTGGGGACAGCAGCACCAGCCGGCGTGGTCGTTGAACCTGCTCGCCCAGCCCGCCGCCGAGATCGACGTGCGGGGACGCCGGGTCCCGGTCCGCGCCGAACTGATCAACGGCGACGAGCGGGAGCGGCTCTTCGCCCGCCTGGTCGACGAGTGGCCGGCCTACCGGACGTACGTGGAACGGGCCGGCGGCCGCGAGATCCGGGTCTTCCGCCTGGTCCCCACCCCCTGACCGCCCTGGTCCGCGCCCCGCCGCGGCGCAACCGTCCGGGACGTGACCGAGACCGGCCGGGCGAGGCGAACGGGTGGGTCCGCGCCGCCTGGATAGGCTGGTCGACGTGCGCCGGGCCGCCGTCGGGCCGCCCGGTCGCCGGACCGGAGGTGGACCGTGGACACCGGCGGCACCGAGTTGGAGACCGACCGCTACCTGGACGACCCCCGCTGGCGCGTCGCCGAGCGGGTGAGCGACGGGGCGCTGCGCCGGTTCCCCGCGGACATTCTCGCCGTGGCGGTGCACGGGCCGCTCGCGCACGGCGACGACGACGGTGGCGGGGACGGCGAGGTGAGCCTGCTGCTGGCGACCTACCGAGCGGGCGGTGGACCGGCCCCGGCCACCCGGCGGGTGGCCGGGGTGCTGGTCGACCTCACCGTCGCCGGCGCCGACGACTACCTGCGGCAGGCCCGGACGATCACCCCGCTCTGGCCGCTGGCCGCCGACCGGTACGTCACCACCCGGGCGCTGCACGACCCGACCGGCTGGCTGCGCACGCTGCGCGACGAGCACCTGGCCCGGCTGGCCCGGGCCCGCCCGGCGGAGTTCACCGCCGCCGCCCGGCAGGCGTGGTACCGGGGCAGCGCGGCGCACGCCCGGGCGCTGCGGCTCGCCGAGTGGTACGAGACGGATCAGGCGCTGCTCATGCTCGGCGAGGCCCGCCTCGCGGCGGCCACCGTACAGGGGCTGTTCAGCCGCACCTACTTCCGCGACCCGGGCGACGCGGTGCGGCGTACCGGGCTGGCCGGCGCCGACATGACCGAGGTGGGCGCGGTGCTGACCCGGCAGGCCGAGGAGCTGGCCGCCCGGGGCCGCCCGGTCGACGGCACCGTCGACGATCTCCTGAACGGCTGACGCCGTCCCTCGCGCACCCCGCCCTCCGCTGGCTGCTCGGTCAATGCAGGGGAGCACGCCCGATCCTGGATGTGGTGGCCTCGGCGCGGCGCGAGGCCACCACATCCTGGGTTCAGCACGATCTTGGTCGACGGTGCCCGGCGCTCACGGTCACCTGCAGCGTGGTCAGCCGAGGCCGCCCTGGACTCCGATCAGAGTGCCGACCAGGTAGGTCGCGGCGGCGGCCAGCGCCCCGAGCAGGAACTGGCGCAGCCCACTGGACCACCAGGGGCGGTGGGTGAACCGGGCGACGATCGCGCCGGCCACGAAGAGGCCCACCCCGCCGACCCCGAGCGCCAGCCAGAGGCTGGTGAAGCCGAGCAGGTAGGTGATCAGGGGCACCAGCGCGCCCAGCGAGAAGCAGAGGAACGAGGAGACGGCCGCCGCCCAGGGGCTCGGCTGCTCGTCCGGGTCGATGCCCAGCTCCTCCCGGACGTGCATCCGCAGCGCCTCCTCGGGGTTGCGCCGGATCTCGTTGGCGACCTGCAGGGCCAGGTCCCGGGGCAGGCCACGGGCCACCCACGCCTCGGCCAGCTCGCGGGCCTCCGCCTCGGGGTGCCGCTCCAGCTCGCGCCGCTCCTTGGCCACCTCGGCGGCCACCTGCTCGTTGGACGACCGGACGCTGGTGTACTCCCCCAGCCCCATCGAGATCGCCCCGGCGACCAGGCCGGCGGTGCCGGTGAGCACGACGCTGCGCGGGGAGACGCCCCCGCCGCCGACGCCGGCGATCAGGGCGATGTTGGTGACCAGGCCGTCCATCGCGCCGAACACGGCCGGCCGGAGCCAGCCGCCGGCCACGTCCGCGTGGTGCGCCTCGCGCAGCGCCGCCGGGGTCTCGGTCACGGCAGGGTCAGGATCTCGTAGCCGTCGTCGGTCACGACGATGGTGTGCTCGAACTGCGCCGTCCACCTGCGGTCCTTGGTGACCACCGTCCAACCGTCGTCCCACATGTCGTACTGGTGGGTGCCGAGGGTGATCATCGGCTCGATGGTGAAGGTCATGCCGGGCTCCATCACGTCCGTGGGCCGCGGGCTGTCGTAGTGCGGCACGTACAGGCCGCTGTGGAAGGACTCGCCGATGCCGTGACCGGTGAAGTCGCGGACGACGCCGTAGCCGAACCGCTTCGCGTACGACTCGATGACCCGGCCGATGACGTTGATCTGCCGCCCCGGCGCGACCGCCTTGATGCCGCGCATCATCGCCTGGTGGGTCCGCTCCACCAGCAGGCGGGCCTCCTCGCTCACCTCGCCCACGCAGAAGGTGGCGTCGGTGTCGCCGTGCACTCCGCCGATGTACGCGGTGACGTCGACGTTGATGATGTCGCCGTCCTGCAGCACCGTCGAGTCCGGGATGCCGTGGCAGATCACCTCGTTGAGGCTGGTGCAGCAGGACTTCGGGAAGCCCTTGTAGCCCAGCGTCGACGGGTAGGCGCCGTGGTCGCAGAGGAACTCGTGGACCACCTTGTCGATCTCGTCGGTGGTCACCCCCGGCTTGCAGTGCTCGCCGGCGAGCTGGGTGGCCTGGGCGGCGAGCCGGCCGGCGACCCGCATCTTCTCGATGGTCTCCGGCGTCTGCACGTGCGAGCCCCGCCACTCCTGTGGGCGCTTCTTGCCCACGTACTCGGGGCGCGGGATGTGAGCGGGCACCGCTCGCCACGGGGAGAGCGTGCCGGGGGTCAGCGGCGCACGGACGGTCATGGGCACAGCCTATCGCCGCGTGCCGGGGTGACCCCCGCCACGGCCCGCTCGGCCGGGTTGTTGCCGTGCCCCAAGCGCTGTGCCATTGTTGCTCCGTGGATCAAGAAGGCGCATCTTCCGTCTTCTCCGCGACCGCGGAGGTCGACGGTGACCACCTCCGTGTCACCGTGGCCGGCGAGGTCGACATGGCCACCGCCGACACCATGTTCCAGACCGTCCTCCGCGAGCCGGCCCGGCGGGTCACGCTCGACCTGCGCGCGGTCACCTTCTTCGACTCGGCGGCGATCCACGCCGTGGTCCGGCTGGCCCAACGGTTCCCGGGCGCGCTCACCGTGCTGCCGTCCCGCCAGGTGCACCGGGTGCTGGAGATCTCCGGCCTCGGCGGGCAGGACTGGCTGGCACCCGCCTGAGCGGCGGGGTGGCTCAGTCCGCCAGCCGGCGGCGCAGCGTCACCGTGGTGCCGTCGGCCGTCCGGGTGACCGAGAGCTCGCCGAGCGCCTCGATCAGCGCGAGGCCACGACCGCGGAAGCTGGAGCCGCTCGACTCCCGCCACCGCCCGGTGTCCCGGACGGTCGCGATCACCGTCCGGTCCTCGATCGTCACCTCGACGGCGATCACCGCCTCGACCGGGGAGACCGGGTGTTCGATGGCGTTCGCGGCGGCCTCGGAGATCGCCACCGTCAGGTCGAACAGGTCGGTCTCGCCGACGTGGTGCGCGACGAGGAAGTCCTCCAGCCGCTTGCGCAACACGCTCAGCCGGGTCGGATCGGCCGGCAGCCGCAGCGCGAAGCGGTTCAGCTCGGCCGCCTCCAGCGCCAGCACCGCCACATCGTCGTGCCGGGCCCGCCCGGCCACCCGCTCGACCACCGCGTCGACCAGGTCGGCCACGTGCTCGCCCCGGGTGGCCGCGTCGCGCCGCAGCTGGTCGAGGCCGGCGTCGACGCCGAGCCGCCGCTCCTCGACCAGGCCGTCGGTGTAGAGCAGCAGCCGGTCGCCGGGGGCCAGCTCGCCCTCGACGGTCGGGTACTCGGTCTCCGGGATCGCGCCGACCGGCGGCCCGAGGGCGCGGTCGTGCAGCAACGTCACGTCGCCTTCCCGGATCAACAGGGGCGAGGGGTGGCCCGCGCTGGCGTACCGGAGCCGGCCGGTGCGCGGGGCGAACCAGAGGCACAGCACGGTGGCGAAGGAGCCGCCCTCGGTGGAGCCGACCAGATGGTTGAGCCGGGTCAGCGCCGCTCCCGGGGGGAAACCCTCCAGCACGTACGCCCGCAGTGCGTTGCGGAGCTCCCCCATCGCGGCGGCCGCCCGGACCCCCTTGCCCACCACGTCGCCGATGACCAGGACCAGCTCGTCGTCCGGGGTGCGGATCACGTCGTACCAGTCGCCGCCGACCTCGACGTCGGCGCTGCCGGGCAGGTAGCGGCTGGCCACCAGCGCGCCGGGCAGCTGCGGCAACGTCCGGGGCAGCAGGCTGTGCTGGAGCGTCGTGGCGATCCGGTGCTCGGCCTCGTAGAGCTGGGCGTTCTCCAGCCGTACGCCGACCAGCCGGGCCAGCTCGGTGAGCGCGGCCTGCTCGGTGCCGCCGTCCTCCCGGCGCCAGACCCGCAGCTCGCCGAGCTGCTCGCCGGTGGTCCCGGTCAGCGGCAGCACCGCCGACGGCTCGAGCGGAGCGTCCCCGCCGCCGTCCGCCTCGTACCGGGCGCCGGTGGCGGTGACCACCACCCGGACGGCCTCGGCGAGGCTGAGCGCGTGCCGGGCGGCGACCTGCACCACGTCGGCGGTGGACCGGGCGGTGTTGATCGCGACGGCCGCGTCGGCGAGGGCGCGCAGGCGGCGGATGATCTGCCCGCGCAGCTGGCCCAGCTCGACGTTGGCCCGGACCCGGGCGATCAGCTCCTGGCTGGAGAAGGGCTTGGTCAGGTAGTCGTCGGCGCCGGCGGCGAGCCCGGCGACCTCCTCGGCCGAACCGGCCCGCGCGGAGAGCATCACGATCGGCACTCCCCGGGTGACCGGGTTGGCCCGCAGCGCGGTGACCAGACCGAAGCCGTCCAGCCGGGGCATCATCACGTCGGTAAGCACGAGGTCGAACGGCGAGTCGACGGCGAGCCGCAGGGCCTCCACCCCGTCCGGCACGGCAACCACCTGGTAGGCGGGCGAGAGCAGCCGGCTGACGTGCTCGCGCAGGTCGGCGTTGTCGTCGGCGAGCAGGATCCGGCCCGACCCGGCCGGCCCGGCGGTCGGCTCGGGCAGGTCGCCGGGGGACGTGGCCTCGTCGGTCCAGAGCGCCGTCTCGGCCACGTAGAGCCGCGCCTGTTCCGACTCGCTCAGCGGCACCGGCGCGAGCGCGGCCACCCGGTCGGCGGGCAGGTGGCCGTACCCGAACGGAACGGTCACCGTGAACGTGGTGCCCCGGTCCACCGCGCTGTCCGCCCGCACCGTGCCGCCGTGCATCTCCACCAGCTCGCGGACCAGGGCGAGCCCGATGCCGGTGCCCTCGTGGGTACGCGAGCGGGCCCCCGGCACCCGGTGGAACCGCTCGAACACCTGCGGCAGCTCGTCCGGCGCGATGCCGACCCCGGTGTCGGCGACCGACAGGACCGCGGCGCCCTCGTGGGCGCGGATCCGGACCCGGATCTCGCCGTCGAAGGTGAACTTCACGGCGTTGGAGACCAGGTTGAGGACGATCTTCTCCCACATGTCCCGGTCGACGTAGACCGGCGCGGGCAGCGGCGGGCAGTCAACGACCAGGCGCAACCCGGCCCGTTCGGTGGCCGAGCGGAAGGTGCTGGCCAGCCGGGAGGTGTAGTCGGCCAGGTCGGTGGGCTGGTAGCGGGCGGCCAGCCGGCCGGACTCCAGGCGGGAGAAGTCCAGCACCGTGTTGACCAGCTTGAGCAGCCGCAGCGCGTTGCGGTGCATCATGCCCAGCCGCTCGGTGTACGGCGCCGGCAGCGCGGGGTCGGCGAGCAGGTCCTCCAGCGGGCCGAGGACCAGGGTGAGCGGGGTGCGGAACTCGTGGCTGACGTTGGCGAAGAAGTTGGTCTTGGCCCGGTCCAGCGCGGCCAGTTCGGCGGCGCGGACCCGTTCCTGCTCGTACGCGCGCTGCTGGCCGACCGCCCGGGACACCTGGGCGGCGACCAGCTCGACGAAGTCCCGGTAGTCGTCGCCGAACGGCAGCCGACGGGCCACGCCGAGCAGCAGCACGCCGGCCGGCTCGTTGGTGGCGGTGAGGGGCAGCACCAGGGCCTGGTCGGCGGCGTCCGGCGGCACCTCGCCGAGCAGGTCGGCGACGGACACCCAGCGGGCGCCGCTCTCCGCCGGGCCCGGCTCCGGCGGCCCCCCGGACAACGCGCCCGGCGCCACACCCGCGCAACCGGCCAGCGCCGCGCTGCCGTCCCCGTCGTTCAGCCAGATCGCGCTGAACGGCACGTCGGCCCGGTGCGCGTCGAGCACCCGGGCGACGGTCCGGCCCAGCTCGACGGTGCTCTGCACATCGGCGAGCGCGGTGCCCAACTCGGCCAGCGCGCGCAGCCGGCGCTCGCCGAGCACCCGCCCGGTGGTCTCGTTGACGAAGCAGAACACGCCGTTGACGCCGCCGTCGGCCTCGCGGATCGGGTCGTACGAGATGTCGAAGTAGACGTCCTCGAGGAAGCCGTGCCGGTTCAGCACGAAGGGATGGTTCTCGCCCCGGTAGGGCACGCCAGTGCGGTGGACCCCGTCCAGCAGCGGCCCCAGCACGTCCCAGGTCTCCGCCCAGTGCTCGCGCGCCGCCCGGCCGATGACCGCCGGGTGCTTGTCGCCGATGGTCGGCCGGTAGGCGTCGTTGTAGAAGGCGAGGTGGTCCCGGCCCCAGAAGACCACCATCTGCGCCCGGGACGAGAGCATGGTGCTCATCGCGTGGGAGAGCGCCGGCGGCCACGAGTGCGGCGGGCCGAGCGGGGTGGTCGACCAGTCGAAGGCGCGCAGCCGTTCGCCCATCTCGCCGCCGGCGGCGAACGCGGCGGCCAGCAGCGGTGGGAGTCCCGCCTCGCCGGTCCCCGAGGACGCCCGAGTGCCGTCCTCGCCCCCCTGGGCCGAGCCCATGCAGCCTCCTGCTCCGGCCTTGTCGACGACGCCCGGCGCGGGCACGCCGGGCATCCCCGTCTCCTACCCCGACGGAAAGGCAACGTAACGCAGTGCGGCCGGCCGTCGCTGGTTACCTGGGCCTCAACCTGACCTAACCGTCCCCCGCCGGCGAGTCGGGCAGCGCCGCTGATCGGGGGCCGGCCGGCCCGGAAACTACCGCTTCCATTTCACGAAAACCCGATCTGTGATCTGCGCTACACCACGCCCCGGTCGCCGGCCGCGGCCCGGACCAGGGCGGTCACCGGGCGGGGATCCCGGTCGTTCTCCGGATGCCACTGCACCCCGAGCAGGAACCGCCGCGTCGGATCCTCGACGGCCTCGACCACCCCGTCGTCGGCCCAGCCGGTCACGGTCAGGCCGCCCGCGTCCGCCACCCCCTGATGGTGGTACGAGTTGACCCGGTCCACCCCGGCCATCACCGCCCCCGCCCGGCTACCGGCGGCGAACCGCACCGGGTGCGAGCCGTAGACGCCGGGGGCGGGGCGGTGGCCGTCGTGACCGACCACGTCCGGCAGGTGCTGGTGCAGCGTGCCGCCGTACGCGACCGCGAGCAGCTGCATCCCCCGGCACACCCCGAGCACCGGCAGGTCGGCGGCGAGCGCGGCGGCCAACAGCGTCAACTCCCCGGCGTCCCGGTCCGGCCGGCTCTCGGTCCGCGGGTCCGGCGGCTGGCCGTACCGCTCGGGGCCGACGTCGGCGCCGCCGGCCAGCAGCAGCCCGTCCAGCACCCGCAGCACGTCCGCGTCCGCGTCGTCCGGGGGCAGCACCACGGCCCGGCCGCCGGCCGCCGTCACCGCCCGGACGTACGCCTGCGGCACCAGCGTCGCCGGCACGTCCCGCCACACCGCCCAGCCGGCCGGCTCGACGTACGCGCTGATCCCGATCAGCGGCCGACTCACCAGGCCGGTCTCCGTTCGCGACTGCGGGGCTCGCAAACCCGGCTCACTCCTCGCGCTCACAGGGGGGTGACGTACGCGCCGGTGATCCCCCCGTCCACCACGAACTGCGCGGCGGTCATGAACGAGGCGTCGTCGCTGGCCAGGAAGGCGACCGCGGCGGCGATCTCCGCCGGGTCGCCGAACCGGCCCATCGGCACGTGGACGAGGCGGCGGGCGGCCCGCTCCGGGTCCTTGGCGAACAGCTCCAGCAGCAGCGGCGTGGCGACCGGGCCGGGGCAGAGCGCGTTCACCCGGATGCCCTCGCGGGCGAACTGCACGCCCAGCTCCCGGGTCATCGCCAGCACCCCGCCCTTGCTCGCGGTGTACGCGATCTGCGACGTCGCCGCGCCCATCAGCGCCACGAACGACGCGGTGTTGATGATCGAGCCCTTGCCCTGCCGGCGCATGTGCGGGATGACGTGCTTGCAGCAGAGGTAGACGCTGGTGGTGTTGACCCGCAGCACCCGTTCCCAGGCGTCCAGCCCGGTCTCCAGGATGGAGTCGTCGTCCGGCGGGGAGATGCCGGCGTTGTTGAACGCCACGTCCACCCGCCCGTGCCGGGCGACCACCCCGTCGAAGAGGTCCCGGACGGCCGCCTCGTCGGCCACGTCGGCGACCACGAACTCCCCGCCCACCTCCCCGGCGGCCCGCTCACCGGCGTCGGCGTCGATGTCCACGCAGACCACCCGCGCCCCCTCGGCGGCGAAGCGCCGGACCGTGGCCAGCCCGATCCCGCTGCCCGCGCCGGTCACCACGGCCACCCGGTCCGTCAATCGACCCTGCACTCTGCTCACTCCTCCGTGCTGATGAACACGTTCTTGACGTCGGTGAAGGCGTGCAACGCGTCCGGGCCCAGCTCGCGGCCCAGGCCGGAGCGCTTCATGCCGCCGAACGGCGTCCAGTAGCGCACCGAGGAGTGCGAGTTGACGCTGAGGTTGCCGGCCTCCACCGCCCGGGCCACCCGGACCGCCCGGCCGACGTCCCGGGTCCAGATCGAGCCGGAGAGGCCGTACTCGGTGTCGTTGGCCAGCCGGATCGCGTCCGCCTCGTCGTCGAACGGGAGCACCGAGACCACCGGGCCGAAGATCTCCTCGCGCCAGTGCCGGTCGGCCGGGCCGTCGGCGAGCAGCACGGTCGGGGCGTACCAGAAGCCGGGGCCGTCGGGGCGGGAGCCGGTGAAGGCCACCTTCGCCCCGTCGACGTACCCGGCGACCCGGTCCCGGTGACCGGCGGAGATCAGCGGGCCCATCTCGGCGCTCTCGGCCGCGGGGTCCTCGACCCGGAACGCGCGCACGGCCGGTTCGAGCAGCTCCAGGAAGCGGTCGTACACCGGGCGCTGGACCAGGATCCGGGAGCGGGCGCAGCAGTCCTGGCCGGCGTTGTCGAAGACCGCGTACGGCGCGGTGGCTGCCGCCCGCTCCAGGTCGGCGTCGGCGAAGACCAGGTTCGCCGACTTGCCGCCCAGCTCCAGGGTCACCCGCTTCACCTGCGCCGCGCAGCCGGCCATGATCCGGGTGCCGACCTCGGTGGAGCCGGTGAAGCAGACCTTCCGCACGGCCGGGTGCGTGACGAACCGCTCGCCGACCACGTCGCCCCGCCCCGGCAGCACGGTGAACACGTCCGGCGGAAGACCCGCCTCCAGGGCCAGTTCGGCCAGGCGCAGCGCGGTCAGCGGGGTCAGCTCGGCCGGCTTCAGCACCACGGTGTTGCCGGCCGCGAGGGCCGGGGCGAACCCCCAGCCGGCGATGGGCATCGGGAAGTTCCACGGCACGATCACCCCGACCACGCCGAGCGGCTCGTGGAAGGTGACGTCGAGCCCGCCGGGCACCGGGATCTGCCGCCCGGTCAGCCGCTCCGGCGCGCCGGCGTAGTAGTCGAGGACGTCCCGGACGTTGCCCGCCTCCCAGCGCGCGTTGCCGATGGTGTGCCCGGCGTTGCGCACCTCCAGCAGCGCCAACTCCTCCAGGTGCGCGTCCACCACCCCGGCGAACCGCCGCAACAGCCGCGCCCGATCCCCCGGCCCCACCTGCCGCCACGCCTCGAACGCGTCAGCCGCCCGTTCAATGGCCGCGTCCACCTCCCCGACCGTGGCGGGTGCCACCTCGGCCAGCACCTCCCCCGTCGCCGGGTTCACCACCTCACTCACGCCCACCCCTTCCCCAACCCCGACCCGCCCTGGCGATCTTGCACTTGCCGCCCCGACAAAAGCCGCTCATCACCCGCACCGTGGGCCGAAAGCGCAAGATCGCGGAAGCGGGGCGGGGCGGGTGGGAGGCCGGGTCAGAGGCGTTCGAAGCCACGGGTCAGCTCCCAGTCGGTGACGGCGGCGTCGAAGGCGGCTAGCTCGACTCTCGCGTGGTTGGCGTAGTGGGCGACGACGTCCTCGCCGAAGGCGTCCACGGCGAGCGTGGAGCCCTGCCAGAGGGTGAGGGCGTCCCGGAGGGTGCCGGGGACCCGCTCGGCGGTCGCGTCGTCGTACGCGTTGCCCGTGCACTCGTCGTCCAGCTCCAGCTCCCGCTCGATGCCGTGCACCGCGCCGGCCACCAGCGCGGCGATCGCCAGGTACGGGTTGACGTCCGCCCCGGGCACCCGGTTCTCCACCCGCATCCCCTGGCCGTGGCCGACCAGCCGCAACGCGCAGGTGCGGTTGTCGGTGCCCCAGCGCAGCGCGGTCGGGGCGAACGAACCCGGCTGGTAGCGCTTGTAGGAGTTGACGTTCGGGGCGAAGAAGAGACTGAACTCGCGCATGGTGGCGAGCAGCCCGGCCAGCACCCGCTGCCCGGTCACCGACAGATTCGCCGGCCCGTCGCCGAGCATGGCCGAGGAGCCGGAGGCGTCGCGCAGCGAGAAGTGGATGTGGCAGGAGTTGCCCTCCCGGGCGTTCGGCTTGGCCATGAACGTGATCGACATGCCCTCCTGGGCGGCGATCTCCTTCGCCCCGTTCTTGTAGATGACGTGGTGGTCGGCGCAGGCCACCGCCTCGTCGTAGCGGAAGGCGATCTCGTGCTGGCCGAGGTTGCACTCGCCCTTGGCGCTCTCCGGCGTCAGCCCCGCCCCGGCCATCTCGGTGCGGATCCGGCGCAGCAGCGGCTCCACCCGGGCGGTGCCGAGCAGCGAGTAGTCCACGTTGTACTGGTTGGCCGGGGTCAGCTCGCGGTAGCCGCGCCGCCACGCCTCCTCGTACGAGTCGCGGTAGAGCACGAACTCCAGCTCGGTGCCGGCGTACGCGGTCAGCCCGTGGGCGGCCAGCCGGTCGAGCTGCCGGCGCAGGATCTGCCGGGGTGAGGCGACCACCGGACCGGAGCCGTCCAGCCACTCCAGGTCGGCCAGGAGCAGGGCGCTCCCCGGCTGCCAGGGCATCCGGCGCAGGGTGGCCAGGTCGGGCCGCATCGCGAAGTCGCCGTACCCGCGTTCCCAGCTGGACATCGCGTACCCGTCGACGGTGTTCATGTCGACGTCGACCGCGAGCAGGTAGTTGCAGCCCTCGCTGCCGTGCCCGACCACCTGGTCCAGGAAGTAGGGGGCGTGGAACCGCTTGCCCTGCAACCGGCCCTGCATGTCGGTGAGCGCCAGCACCACCGTGTCGATCTCGCCCTCGGCGACCGCGACCCGGAGCTGTTCGAGCGTCAGCGGAGCTTTCCTCATCGGGCCTCCCTAGGAAAGGTCTACTACCAGACCTTTGCATCCGTCAATGGTCGGTCCGGCTCACCCGAGCAGCCCGCGCAGCAATTCCGCCGTGCCGTCGCAGTGCTCCTCCATGGCCGAACGCGCACCCTCCGGGTCGCCCCCCAGGATCGCATCGACGACCCGGATGTGCTGGGCGTCGGAGTGGTCGAGATTGCGGTCGATCACCGGGATCGCGGCGAGCAGCCGGTCGAGGGCCAGCTGCACGTCGGCCACGGCGGCGGCCAGCGACGGCGAGCCGCTGGCCGCGGCGATCGCCAGGTGCAGACGGGAGTCCGAGACGCGCCGGGTGAGCGGGTCCCGGTCCCGGGAGGCGGCCAGCGCGGCGACCAGGTGCTGCCGCTGCGCGGCCGACAGGCTCCGGTTGGCGGCCAGCCCCGCGGCGCCCGATTCCAGCACCCGCCGGAAGTCCAACGCGTCGTGCAGGCGGTCACCCATCTCGCGGGCCAGCTCTCCCGCGTCCGGGCGGCCGTCACCGGCGCCGGGTGCGGGCCGCGCCGACACGACGAAGGTGCCGCCGGTCCGGCCGCGGCGGGACTCCAGGTAGCCGGCGTCCCGCAGGGCCGCGATCGCCTCCCGCAGCGTCACCCGGCTGACCTGGAGCCGGTCGGCCAGCTCGCGCTCGGCCGGCAGCCGCTCGCCGACCCGTACCATGCCGAGCTTGATGGCCTGGACGAGCCGGGCGACGGTGATCTCGAAGGCGTTGCCGCCGCGCACCGGACGCCACACCGGCAGGGCTGGCACGGTGCCGGCGTCCCCCGTCCACAGCCCGTCCCCGCCCGCCGCGCGGGCGGCGGCGGGCGGCCCGGCGGTCCCGGCGTCGGTCCCCATCGGCCGTCCCCTCCCCGCGTCCGGTCGGCGTGGCGGGCGCGCTCCGGCGCCCGCCCGCCACGCCCGGCAACCTACTCGGCGGTGGCCTCGCTGACCGGTTCGGCACCCGCCGCCGGCCGGGGGATCACCGGGTCCGGCACGTTGTGCCGGGGGCCGGTGAACCAGCGCCGGGCACTGAACACCCACCAGAGCCAGGCGCCACCGAGCACGACGCCGACCGCGACGATGGTGTAGTTGAAGGTGCTGGCGGTGACGGGGCTGCTCGTGGGCAGCACGAACAGGACGCAGATGATCGCGACCCAGACGATCGCCGTCCACCCGACCGGCGCGCTCCACCGGCCGAGGTTCCACGGGCCCACCGCGAGGTCCGCCGCGCGCCGGCGCAGGAAGACCGGGGCCACGTACGCGATGTAGAGGCCGATCACGGCGATCGAGGTGGCCGCCAGGTAGGCGGTGGTGTTCCACAGGGACGGCAGGACCAGCAGTGCGGAACACGCCACGCAGAGCCAGATGGAGTTCGTCGGCGTGCCCGTGCGCGGGTTGACCCGCTTCCAGATCCGCGAGCCGGGCAGGGCGCCGTCCCGGCTGAACGCGTACGCCATGCGGGAGTTCGCCGTGACCGACGCCATGCCGCAGAAGAACTGCGCGACCACGCAGATGAAGAGCAGGAACGTGCCGAGGTCGCGGCCGGCGGCGTCGATGAAGATCTGCGCCGGGGGCAACCCCAGCTCCGTCGTGCGCTCCGCCTGGTAGTCCTGGATGGACCAGGTGATGGCGAACAGGAGCACGAAGCCGGCGATGACCGAGACCACCACCGACATGACGATGCCGCGCGGCGCCGAGCGGGCGGCGTCGTGCGTCTCCTCCGCCACGTGCGCGCTCGCGTCGTAACCGGTGTAGGTGTACTGCGCCATCAGCAGTCCGATGAGGACGGCGTACCCGGCCGCGCCGGCGAAGGTGAAGCCGGTCTCGTTGCGTACCTCGAGGAAGACCTCGGAGATGGGCTTGTGCTGGTCGGGCACGAT
Source organism: Micromonospora solifontis (assembly GCF_003725545.1). Taxonomy (GTDB): domain Bacteria; phylum Actinomycetota; class Actinomycetes; order Mycobacteriales; family Micromonosporaceae; genus Micromonospora; species Micromonospora solifontis. The sequence continues at coordinate 72,094 of NZ_RJLN01000003.1, read as the reverse complement.
CGCGAGGACGACCACGATGACCGCCACGCCGACGAGGTGCCACCAGGCGCTGATGTCCGACAGGACCCGCACGAGATTGACCCCGAAGGTGTTGAGCAGGCCGTGGGCGACGATGATCAACAGGAAGATCAGGAAGGTGCGTCCGGCGGTCACCTCCATGTCGAAGGCGAGGCTCAGGAAGGCCGCCGTGGTGATCGCGGCGCCGAAGTCGATCGCGGCGGTCACCGCCACCTCGCCGAGGAAGTTGAACCAGCCGACGAACCAGGCCCAGGCGGCCTTGTTGCGCTTGGCCAGTGCGGCGGCCCACCAGTAGAGGGCGCCGGCGGTGGGATAGATCGAGCAGATCTCGGCCATGGCCAGCGCGACGAAGACGACCATGACGCCGACGAAGAGCCAGCCGAGCGTGATGGCCAGCGGGCCGCCCGCCGTCATGGCGATGCCGTACGACGTGATGGCGCCGGCCAGGATGGAGATGATGGAGAACGAGACCGCGAAGTTGGAGAAGCCGGACAGCTTTCGGCGGAGCTCCTGCTGGTAGCCCAGCTGGGCGAGCCGATCCTCGTCGGAGATCGGGGTGGGTCGGGGTACTCCGTCCTCAATCGTTGAGCTCATCGTGTCTCCCTTGGACGGGCGGAGACTGTGACCTGCGTCACCGTCTGACGGGATAATGCGGCCACGGGTAGAACCAGGTCAATGGAGGTCGCCCGAAAAATTCGACCGGGACCAGACCATTGACCGACGCCGGTGTCGCGCCTCCCGGGCCGGCGTCAAATCCGGTTGCCGGACCGGGCGGTCCGCCGGCATGCTTGAGCCCGTGACCAGGCCCGATCGCGACGGGCCGACACCGGGCGCTCGGCAACGCCCGGTCCGCGCCGGCGCGGGGCGTCCACCTCTCTCTCACTGACGTACGGCGATCCGCCGTACCCTTCGGACGCCCCGCGCCGCCGCTCTCTGCCGATCGTCAGGACGGCCCGCCGGCGGCGACCCAGGCCAGCAGGAAGTCCGCGGCCGGCACGGCGAAGAGCAGGCAGACCGCGGCCAGCCGCGGGATGGACGGCCGCCGGACGGCGACCACGTACCCGGCGACCAGCACCGGCGCCCAGACCGTCTGCAGCAGCCAGGAGTTCCGCCGGACCAGCAGGTCCAGGTGGCAGCTGACCAGCCACAGCGCCGTCGCCGCCACCCAGAGGGCGATCCCGGCCCGCCGGCACACCCGGGGCGTCCAGCGGACCGCCGCGGTGGTGTCACCGGCCGCCGCGTCGGCGTCGGCGTCCAGCACCGTCGTCGGCAGATAGAGCGCAGCCACCAGGAGCAGGCCCAGCAGCGCCACCGGGACCGGGTAGTCGGTGACCGGCCGGTGCAGCGACCAGCCCGCCACCGGCGCGAGCACGCCGACGGTGACAGCGTTGGCGGCGACGTCGAGGCCGGGCCGGGCCTTGAGACGGACCGGCGGGGCACTGTAGAGCCAGCCGAGCAGCAGCACCGCGGCGGTGCCGGCGGCGAAGTCCGGCCCGACCGCCGCCGCCACGCCGAGCGCCGCGACGGAGGCGCCGATGTGCCAGCGGACCAGGTCCGCCTCGGTGAGCAGAGCGGTGACCAGCGGCGCGGTGGACTTGCGCGGGTTCCGCCGGTCGCTGGGCAGGTCGTGCAGATCGTTGACCGCGAGGACGGAAGCCCAGACCAGCGGCCCGAGCACGACCAGCGCGGCCAGCGACCGCGGCACCGCCTCGGCGGGTGGCCACCAGCCGCGCGTCGCGAGCACGGAACCGGCGTAGGCGGCCGCCCAGCCGAGCGGCCAGAACCACGGGCGGGTCAGGCGCAGCACCGCCCAGGCCCGGGCCGCTCGCGGGCGGGCGGCGGGACGCAGGAGGACCATGGACCCGACGTTAGGATCCGGCCGGACGGCCGCCCTCACGCTCGCGGGTCGGTCGCCTCCCCCGGCGGAGGGAATTCCGGCTCCGGCACCCGCAGGACCAGACCGGGCTCGGCGACCTGGACCGGACCCGGGTACGACCGGCGGGCCGCCGCGACCGCCGGGTCCGGCGGTGATCCCGGCCAGAGGTGGGTGAGCAGCACTCGCCGTACCCGGGCCGCCGCCGCGTAGCGGCCGACCTCCGCGGCGCTGGACAGGTTGCCGGCGTGCCGCTCGGGAATCTCCTCGGGGTACGTCGCGTCGGCGATCAACAGGTCGGCGTCCCGGGCCAGCCCGACGAGGTCCGGGCTGGACCCGGTGTCCCCCGTGTAGGCCAGCACCGCGTCCCGGCCGGCGAACCGGGCACCGGCGTTGGGCACCCAGTGCGGCAACGACCAGGTGTCCACCCGGAACGGCCCGAGCCCGAACGCGTCTCCCGGGACGAAGGCTCGCAACCGGTACGCCGGCTCCACCAGGCCCGGCTCGTCGATGGCGAGCAGGCGGTCCAGGCTGCCGGCGGGCGCGTGGACGGGCAGCGGGGGGCCGGAGCGGTCGGCGAGCACCCGGGCCCGCAGCAGCGGTTGCAGGTCGGCACAGTGATCCGGGTGGCCGTGGCTGACGTACACGGCGTCCACCCGGTCGGCCGGGACGCGCGCCAGCAGCGGTTGCAGGGTCGCGTAACCGGGGTCGATCAGCAGCCGGAAGCCCTCGTGTTCGACCAGGAAGCCGGAGCAGGCCTGCTCGGCGGTGGGCCACGCGCCGAGGCCGCCGAGGACGGTGATCCGCATGGGACCACCCTAGCGTCGTCCGCGGCCGTGCCCCTCAGGCGAACAGCAGGCCGGCCACCCAGAGGGCGGCGATGACCACGCCGGCCAGGAACTCCACCAGCATGGACAGCCCGGCCGCCTTGAGCGCCTGCACGGTGGCCGGCCAGGCGAGCTGGTTGCTGCCCAGCCGGAGCCGTTCGGCACCCCAGATCCCGCCGACGAAGCCGATCGGCAGGCCGACCACCGGGATGACGAAGAACCCGATCAGCCCGAGCAGGCCCCCGGCCAGCAGGGACGACGTCGGCACCCCGGTGCGCTTCAGGTTCCGCCCCGGCCAGGCGTACTTGACGACCGCGCCGCCGGCCGCGACCACGGTGGCGGCGGCGAGCACCGCCCAGCGGCCCGGGCCGGCCCCGCCGAACAGCGCCCACACCAGCACCCCGCCCCAGCAGAGCGGCAGCGCCGGCAGCCCGGGCACCACCACCCCGGCCAGCCCGGCCAGGATCGCCAGCGCGGCGACCAGGGACACCACCGCCTGCGTGTCGGTCAGACTCATGCCGCCTTCCCGCCGCCGGCCAGCCGGGCCCGGATCCGGTCGGCCGGCATCGGGGCGCCGAACCAGCGGCCCTGCCCGGTGTCGCAGCGCAGCGCCCGCAGCCGCTCGGCCTGCGCCTCAGTCTCCACCGCCTCCGCGGTTACCCAGAGCTCCAGGGCGTGGGCCAGCCGCACCAGCGCGTCGACGATCCGTTCGTCCCGGTGGTCGCCGTCCGTCCCGTCGGCCCGGATCCCCTCGACGAACGGGCCGGCCAGCTTGAGGCAGTGGATCGGCAGCCGCCGCAGGTACGCCAGGTTGGAGTAGCCGGTGCCGAAGTCGTCGATGGCCAGCCGGACGCCGAGGCCGGCGAGGCGGCGCAGGGAACGCAGCGGCTCGCCGGCGGTGCCCATCACGGCGCTCTCGGTCAGCTCCAGTTGGAGCAGCTCGGCGGGGAGCCCGGTGTGCTGCAACGCCTCGGCGACGGTCTCCACGATGCCCGGGTCGTCGGCCTGCCGGGCGGCCAGGTTGACGCTGACCACCAGCCGCGTCGCGGGATACGCCCGCCGCCAGCTCTCGGCGTCCCGGCACGCCTGCTTCAACACCCAGGCGCCGAGCCGGACGATCAGGCCGGTCTCCTCGGCCAGCCCGATGAACCGGTCCGGGCCGATCAGCCCCAGCTCCGGGTGCTGCCAGCGGACCAGCGCCTCGACCGCCACCATCGACTCGTCGAGCAGGGACACGATGGGCTGGTAGTGCACCACGAACTCGCCCCGGTCCAGCGCGGCCGGCAGCCCGGCGGCCAGGGCCGAACGGGCGATGTCGGCGGCGCTGCGCTCCGGGTCGTAGACCGCCCAACGGCCCCGCCCCTCGGCCTTGGCCCAGTAGAGGGTGATGTCGGCGGCCTTCATCAGCTCCGAGACACTGGTCTCCGCCGCCGGGCACTCCACGATGCCGATGCTGGCCGACACGGCGAGCTGCTGGTCCCCGACATGGACCGGGGCGGAGACCGCCGCGAGCGCCAGCTCGGCCACCTCCACCGCGTCGTCGAGGCCGCCGTCGGAGTCGACCAGGATGACGAACTCGTCGCCGCCCATCCGCGCCACCAGATGCCCCTGGCCGGACACGGAGTCGGCCAACCGCCGGCCGATCACCTTGAGCAGCCGGTCCCCGAGGTCGTGGCCGAGGCTGTCGTTGATCGCCTTGAAGCCGTCCAGGTCGATGAAGCAGATCCCGACCCGCTGCTCCGGACCGGCGGTGCCGAAGACCCGGCCCAGGGTCTCGAAGAAGAGCGTCCGGTTGGGCAGGCCGGTGAGCGGATCGTGCAGCGCCTGGAAGCGCAGCCGCTGCTGGAGCTCGTACCGCTCGGTGATGTCCTCGATCATGGCGACGGTGAACCGGGGGCGGCCGTCGTCGTAGCGGATCAGCGAGACGGCGAGATCGGTCCAGACGGTGCTGCCGTCCTTGCGGTAGTAGCGCTTCTCCACCCGTACGCTGTCGTGCTTGCCCTCGATCAGCTCCTGGTAGAGCTCCCACATGCCGGCCGCGTCGTCGGCGTGGAACAGCGCGGCGACGTTGATCTCGCGCAGCTCCTCGGCGGAATAGCCGAGCATGTCCGCGAAGGACTGGTTGACCTCCAGGATGGTGCCGTCCATGTCGGCGATGCCGATCCCGATCGCGGCGCCGGTGAACACCGCGCGGAACCGGGCCTCGCTGTCCCGTAGCGCCTGCTCCACCGCGTCCCGGGCCTGCCAGGCGGAGCGGGCGATCCGCTCCTGCTGGCTGAAGGTCCGGTCGCGCAGCGCCCGGGCGAAGCCGGCCGCGAGGGCGCCCTGCAGCGCGGCGACCCGCTCGCGAGCCTCCGGCTGCTCCGCCCGGGAGGCCACCACCCAGGGCAGGAACCGGTCGCCGAGCGCCTGGACCGACCAGTCCAGCACGCCCGGCTCGGTCAGGTGCGCCTCCACCAGGGCCCGCCCGACGTCCTCGGCCGCGTCGGCGGAGAACGCCGGGGCGAGCAGGGCCTGCCCGAGGCGTACGGTGTGCACCAGCAGCAGCCGCTCGGTCTCGGCCGCGCTGAGCGGCACGAATCCGATGCGCCGCACGGCCCGGGCCCACTCGGCGGCGTACGCCTGGGCGCCCGGTCGACTGAACCCGCCCCCGTCGGGGTCCGGGGCGCGCATGTCGGCTCAGCCGGCGGGCCGGTCGTACCGGGCGACGCCGCCGAACGCCCCGAACCGCTCGGGGTGCTCGTCCACGTCGGACGGTGAGTCGGGCCGCCACAGCGGCATGTGCACCACGCCCGGTTCGAGGATCGTCCAGTCGCCGAAGTAGCCGGTGATCTCGGCGCGGGACCGGAGGGTGATCTCCGTGGCGGTACGCGCGGAGAGCCGCTGCGCGTCCAGCATCTCCTGCGGCTGGTCCTCGAAGGTCGAGTGGGAGATGACCAGGAAGCTGCCGGGTGCGGCGGCGGCCCGCAGGGTGGCCAGGATGTCGCCCGGCCGGTCGGCGTCGGGGATGAAGTGCACCACCCCGGCGAGCAGGATGCCGAGCGGGCGGTCGAAGTCGATCAGGCCGCCGGCCCGGGCGTGGTCCAGGATCAGCTTCGGCTCGCGCAGGTCGCCGTGCAGGGCGACGGCCCGGTCGTTGCCGGCGAGCAGGTCCTTGCTGTGCGCCACCGCGACCGGGTCGATGTCGACGTAGACGATTCGCGCCTGCGGGTTGGCCGCCTGGGCCACCTCGTGCACGTTGCCCACGGTGGGAATCCCGGAGCCGATGTCGAGGAACTGGTCAATACCCGCGTCGAGCAGCGCCCGCACCGCCCGGCGCAGGAACTCCCGGCCGGCACGCATGGTGGCGGGCAGGTTCGGGGTCATGGCCGCGATCTGCTCGGCGAGCTGCCGGTCGATCTCGAAGTTGTGCGCGCCGCCGAGAAAGTAGTCGTAGACCCGGGCCGCGCTCGGTCGGCTCAGGTCGATCTCGGCGGGAAGTCCGTCCGGCGTCTGCATCGCTCGGTCCCCCAGGTCGTCACCGCGTAGCTGTGGTCGACACCACTCTATGCGCGCGCTCCCAGATCCGGGATATCCACTTTCGACGGACGGCCCGGCGGTGGGCCGCCGGGCCGTCCGGCCCCGGTCAGCCGACCGACTCCAGCAGCAGCGAGATGCCCTGCCCGACGCCGATGCACATGGTGGCCAGGGCCCGCAGGCCGCCCCGGCGGCGCAGCTCCAGCGCGGCGGTGAGGGCCAGCCGGGCACCGCTGGCGCCGAGCGGGTGGCCGAGGGCGATCGCCCCGCCGTTCGGGTTGACGTGCTCGGCGTCCTCGGGCAGCCCCAGCTCGCGCAGCACCGCGACGGACTGGGCGGCGAACGCCTCGTTCAGCTCGATCACGTCGACGTCGGCCAGGCCCAGGCCGTACCGGTCGAGCAGCTTGCGGGTGGCCGGCACCGGCCCGATCCCCATGATCCGCGGCGCGACGCCAGCCGCCGCCGCGCCGGTGACCCGGGCCAGCGGGGTGAGCCCGTACCGGGCGACGGCCGCCTCGGAGGCGACCAGCAGGGCCACCGCGCCGTCGTTGACGCCGGAGGAGTTGCCGGCGGTCACCGTGCCGCCCTCGCGGAACGGGGTGGGCAGCGCGGCGAGCTTCTCCAGCGAGGTCTCCCGGGGGTGCTCGTCGACCTCGACCAGCTTCGTCTCGCGCTTCCCGGCCGGCACGGTGACCGGCACGATCTCCTCGGCCAGCCGGCCGTCGGCCTGCGCCTTGGCCGCGCGCTGCTGGGAGCGGAGGGCGAACTCGTCCTGCGCCGCCCGGTCCACGCCGTAGTCGGCGGCGACGTTCTCCGCCGTCTCCGGCATCGAGTCGATGCCCCAGCCCTGCCTCATCAGCGGGTTGACCAGCCGCCAGCCGATGGTGGTGTCGTAGACCTCGGCGGTGCGGGCGAACGCGGTGGTCGCCTTCGGCATCACGAAGGGGGCGCGGCTCATGCTCTCCACCCCGCCGGCGACCACCAGGTCGGCCTCGCCCGCCACGATCGACCGGGCGGCGGTGGCCAGGGCGTCCAGGCCGGAGCCGCAGAGCCGGTTGACCGTGCTGCCGGGCACCTCCTCGGGCAGCCCGGCGAGCAGCGCCGCCATCCGGGCCACGTTGCGGTTGTCCTCGCCGGCCTGGTTGGCGCAGCCCAGGATCACGTCGTCGGTGCGGGCCCAGTCCACGCCGGGGTGGCGGGCGACCAGTTCGCGGATCACGTGGGCGGCCAGGTCGTCGGGGCGGACCCCGGCGAGGGCGCCGGCGTACCGGCCGATCGGGGTACGGACTCCGGCCACGAGGTATGCCACGGTCATCGACGCACGTCCTTCGGGGGTGGGAAGGGGCTGGCGGCGGGTCGCCCACCGGGTCACGGGGACGCCCGGCGCCAGGATATCCACGCCCGGAACGGCTAGGTTGGCGGCATGGCCCGGGCTCAGTTCAGCGCAGAGAGCACCCGCAGCGGCGAGTTCGTCCGCCAACCCAACCGGTTCACCGGTCGGGTCACGCCGCACTCCACCTCGCCGGAGGGTGGCGGCCCCGACGAGGCGGACCGCTGGCCGCTGGAGGCCGGGCGCTACCGGCTGATCTGGTGCCGGGCCTGCCCCTGGGCGCACCGGGCCCGGATCGTCCGCGGCCTGCTCGGCCTGGACGAGGTGATCTCGCTGGGCACGGTCGACCCGATCCGGGACGAGCGAGGCTGGCGGTTCGCCCTCGACCCGGACGGCTTCGACCCGGTGCTGGGGATCGGCTTCCTCTCCGACGCGTACCTGGCCACCGACCCGGACTACACCGGCCGGGTGACGGTGCCGGCGCTGGTCGACACGCGCACCGGCCGGGTGGTGACCAACGACTATCCGCAGCTCACCCTGGACTTCTCCACCGAGTGGCGGCGGTTCCACAAGCCGGGCGCGCCGGATCTCTACCCGGTCGAGCTGCGGCCGGAGCTGGACGCGCTGATGGCGGAGATCCACCGGGACGTCAACAACGGCGTCTACCGGTGCGGCTTCGCCACCTCCCAGGAGGCGTACGACGAGGCGTACCGGGCGCTCTTCGCCCGGCTCGACGCCCTGTCCGAGCGGCTGGCCGGGCAGCGCTACCTGATGGGCGACCGGATCACCGAGGCGGACGTGCGGCTGTTCACCACCCTGGTCCGCTTCGACGTGGCCTACCACGGGCACTTCAAGTGCAACCGGCAGAAGCTGACCGAGATGCCGGTGCTCTGGGCGTACGCCCGGGACCTGTTCCAGACCCCGGGCTTCGGCGAGACGGTGGACTTCGACCACATCAAGCGGCACTACTACGCCACCCACGAAATGATCAACCCGAGCCGGATCGTGCCGCTGGGTCCGGACCTGTCCGGTTGGACCACGCCGCACGCGCGGGGCTGAGCCGGGCGGCGGCACCGCCGCCGCGAATGATCGGACCGCCTTGACGTTCCGGAACGCCCGACCGACCGCTGCGGCCGACGGCGGGGAGACGGGCGGGCACCCTGTAAGGATCGTCACGCAGATCGCTCCTTCCACCTGGGAACCGGCTGGGAGTAGCGTCGGCAGGCGATGACCAACGTCTGGCACCTCACCGTGCGCCTGTACGTCGACCTCCGACGGCAGGCCAGCGGCATCTGTCCGGCGCAGCTCCGCCCCTGACGCTGCCCGTTCACCCGCACCCAGACCTTGGACAGATCATCATGGCTTCCGCCCTGCGCAAGTTCCCCTTCTCCGTGCAGATCCTGCTCGGCCTCGTGCTCGGCGTGGCGCTCGGCTTCCTCGCCCGCGCCAACGACCTCGCCTGGCTGACCAGCACCCTCGACACCGTCGGCCACCTCTTCGTCCAGCTGCTCAAACTGGCCGTGCCGCCGCTGGTCTTCACCGCCATCGTGGTCAGCGTGGTCAGCCTGCGCGGCGTGGCCAACGCCGCCCGGCTGGCCGTCCGGACCCTGCTCTGGTTCGGCATCACCGCCCTGATCGCGGTGAGCATCGGCATCGGCCTCGGCCTGCTCACCGACCCGGGCAAGGGGGTGACGCTCGACCTGGCCGGCGCCACCGCGCCGAAGAAGACCGGCTCCTGGACCGACTTCCTCGCCGGCATCGTCCCGACCAACCCGGTCGGCGCGTTCGTCGAGGGCAACGTCCTGCAGATCGTGTTCCTCGCCCTGGTCGTCGGCGCCGCCGCGCTGCTCATCGGCGAGGCCGCCGAGCCGTTCGTGACGCTCAACCGCTCGGTGCTCGCCATCGTGCAGAAGGCGCTCTGGTGGGTCATCCGGCTCGCCCCGATCGGCACCCTCGGCCTGATCGGCAACGCCGTCGCCTCGTACGGCTGGGACCTGCTGGCCCCGCTCGCCAGGTTCACCACCGCCGTCTACGTCGGCTGCGCGATCGTGCTGTTCGTGGTCTACCCGGTGCTGCTGGTCGCCGCCGGCCGGCTCAACCCGCTGCGCTTCTTCGCCGGCGCCTGGCCCGCCATCGAGCTGGCCTTCGTCTCCCGCTCCTCGGTGGGCACCATGCCGGTGACCCAGCGCTCCGTCGAGCGGCTCGGCGTCCCCCGCGAGTACGCCTCGTTCGCGGTCCCGTTCGGCGCCACCACCAAGATGGACGGCTGCGCGGCCGTCTACCCGGCCCTCGCGGCGATCTTCGTCGCGCAGGTCTTCGGCATTCACCTCGGCGTCACCGACTACCTGCTGATCGCCTTCGTCTCGGTGGTCGGCTCGGCGGCCACCGCCGGCCTCACCGGCGCGATCGTGATGCTGACCCTGACCCTGAGCACGCTGGGCCTGCCGCTGGCCGGCGCCGGTCTGCTGCTGGCGATCGACCCGATCCTGGACATGATGCGTACCGCCACCAACGTGGCCGGCCAGGCGCTCGTGCCGACCATCGTGGCGGCCCGGGAGGGCACCCTCGACCGGGCGGCGTACGACTCGGCCGGCAGGCGCGACCTGGTCGACGCCGACGCGCTGCGGCCGACCCGCTCCGACGAGGAGTTGGCGCCCGTCCCCGCCTGACCCGCACGTCCGGGTGCGTCTCCGGTCGCTCCGGCGGCAGGAGACGCACCCGGACCTCCGGCCCGCCGCCCCTCCCGGGAGGATCACCGCATGAGTGCCCTGTTCACCCCGCTCACCCTGCGCGGCGTCACCCTGCCCAACCGGGTGGCGCTCGCCTCGATGTGCCAGTACAGCGCCGGGCCGGACGGCCTGCCCACCGACTGGCACCGGATCCACCTCGGCTCCCGCGCGGTCGGTGGGGCCGGCCTGATCCTCACCGAGGCCACCGCCGTGGTGCCCGAGGGGCGGATCAGCCCGCAGGACGTCGGGCTCTGGTCCGGCGCGCACGTCGACGCGTGGCGGCCGATCACCGCGTTCGTCGCCGCGCAGGGCGCGGTGCCGGCCGTGCAGCTCGCGCATGCCGGGTTCAAGGCCTCGACGTACCGGCCGTGGGCCGGGCACCGGGGCGGCGTGCCGGACGCCGAGGGCGGCTGGACCCCGGTCGGCCCCGGCGACGACCCGTTCCTGCCCGACTACCGCCGGCCAGCCGCGCTGGACGAGGCCGGGATCGCCGCGGTGGTCGAGGCGTTCTCCGCCGCCGCGGCCCGGGCCCTCGACGCCGGTTTCGCCGCGGTGGAGATCCACGCCGCGCACGGCTACCTGCTGCACGAGTTCCTGTCCCCGCTGACCAACCACCGCACCGACGGCTACGGCGGCGACCGGGCAGGCCGGATGCGGTTCACCCTGGAGGTGGCCCGCGCGGTCCGCGCCACGGTCGGCGAGGCGGTGCCGGTGCTGACCCGGATCTCCGCCACCGACTGGGTGGACGGCGGTTGGACCGTCGAGGACAGCGTGGCCCTCGCCGCCGAGCTGGCCGGCGCCGGGGTGGACCTGGTGGACACCTCCACCGGCGGCGTCTCGCCCGCGGCGGGCATCCCCGTCGGCCCCGGCTACCAGGTGCCCCTGGCCGCCCGGATCCGGCGCGACGCGGGCATCCCCACCGGCGCGGTCGGCCTGATCACGGAGCCGGAGCAGGCCGAGCAGATCGTCGCCGGCGGCGAGGCGGACCTGGTGCTGCTCGGCCGCGAGCTGCTGCGCGACCCCTACTGGCCGCGCCGCGCCGCCGCCAAGCTCGGCGCCGAACCCCACTGGCCCAACCAGTACACCCGCGCCCTCTAACCCACCCCCCCAACCCCCCCAACCCCCCACCCAGGGGGTCGATCATGAAGTTGGCGGCGACAATCCGGACGGAAAGCGCCGCCAACTTCATGATCACCGGGCGGGTCAGCCGGCCAGGTGGTGCCAGCGGGGCTCCAGGTCGTGCCAGGGGCCCTGGGCGGCCACCGTGCCGTCGACCAGGACCACCACGTGGTCCGCGCGGACCAGGGCGGCCCGTTTGGCGGTCGACCCGACCACGGTCACGCCGTGCTCCCGCAGGGCGGCCCAGAGCGCCAGCTCGGTGGTGACGTCCAGCGCCGACGACACGTCGTCGGCGACCAGCAGCTCGGTACGCGGCGCGAGCGCCCGGGCCAGCGCCAGCCGCTGGAGCTGGCCGCCGGAGAGCCGGGTGCCCTTGTGCCCGATGAGCAGCCCGAGCCCACCGCCCGCCGCCGCCAGGTCGTGGTCGAGCTGGGCGGTGGTGACCGCCTCGGCGGCGTCCACCTGGTGCCCGAGCGCGATGTTGTCGGCCACCGTCCCGGAGAGCACCCGGGGCAGCTGCCCGACGTAACCGACCTGGCCGGGGCGGAGGAACAGCTCCGGCTCGGTGACCGGCTCGCCGTTCCAGCGCAGCGCGCCGGTGTGGTGGACGATCCCGGCGAGCGCCCGCAGCAGCGACGACTTGCCGGACCCGACCGGCCCGACCACCAGCACCAACTGCCCCCGCTCCACGGTGAGGTCGACGTCCCGGACCGCGAGGGTGCCGTCGGTGTGCAGCGCCCCGAACCCGGCGAGTTCCAGCCGGCGCAGCGGGCGCCGGGGCGGCGGCTCCGGCGCCGGCGCGGTGCCGGCGGCCAGATCCACCCCGGGGATCGCCGCCGAGTACACCGCCGCCCCGCTCATCGCCACCGTCCGCCGGGTCCACACCCGGGCCGACGGGTAGTTGGAGACCAGCGACGCGGTGGTCCAGGCGAACCAGCGGGCCGCGCCCAGGGTGGAGACGGCCACCAGGGTGGCCCCGGCGGAGAGCCCCCCGGCCAGGTAGAGCGCCCAGGCCCCGATCGGCAGCAGCCCGCTGGTCAGGGACGGCGTGGACCGCGCCCACACCTGCATGGCGATCTCCCGGCGCTGCCGGTCGCTGCGCACCGTGTCCAGCGCCGCGAGATGGTCCAGCACCGGCCGGGTGGCGCCCGCGAGCTTCACCGTACGGGCGGCGGAGAGCGAGGAGACCAGGGCGGTGGCGAACGCCGCACGGGCCTTCACCGTGCCCCGGGCGGTCCGTTCCAGCCGGGGCGCGAACAGCGTCGCGGCCAGCCCGGAGACCACCATGGTGCCGAGGAAGAACAGCGCCGGCACGAAGCTGCCGGTCACCACGGTCATGGTGAGCAGGATGGCCAGCGAGATGAACTGGTCCATCAGGTTGTCGGCCAACTGCACCACCCGGTCCGTGTCCCCGCCCTGCGCCACCACCTCGGCCGGGGTGTGCCCGCTGACCCGGCGCGGGCCGGTCTGGCCGTACACCAGCCGGGCGCTGATCCGCAGCATCTGCCGGATCCACCACTGCGGGAACCAGAGGTTGGTCAGGTAGGGCACCGGCAGCACCACCAGCAGCGCGGCGGCGATGCCGAGCGCCGCCAGCCAGGGGTCTCCCCCGCCGACCACCTCGGCCCAGAGCCAGGGCAGCACCGCGCCGTCCAGCCCGAGCAGGGTCATCACGATGAACAGCCCGACCGAGAGCAGGCCGTACCGGGGGTCGTTGGTGCCCAGCCGGAGGATCTCCCGCAGCGTCCGCGCGGGCGGCGGGTCGGGCACCGGCGGCGGGTCGGTGCGCGCCACGGCGACCTGGCGGGGGACGTCGCTCCGGGCGGCCTCCGCCGCCGGTTCCCCGTCCCACGCCTCGGGCGGCCCGTCGAGCAGGTCCAGCCCGCCACCCCGGGCGCCCGCACCGGCGTACGCGGTGGCGTGGCTGGTGGCGAGCAGCTCGGCGAAGCGGACCGACTCGCTCAGCGGCGCGGCCTCCAGCACCGCGCCGTCGCCCATCACCACCACGTCGTCGCAGCGGCGCACCGAGGAGAGCCGGTGCGCGATGACGATGCCGATCCGGTCGGTGAGCAGCCGCTCGGTGGCCTGGCGTACCCGGGTCTCGGTGACCGGGTCGAGCCGCGCGGTCGCCTCGTCGAGGATCACCACGCGGGGGTCCCGGACCAGGATCCGGGCGAACGCCACGAGCTGCTCCTGCCCGGCGGAGAGCACGTGCCCGCCCTCGCCCAGCCGGGTGTGCACCCCGTCGGGCAGCTCGGCGATCCAGCCGGCCAGCCCCAGCTCCTCCAGCGCCCGGGTGGCGTCGTCGAGCAGGGCGGGGTCGAAGAGGGCGACGTTCTCGGCGAGGGTGCCGGCGAGGATCTCGGTGCGCTGGGGGACCACGGCGATCCACCGGCGCAGCGCCTCGACGTCCAGGTCGACCAGGTCGGTGTCGCCGAGGAAGACCGTGCCGCGCGGCACGTCCACGGCCCGGGTGAGCACCTTGGCCAGCGTCGACTTCCCGGAGCCGGTCCGCCCGACCAGGGCGTACGACCGGCCCCGGTGGAAGCTGAGCCGCACGTCGCGCAGCGCCGGTCCGCGGTCGTCGTCGGTGCTCGGGTAGCGGAAGGTGAGCCCGCGGACGGTGAGGTCGCCGTCCACCGGGGCGACGCCGCCGGCCGGTTCCTGGCGGGAGCCGGCGAGCAGCTGCACCCGCGCCCACGCGCCGAACGCCTGCTGCAGGTGCGGCACCCAGCGGGCGATGTGCTCGACGGTCGCCCCGAAGGCGAGCACGAGCAGCCAGATGGCGGTGAGCCGGGCGGCGTCCACCCGGCCGGTGGCCAGCGCCCAGGCCCCGGCCAGCACCACGCCGACGATGCCGAGCCGGACCCCGCCGGCGGCCAGCGCGGTGACCCGGGCGGACAGCCGGAACACCGTGCCGCCCCGGCGGATCACCGCGGCCGCCCGCCGCGCGTAGAGGCGCAGCACGTACGGCCGGGCCAGGCTGGTCCGGACGTCGTCCTGGCCGTGCACCGCCTCCTCCATCACGGCGGCGAGGTCGGACCAGGCCTCCTCCTCCGCCATCCGGGCCGGGGCGATCCGGGTGGTGGGTCGGCGCAGCAGCACGCCGAGCAGCGCGGTCAGCAGGATCATCCCGACGCCGGCCGGCCACCAGACGACCAGCGCGCTGACCGTGGCGAGCAGGCAGACGGCGACGCCCTGCACCAGGCGTACGCCGGTGTTCCGCAGCTCGGAGCCGACCTGGTAAACGTCGTTGTCGATCCGGTCGAGCAGTTCACCGACCGGGGTGGTCTCCAGGGTGGGCAGGTCCTGCCCGAGCGCCACCCGGCACAGCCGGCGGCGCACGTCGGCCGACCAGTCGGCGGTGAGCCGGGCCATCACCAGCCCGACCACCAGGTCGGTGCCGACGGCGGCGACCAGCGCGGCGGCCAGCAGCACGAACCAGCCGGTGGACCGGTGCACGAGGACCGGCCCGGCCAGCGCGGAGGCGGCGGCCTGGCCGGCGGCGCCCAGAACGATCAGGAGCCCCACCAGGGCCAGGCGGCGAGGTGCGGTGGCCCACAGATCTCGGAGCAGGCGCATGGCAGGTCCTCCGGACTCGGATCGGTGGGGGCGGTGCTCCCAGCCTCGCCGGTCGGGGCGGTACGGCTCAAACGATTTACGTCTGCGCGACCCGGCGGACGATGCCGAGCAGCGCCTCCTGCACGTCCTCGATCGGCCGGTCCGGCTGGAACACCAGCCAGTCCACGGCCACCACCAGGCCCACGCCGAACAGCGCCGAACTGGCCGTCCGCACGTCCAGGTCGGCGGGGAGGTCGCCGCTGGCCACGCCGGACCGGACGGTCTCGGCGATCACCTCGATCGCCTCGCCGCGCAGCAGCCGCAGGGTCTGCTGCCACTCCCGGTTGGTGCGCCACATCTCGGAGAGCAGCAGTTGGGCGAAGGCCCGGTAGCGGCGGATGTACTCCAGCTCGGCGCGGACCAGCGCGGCGAGCGCCTCGCGGGGCGGCAGCCCGTCGACGGCGGCCCGGAAGTCGGCGGTGAGCAGGCCGATGCCGTGTCGCAGCAGCTCCTCGAAGAGCACCGTCTTGGACTCGAAGTTGTAGTAGACGGTGCCCTTGGCCACCCCGGCCCGGGCCGCGATGTCGTCCACGGTGGTCGCGGAGAAACCCTGCTCGGCGATGAGTTCCACCGCCGCCACGAAGAGGCGCTGGCGGGTGTCCTCCCGCCGGCGCGACCGTCCGTCCGTCACCCGCCCATCCTCACATGGTCAGTTCGGGGTGCAGCTTGGCCGGGGTGAGCCGGCGGGAGCGGCGCGCCGCGCCGACGGCGAGCACCATGGCGCCGGCCCCGAAGGCGAGCAGCACCAGGGCGCCGGTGACCACCGGAGCGGCGGGGCCGCCGTTGATCGTGTGCCGCAGTCCGCCCACCACGTACGTCATCGGCAGCCAGGGGTGGATCGCCTGGAAGAAGCCGGGCGAGGTCTGCACCGGGTAGGTGCCGCCGGAGGAGGTGAGCTGGAGCATCAGCAGGGCCAGCGCGGCGAGCCGGCCGGCCGGGCCGAGCGCCACCCCGAGCAGCTGCATGATCGCGGTGAAGGCCAGTGCGGCGAGCGCCAGCAGCCCGAAGGTCGCCACCGGGTGCGTCGGGTCGAGGCCGAGCGCCAGGGTTACCACGGTGAACAGGACCGTGACCTGGGCCAGCCCGATCGCGGCGGCGGGCAGCCAGCCGGCGAGCACGACCCGCCAGCCGGGCGCGTCGGACATCACGTGCCGCCGGTTGACCGGACGCAGCAGCATGTACGTGATCATCGCGCCGACCCAGAGGGCGAGGGCCAGGAAGTACGGGGCGAAGCCGACGCCGTACGAGCCGGCCGGGTGGTGCGACGTGCGGAGCAGGCCGACCGGGTCGCCGAGGATGTCGGAGCGGCTGTCGGCGTCGTGGTATCCGGGCAGCTTGTCGGCGCCGGCGGCGAGCCCGTCGGCCAGGTCGCCCGCCCCGCCCTCCAGCTTGGTGAGGCCGCTGACCAGCCGGTCGCTGCCGCTGCCGAGCTGGGCCAGCCCGCCGTCGAGCTGCCGGGCGCCGGTGGCGAGCCGGTAGAGCCCGCCGCGGAGCTGGTCGGCGCCGTCCGCGGCGTCGCCGAGGCCGTCGCGCAGCTTGGCGCTGCCCTGGGCGAGGGTGCCGAGCCCGGTGGCCAGCTCGTCGACCTTGGCCCGGGCGGAGGCGACGTCGTCGGCCAGGTGCGGGGCGGCGGCGGCCACCTCGCGGGCGGTCTGCGCGACCTCGGTCATCTGCTTCTTCAGGGCGGCCAGGTCGGTCCGGTCCAGCGCGGCGGCCATCGCCCGGGCGGTGCTCGCCGCCTGGTCGGCGGCCCGCTGGGCGGCCACCACGTTCGGGTCGTCGGCCAGCTCGGGGTGGGCCTGGACCAGCGCGTCGAGGCGGTCGCTGACCTCCTCCGCCTGGGTGACCACCGCGTCGGCCTTGGCGGGCAGCGTGTCGATGCCGTCGGCCAGCGCCTGCGCGCCCTCGGCCACGAGGGTGGCGGCCCGCTGGATGTCGTCGGCGTTCTTGCGCAGCAGCGGCTCGTACCGGTCGGCGGCGGCGTCCACCTTGGCGGCGGCGGCCTTCGTCTCGATGGCGGCCCGGCTCGCGCCGTCGGCGATCTGCGCGGCGCCGGTGTAGAGCTGGTCCAGGCCGCTGGCCAGCTTGTCGGCGCCCTGCGCGGACCGGTCGAGGCCGCCGGCGAGCTGCCCGGCGCCGTCCTCGGCGCTGTCCAGCCCGTCGGCGATCTTCCCGGCGCCCTGCTCCGACGCGCCGAGCCCGTCGTGGATCTTCCCGGCCCCGTCGGCGGCCCGGCCGGTCTCGGCCTTGGCGTCGGTGAAGCCGATCAGCATCTTGTCGAAGTACGAGGCGGCGGTGCTCTCCGCGGCGGCGGCCCGGATCTCGCTGAACGCGGAGCGGGCGAGCAGCCCGGAGAGGTAGTTGGTGGCGTCGTCGTTGACCACCTTCAGCTCGCCCCGGCGGGCCGGCTGGTCCGGCTCGGGGCTGGCCGCCAGGGTGGCGGAGAAGTCGGCCGGGATGGCGAAGACGAGGTGGTAGCGGCCGTCGCGGAGCCCTTCGGTGGCGTCGTCCTGGTCGGTCACCGTCCAGCCGAAGACCTTGCGGTGCAGCAGCTCATCGGTGAGGTCCCGGCCGGCGTGCACCTCGCTGCCGTCGGCGGCCTTCGCCGGCCGGTCGGCGTTGACCAGGGCGACCGGGATGCGGTCGAGGTTCCCGTACGGGTCCCAGAAGGCGTAGAGGTAGAGCGCGCCGTAGAGCAGCGGGATGACGGTGAGGACGGCGAGCGCGGCGCGGGGCAGCCGGCCCCGGGTCATCCGGCGCAGCTCGAACAGCGCGAGTCGGAGAACGCTCATGCGTGCACCTCGGGGGTCTGATCGTCCGCCGCAGGCGGCGCGACGAGGGCGGGGGTGGGCAGGGTGGGGTCACCGATGCGGTGCACGACCGCGGTGGCGCCGGGCTCGACGGCGCGGGCGCTGGCGACCACCGCGTACCCCTGGTCGGCGAGGCGGGCCAGGGCGGCCCAGATCCATTCCCGCTCGGGGGCGTCGGAGCCGGCGTCCACGTCGTCGGCGACGATCAGGCTGGGTCCGCTCAGGCTGGCCAGCACCAGGCCGAGCACCTGCCGCTCGACCGGGGTGAGGTCGCGGCCGTACCGGTCGGGGTCGAGCGGGGCGTCGGTGAGGCCGGCGCCGGCGATGGCGGCGGCGAAGGCGTCCCGGCGGTAGGCCCGGCGGGCCCGCACCGCGGCGACCGGGACGAGCTGGCGACGGCGGCGCGGCACCGGCCCGAGCAGCAGCAGCCGCTCCTGGATGTGCTCGGCGACGGTCAGTGTCGGGTCGGGCTCGTGCACCCCGGCGACCTGGCCGAGCGCGGCCGGGCCCCGGCGGCGCAGCTCGCCGTCGGTGTGCGGGAAGCGCCCGGCCAGGGCGAGCAGCAGGGAGGTACGGCCGCTGCCCGGCGGTCCGGTGACGGCGTGCAGCTCCCCGGTCTCGGCGGTGAGGTCGACGTCCCGGTACACCCAGCCGCGGCGGGTCCGCAGACCCAGCCCGCTGGCCTCGACGATCTTCACGGTTCCTCAACTTCTAAACTGACCGGTCAGTATAAAAACATGGCCAGCATAGCGCCGACTGTCCGGTTCGGCGCAATTCGAGGCGACGTGATCCCGGCCATGCCGGGGGACGGGTTCAGAACAGCACGGTGGCGAGCGTGCCCACCGGGCGGAAGCCGCAGCGCTCGTAGACCCGCCGGGCGGGCAGGTTGAAGTCGTTGACGTAGAGGCTGACGGTCGGCGCGAACCGGGCCAGGGCGTCGCGGACCACCGCCGCCATCGCCGCGGTGGCGATCCCCCGCCCCCGCCACTCCGGCGCCACCCAGACCCCCTGGACCTGCGCGGTGCGCCGGGTCACCACCGCCAGCTCGGCCTTGAAGATCACCTTGCCGTCCGCGAACCGGGCGTAGGCCCGCCCGGCGCGGACCAGATCGGCCACCCGCCGCCGGTAGCCGCGCCCGCCGTCCTCGACCAGCGGCGACACCCCGACCTCCTCGGTGTACATCGCCACCGCCGCGGGGAAGAGCTGGTCGATCTCGTGGCCGCACACCCGGCGCACCTCGGGGTCGGCCGCCACGTCGGGCAGCGCGTCCGTGGCCAGCAGCGGCTGGTTCGGGCGTACGTCCCGGGCCGGCCCCCAGTGCGCGGAGAGGCGGTCCCAGAGGCCGAGCACGGCGTCGGCGCGGCCCACGATCGAGGAACAGAGCCGCTCCTCCGCGCTCAACTGCTCGGCGAAGGCGGCCACCGCCGGCGCGGAGGCGAGCACCGGGGTGAGGTTGCCGCCCAGCCAGCAGATCGACTCCAGGTTGCGCCGGGCGCCGTAGCCCAGGATCCGCCCCTCGGCCCGCCACCAGGCCAGGCCCCGGGCGGCGACCCGCTCGGCGACCTGCGCGCCGGCGTACGGGTCGAGGTCGAGCAGCCGTTCGACCGCACGGCGCTCCGACTCCCCGAGTTGGCGTACCGGCACCGTGAGCACGGATACCAGCCTGCCAGATGCGCCGGGGGGCGCGCGGGCCGACCTGAGGACCCGGTGAGCGGCGGCTCAGCCCACCGGCACCGGCGCCCCGACCGGCTCGGTCGGGCGCGTCCGGGCGGCCCACCGCACCACCGGGGGCACCAGCAACCCGAGCACGAGGAACATCCCGCCGAGCAGCAGCCAGCCGGGGACGCCCCAGCCAACCGCCAGGGTGGTCACCACCACCGGGGCGACCATCGAACCGAGCTGCATGCCCATCCCGTACGCGCCCTGGTACTGGCCCTGCGCGTGGGCCGGGGCGAGGCCGAACGAGATGCCCCAACCGGCGGCGGCGTGCCACAGCTCCCCCACCACGTGCACCAGCGCCCCGCCGAGCAGCAGCGGCACGGCCACCGCGGCCGACACTCCGCCGCTGGCCGCGAAGAGCGCGCAGGCCACGGCGATGACCGCGCCGGCCCGGCGGGCGGCGCGACCGGCACCGGCCAGTTCCTCGGTGCCGCGCGAGGCGCGCACCTGGAAGAGCACCACCATCACGGTGTTGACCAGCAGGCACGCCGAGATCAGCCAGCGCGGCGCGGTGGTGTGCTCGGCGATCCAGAGCGGCAGGGCGATGTTGAGCAGCCCGAAGTGCATCGACATCAGCCCGTCGAGCACCGTGAAGGCGAGGAACGGCCGGTCCCGCAGGGCGATCAGCCGCGGCCCGTGCGTCGGGGCCGGGACCGGCGGCACGGCCGGCAGCCGGAGCAGCACCGCCGCCGCGAGCAGGTAGGTCAGGGCGTCGAGCAGGATCAGTGCCGCGTACGCCGCACGGGTGTCGGCGGCGAGGCCGACGCCGGCGAGCACCGCTCCGACGGAGATCCCCACGTTGGTCACCGCCCGCAGGTAGGCCCGGGTGCGGACCCGCTGGTCCGGCGGGACCGCCCCGGCGATCAGCGCCCCGCGTGAGCCGCGGGAGGCGGCGTCGACGAGGGCCATCAGGGCCCCGATCAGGAGGAACGTCGCGAACGACCCGACGGCCAGCAGCGCGGCGGTGCAGACCGCCGAGGCGAGCAGTGCGCCGAGCTGCAGGCCACGCGGGCCGTACCGGTCGGCGAGGTAGCCCATCGGCGCGCTGGCCACGAGGCTGACCAGCGCGGTGAGGGTGAGGCCGAGGCCGACCTGGGAAACGGACAGCCCCACCGACCGGGTCAGGAACAGCGCGCTGGCGGTCAGCCAGGTGCCCCGGCCGATGGTGTTGACCAGGGTGGACAGGGCGAGGGTCCGGGCCGGGCCCGGTTCGGGAAGCAGCCGCACGGCAGGATCCTACCAAGACGTACGTACGGTTTGTGTCCCGCCCAAGGACCGTGACCTCTCCGAAGCGCCTCGTACCGAGAAAGAGTGGCCATTCCACGTGGAATGGCCACTCTTTCCGTGCATCAGCGCCCGTGGGACGTGGGGCGGGATGGTGGGTCAGTGCACGGTCACGGTGGCGCCGGGGACCAGGTCGCGGAGTTCCTCGGGGATCTCGGCGCCCATCTCGTCGGCGATCCGGAGCGCCTCCTCGATCAGCGTCTCCACGATCTGGCCCTCGGGCACGGTCTTGACGACCTGGCCCTTCACGAAGATCTGGCCCTTGCCGTTGCCGGAGGCGACACCGAGGTCGGCCTCGCGCGCCTCACCCGGGCCGTTCACCACGCAGCCCATGACCGCGACGCGCAGCGGCACCGGCAGCCCCTCCAGGCCGGCGGTGACCTCCTCGGCCAGCTTGTAGACGTCCACCTGGGCCCGGCCGCAGGACGGGCAGGAGACGATCTCCAGGCCCCGCTCGCGCAGGCCCAGCGACTCCAGGATCGCGGCGCCGACCTTGATCTCCTCCACCGGCGGGGCGGACAGGGAGACCCGGATGGTGTCGCCGATCCCCTCGGCCAGCAGCGCGCCGAAGGCGACCGCCGACTTGATGGTGCCCTGGAACGCCGGGCCGGCCTCGGTGACGCCCAGGTGCAGCGGGTAGTCGCACTTCTCGGCGAGCTGCCGGTAGGCCCGGATCATCACCACCGGGTCGTTGTGCTTGACCGAGATCTTGATGTCCCGGAAGCCGTGCTCCTCGAAGAGCGAGCACTCCCAGAGCGCCGACTCGACCAGCGCCTCGGCGGTGGCCTTGCCGTACTTGGCGAGGAGCCGCTTGTCCAGCGAGCCGGCGTTCACGCCGATCCGGATCGGCACGCCCGCGTCACCGGCGGCCTTGGCGATCTCCTTGACCTTGTCGTCGAACTGGCGGATGTTGCCCGGGTTGACCCGGACCGCGGCGCAGCCGGCGTCGATCGCGGCGAAGACGTACTTCGGCTGGAAGTGGATGTCGGCGATCACCGGGATCTGCGACTTCCTGGCGATCGCCGGCAGCGCCTCGACGTCGTCCTGGGACGGCACGGCCACCCGGACGATCTGACAGCCGGCGGCGGTCAGCTCGGCGATCTGCTGGAGCGTGGCGTTCACGTCGGCGGTCAGGGTGGTGGTCATGGACTGCACGGAGACCGGCGCGCCCCCACCGACCGGCACCGGGCCGACCATGATCTGGCGGCTGGCCCGGCGCGGGGCGAGCGGCGGCGGCGGTACGGGGGGCATACCGAGACTGACAGCGGTCACTTCAGGCACTCACCTTGAGAAGAGCGTGATCGGGTTGACGACGTCCGCGGTGACGGTCAGCAGCGTGAACGCGCCACCGATGAGGATCACCGCGTACGTGATGGGCATGAGCTTGAGGTAGTCGACGCGGCCGGGGTCGGGGCGGCCGATCCGGGCGTAGACCCAGGAGCGGGCCCGCTCGAACCAGGCGATGGCGATGTGACCGCCGTCCAGCGGCAGGAGCGGCAGCAGGTTGAACACGCCGATGAAGAAGTTCAGCGAGACGAAGAGCATGAAGAACACCAGCCAGGCGCTGTTCTCCACCGCCTCGCCGCCGAGGCGGCTGGCCCCGACCACGCTGATCGGGGTGTCCGCGTCCCGCTCGCCGCCGGTGATCGCGGTCCACAGGGCCGGCACCTTCTGCGGGATCCGCTGCAGGGCGTGCGCGGTCTGCACCGCCATGTTGCCGGTGAAGTCGGCGGTGGCGCCGAACGCGTCCACCGGACCGTACTGGACCAGGGTCGGCGTGCTCGGCCGGAGCGCCACGCCGAGCGCGGAGACCGCCGAGGTGGCACCCTTCGGGTCGGTCAGCGGCGGGCGCTGCACGGCGGCCAGGTCGACGGTGGCGGTGGCCGTCCGGCCGTCGCGGACGTACTCGACGGTGGCCGTGCCCGGCTTGGTGGCCCGGACCACGTCCAGCATGTCGCCCCAGGTGGAGACCGGCCTGCCGTTGACGGCGGTGATCCGGTCGCCGTCCTTGAGCTGGGCCCGGGCGGCCGGGCTGGCCGGGTCACCGGCCTGGCAGCCCCGACTGACGTTCTCCACGACGACGCACGGGGCCAGGGCGATCACCGCGGGCTCGGCCTTGTAGCCCTCCTCGGTGCTCGGGAACTTCGGGTTGGGCAGGCCGGCGGAGACCGCGAGGATCCAGAGCGTCACCAGGGCCAGGGCGAAATGGGTGATGGAGCCCGCCGACATCACGATCGTCCGCTTCCACACCGGGTACCGCCACATGGCGCGCGGCTCGTCGCCGGGGTCGACGTCGTCGTCCTGCGGGGTCATCCCGACGATCTTGCAGAAGCCGCCGAGCGGGATGCCCTTCACGCCGTACTCGGTCTCGCCCCGCTTGAACGACCAGAGGGTCGGGCCGAACCCGACGAAGTAGCGGGTGACCTTCATCCCGAAGCCCTTGGCGGTGAGCATGTGCCCCGCCTCGTGCAGGCTCACCGAGATGAGGATCGCGAGGGCGAAGAGCACCACCCCGAGCAGGTAACCCATCAAGCTCCTTCCACCGACCCGACGATGATCTCCTGGGCGTGCGCCCGTGCCCACGACTCGGCGGCGAGCACGTCCTCGACGGTACCTGGTTCGGCGAAGTCGGGAGCGTCCTCCAGCACGCGCTGGAGGGTGTCGACGATGCCGAGGAACGGCAGCCGCCCGGCGACGAACGCCGCCACGCACTCCTCGTTCGCCGCGTTGTAGATCGCCGGCCGGCACCGCCCGGCCTCGCCGGCCGCCTTGGCGAGGGCGACCGCCGGGAAGGCGGCGTCGTCGAGCGGGAAGAACTCCCAGGTGTGCGCCTTCGCCCAGTCGACGGCCGCGGCCGCCGCGGGCACCCGGTCCGGCCAGCCGAGGCCGAGGGCGATGGGCAGCCGCATGTCCGGCGGGCTGGCCTGGGCGAGGGTGGAGCCGTCGGTGAACTCGACCATCGAGTGGATCACCGACTGCGGGTGCACCATCACCTCGATGTCGGCGTACGGCACGTCGAACAGCTCGTGCGCCTCGATCACCTCCAGCGCCTTGTTGACCATGGTGGCGGAGTTGATGGTGACGACCGGACCCATGTTCCAGGTGGGGTGCGCCAGGGCCTGCTCGGGCGTGACCTCGATCAGCTCGTCGCGGCGCCGGCCCCGGAACGGGCCGCCGCTGGCGGTGACCACGAGCCGACGGACCTCGCCGCGGGTGCCGCCCCGCAGGCACTGCGCCAGCGCCGAGTGCTCGCTGTCCACCGGGACGATCTGCCCCGGCCGGGTCACCGCGGCCTTGACCAGCGGGCCGCCGGCCACGAGCGACTCCTTGTTGGCCAGGGCGAGGGTACGCCCGGCGCGCAGCGCGGCCAGCGTCGGCGCCAGCCCGAGCGAGCCGACCACCCCGTTGAGCACCACGTCACCGGGCCACCCGGCCAGCTCGGTCATGGCGTCCGGGCCGGCCACGATCTTGGGAAGCTTGAAGTCGCCGGTGGCCCAGCCGCGCCGGCTCGCCTCGCCGTAGAAGGCGAGCTGCAGATCCTGGGCGGCGGACGCCTTCGCCACGCCGACCACCTCGACCCCCAGCTCGAGGGCCTGGGCGGCGAGCAGCTCCACGTTGCCGCCGCCGGCACCGAGCGCCACCACCCGGAACCGGTCCGGGTTGCGCCTGACGATGTCGATGGCCTGGGTGCCGATCGAGCCGGTCGAGCCGAGCAGGACGAGGTCGCGGGGAGACGTCACCCGCCCATTCTTCCCCAGCGCCCCTGAGCGCCCGCTGGGAGCCTCGCTCCCCCGCTGTCCGGTTCCGCCACCGGGCCGGCTCGGCGCGGCCCCGGCGGCCTCGCCGGCACGACGGCCACGACTGCCACGCCCGTCACTCCGCCCGCAGCACGAAGGTCTCCAGGTCCATGCCGTACCAGTCGGACCGGACGCCGAGGTGGGTCATGCCGAGCCGCCGGGCCACCGCCATCGACGCCTCGTTGCCGGCCATCACCACCGCGTAGACCTGCCGGGTGCCGGTGGCGAACTCCCGGTCCAGCACCGCCCGGGCGGCCTCGGTGGCGTAGCCGTGGCCCTGCGAGTCGGGATGCAGGTGCCAGCCGACCTCGAGATCGTCGGTCGGGGTCACCCCGTCCCGTCCCGGCAGCGGCTTCAGCAGGACGCTGCCCGCCGCCCGGCCGCTGTCCCGCGGCTCGATCGCCCAGATCCCCCAGCGGCCGGCGTACGGTTCGTAGCGGTCCCGCCAGGAGCGCACCCGCTCCCGCGCCTCGGCCGGGTCGGTCAGCCGCCCCTTGCCCCCGCCCAGCCAGCGCATCACCTCGTTCCGGGAGTAGATGTCGTAGACCCGGTCGAGGTCCGCCGGCGTCTCGGTCCAGTCCCGGACCAGCAGGCGGTCCGTCGAGGCGATCATCATGCCGCCGGATCGTAATGCGTGCCGCCGGGCAACCCGGGGAAGGAGGTCCCGGTGGGTACGGGATGGCAGCGGACGAAGCGGATCGCCGGCGCGGCGTTCCGGCCGGTTCGCGGGCGGGACCTGTCGCTGCACGCGGCCGCGATCACCTTCTACGGGGCGATCGCGGTGGTGCCGGTGGCGCTGCTGGCGATCTGGCTCACCGGGCTGGTCGCCGGCGACGACCACGTCCGCCGGCTAACCTCGTACGCGATCAACACGCTGCCCACCGACATCGGCGCCAACCGGGCGGTGGCCGCGCTGGTGGAGGCCGGGCTGGGGCTCACCCCGCTGCTCGCGCTCTCCTCGCTGCTGCCCGCGTCGCTGTACGGGGAGGGGCTGCGCCGCGCCTTCGTCTCGGTGGCCGAGCCGGGCGGCGGCGAGTCCGGCGCGCTGGTGGGCTGGCGGGGCCGGCTGCTGCTGCTCCCGCTGCTCGCCCCGGCCCCCGCGCTGCTGCTGTCGATCCTGGTGGCGCTGCCGCTGACCACCCGGCTGGTCCGGCAGGGCGGCTGGGCCGGGGCGCTGGGCGTGGTGCTGTCGTTCCTGGCGGTGTGGCTGGTGCTCACCCCGGTGCTGATGTGGGTGTTCCGGGTGGTCGGTCCGGCCTCCCCCGACTGGCTGGCCACCCTCGGCATGGGCTC
Organism: Micromonospora solifontis; assembly: GCF_003725545.1. Classification (GTDB taxonomy): domain Bacteria; phylum Actinomycetota; class Actinomycetes; order Mycobacteriales; family Micromonosporaceae; genus Micromonospora; species Micromonospora solifontis. Next base: position 46,158 of record NZ_RJLN01000003.1, on the reverse strand, counting down.
GTTCACCGCCGCCAACCTCTCCGGGTTCCTGCACGGCTTCGTGCTGTTCTGCTCGCTGCCGCTGAACCTGGGCCTGCCGTTCGGCGGGTTCACCGCGATCGGCGCCGGGGTGGCGGTGCTCCTCTGGCTCTACCTGTTCCACGTGATCGTCCTGGCCGGCTACTCCGCCACCCTGGCCCTGAGCCGCTGGCGCGCCGTCCGCCTCGCGGCACGCAGGTCAGCGGAGGGACTGCCGGGCGGCGGCGGGCGGGGCTAGGGTGCGCGGGTATGAGCGAAGCGAGTGAGCTGCCGGGCCGCGCCGACGTCGTCGTGGTCGGCTCCGGGCACAACGGGCTGGTATCGGCGATCCTGCTGGCCCGCGCCGGGCTGGACGTGCTGGTGCTGGAGGCCGCCGAGGTGATCGGCGGGGCCACCCGGACGGAGAATCCGTTCCCCAAGGTGCCGGGGCTGCGGCACTCCACCGGCTCGTACCTGCTCGGGCTGATGCCGCCGGAGCTGCTGGCCACGCTGGAAGTGAAGATCCCGGTGCTGCGCCGCGACCCGCACTACTTCCTGCCCACCCCGGGCGGGCCGGGCTCGCCGTACCTGCTCTTCGGCAGCGACACCGCGGCCACCCGGCGGCAGCTCGCCGAGTTCTTCTCGCCCGAGGACGTGGCCGCCGACGACGCCCTCCAGGCCGAACTGGCCCACCTCCGGGCGGACCTGGCCCCGGCCTGGCTGGCCGAGCCGCTGCCGGTGGAGGAGACCGCCGAGCGGTACGTCCGCCCCGCCCTGCGGCAGGTCTTCGTCGACCTGGTCCGCGGTTCGGTCGTCGACTACCTGGCCCGCTTCGACTTCCGCTCCGAGCTGCTGGTCAGCATGTACGCGGTCACCGACGGCCTCTCCGGCCTCAACGCCGGGCCGGACGACCCCGGCACCGGGCACAACTTCCTGGTGCACAACATGTGCCGGCTGCCCGGCTCGGACGGCACCTGGATGATCGCCCAGGGCGGGATGGGCACGGTCTCCCGGACCTTCGCCGAGGCCGCCCGCGCCGCCGGGGCCCGCATCGTGACCGGTACGCCGGTCACCGCGATCACGCTGGACCACGGCGCGGCCAGCGGGGTGGTGCTCGCCGACGGCCGGGCGGTGGCCGCCTCCGTGGTGCTGGGCGCCTGCGACCCGTACCGGCTGATGGGGCTGTTGCCCGACGGCGCGCTCCCGGCGGCCCTCACCGACCGGATGGCGGCGGTCCGCCGCCCCGGCACCACGCTCAAGCTCAACCTGGCGCTGACCGGGCTGCCCCGCTTCTCCTGCCTGCCGGCGGACGCGCCGAGCCCGTTCGGCTCGACCATCCACCTGCTCCCCGGCTCGGCCTCGCTGGTCGGCGCCGGCGGCGAGCCACCGCTGGCCGCGCTGCGCGCGATGTGGGCGGACGTGCAGGCCGGGCGGCTGCCCGAGGAACCCACCATCGAGTGGTACCTGCACACCACGGTCGACCCGTCGCTCTCCGACGGTGCGGGGCACCACTCCTCGGCGCTGTTCGTCCAGTCGGTCCCCTACGAGCTGGCCGGCACGACCTGGGACGCGGCGCTGCCCGGCTACGCGGAGAAGCTGATCGCCATCTGCGAGCGGTACGCCCCGGGGAGCGGGGACCTGATCGCCGACGCGGTGCCGCTGCCGCCGCCCGGCATCGAGGCGCACTTCGGCATCACCGGCGGGCACATCCACCACGTCGACAACACCGTCTCCTTCACCGACCGGATGCCCTACGCGACCGGGGTCGACGGCGTGTACGCGGGCAGCGCCGGCTGCCACCCGGCGGGCAGCGTGATCGGCGCCGCCGGGCACAACGCCGCCCAGCGCATCCTCAGCGACCTGGGCCGCTGACCGCCTCTCCGGCGGGGGCCGGGTTGTCCGCGTCCGCGCGGTGGGCGCGGATCTTGTGGCCGACACTGGTCAGGCAGCGGCCGCTGGCCAGGTCGAACTTCCAGCCGTGCAACTGGCAGGTGAGCTGGTCGCCGTCGACGATGCCGAACCGGCTCAGGTCCGCCTTCAGGTGCGGGCAGCGGCGCTGCACCACCCAGCCGTCCAGCGTGATGTCCTCGGCGTCGACCGCCCGCTCGTGCTCGTCGTACCAGCCCTCGGCGTACTGGAGGCGCTCCTCGGAGAGGCACTTGAAGAAGGCGTAGACGAACTCGTTGTACTGCCCGATCCGGGCCGCGGAGAACCGGCAGGACAGGAAGAGCGAGTTGACCCAGTCCACCTCGCCGATGTGCAGCAGGTGCTCGATCAGCGCCCGCTCGGTGCGGAACCGGTAGCGGACCTTCTCGTCCGCGTACGGCCGGACCTCCTTGCCCGGGAAGTCGACCACGATGGATTCGACGCTCTCCCCGTCGTACCCCACCAGGTCGAAGCGGACCGGGCCGCCGACCCCCTTGGCCAGGTAGATCGACTCGTCGAGCAGCGGCTCGATCCGGCGCTTCATCTCGCCGAGCACGTCGACCTCGGGGTGCCGCCAGGACGCCTTCTCGGCCTCGATGATCGGGCGCTTACGCTCCCGCATCTCCTCCAGGTGGGCGACCTTGTTCGCGAAGAACTCCTCGACCGGCACCGGGTGGGTGGTGGTCGTGCCCTCGGTGGTGACCTCCGCGACGCTGCCGGGCAGGAGCACGATGCCGTTGGTGCCGCCGACCTTCGCGTACTCGGCGAGGAAGACCGACTGGTCGGGGAAGATGTTGCCCTCGTCGCCGAAGATGTCGTTGAACTGCCACAGCTCGTCGTCGAGGAAGCACGGCGGCCCGGCGATCGGGAAGACGTGGTCCGCCTTCAGGTCGTCGATGTACCGCCAGGTGCGGTCGAACTGCCGGTCCCGCTTCTGCTTGCCGAACGCGGTCTTCGCCGCCTGCGGCAGCTCGTAGACCATCGGATACCAGATCGCGCCGGAGAACTGGAGCATGTGCGCGTGCACGTGGCCCAGCTCGGCGAAGACGCTCAGGTCGGTCGGGCGGGCGTCGTTCTGGTTGAGCAGCCGGACCCCGTCGTACTCCACCCAGAGCGAGGAGTCGCCGATCGGCCCGTCGGTGGGGCTGGTGAGCGCCTGGATCATGATCTTCAGCCCGCCGGGCAGCTCCACGACCTGCTCGTTCGGCGCCTTGAGGAACTTGGTGAAGCCCAGCGCCCGCAGCTCGTCCTCCATCTCCGAGGTGGGGAACTCGGGCAGCAGGACGGTGGCGTCCTTGGACACGAAGTCCCGCAGGTGCTTCGCGTCGAAGTGGTCCCGGTGCAGGTGCGACACGTAGAGGTAGTCGACCTGGCCCAGGCTCGCCCAGTCGAGGCGGGAATTGTCCGGGAAGGGGAACCAGGAGGCGAAGTAGGCGGGATTGACCCACGGGTCGCACAGGATGCTGCCCGCGGCCGTGTCGATCCGCATGCTGGCATGTCCCGTACCGGTCACTCGCACCGCAGTCCCCCTCAAAAAGACAATCAGGCGTACGTGAAGACGCTACCGGAGGCAGTGTGGTCGGCGTCCCGCGACGCCGGTAGTGCCCTTCCGCCCGGCCGGGAACGGGACCAACGGCCCCGGCGCCCCGGCACCCGCCTCGTCCCGACGGCCCGCTTGGTCCCGACGGCCCGATCTCGTCCCGACGGCCCGATCAGGGCGGACCCCGCACCGGGGCCGCCGCGGGGCGTGCCAGACTAACCGGAGATCCGATCGCGAGGGAAGGACCGACAGTGGCAGGAAGCGAGCCGGTAACCGCGCCAGATCAGCACAAGCCCGGACACCGCAAGTCCGGACGGATCGGTGCGGTGCTGTCGGCGGTGGTGTTGGTGATCATGGCGTTCTGCGGCAACCACGAGGGCAAGGTCGAGGACATCTGGCTGATCGGGCTCGCCGCGCTGCTGCTGGCCATCGTGATCGGCGACAGCGTGCTGCGGCGCAACGGCCTGCGGTCCTGACCTTCGATCGCGCTCGACCGCCACGTGCGAGGGCCCGCCCCCGGCCGGGGGCGGGCCCTCGTCGTCGTTCCCGGTCGGTCAGCGACCCAGGAGGATGTCCTGCACGTCCTTGAGCGCGGCGTCGACCTCGGCCTCGAAGTAGCCGCCGGGCACCAGGCCGAAGCGCAGCGTGTCCAGGTCGTTCGGGTTCACCGGCATCGGGTTGCGGCCCTGCATCCCGCCGAGCAGGGTCTCGAAGAACCGGTCGACCTGGTCGGGGTCGTACCCGCTGCCGAAGCGGCGCACCTGGAAGCTGCGGCGGATCTGGTCGACCCGGTAGAGGTCGCTGCCGGGCGGGCCGGCCATCGGCGGACCCACCATCGGCGGGCCGGCCATCGGCGGCGGGCCGGGCATGCCGGGACCGGGGCCGTAGCCCTGGTCCGGGCCCGGACCGTAGCCCTGGTCGGGGCCGCCACCGAAGCCCTGCTGCGGCAGCGGCGGCGGGCCGGCCGGACCACGACGCAGGTCACGCAGGTCCCGCTCGGGCATCCGGATCTCGGCCGTCATGTCGGTCCGGCCACGCCGGCCGGCCTCGAACCCGTCGAACCGTTCGTCCGGGCCGTAGCCACCCGGGCGATCGTCCTGGCCGTAACCGGCCGGGCGATCGTCCTGGCCGTAACCGGCCGGGCCGGGCGGAAGGCCCCGCGACGGTGGGCCGCCGTGGCCCATCGGGCCGGGACCACCCGGACCACCCGGGCCCATCGCGCCGGGGCCACCCGGGCCCATCGGGCCGGGGCCGCCCGGGCCGCGCGGCGGCTCGTAGTTCACCCGGCGGCCCTCGTACCCACCCGCGGCGAAGGCGCCGGTGGGCTCGTCGTAACGGTTCCCGTAGCGGTCCGCGGGCGGGCCGGCCTGCGCGGGCATCTGCCGCGGCGGCATCGGGGGCTGCGGCACGGGCGAGAGCCCGCGGTCGTCGCGCATCGGCGGGCCCATCCGGTCCGCCATGCGCGGGTCACCGCCGCGCCCGCCAGCCGGGCCGCCGCGCTCCTCGAGCTCGGCCAGCTGCCGCTCGACCCGGTCGAGGTGCAGGTCGACCTGCCACTCGTCGTAGCCGTTGAACCGGACCCGGAAGACGACGTCGTGGACCTCCTGGGAGGCCACGGGCGCGCCGACCGGCTGACCGGCGAGTGTCGCCTCGACGCGGTCCAGGAAGGCGTCGACCTCGTCGACCTTGTATCCCCGGCGGAGCGCCTTACGCCGGAAACGCTGACCCTGACTCGCCACTATGTCTCCTGGTCTCGTACCGCTACGCCGTCGCGGTGCGCGGGTCGATGTCCCTGTCCTCGGCGGCGGCCAGCTGCCCACACGCGCCGTCGATCTCGCGCCCCCGGGTGTCCCGCACCGTGGTCGACACCCCGGCGTCGCGCAACCGCCGGACGAACTCCCGCTCGACCGGCTTCGGGCTGGCGTCCCAGCGGCTGCCCGGAGTCGGATTGAGCGGGATGAGGTTCACGTGGGCCAGCTTGCCGGCCAGCAGCCGCCCGAGCAGATCGGCTCTCCACGGCTGGTCGTTCACGTCCTTGATCATCGCGTACTCGATCGACACGCGACGGCCCGTCGAGTCCGCGTAGTCCCATGCCGCGTCCAGCACCTCGGACACCTTCCAGCGCTGGTTGACCGGGACGAGTTCGTCGCGCAGCCCATCATCGGGGGCGTGCAGCGACAACGCAAGGGTCACCGAGAGGTCTTCGCTGGCCAGTCGGCGGATGGCCGGCACCAGGCCGACCGTGGAAACGGTGATGTGCCGTTGCGACAGGCCCAGCCCCTCCGGGGCCGGCGCGACCAACCGGCGGATCGCCGCCACCACCCGGGAGTAGTTGGCCAGCGGCTCGCCCATGCCCATGAAGACGACGTGCGACAGGCGCGACGGCGAGCCGGCCACCGCGCCCGAGGCGGCCACCCCGGCGAGATAGACGGCCTGGTCGACGATCTCCGCGGTGGAGAGGTTGCGGGTCAGCCCGGCCTGGCCGGTGGCGCAGAACGGACAGGCCATGCCGCAGCCGGCCTGGCTGGAGATGCAGACGGTGACCCGGTCCGGGTAGCCCATCAGCACGCTCTCCACCAGCGAGCCGTCGTGCAGCCGCCAGAGCGCCTTGCGGGTGGCGCCGTCGTCGCAGGCCAGCTCGCGTACCGGGGTGAGCAGCGTGGGCAGCAGCGAACCGGCCAGCCGCTCCCGGGTGGCCGCCGGCAGGTCGGTCATCCGCCCCGGATCGCGCACCAGCCGACCGAAGTAGTGGTTGGAGACCTGCTTGGCGCGGAACGCCGGCTCGCCCAGCTCGGTGACGAGCGCCTGCCGGCCCGGCAGGTCCAGGTCGGCGAGGTGGCGGGGCGGCATCGCGGGTCGGCGGCCGCGGGCGTCGGGGTCCACGGGGATCACGGGGAGGCTCGTCATGGCGCGTCCAGTCTGACACGCCCGGAGCGGGACGCACCCGTCCGTAGGTGCCGAATCGGCCCCGACCGGCCGGCGGATGCGCGCCCGCGCAGGTGATTCATCCCTCAGCCCGCCGACGGGACGAAGACCGCGAGCAGCAGGTACGCGGTCGGCACCGCGAACAGGATCGAGTCGAGCCGGTCCATCAGGCCACCGTGCCCGGGGAGCAGGTTGCTCATGTCCTTCACCCCGAGGTCCCGCTTGATCATCGACTCGGCGAGATCACCGAGGACGGCCGCGCAGGAGATCGCGACACCGAACAGCGCGCCCCACCAGGGGACCACGTCGAGCAGCAGCCAGAGCAGCAGGGCGCTGCCGGCGGCGGCCGCGGTCACCGACCCGGCGAAGCCCTCCCAGGACTTCTTCGGGCTGATCGTGGGGGCCATCGGGTGCTTGCCGAAGGCGACGCCGGCCGCGTACCCGCCGGTGTCGGAGAGCACCACGGCGACCAGGGTGACCAGCACCCGCAGGTGCCCGTCGCCGGGCGCGGCGGCCAGCATCGCCGCGAAGCCGCCGAGGAAGGGCACGTAGACCGCGATCAGGGTGGCCGCGGTCAGGTCGCGCTGGTAGTTGCCGGGGCCGTCGCCGAGCCGCCAGATCATCGTGCCGAGCACCGTGACCAGCAGGCCGAGACTCAGCGCGTCCGGACCGGCGAACCAGCCCAGGCCGACGGTGATCACGCCGCCGGCGATCAGCGGCACCAGCGGCGGGTGGGCGCCGCTGCGGCGGACCGCGCGGGCCATCTCCCAGACCCCGATCGCCACCGCGGCGGCGATCACGGCCAGGAACGCCGGCAGGTAGAAGAAGAGCGGTACGACGATCGCCGCGCCGAGAGCCAGCCCGACGCCGATCGCGGCCGGCAGGTTGCGGCCGGCCCGCCCCGACGCCGCCTGGACGGTCGGCGGCCGGTCCGCGCTGGCCCGCCGCCGGCCCCGCGTCCGGCGCCCGGCCGGCGGCTCCGGGTCGGGCTCGCCGGGGACCGCCGCGAGTTGGGCGGTCGGTTCGTCCCGGACCGGTGCGATCTGCGCCGTCGGGTACTCGTCGTCCCCGCCGCGCGGATCGAGCCGGTGGCCGAGGTCGCGGGAGTCCTCGTGACCCCGGTCGTGCGGACCCGGGCCGTAGCCCCGGTCGCGCCGGTCGACGGCGTAGCCGGGGTCGAGGTCGCGCTCGCGCGGCCCCGGGTCGTAGCCCCGGTCGCGGGGGTCGTCGTGGCCCGGGTCGTAGCCCCGGTCGCGCGGCCCGCGGTGGCCGGCGTAGGCCCGGTCCGCGTCCCGGGGGCCGCGCTCCCGGCTCCGCGCGTCGTCCCGCCGCCCGGAGGCCGGAAATTCGTCGTACGGGCCGCGGTCACGCGGCCCGGCGTACCCGTCACCGGGCCGCCCGTACGGGTCGGCGGTGGGCTGGGGACGGCCGTACGGTCCGGCGTACGCCTCAGCGCCGCCCGACCGCTGCCAGGGCCCGGGCTCGATGTCGGTCTCCGGCCAGGGCAGCGGGCGCTCGGGACGGTCCCAGCCGCGCGGCTCGGTGGTGCCGTAGGGTTCGGGGTGGGACATCACGCACCGGGAAACGGTACGAGTGCCACCACGAGACGCAAGACCAAGACCATCCCCTACAGGCGCGACTGCTCTGGTTGACCGACCCGCCGGCCGGCTGATTCCCGTCGTTCACCCGGTGGTGGTCGGGAATCGTGCCGAGCCTACTGCACCCGGGAACCCGGCACGGCGGACGATGGCCCCGGATCGACGACGGCACCGGGCCCGCCGGCCCGGACGGGGCGGCGGCACACCGGTGCCGTGCCGGGTACAACCGGCCGCTCAGACCTCGAGCAGCTCGTTCTCCTTGTGCTTGACCAGCTCGTCGACGGTGCCGACGAAGCGCTGGGTCAGGTCGTCCAGGTCCTTCTCGGCGCGGCGGCCCTCGTCCTCGCCGACCTCGCCGTCCTTGACCAGCCGGTCCAGCTCTTCCTTGCCCTTGCGGCGGATGTTGCGGACGGCGACCTTGGCCTCCTCGCCCTTGTGTCGGGCGACCTTGATCATCTCGCGGCGCCGCTCCTCGGTCATCTGCGGGAGCAGGATGCGCAGCTGGTTGCCCTCGTTGTTCGGGTTCACGCCGAGGTCGGAGTCGCGGATCGCCTTCTCCATGGCGCCCAGCTGCGAGTTGTCGTACGGCTTGATGATCACCATGCGCGGCTCGGGAACCGCGATGGACGCCATCTGGGGCAGCGGGGTCGGGCTGCCGTAGTAGTCGATGACGATCCGGGAGAACATCGCGGCGTTGGCCCGACCGGTGCGGATCCCGCCGAACTCCTCCTTGGCGTGCTCGATGGCACGCTCCATCTTCTCCTCTGCCTCGAGGAGGGTGTCGTCGATCACCGGTCTCCTCGCCTCCTTCTGTCGCTCGTCGTGGCTGTGCTGGTGCTGCTGGGCCGGAGGACCGCTGCGGCTCGGACGGGGCCGATCAGGCGGTGATCAGCGTGCCGATCTTCTCACCGCCGACGGCGCGGACGATGGTGTCGTCGCCCTGGGCGCCGAAGACCAGCATCGGCAGGCCGTTCTCCATGCAGAGGCTGAAGGCCGCGGCGTCGGCGACCCGCAGGTTGCGGCGCAGCACTTCAGAGAAGGTGATGGAGTCGAGCTTGCTCGCCGTCGGGTCGACCCGGGGGTCGGCGGTGTAGACCGCGTCCACCCCGTTCTTGCTCATCAGCACCACGTCGGCGCGGATCTCCAGCGCCCGCTGGGCGGCGACGGTGTCGGTGGAGAAGTACGGCATGCCGGCGCCCGCGCCGAAGATGACCACGCGGCCCTTCTCCAGGTGCCGGATCGCCCGCAGCGGGATGTACGGCTCGGCGACCTGGGCCATGGTGATCGCGCTCTGCACCCGGGTCTCGATGCCCTCCTTCTCCAGGAAGTCCTGGAGGGCCAGGCAGTTCATCACCGTGCCGAGCATGCCCATGTAGTCGGCCCGGGCCCGGTCCATGCCGCGCTTCTGCAGCTCGGCGCCGCGGAAGAAGTTGCCCCCGCCGACCACCACGGAGACCTGCACGCCCCGGCGTACCACCGTGGCGATCTGCCGGGCGATGGCCTGCACGACGTCCGGGTCGACGCCGATCGCGCCGCCGCCGAAGACCTCGCCGGAGAGCTTCAGCACCACCCGGCGGGCCCGACCGGGCGGCGGGGCGGTGGGGTCATCCACCGCCAGGCTCCGGTCACTCACAACCTGCGTCATCCGCCCCGCCCCTTCCGTCGCGCACCCCGTGGGCGCCGCGTACCGCGTAACTGCCGTTGCCGACCCTATGTGACGAGGAGGCCGCGGTGCCTGTCACGTACACCGGCGGCCTCCTCGTCGACGTTCTTCCCTGCCCCGGGCGCGTCCTGCGCCCGGGGCGGCGGCTCAGGCCTGGCCGACCTCGAACCGCAGGAAGCGGGTCACCTCGATGCCGGCCTCGGCCAGCACCTGCTTCACCGTCTTCTTGTTGTCGGCGACCGAGGACTGCTCGACCAGGACGTAGTCCTTGAAGAAGGCGTTGACCCGGCCCTCGACGATCTTCGGCAGCGCCGCCTCGGGCTTGTTCTCCTCGCGGGCGGTCTGCTCGGCGATGCGCCGCTCCGACTCGACGACGTCGGCCGGAACCTCGTCGCGGGTCAGGTACTTCGGCCGCATGGCGGCGATCTGCATGGCCACGCCACGGGCGTCGGCGTCGGCGGCCTCGTCGGTCTTGCCGGCGTACTGCACCAGCACGCCGACGGCCGGCGGCAGGTCCTGGCTCTTGCGGTGCAGGTAGACCGCGGTGGTGCCGTCCAGCTTGGCGAAGCGGTTGAGCACCAGCTTCTCGCCGATCTTGGCGGACTGCTCCTGGATCAGGTCGGCCACCGGCTTGCCGTCGAGGGTGCTGGCGAGAAGCTCCTCGGCGTTGGTCGCGCCGCTGTTCTCGCCGTGCTCGACCAGCTGCTGGGCCAGGGCGATGAAGGCGTCGTTCTTGGCGACGAAGTCGGTCTCGCAGTTGAGCTCCAGCAGCGACGTGCCGGAGTGCGCGATCAGACCGTTCGCGGCGGTGCGGCCGGCCCGCTTGCCGACGTCCTTGGCGCCCTTGACGCGCAGGATCTCGATGGCCTTGTCGAAGTCGCCCTCGGCCTCGGTCAGCGCCTTCTTGGAGTCCATCATGCCGGCGCCGGTGAGGTCGCGGAGCTTCTTGACGTCCGCGGCGGTGAAGTTGGACATGACTCTCTCTTCGGTGGTTGAGACTGCGGTGGGATGGTCTGGCTGCCGGTTACCCGGATCCGGGCCGGTTGTGCCCGGCGTACCCGCCGCGCCCCACCGGCCGGGAAATCGGACGGTGGGGACGCGACGGCGCGATCACTCCGCGGCGGCGGTCGCCGGCTGCTCGTCGCCCTTCTTGGGCTCCTCGAGCAGCTCGCGCTCCCACTCGGCCAGCGGCTCGTCGGCGCCGACCTGGCCCGGCTCGGGCTTCTCCTCGGCACCGCGGCCGCGGCCGGAGCGGGCGATCAGACCGTCGGCGACCGCGGCGGCGACGACCTTGGTCAGCAGCTCGGCCGAGCGGATCGCGTCGTCGTTGCCGGGGATCGGGAAGTCGACCTCGTCCGGGTCGCAGTTGGTGTCGAGCACGGCGATCACCGGGATGCCCAGCTTGCGGGCCTCGTCGACGGCGATGTGCTCCTTCTTGGTGTCCACCACCCAGACCGCGGCCGGGAGCTTCTGCATGTCGCGCAGACCACCGAGGGTCTTGGTCAGCTTCTCCTTCTCACGGGAGAGCTGCAGGGTCTCCTTCTTGGTGTAACCGGCGGCGGTGCCGCTCAGGTCACCCAGGGCCTCCAGCTCCTTCATCCGCTGCAGCCGCTTGTAAACCGTCTGGAAGTTGGTCAGCATGCCACCGAGCCAGCGGTGGTTCACGTACGGCTGGCCGACCCGGGTCGCCTGCTCGGCGATGGCCTCCTGGGCCTGCTTCTTGGTGCCGACGAAGAGGATGCTGCCGCCCCCGGCCACCGTGGTGCGCACGAAGTCGTACGCCTTCTCGATGTAGTCGAGGGTCTGGCGCAGATCGATGATGTAGATACCGTTGCGCTCGGTGAAGATGAAGCGCTTCATCTTCGGGTTCCAGCGCCGGGTCTGGTGCCCGAAGTGGACACCGCTCTCCAGCAGCTGACGCATGGTCACGACGGCCATGGTGGGTACTCCTAGTCGTCCCTGGTTGTCCGTCCGGCCGGCGGCCGGACGCCTGGCGCCCGGTCGCCGGCCATGATGGGCCCGATCAAGATCGGGACCAGGGAGGCCGTCGCCCCACGAGAGGTCCGTGGAGAGGGCACGCGAGGTCGACCGCACGAGGCGGTCGCCAGTCGACCAGTGTACGCCCCTTCCCCGCGCCCCGGCCCCGGGGTGCGGGGACGCCCCATTCCGGCCACGCCACCCGCCCTCGGGTCGCCCGGCTGGCCCGGCTGGCCCGGCTGGCCCGGCTGGCCCGGCTGGCCCGGCTGGCCCGGCTGGCCCGGCTGGCCCGGCCTCATGATCGACTCCGGATGCCGCATCTCGGGCCGTCCGCGCCCGGCGACACCGCCACCTGCCGCAGGTCGAGTGGATCATCACCCGGTGCGTGGCCCGCGCCGGCGCGACGGGTGCGGGGCCGGCGGGGTTCAGCGGGCGGCGAGCGCGGCGGCCACGAAGAGGACCAGGCCGACGGTCAGGTACGCGGTCGGCGGCCGCAGCCAGCCCCGGCTGCCGTCGGCGAGCGCCAGCCCACCGGTGCGCAGCCCGTACAGGCCGGTGCCGAAGATCGGCAGCCCGACCACCAGGAACATCCCCACCACCACGTGCGCGGCGGAGACCGGGTCACCGGTCAGGCCGTACGCCAGCACCCGCAGCGCCGGGACCTCCAGGATCAGCACCATCACCGCCAGCAGCACCGCGAGCGCGGGCCGGCGGGTCCGGTAGACCCCGTCCCCCGGCGGCGGCACGTCCAGCCGGGGCGCCACCGACGGCATCGGCCCGGTCGGCATCTCCAGCGGATGCGGCGCGAGCCCCGGCTCGCCCGGCTGCGGCCGCTCCCCCACGGTCAGCGGGGCGGCCGCACCGTGGCCCGTACGGTCACCGACGGTGACCGGTGCCGGAGCGGCGAAGGCCGGCTCGGCGGAACGGACCGGCTCGACGACCGGATAGCCGCCCACCGGGCCGGAGCCGGCCGGTTCGGCGGAGCGGCCGGGCTCGACGACCGGGTAGCCGCCCATCGGGCCGGAGTTGGCCGGTTCGCTGGGACGGCCGGGCTCGACCACCGGGTAGCCGCGCAGCGCATCCGCACCGCCGTCCCGCGCGACGCCGCCGTGCGCGTCACCGGTCTCGCGGGCCGCCCGGCGGCCGACCCGCTCGCCCGGCAGCTCGCCGGAGATCTCCGAGGGGTCGTCCGCCCGGCGCGACCGCCAGCCGTCGCCGTCGTCGCCCAGCGGGTCGGCCGCCCCGAACCGCCCGGCGTCGCCGTGCCGGCCCTCTCCGGTGCGCTGCTCCGGGAGGCGGAAGTCGTCGTCGCGGTAGCGCGGCTCGCCGGCCGCCCGCCAGTCCGGTTCGGCGTACCCGTGATCGCCCCAGCGCGACCCCTGCTGATCCTCGGGAAAGCTCCGTCGTCCGTCCACGACCGGCACGGTATGCCACCGGACCCACCCGCGCCATCCGGTCCCGGGCCACGTCGGCGCTGGTCGATGCGGGTGTGCCCGGCGACCGGCAGGGCGGAGCGTGGCGCCGTCCGCGCCGGGTAGCACAGCGGACCCATGATCGTCCGCCCGTCCACAGGCGCCCCCGTCGTCCACAGGACGCGGGTCCGGGACGGTGACGCCGGCCCGACCGGGCGCACCGTGACGGGCATGACGAAGCGGAACCAGGCCGTCGGCGCGTACGGCGAGCGGTGCGCGGTCCGATACCTGATCGAGACGGGGCTGCGTCCGGTCGCGCGGAACTGGCGCTGCCCCGACGGGGAGATCGACATCATCGCCTGGGAGGGCTCGGTGCTCGCCTTCTGCGAGGTGAAGACCCGCCGTACGGACGAGTTCGGCACCCCGGCGGAGGCGGTGGTGCCGGCGAAGGCCCGACGGCTGCGCGGCCTCGCCGCGCGCTGGCTCGCCGAGACCGGGACCACCGCCGACGAGGTCCGCTTCGACGTGCTCTCCGTCCGGCTGTCCGCCGCCGGTTCGGCCCGGGTGGAGCACCTGAAGGGCGCGTTCTGACCATGAGCTACGCGAAGGTGCTCTGCGTCGGCCTGGTCGGCGTGACCGGCCACGTGGTGGAGGTGGAGGCCGACCTCGCCCCCGGGCTGCCCGGGGTGGTCATCTCCGGGCTGCCCGACACGGCCCTGCACGAGGCCCGGGACCGGGTCCGGGCCGCCATCGTCAACTCCGGCCAGAAGTGGCCCAACCGGAGGATCACCCTCAACCTGCTCCCGGCCACCCTGCCCAAGTACGGATCGGCGTTCGACCTGGCCATCGCGGCGGCGGTGCTGGGCGGCTCGGGCGAACTGCCGCTGCTGCCGCTGGACCGGACGGTGGTCCTCGGCGAGCTCGGCCTCGACGGCACCGTCCGGCCGGTACGGGGCGTGCTGCCGATGGTCGCCGCCGCGGCGCACGCCGGACTGGACCGGGTGGTGGTGCCGATCGGCAACGCGGCCGAGGCGGCGGTGATCCCCGGTGTCCGGGTCCGGGCCGTCGACACCCTGCACCGGCTGGTCGCCTTCGTCCGCGACGGCACCCCGCTGCTGCCACCGCCGGAGGCCGAGCCGACGCCCGCCCCGGACGGGCCGGATCTGGCCGAGGTGGCCGGTCAGCGGCTGGGTCGCCGGGCCCTGGAGGTGGCCGCGGCGGGCGGGCACCACCTGGCGCTGCTCGGGCCGCCGGGCGCCGGCAAGACCATGCTGGCCGAGCGGCTCCCGTCGATCCTTCCCGAGTTGGACGACGAGCCCGCCCTGGAGGTCACCGCACTGCACTCCATCGCCGGCCTGCTCCCGCCCGGAGGGCGGCTGCTGCGCCGCCCGCCGTTCCAGGCGCCGCACCACACCGCGACGGTGCCGTCGCTGGTCGGCGGTGGATCCGGTCTGGCCCGCCCGGGGGCGGTGTCGCTGGCGCACCGTGGCGTGCTCTTCCTCGACGAGGCGCCCGAGTTCAGCAAGGCGGCCCTGGAGGCGCTGCGCCAGCCGTTGGAGAGCGGCCGGGTACGGGTCGCTCGGACCGGCGGCGCCACCGAATACCCGGCCCGGACGCAACTGGTGCTGGCCGCCAATCCCTGCCCGTGCGCGAAGCCGTCGGGGGACGTCGACTGCGAGTGCACTCCCCTGGCGCGGCGGCGCTACCTGGGCCGGCTCTCCGGGCCACTGCTGGACCGGGTAGACGTCCAGGTTCGGCTGCTGCCCGTACGCGCCGCGGAACTGCTGGAGACCGGTGCGCCGAGCGAGCCCTCCGGGCTCGTGGCCAGCCGGGTGGCGGCCGCCCGCCGGGCCGCCGCGGCGCGGTGGGCGGACACCGGCCACGGGGTGAACGCCGACGTCCCCGGCCCGTACCTGCGCCGACCGCCCTGGCGGCTGCCCGGGCGGGACACCCGGGAGCTGCGCAGGCGCCTCGACTCCGGGTCGCTGTCGGCGCGGGGCTTCGACCGGGTCGTCCGGCTCGCCTGGACCATCGCCGACCTGGACGGCCGGGACCGCCCGGACGGCGGGGACATCGCGGAGGCCATCCACCTACGGATGGGAGAGGGCGCATGACCGCCACGGCAGCGGTGCGGGTGGCCCGGGTGGCGCTCACCTGGCTCGCCGAGCCCGGCACCTGGGCCGTGCACCGGCTGGTCGACGAACTCGGGCCGGTGGCCGCACTGGACCTGCTCCTCGACGGCGGGGCACCGGACCGGGCGCTCCGGACGGCGGTGGCGGCCCGGTCCGCCGACGCGGACGTCCGGGCGGTGGCCGAGCAGGCGCTGGCCCGGACCGAGCGACTCGGCGCGCGGCTGGTCACACCCGAGGACGACGAGTGGCCCGGCCGGGTCGCGGAGCTGCGGCGGCTCCGGCTGTCCGGGACCGGGCGCAAGGTCGACCTGAACACGGCTCCTCCGCTCTGCCTCTGGGCCCTGGGCGCGTGGCCGCTGGCGGAGGCGTTCGACCGGTCGGTGGCGGTGGTCGGCGCCCGGGCGGCCACCCCGTACGGCACGCACGTCGCCACCGAGCTGGGCTACGGGCTGGCCGACCGGGACTGGACGGTAGTCTCCGGCGGGGCCTTCGGCATCGACTCCGCCGCGCACCGGGGCGCACTCACCGCCGGAGGGCTCACGGTGGCGGTGCTGGCTTGCGGCCTGGACCGTCCCTATCCGGTGGGCAACACCGCGCTGTTCGACCGGATCGCGGAGACCGGGTTGCTGATCAGCGAGTGGATGCCGGGGGGCCGAGCCGCTGCGGCCGCGGTTCCTCATCCGCAACCGGGTCATCGCGGCCGCCACCCTGGGCACCGTGCTGGTGGAGGCGGCGGCCCGCAGCGGCGCCACCCAGACCTTGAACCGGGCGCTCGGGGTGGGCCGACCCGGAATGGTGGTGCCCGGGCCGGTCACCTCGGCCATGTCGGTGGGGGCGCACGAGCTGCTGCGAGCGCAGCCCGGGGCCCGGCTGGTCACCGGCATCGCCCATGTGCTCGAGGAGGTGGGACGGATCGGCTACGACCTCGCCCCACCGGCCCGGGCGCCGGAACGTCTGCGCGACCGGCTCGACGACGAGGCGACCCAGGTGCTGGAGGCACTGCCCCGGCGCAAGGCACTCGCCGTGGAGAGCGTCGCCTCGCGCGCCGGGGTGGCCCTGCGCACCGCGATGCGGAAGCTGTCCATGCTGGAGGAACTGGGCCTGGTGGTCCGCCGCGACGACGGGTACGCCCTGGCACCGTCCGGGTCGGCGCGGTCGGGTGGGCGTGGTTGAGTCAGTCGCTCTCGAAGCGGATCTCGACGTCGCGGGTGTTCAGGCAGCGCCGGGCGAGCGATGCGAGCCGCCGGATACGCTCCATCTCCGCCGGCGCCCGGGCCACCTCGGCGAGGCAGCGCAACTCGGCGAGCAGCTGCGGCGCGGACCCGGGGCTCACCACCAGCTCGCCGAGCGGGTCGACGCGATCCAGCAGGGGCGTCCGTCCCCCGCCGCATACCCGCTTGAGCAGGTCCAGCAGCACGTCGTCGGGATCCGCCACCACCTCCGACGCCACGTACGACGGCCGGCGACGGGCAGGTCCGGCGCGCACCAGCCGGTATAGGACGGCATCCACACCCACGTCGAGTCCCCTCCTCCCGTGAGCGCCGCTTCCCCGGGGCCGACGCCCGCTCCGTCCGACTCGCGAATCGCCCTTCCGCGCCACCGCCCCGGGGCACGTCTCTCGCCCACCGCTCCCGACCGCTCCCACGGTGCGGGAGCCGCCTGTCCCGGCAGCGCGGGCTGCCGGGACATCCTCACACCCGGCCCGGTCGCCACCGTCCTTTTCGTAGGAACAGTTTCTCCTGTCCAGGCCCGGTTCGGCCACCCCGCGCGGCGTGCCGCCGGCCAGCGACGGCGGGGACCGGGCCCCGGCTGGCCGGACGGCGACGGCTGAGTCGCCACGCGGCCCGTATGCCGGGACGTGTGCCGCCGCCCGCGTCGCCCGACGAGGCTCGCACCGGGAACGGTTCCACTGGGGACGTCATGCCGGATGTGAGCGCGCCGACGTGGCAGCCGCACCGGCTTTCCGCGATCCCCGCGTCGGCGATCGGCCGAACCGACGTCCGCGCCGTAGGCTGGGAAGATGTCCGCCGACAGCAGCGTCCGCCCCGGCCCGGGCGGCCGGTCCCCCGGCGCCGGTACGGGCGCACGGACCAGCCGGCGCCTTGGCCACGGCTCGGGTGCAGGGAACAGCCGGTGCCGCCGGTTCCCCGGCATTCGCCCAGAGGCGCGGTCCGGCCGGTCCGGCCGCTGGTCGCCCGTGACGGGCGGCGGGGGGTGCCGGTGAGCGGCACCCGGGCGGCGCACGCGGCGCTGCCGCCCGAGATGCGGGAGGCGGTGGACGACTTCGCCGACCACCTGGCCCGGGTGCGTAACCGGTCGGCGCACACGGTGCGGGCGTACGTCACCGATCTGGTCTCCCTGCTCGACCACGCCGTGCGGATGCGCTGCGCCGACCTGGCGGAGCTGGACCTGACGGTGCTGCGGAGCTGGCTGGCGAAACAGCGGACCATGGGTGCCGCCCGGACCTCCCTGGCCCGTCGGGCCGCCTCGGCGCGCACGTTCACCGCGTGGGCGCATCGCGCCGGTCTGCTTCCCACCGACGTGGCCGCCGCCCTGGCCAGTCCCCGGGCCCGGCGTGAACTGCCCACCGTCCTGCGAGCCGACCAG
The DNA here is from genome assembly GCF_003725545.1 of Micromonospora solifontis. Lineage (GTDB taxonomy): Bacteria > Actinomycetota > Actinomycetes > Mycobacteriales > Micromonosporaceae > Micromonospora > Micromonospora solifontis. The sequence goes on along the minus strand of NZ_RJLN01000003.1, from coordinate 28,381 downwards.
GCCGCCGCGCTGATGGAGGCACCGCTCCGCACCGCGGCCCGGACGCCGGAGACCGCCGCGCTGATGGAAGGTCACCGCCGGACCGAGGACGCAACGTCGGACGCCGCGGCGTTGCTGGCGGCTCCACGCCGGACCCGCGGTGGGGCGTCGCCGGGAGACGGGAACGCCGCGCCGGCCGGGACCCCGGACGCGGACCACAGGCCCGGCCAGGGGCCCGCCGCGGACCGCGGGCCGGACGGGACGCCGCTGACCGCGCGCAGCGACGAGGCCGTGGTGCTGCGCGACCGGCTGCTGCTCGAACTGCTCTACGGCACCGGGGTACGGATCAGCGAGGCGTGCGGCCTCGACCTCACCGACGTCGACCACGCCCGCCGGGTGGTGCGCGTGCTCGGCAAGGGCCGACGGGAACGGGCGGTGCCGTACGGGGTGCCGGCGCAGCGCGCGTTGGACGCGTGGCTGGACCGGGGCAGGCCGGCCCTGACCGCTCCCGGCTCGGGCTCGGCGCTGCTGCTCGGAACGCGGGGCGGGCGGCTCAACCCGACCACTGCCCGCCGGATCGTCGCCGGATACGCCGCGGCCGCCGGCCTGCCCCGGACGACGCCGCACGGCCTGCGGCACTCGGCCGCCACCCACCTGCTGGAGGGGGGCGCGGACCTGCGGGCCGTCCAGGAGTTGCTCGGGCACTCCTCGCTGGCCAGCACCCAGATCTACACCCACGTGTCGGTGGAACGGCTGCGTGCGGCGTACCGGCAGGCGCACCCGCGGGCCTGACCAGTGCGACCGCCGCCGGGTGGGCAGGGTGGAAGAACCGCGAGTTGATGATCCACGGCGGGCTACGATCGGCCGATGACGGTCCCGCAGCCGCCCGAGCCGATTCCCGGGGCTCGACTGCTCTTCTCGCTCGACCCGTCGGTCAGCCACCTCAACCACGGGTCGTTCGGCGCGGTGCCGATCGGCGTACAGCGCGCCCAGCAGCGGCTGCGTGACGAGATGGAGTCGAACCCGCTCCGCTTCTTCACCCAGGGCCTCGTCGACCGGATCACCCACACCCGGCGGCATCTGGCCGGGTTCCTGGGCACGGACCCGGACGGTACGGCGCTGGTGGGCAACGCCACGACGGGTGTGGCGATCGTGCTCCAGTCCCTCGGCCTGCGCCCCGGCGACGAGGTGCTCAGCACCGACCACGGGTACGGCGCGGTCGCGTTCTCGGTGGCGCGGGAGTGCCGGCGGACCGGGGCGGTGTCCCGGACTGTGCCGGTGCCGCTGGCCGCCACCGACGAGGAGATCGTCGAGATCATCCGGGCCGGGCTGCGGCCGGGGCGTACCAAGCTGCTGATCGTCGACCAGATCACCTCACCCACGGCCCGGCTCTTCCCCACCGCCGCGATCGTCGGGGTGGCCCGGGAGCAGGGGGTGCCGGTGCTGGTCGACGCGGCGCACGCCCCGGGCATGCTGCCGATCACGGTCGCCTCGGTGGGCGCCGACTTCTGGGTCGGCAACCTGCACAAGTGGGCGTACGCGCCCCGGGGCACCGCTGCGCTGGTGGTGGCCGAGCCCTGGCGGGAGCGGATCCAGCCGCTGGTGGTCTCGTGGGAGCAGGACACCGGCTTCCCGACCCGGGTCGAGTGGCAGGCGACGCTGGACTACACCCCCTGGCTGGCCGCCCCGGTGGGGCTGTTCACCCTGCGCAGCCTCGGCCTGGACCGGGTACGCGCACACAACGCCGCGTTGGCCGCGTACGGGCAACGGGTGGTCGGGGACGCGCTCGGGGTGGCGCCCGCCGACCTGCCGGAGCCCGGCGGACCGACGGTCGCGATGCGACTGGTTCCACTGCCGCCCGGGGTCGCCACCACGATCGACGCGGCACGGGCGCTGCGCGCCCGGATCGCCGAGCAGCTCGCCGCCGAGGTGTCGGTGGCCGGTTGGAACGGCCGGGGCTGGTTGCGCCTGTGCGGGCAGGTCTACAACAACCCGGACGAGTACGACCGGCTGGCGGTCCGCCTCCCCGCGCTGCTCGCCCAGGGCTGACCCGGGTCGGGGGCCACGGCGGCCGGGTCGAGTGGGAGCAACCGCACCCGACCGAGACCGAGCAGGGCGAGCGGGTCGAGGTACTCGTCACCCCGGCGCAGCCCCCAGTGCAGGCAGGCCGCCGCCGGGCAGCCGGGGTGGCCGGCGAGCAGGGTGCCGGCCGGCGTGCCGGTCGCCACCCGGGCACCGACCGGCAGCCCGGCGCGGACCGGCTCGTAGGTGGTCCGCAGGCCGCCGCCGTGGCCGATGGTGAGCACCGGACGGCCGGCTACCGGGCCGGCGAAGAGCACGACGCCGGGGCCGGCGGCGCGGACCGCGAGCCCCGGGGTGGCAGCGAGGTCCACCCCGCGATGCCCGGGCAACCACCGCTGCGGCGGCGGGTCGAAGGGGCGCACCGGCCGGGGCGGGCCGGCCAGCGGCCAGTCGAACCGCGCGGCCGGGCCGCCGGCCGCCGGCGTGCCCGACGATCCGACCCCGGCGCGATCGGCACCGTTGGCATCGGACAGACGGTCGACCGGACGCCTCGCGCCGACCGACGCGGGGCCGGCAAGAGGCGAGGCGGGGTGCGCGGACGCCCGGGCGGGACGGGCAGAGGCCGGGGCGGAGCCGACGAACGCCGGAGCGGAACGGGCCGCGGCCGACCCGGCGGAGGTCGGGCCGACGAGCAGCAGCACGCAGAGGGCCGGGACGGTGGAACGAAGGAGCTTCGGCATGGCCGCACCCTGCCCCACGGCCAGCACCGGTGACCAGCGCCCGATACACGCACTGTGGACAGCGGCCCGGCTGTGCACGGGCACCGCGCGGGGCGCTGATCTGCTATGTGCCCGCCTATGCTGGCCGCGTGACAAAGGACTGGTACGCCTGGCACGCCGACTACGACCAGCCGGAATCGGCCCTGTCCCGGCGGCTGGCCGAGATACGGCTCCGCGTCCGGGAGGCGCTGGACCGGGCGCCGGCCGGTCCGTTGCGGGCGATCAGCCTCTGCGCCGGTCAGGGGCACGACCTGATCCCGGTGCTCGCCGCCCACCCCCGGCGCGACGACGTGACCGCCCGCCTGGTCGAGCTGGACCCGCGTAACGCCGAGGTGGCCCGCCGGGCCGCCGCCGAGGCCGGCCTGAGCCGGGTGGAGGTGGTGGTCGGGGACGCGGCAGGCACCGACCGGTACGCGGACCTGGCGCCGGCGGACCTCGTGCTGGCCTGCGGCATCTTCGGCAACATCATCGACGCTGACATCCGGAACACCGTCCGGCACTGCGCCGCGCTCTGCGCCACCGGCGGCACGGTTTTCTGGACCCGGCACCGCCGTGAGCCGGACCTGGTGCCCACCATCTGCGAGTGGTTCGCCGAGGAGGGTTTCGTGCCGGTCATGGTGAGCAGCCCCGCGGACGGGGTCGGGGTGGGGGTGCACCGCTTCACCGGCCCGCCGCGCCCGCTCGAGACCGGGGCGACGATGTTCGAGTTCGTCGGCTACGACCGGCTCACCCACCCGTGACGCCCATGCGAGGGACAGCCGGCTAGCCCGTCAGCAGCCGTGGAACCGGGGCGGGTCCGCCGACAACCTGGTGCGGCGGGTCGAGGTGGTCGTGCTCGCGGGGTGATTCGCCACCGGCGGCCGGGGCGCGGAGCCGCCGCGGCGCCGGGACCGGGTCAGCCGCCGAATCCGGAATCTGCGGGAAGGGAGATGTCGGGCTTTTCGAGCTCTTCCACGTTGACGTCCTTGAATGTCATCACTCGGACATTCTTGACGAAGCGGGCGGGGCGGTACATGTCCCACACCCAGGCGTCGTGCATCTCGACCTCGAAGTAGACCTCGCCGTCTGAGTTGCGGACGTGCAGATCGACCTGGTTCGCGAGGTAGAACCGGCGCTCGGTCTCCACCACGTAGGAGAACTGGCGGACAATGTCGCGGTACTCCCGGTAGAGCTGCAGCTCCATCTCGGTCTCGTACTTCTCGAGATCTTCCGCGCTCATCGCACTCCGCCCTCCATGACCACATCTTCCCCCACCGGCGCCGGGGGTCGCGGCTGCTCGCCCAACGCCACGCCGACGGTACCCCCTGACGCGCCGGAGCGCTCCATCGGCTCGTCCGGGCCGCCGCGCTGAAGCTCGTCCGGGCCGCCGGGCGAAAGCCCGTCCGGGCCGCCGGGCGAAAGGCCGCCCAGCCCGGGCCCGTCGGGGACATCCAACGGAAGCTGGTCCGGGACCCCGGACGCACGTCCGCCGGGGCCGGCCGGGCCGGCGGCCACCGGCCGGCGGGAGCGCGGGGGCGCACCGTCCCGACCCGAGACGGCCGCCACGTTGACGTACGAGAAGCGGTGCTCCTGGCACGGCCCGAGCGCCCGCAGCGCGGCGGTGTGCTCGGTGGTGATGTAGCCCTTGTGCTCGGCGAAGCCGTAGCCCGGGTACCGCTCGTCCAGCTCCACCATGATCCGGTCCCGGGTCACCTTGGCCAGCACGCTGGCCGCCGCCACGCAGGCGGCCACCCGGTCGCCCTTCCACACCGCCAGCCCCGGCACGTCCAGACCGTCCACGCCGAAGCCGTCGGTCAGCACGTACTCGGGTCGGGTGGTCAGCGAGGCGAGCGCCCGGCGCATCGCGGCCAGGTTGCACACGTGCAGCCCGCGCGCGTCGACCTCCTCGGCGGGGATGACCACCACCGCGTACGCCAGGGCCCGCGCCACCACCTCGTCGTAGATCCGCTCCCGGCTGGCCGGGGTGAGCAGCTTCGAGTCGGCCAGCCCCTCGATCTCACCGCGCCGCCCCTCGGGCAGCACCGCGGCGGCGGCGACGAGCGGGCCGGCGCAGGCGCCCCGACCGGCCTCGTCGGCCCCGGCCACGTGCCGGAAGCCCCGCCGTTGCAGCGCGCGTTCCAGGGCGTAGAGGCCGGCCTCGCGGCGGACCACCGTACGCGGAGGGGTCAGCACGGCGCACCTCCGGCGGCCAGCACGGCGGCGAGCCGGTCCGGCAGGTCGGGCGGATAGTACCGCTCGGCGGTCGCGGTCAGCTCGTCGAGCGACCACCAGCGGTGGCCGTGCACGCTGGCCCGTTCGACCTCGTCGAACCCCGCCGTGTCGACCTCCCAGGAACCCACCCGGACCAGGAAGAACTCCTGCTCCTGGCGGTACCAGACGCCGTCGAACGGGAACTCGGCCGTCTCGGCCCAGACCGGCGCGCCGAACTGCGCCGGGGCGAGCCGCAGGCCGGTCTCCTCGGCCAACTCCCGGGCCGCGCCTTCGGCCGGGGTCTCCCCGGCCGCGAGCCCGCCGCCAGGGGTGAACCAGTAGGAGTGGTCGGGTCGGCCCGGATCGGTGCCGGCGAAGAGGAGCACCCGGTCGGACGCGTCAACGAGCAGCACCCGGGCCGCGCGACGAGGGGTGTAGACGGTCACCGCCCAAGCCTGCCAGACGCCTCCGACGAACGCCCACGGCCTCCCGGGTCAGGGATTCGGAATCCCGTCGAACTGCTTCGGCACGGTGAGCCAGGTCGCCCGGTCGACCGGCCAGAAGATCGTGAAGGCCCGGCCGACCACCTGATCCTCGGGGATGGTGGCCTCGTTGATGTCCTCACCGGACTGCTGCCAGTGCTCCAGCGAGTCGCCTGAGGCCTCCCGGTGGTCACCCATCACCCAGAGCCGACCCTTCGGCACGGTGATGTCGAAATCCTGGTCCGCCGGCTTGTTGCCGGGGAAGATGAACGGCTCGTCGATCGGCTTGCCGTTGATGATCAGCCGCTCCTGGGAGCCGCTGCGGTCACAGCAGACCACGTGGTCGCCGCCGACGCCGATCACCCGCTTGATGAAGTCCTCACCCTCCGGGTTGCCGCTCCACTCGGTGGGTGCCTTGAAGACGATCACCTCACCGCGGTGCGGCGAGCGAAAGTCGTAGACCAGCTTGTTGACCAGCACCCGATCGTCGATCTTGAGAGTGTTCTCCATGGACGGGGACGGGATGAAGAAGGTCTGCAGCACGAAGGCACGCACCAGCACTGCGACCAGGATCGCCACGCCCAGGAGAATGGGGAGCTCCTTCCAGAAGGAGCTGCTCGGCTTTTCGGTCTGCTCGTCGATCACGGGAGGAGCCTACGTCCCCGGCCGTGGCGCAGTCGCCCCGAACGCGCGAGAACGGACGCCGCGGCCGTGACCGGGAGAACCAGCACCACACCGCCCGTCGGGTCCGGATCGACCGGCACCGGCCCGGCCGGCGCCGCGTTGGGCTGCGGCAGGCTCGTGAAGGTCTTCGGCACCGGCAGGGTCGTCCACCGTTGCTGCGGCCACACGATCATGAAGGCCCGGCCGACCACGTTGTCGATCGGCACCGGGCCCTGGCAGCGGGCGTCCTGGGAGACCAGCCGGTGGTCACCCATCACGAAGATCTGCCCCGGCGGTACGACCACCTCGGTGAACTGCCGGGAGCGGCACTCCTTTGGGTTCGGTGGCAGCTCGACCGGCGAGTCCTCGGAGACGTACGCCTGCTCGTCCAGCGGCACGCCGTTGACCACGACCCGGCCCTTGTCGCAGCACCACACGTGGTCGCCGGGGACGCCGATCACCCGCTTGATGAAGTCCTTCTCGCCGGGCCGGCTGACCCCGACCAGGTCACCGAAGGTGCGCGCGACCTTGCCGGCGAAGTTGGTCGGCGGCGCCGGCGCCTCCTGGGCGACCCACTTGTCGGTGCCCCGGAAGACCACCACCTCGCCCCGGACCGGGTCGCGGACGTCGTAGACGACCTTGTTGACCAGCACCCGGTCGCCGATGAGGAGGGTGTTCTCCATCGACCCGGAGGGGATGAAGAAGGCCTGGAGCAGGAAGGTGCGGATCAGCACGGCGAGGCAGAAGGCGACGATCAGGAGCAGCGGCAACTCCTGCCAGAGGGGCATCTGCCGGCGGGTGCGCCGGGCCCGCCGGCGCCACGGGTCGACGGTGCCGTCCTCGTCAAGCATCTGCACCATGCCACTCTCCGGTCCGCAGAAACGACACTACCGCCCGGGAGTCCCCTCGGAGACCCCACGGGCGGCAGTGGACCGCCTCACGCCGTCCGCCCGCGCCCGTACCGACCAGGGTAATGCGATCTGGTCGATACGACATACGCGCAGCTCGGGCGGCGTGGCGAACGGAAATTCAGCTCGCCGGCTGCTTCTCGCGCAGCTCCTTGATCTTGGCCTTCTTACCGCGCAGCTCGCGCAGGTAGTAGAGCTTGGCCCGGCGCACGTCACCGCGGGTCACGACCTCGATCCGGTCGATCGCGGGGCTGTTGAGCGGGTAGGTCCGCTCCACCCCCACGCCGAAGCTGACCTTGCGGACCGAGAAGGTCTCGCGCAGACCGTCACCCTGGCGGCGGATGACGACGCCCTGGAAGATCTGGACCCGGGACCGGTTGCCCTCGACGACGCGGGCGTGCACCTTGACGGTGTCACCAGCCCGGAAGTCGGGGATGTCAACGCGCTTCGACTGGGCGTCAAGGGCGTCCAGGATGTTCATCGCTGCGTCCTCGTGAGGCTCACGGCGCACCGTCAGTCGATGCGCGGATGGGTGATTCTGACCCCCGGGTGGCCGCCGGCCGGCACCGACCCCGGTTGGGGATCCGCGCGGCCGACCCCGGTCGAGGGTCCTCGCAGCCGCCCACGGCGTGGACGGATGCGGCAACCCCTCTACTTTGCCACATCCCCCGCCGGCAGCTGAAATCCACCCCGGTCCAACGCCGCCCGGTCGCGCTTGTCCAGGCTCTCCGGCGGGAGCGCGGCGATCAGGTCGGGCCGGCGGGCCGCCGTACGCAGCAGCGACTCGTCGCGCCGCCAGCGGGCGATCCCGCCGTGGTCGCCGGAGCGGAGCACCTCCGGCACCTCGTGCCCGCGCCAGCTCGCCGGTTTGGTGTACATCGGCGCCTCCAGCAGCCCGTGGGCGTGCGACTCCTCCTCCAGCGAGCCGGCGTTGCCGAGCACCCCGGGCAGCAGCCGGGTGACCGCCTCCAGGATCACCAGCACCGCCACCTCGCCGCCGAAGAGCACGTAGTCGCCGAGGGAGACCTCATTCACCCGCATCCGGGTCGCCGCGTGGTCGAGCACCCGCTGGTCGATGCCCTCGTACCGGCCGCAGGCGAAGAGCAGGTGCGACTCGGCGGCCAACTCGTGGGCCATGGCCTGGGTGAACCGGTCCCCGGCCGGCGAGGGGACGAGCAGCCGGGGCAGGGTGTGCCCGTCCGGGCTGAGCTCGTCGGGGGCCAGGGCGTCCAGGGCCTCGCCCCACGGCTCGGGCCGCATCACCATGCCGGGACCGCCGCCGTAGGGCGTGTCGTCGACGGTGCGGTGCACGTCGTGGGTCCAGGTCCGCAGGTCGTGTACGGCCAGCCGCAACGTGCCGTTGGCACGGGCCTTGCCGATCAGCGACAGGTCCAGCGGGGCGAAGTACTCGGGGAAGATCGACACGATGTCGACGCGCATGCGGTCGCTCTCCAGCTACACGTCGAGCAGGCCGCCGGGCAGATCGACGACGACGCGGCCGCCGGCGAGATCCACCTCGGGCACGATCGCCTTGACGAACGGGATCAGCGCGGTCCGCCCCTCGGGGCGGCGCAGCACCAGCAGGTCCGACGCGGGCGCGTGGTCGATTCGGGCCACCTCGCCGAGGCGCTCCCCGTCCCGGGTGACCACGGCGAGCCCGACCAGCTGGTGGTCGTTGAACTCCTCGGGATCCTCCGGCGGAGCGACGTCCGCGCTGTCGACGCCGACCAGGGTGTTCCGCAGCGCCTCGGCCACGTCGCGGTCCAGCACGCCCTCGAAGGCGACCAACAGCCGCCCCTGGTGCCAGCGCGCCGACTCGACGGTCAGCTTCTCCGGCACCCGCCAGGCACCGGGCTCGGACGGGACCGCACCCGGCTCGGTAACCAGTACCGAGCCGGGCGCGAATCGTGCTTCGGGTTCATCGGTCCGCACCTCCACGGTGACCTCACCGCGGACGCCGTGCGGCTTACCGATCCGGCCGACGATGAGAAGCATCAGTACGAGTCGACGATGTCGACGCGCACCCCGCGCCCACCGATGGAGCCGATCACCTGGCGCAGCGCCTTGGCGGTCCGGCCGGACCGCCCGATCACCGTGCCGAGGTCCTCCGGGTGCACGCGGACCTCGAGCCGCTTGCCCCGACGGGAATCGACCATCCGCACCCGGACGTCGTCCGGGTGGTCGACGATCCCCTTGACCAGGTGCTCCAGGGCGGGACGCAGCGCCATGTCAGGCCTGCTCGCCGGACTCGGCACCGGTCTGCTCCTCGGCCTTCGGCTCCTCGGCCTTCGGCGCCTCGGCCTCCGGCTTCGCGGCCTTCTTGGCCGGCTTGGCCGGGGTCTCCGCCACACCGGCGGCGGCCTTCGCCTCGGCCTCGTACGCCGCCTTACGGTCGGCCCGCTCCGGAGCGACCTTCAGCGGCGGCGGGGCCGGCAGGCCCTTGAACTTCTGCCAGTCACCGGTCAGCTCCAGCAGACGCTGCACGGCCTCGCTCGGCTGGGCGCCGACGGACAGCCAGTACTGCACCCGCTCCGACTTGACCTCGATCACCGAAGGGTCCTCCTTCGGCTGGTACACACCGACGAACTCGATCGCGCGACCGTCGCGCTTGGTGCGCGAGTCGGCGACGACGATGCGGTACTGCGGGTTGCGGATCTTGCCCATCCGCAGGAGCCGGATCTTTACGGCCACAGTTGTTTCGCTCCTGTTGCGATCTCACCGGCCCGGTACGGGCGGTGTGCGGGTGAGCGCCGACCGGCACAGTGGGGTTGGGCCGGAGACTGCTCGGTGGACTGGCGACGCGCCCGGGTTAGAGGGCGCCGGACGCGCGCCGGATACCAGCGGACCATTCTGCCAGATCCGACCCGGATCTTTGACACCGGACCCGGACACGTCACCCGGGCCGGGTGCGAGGTGACGCGGAACACCCGTCAGCGGACCGGCGGGCGGTCCCAACCGATCGGCATTTTGTCCGGTACGTCCCAGCCCGCCGGCGGGATGAAGTCGCACCAGGTGCCGTCGAACGGGAACTGGCCGGCCTCGGCGATCCGGATCACCCGCTCCCCCTCGGCGCGGACCGGCTTCTCGTCCGGCACCCAGTAGTGCTCCGGGAAGGCGAGGCGCTCGACGAACTCCTCCTCGTCCTTCCACTCCCAGCTCAGGTCGGGGTGCACCACCACGTCGAGATCCTGGTCCACCATGTCGACGCCGGCCACCGGGCCGTCGTCCCAGCGGACGGCGGGCTCCTCCAGATTGACGTACCAGTTCTTGAACCGGCCCCGGTCGTCGCGGAACCACCAGACCGAGTGGGCGGCCCCGGCGGGCAGGAACTTCAGCAGTCCCGGGCCGTGCCACCGGACGACCGCCAGGCGGTAGGAGAGGTCCACCCACTCGGCGAACGGCATGGCCCGCATGCCCCGACCGTCGGCGGCCACCTCGTGAGCCACCGGCGAGCCCGCGGCCAGCCACAACAGCAGGCCACGGTCGTCGTCGAGGACCACCCGGGCCGGCCGGACCCACCCGATCCGGCCGTGCCGCACGTTCCGGTGCATGATCAACCGGCCCGGCGCGAACCGGCCGACGGGACCGCCCGGTCGCACGTCAGTAGGCGCGGGCGAGGATGGCGACCAGGTCCGGCTCGTCCTCGGAGTCGGGCACCGAGCCGTCGGCCCGGAGCAGGCACCGGACGGTGACGCCCTGGGCGTTCGCCTCCGCCTCGCCCTGGACGCCGACCGCCGACCACGGCACCCGGGCCCAGCCGGTGGCCGCCGCCTCGATCGCCTCGGCCAGGGTCGCGACCTCGGTGGTGCGGGACTCGCGGTTGGCGAGCGCCTGGTCGTGCAGTGCCTGCTGGTCCGCCTCCAGCGCGGCGAGGACCGCGCCGACCACGTCCGCCACCGGCGTCGCGGCCTTCGAGCCGTCCGTACGCCGGACCACGACTGCGTTGCCGGCGGCCAGGTCACGGGGGCCGACCTCGACGCGGACCGGATAGCCGCGCAGCTCGGCGTCGACCGCGCGGCGGCCGAACGCGGTGTCGGTCCGGTCGTCCAGCGCGACCCGGACGCCGGCGTCGCGCAGCGCGTCGTAAAGCTTTCGCGCCGCCTCGGCAGGGCCGCCAGGACCCTCGCCGTCCTTGACGATCATCACGTACGCCTGGACCGGCGCCAGCTTCGGCGGCACCCGCAGGCCGTTGTCGTCGCCGTGGCACATGATCAGCCCGCCGAGCATCCGGGTCGAGGTGCCCCAGGAGGTGGTCCAGGCGTGCTCCCGGCCGCCCTCGGCCGAGGAGAAGCTGATGTCGAACGCCTTGGCGAAGTTCTGGCCCAGCTCGTGGCTGGTGCCCATCTGCAGCGCCTTGCCGTCGCCCATCATGCCTTCGCAGGTGTACGTGGCGGTGGCCCCGGCGAAGCGCTCCCGGGCGGTCTTCAGGCCGACCACCACCGGGATGCCCAGCACGTTGACCATCAGGTCCTCGTACGCCTCGTGCAGGATCCGCCGGGCGTAGGCGCGCGCGTCCTCCCGGGTGGCGTGGGCGGTGTGGCCCTCCTGCCAGAGGAACTCGCTGGTGCGCAGGAAGATCCGCGGGCGCAACTCCCAGCGGACCACGTTGGCCCACTGGTTGAGCAGCAGCGGCAGGTCCCGGTACGAGTCGATCCACTTCGCCATGAACTCGCCGATCACCGTCTCGCTGGTGGGGCGCACCACCACCGGCTCGGCGAGCTGCTTGCCACCGCCGTGGGTGACCACGGCCAGCTCCGGCGAGAAGCCCTCGACGTGCTCGGCCTCGCGCTTGAGGTAGCTCTCCGGGATGAAGAGCGGGAAGTACGCGTTCTCCGCGCCGGCCGCCTTGATCCGGGCGTCCATCTCGGCCTGCATCCGCTCCCAGATGGCGTAGCCGGCCGGTCGGATGACCATGGTGCCCCGCACCGGGCCGTTGTCGGCCAGCTTCGCCTTGGCGATCAGGTCCTGGTACCAGCGGGGAAAGTCCTCCGCACGGGGAGTGAGCACGCGTGCCATGACCGCACATCCTATGCGTCGCCCACGCTCCCGCCGCGCCCGGGCGGCGTCCCCGCCGTGTCGTGCCGGCCGACCGTAGACTTCGACCACCATGGGTGAGCTTTCTCCCGACGGCTCCGGCCCGCCGCCCGACGCCGGACCGGCCGAGCCGGAGTCGTCGAACGACGGCTCCGGGTCGTCGCGCGGCATCAGACGCGCCGAGCTGGAGTGGTCGAAACAGCGGCTGCGGGACGCGATCGTGGACGCCGCCCGCGCGCAGACGGTGGCGACCGGCTGGGACGGCGTACGCATGGGCGGGGTGGCGACGGCCGCCGGGGTGAGCCGGCAGACCGTCTACAACGAGTTCGGCAGCAAGGCCGGCCTGGCCGAGGCGCTCGCCCGGCGCGAGGTGGACCGGTTCGTCGGCGAGGTCCGCGCGGCGCTCGACGCGCACGGCGCCGACGTGCGCGCCGGGGCGTACGCGGCGATCCGGCACACCCTGGCCTCGGCGGCGGACAACCCGCTGATCAAGGCGATCCTGACCAGCGCCCGGGGCGGCTCGGACGAGCTGCTGCCCTTCCTGACCACCCGGGCCGGGTTGGTGCTGGCCGAATCCACGGCCGCGCTGCGGGAATGGGCGGACCGGCACCTGCCCGCGGCCGACCCGGCGGCCCTGGCCTTCGCCGCGGACACCATCGTCCGCCTGGTGGTGAGCCACATCGTGCTCCCCCAGGCCCCCGTCGACGACACCGCCGAGCAACTCGCCGACCTCGCCGTCCACCTCTTCCTCACCGCCACCACCTGACCCCCGCCCCCACCTGACCCACCCGGCCCGAGATCCGCCCCGCCCGAGATCCGCCCTGCCCGAGATCCGCCCTGATTCACGGAAAGAGCGGTCAACCGGGGCGGAGAAGGCACTCTTTCCGTGAATCAGCGGCTTCCGCGCGGCGCCCGGGCGGGGCGGGGTGGGGTGGGGTGGGGTGGGACAGGGTCAGCGGAGGACGCGACCGCGGAGGACGATGCGGGACGGGGCGCGCACCACGCGCAGGTCGCGGCGGGGGTCCTCGGGGTAGACGACGAGGTCGGCGAGGCCGCCCTCGACCAGGCCGGGGAAGCCGAGCCACTCCCGGGCCCGCCAGGAGGCGGCGGCGAGCACGTCCTCGGCGGACATGCCGGCCCGCTGGTGCAGCAGCAGCATCTCCTCGGCGGCGAGCCCGTGGTCGATGCCACCGCCGGCGTCGGTGCCGACGTAGATCGGCACCCCGGCCTCGTGGGCGGCCCGGACCACCTCGGGGAAGCGGTCGCGCAGGGCCAGCATGTGGTCGGCGTACCCGGGGAACTTCGCACGCGCCTGATCGGCGATGCCGCCGAAGGTCTGGATGTTGATCATCGTGGGCACCAGCGCGGTGCCCTGCCGGGCCATCAGGTCGATCAGGTCGAGGCTGAGTCCGGTGCCGTGCTCCACCGAGTCCACCCCGGCCCGCACCATGATCTCCACGGCCGACTCGGAGAAGGTGTGCACCGCGGCGCGTACCCCGGCGGCGTGCGCGGCCGCGACGGCGGCGGTCATGGTGTCGGCGTCCCAGGCCGGCGCCAGATCGCCCACGCCGCGGTCGATCCAGTCGCCGACCAGCTTGACCCAGCCGTTGCCGGCGGCGGCCTGGGCGGCCACCGTGGCGGCCACCTCGGCCGCGCCGACCTCCACCCCGATGTCCCGCAGGTAGCGCTTGGGCGGGGCGACGTGCCGGCCTGCGCGGGCCAGTCGCGGCAGGTCCGGGTCGTCGTCGAGTTCCGGGTACGGGTACGGGGAGCCGGCGTCGCGGATGGCCAGCACCCCGGCGTCCCGGTCGATGCGGGCCAGCTCGCGGGCCTCGTCGAGGGTGGTGATCGGGGCGCCGCCGCGGGCGATTCCGATGTGGCAGTGGGCGTCGGTCAGGCCGGGCAGCACGTAGCCGCCGTCGGCGACCGTCTCCGCGCCGGGCACCGGTTCGAAGGTGACCCGATCGCCGACCAGCCAGACGTCCCGGACCTCGTCGTCCGGCAGGAGCACACCGCGCACATGCAGAGCCATGTGCACAGTCCTACCCGATCGACATCGGTGCGCGACATGCGGCATGTCGGGGCGTCAACGAGGGCTGGCAGCCCGGCATGCCGCAGGTCGAGCTGAGGCGGCGGTCAGCGCGGGCCCTTCTCACCGCCCTTGCCGAGCTTGTTGAAGTCGATCTTCGGCAGCTTGAAGCCCGGCGGCAGGCCCTGGCCACCGGCCAGGTCCCCCGGGTCCAGGCCCGGCGGGAGCTGCGGCATGCCGCCTGGGAAACCACCCGGCACCCCGGCGCCGGTACGCGGCCGCCCGCCGCCCTTGGTGCCCTTGCGCTTGTTCTTCGGCGACTTGGTCGCCTTGCGCCGGCCACCGCCGGGCAGGCCCATCATGCCGCCCATCTGCTTCATCATCTTCTGCGCGTCGGCGAAGCGGTTGAGCAGCTGGTTGACGTCCATCACGGTGACGCCGGAGCCGTTGGCGATCCGGGCCCGCCGGGAGCCGTTGATGATCTTCGGGTTGGTGCGCTCGCCCGGGGTCATCGACCGGATGATCGCGGTGACCCGGTCGAAGTGCTTGTCGTCCAGCTCGGCGAGCTGGTCCTTCATCTGCCCCATGCCCGGCATCATGGCCAGCACGTTGGCGATCGGGCCCATCCGACGAACCGCGATGAGCTGGTCGAGGAAGTCCTCCAGGGTGAAGGTCTCGCCGCCCATCAGCTTGGCGGTCATCTTCTCCTTCTGATCGGCGTCGAAGGCCTGTTCGGCCTGCTCGATCAGAGTGAGGACGTCGCCCATGCCGAGGATCCGGCTGGCCATCCGGTCGGGGTGGAAGACGTCGAAGTCCTCCAGCTTCTCGCCGGTGGAGGCGAACAGGATCGGCTGGCCGGTGACCTCCCGGACCGACAGCGCGGCGCCACCGCGAGCGTCGCCGTCGAGCTTGGAGAGGACCACGCCGGTGATGCCGACGCCGTCGCGGAACGCCTCGGCGGTGCGGACCGCGTCCTGGCCGACCATCGCGTCGATGACGAAGATGACCTCGTCGGGCTGGACCGCGTCGCGGATGTTCGCGGCCTGCCGCATCATCTCGGCGTCGATGCCCAGCCGGCCGGCGGTGTCGACGATGACGATGTCCCGGGCCGCCCGCTTGGCGTGCTCGATCGAGTCGCGGGCCACCTGCACCGGGTCGCCCACGCCGTTGCCGGGCTCCGGGGCGTACACCTCGACGCCGGCCCGGCCGCCGAGCACCTGGAGCTGCCCGACGGCGTTGGGGCGCTGGAGGTCGGCGGCGACCAGCAGCGGCTGGTGGCCCTGGGCCTTGAGCCAGCGGGCCAGCTTGCCGGCGAGGGTGGTCTTACCGGAACCCTGGAGGCCGGCCAGCATGATCACGGTCGGCGGGTGCTTGGCGAACTGGAGCCGCCGCCCCTCGCCGCCGAGGACGTTGATCAGCTCCTCGTTGACGATCTTGATGATCTGCTGGGCCGGGTTGAGCGCCTGGGAGACCTCGGCGCCGCGCGCCCGCTCCTTGACGTTCGCGATGAAGCCCTTGACCACCGGCAGGGCGACGTCGGCCTCCAGCAGCGCCATCCGGATCTCGCGGGCGGTGGCGTCGATGTCGGCGTCGGTGAGCCGACCCTTGCCGCGGAGCTTCGTGAAGATCCCGGACAGGCGGTCACTCAAGGTGTCAAACACGCGAACATCCCGTTTGTCGTTTTCGGCGGGCACAGGGCGGCCGGGCAGGCTGTCCAGCCACCGCTAGGGTAGCCCGCCGCCCACACCCGCGCTCCCGGCTGGCCCCGCGCCCGCGGCCGCCGACGCCGTCACCCCTCCACCAGCCCCGACTGGTACGCGAAGACGACCAGTTGGGCGCGGTCACGGGCGGCCAGCTTCACCATGGCCCGGCTGACGTGGGTACGCGCGGTGGCCGGGCTGACCACCAGCCGCTCGGCGATCTCGGCGTTGCTCAGCCCCTCGCCGACCAGCCCGACCACCTCCCGTTCCCGGTCGGTGAGGGTGCCGATCCGGGGGTGTGGCCGGGGCACCCGGGCCGGCCGGGTGGCGAACTCCCGGACCACCCGCCGGGTCACCGACGGCGACAGCAGCGCCTCCCCCTCGGCGACCAGCCGGATCGCCCGGAGCAGCTCCGCCGGGCGGGTGTCCTTGGTCAGGAAGCCGCTGGCGCCGTGCCGGAGCGCGTCGAAGACGTACTCGTCCAGCTCGAAGGTGGTCAGCACGACCACCCGGGTGCCGCCCAGCTCGGGGTCGGCGACGATCCGCCGGGTCGCCTCGATGCCGTCCACCCCGGGCATCCGGACGTCCATCAGCACCACGTCGGGGCGCTCCCGGTGGGCCAGCTCGACCGCCCGCAGCCCGTCGGCAGCCTCCCCCACCACCGCGAGGTCGTCCTCGCTCTCCACCAGCGCACGCAGCCCGATCCGGACCAGGTCCTGGTCGTCCGCGAGCAGCACTTTGATCATGCGTCCTCCTTGCGGTGTGGGGCGGGAGACCCGGCCCGGGCGGGCCTCATGGGACACGCCCCGACGGCAGGGTGGCGTGCACCCGGAAGCCGCCGCCCGGGACGGGGCCGGCGGTGAACGAGCCGCCCAGCGCGGTGACCCGCTCCCGCATCCCGGCGAGGCCGGACCCGGAGGTCCGGGCGGGACCGGCGGCGGCGCCGCGACCGGTGTCGGTCACCTCCACGGCGACCTCGTCGGGGGCGTACCGGATCCGGACGGTCGCGGTGGCCGGGCCGGCGTGGCGCAGCACGTTGGTCAGCGCCTCCTGCACCACCCGGTACGCGGCCAGGTCCACCGCCATCGGGAGGGCGCGCGGCTCCCCGTCGACCTCGACGGTGACCGGGACGCCGGCGCCGGCCAGTCGCTCCCGCAGCTGCGGGAGCTGGGCGAGCCCGGGAACGGGGGCCCGCTCGTCGGCCACCTCGTCGCGGCGTACCACGGTCAGCGTGACCCGCAGCTCGTCCAGCGCCTCCTTGCTGGTGCGGCTGATCGCGGTAAGCGCCGCCTCGGCCTGCTCCGGCTTGCGGGCGAGCAGGTGCAGGGCGATCTCGGCCTGCATGTGGATCGCGGCCAGGCCGTGCCCGACCACGTCGTGCACCTCCCGGGCGACCCGCAGCCGTTCCGCGTCGGCCAGCCGGCGCGCCTCGTCGACCCGGCCGCGGGCGGCGTTCTCCCGGACCAGCCGCACGGTGGTGCCGACCGCGAACGGCACCACCACCCAGGCGGCGGCCGGCATCAGGCCGATCAGCCCGAGCGGGTGCGTCCCGACGAGCACGTGGGTCACCACCGCCACCAGCGCGCCGGCCCCGGCCAGCGCCGCCGTCCGCACCGGCCGGTACGCGGCGACCGTGTAGACCGCGACCAGGAAGGAGAGCAGGATCGGCCCGTACGGGTAGCCGAGCACCAGATAGGCGGTGACCGCGACGGTCACCACCGCCAGGGTGGCCAGCGGCCAGCGCCGGCGCACCGCGAGCGCCAGCGCGGCCACCGCGACCAGCGGATAGGTGGCCCGGCCGGTCGGCACGCCCTCGTTGAGCCCGGCCGGCGCGGTGCCGACCAGCCCGATGGCGAGCAGCGCCAGGGCGACGGCGGCGTCGAGGGCGACGCCGCTCCACCCGGTCCGGTCCCGCTCCACCCGCGCCTCCCCCACCCGGCTCAGCCGATGTCCCGCCGCCGCAGCAGCACCGCGCCGACCACCGCGAACGCGATCAGGTACGCCGCCACGACCACCGCCGCCTGCCCACCGCCGACGGTCGCCGCCACCCCGGGGGTGTCCCCGGGGGCGCCGAGCGCGGCGACCAGCGACCCGGCGTTCGGGCCGGGCAGCCCTTTCTGCGCCTGCGCCACCCAGTCGAGCAGGGGCGCGGCGATCGCGGCGAGCAGGTTCTGCACCGCGAGCATCCACACCAGGCCCAGCCCCACCGGCAGGGCCACCGCGCGGAGGGCGACGGCGAGCACGGCACCGAGCATCGCCCACATCGTCGCGATGAGCCACCCCGCCCCGATCCCGACGAGCAGGTCGCCCGGTCCGGGCCAGCGCACCGGCTGGGACTCGGCGACCGCGATGAGCACGCTGGCCACCGCCCCGACCGCGAAGACCGCCAGCACCACGGCCAGCGCCGCGGCGGTGAGGGCGAGCAACTTGCCGGCGTACACCTCCAGCCGGGAGGGGCCCTGGGTGAGGACGGTCTTCCAGGTGGCCCAGCCGTACTCGCCGCCGACGGTGAGCACCCCGAGGATCAGCACGATCGACCCCAGGAAGACCGGCAGCCCACCGAGCGAGTTCCCGACCAGCTGGTCGGGCAGCAGCATGGGCAGGGTGCGGTCGTTGTTCGGCCCGTCGGTGCCGCCGGCGATGCTGGCGTACGGGAACAGGTAGGTGAAGATCAGCGCGAGGGCGAGCGTGATGGCCAACAGCAGCCAGCTCGCCGGCCGGCGGACCAGCTTGATCGTCTCGGCGCGGAAGCTACGCGACATCGGCTGTTCCCTTCTCGATGAGGTCGAAGAAGACCTGTTCCAGGTCCCGCTCCCGGGGCCGCAGCTCCCGCACGGCGAGCCCGGCGGAGACCAGTTCGGCGTTGAGCCAGGCGGCCCGCTCGGGTGCCACCGCCAGCTCCAGCCCGCCGTCGACCACCCGGACCCGGTCGTCGCCGACCAGCGCCCGGGTCCGGGCCGCCGCCTCGTCCAGCGGGTCGGCGAGCACCCGCAGCCCGGCCGTGCCGCGCAGCTCGGCTACGGTCCCCTCGGCGATCAGCCGTCCCCGGGAGATCACCCCGACCCGGTCGCAGATCTGCTCGACCTCGCCGAGCAGGTGGCTGGAGACCAGCACGGTGCACCCGCCGGCGCCGAGCCGGCGGATCAGGGTCCGCATGTCCGCCATGCCGGCCGGGTCGAGGCCGTTGGTCGGCTCGTCCAGGATCAACAGGCGCGGGTCCTTGAGCAGGGCGGCGGCCACGCCGAGCCGCTGCTTCATGCCCAACGAGTAGCCGGCGTACCGGTCGCCAGCCCGGTCGGTGAGGTCGACCAGGTCGAGCACCAGCGCCACCCGGTCGGCGCCGACCCCGGCGTAGCGGGCCAGCACCCGCAGGTTGTCCCGCCCGGAGAGGTACGGGTAGAAGGCCGGTCCCTCGATCAACGCGCCGACGCCGGTCAGCCGCCCGGCGCCGGGCGGGCGGCCGAGCAGCCGTACCGTCCCGGCGGTGGGGCGGACGAGCCCGAGCAGCATGCGCAGGGTGGTGGTCTTCCCGGCTCCGTTGGGGCCGAGGAAGCCGTACACCTCCCCGGCCCGGACGGTCAGGTGCAGGTCCTGCACGGCGGTCAGGCCGCCGTACCGTTTGGTGAGCCCTTCGGTCTGCACTGGCAGGTTCATGCCCCGAGGGTCCCGCCGCGCGGGCCCCGGCACGTCGCCCCGCAGGCGGCTCCCCGCCTACGTCACGGGACGTAGCCCTGGACGGCGGTTGTCAAGCGGGGCCCATGCCTAACGGAGGCGTTGCGAAGGGGCCTTCCTCACACCGCGGCCAGCACGGCGGCCTCGATGCGGTCGCGGTCGGCGGCGGGGGGCCAGCCGCCGGTCAGGTAGAAGGCGTCCACCACGTCGCCGCCGAGGGTGGAGATCCGGGCCGCCCGGACCTGCGCGCCGGCCTCGTCGAGCGCGCAGGAGACCCGGTACAGCAGCCCGGCCGCGTCGGCGGCGCGCAGTTCCAGCAGGACCGCGTCGGTGGCCGCCTCCCGGTGCCAGACCACCCGGGGCGCGGCGCCCTGCCCGCGGGCGGCGAGCGCGCGGCCGCGCAGCCGTTGGGTGACCGACACGTCGCCGGCGACCGCGCGGCGCAGGTCGGCGGTGAGCGCGATCGGGTCGGGCGACAGCCCGTAGCGGGGCTGCACCCGGCACTCGACCAGGGCCCGGCCGTCGACCGTGGAGGCGTCCGCGGAGATCACCTCGAGCCGGTGCAGGGCCAGGCAGCCGGCCACCGTCGCGAGCAGGCCACGCCGGTCGGCCGCGGCCACCGAAACCCGGTCCTCCCGCAGGTGTACGACCGGCAGCGGCCCGGCGACCAGCGCCGGGTCGGGGGCCGGCGGGGCGGGCAGCACGCCGGTGTCCAGCGCGGTCCGCACCCGGGCCACCAGCTCGGCGACGAGCCGCCCCTTCCAGTCCGACCAGGCGGCCGGCCCGGTGGCGGCGGCGTCGGCCCGGACCAGGGCGTGCAGCAGGTCCAGGGTGAGGGTGTCGCCGACCCGCTCGGCCACCCCGGCGATGGTCTTCGGGTCGGACAGGTCGCGCCGGGTGGCCACGTCGGGCAGCAGCAGGTGCAGCCGGACCAGCGTGCCGATCAGGTCCGCCTCGGCCTCGGGCAGCCCGATCCGGGTCGCCACCGCCGCCGCCAGCGGCGCCCCCACCACACTGTGATCGACGAAGGTGCCGGCGGGCTCGTGCCTGCCGGCCCGCCCGGCGGCACCTTCGCCCGGCAGCCCCTTCCCGATGTCGTGCAGGAACGCGCCGAGCAGCAGCAGGTCCGGCCGGTCCACCTCGCGGGTGTGCCGGCTGGCCTCGTACGCGGTCTGCACCAGGTGCCGGTCGAGGGTGAACCGGTGCACCGGGTTGTGCTGGGGCAGGCTGCGCAGCCGGGTCCACTCGGGCAGCCAGCCGTCGATCAGGCCGTACCGGTCGCAGGTCTCCCAGGCGGGCACCAGCCCCGGGCCGGCGCCGAGGAGGGTGATCAGGGCGGCCCGGGCGGCCGGCGGCCAGGGCGCGGGCAGCGGCGGGCAGTACGCGGCCAGCCACTCGCAGGTGGCCCGCGCGATGGGCAGCCGGGTGGTGGCCGCGGCCGCGGCGACCCGCAGCGACAGGCTGGGGTCGGGGCGGGCGCCGATGGCGGTACGGGCGAGCACCAGCTCGCCGTCGTGTTCGACGACGTCCCGGGCGACCGGTCGGCGCAGCGGCCGGCCGTCGGCGCCCCGGCGGCGGCCGGAGCGGAGCCGGTCGGCGGCCCGCCAGGCGTCGTCGAGGGCGTGGCTGACCGTCCGGGCGTCCCCGGCGACCCGCCGGAGCAGCGCGTCCCCGTCACCGGCGTCGGTTTCAGGTCGCGGCGCGGCGTCCGACGCGCCGTGCTGCTGAAGGTGTCGGGGCTGTACGGCGTCAGCCGCGCCGAGCTGAAGTTGGCGCAGCCCGAGCAGGGCGGCGACGCCGTCGCGTTCCTGGGCGACCAGCCGGTCGACCCGGCGGCCGACCTGCTGGTGCAGGGCGTCGCGGGTGTCCAGCAGCCGCCGGTGGGCGGCGTGCACGGCCGGGCGCAGCGCGTCGGTGATCCCGGCGGTGGCGATGGCGCGCAGGAGGCCGACGTCACGCAGCCCGCCGGCGGCCTCCTTGAGGTCCCCTTCGAGGAGGAAGGCCAGTTCGCCGTGGGCCGCCCAGCGGGCGTCGGTGATCTCCCGCAGCTTCGGCAGTTGCCGGACGGCGGTGCGCCGCCAGTGGTCGGCGGCGGTGTGGCTGAGCTGGTCGGCCAGGGCCGGGTCGCCGGCGATGTGGCGGGCGTCGAGCAGGCCGAGGGCGACCTTGACGTCGTCCTGTGCCACGGAGAGCGCCTCGGCGACGGTGCGTACCGAGTGGTCCAGCCGCAGCCCGGCGTCCCAGATCGGATACCAGAGCGAGGCGGCCAGCTCGTCGGTGCCGGGCACCCCGGCGTGCAGCAGCACCAGGTCGAGGTCGCCGTAGGGCGCACACTGCCGCCGGCCCAGCCCGCCGACGGCGACCAGCGCGATCCCCTCCCGCCCCGGAAAGATCCCCCGCAACCAGGCCTCGAGCACGTCGGCCCGGCGGGCCCGGGCCTCGGCGCCGATCCCGCCCGGCAGGCCGACGACCTCGTTGATCAAGGGGTTTGCGTCACCGGCACCGGGGTGTCCTGACGCATTCTCCTTGATCAACGAGGTCATCGAGACGTCCTCAGAGGGCGTCGAGGCCGCGCTCGCCGGTACGGACCCGGACGACCTCCTCGACGCCGGTCACCCAGACCTTGCCATCGCCGATCTTGCCGGTCCGGGCGGCGCCCACGATGGCGTCGACGATCTTGTCGACGTCCATCTCGTCGGTGAGCACCTCGACCCGGATCTTGGGCAGGAACTCGACCGTGTACTCGGCACCCCGGTAGACCTCGGTGTGCCCCTTCTGCCGGCCGTAGCCCTGGACCTCGCTGACGGTCAGGCCGGCCACGCCGAGGGCGTGCAGGGCCTCCTTCACCGCGTCCAGCTGGTACGGCTTGATGACCGCGGTCACCAGCTTCATGTCCAACCCCTCCATCCCAGGAACGTTAACCGGCGACCTTCTCGCTGACCGGCTCGGCGGGCTCCTCCGCCGCGTCGGTGGGCTCCGGGGCCGGCCTGGTGGCGCCGATCCCGGCCATCGCGAACGCCCCGCCGCTGCTGCCCGTGGTGGGCGACAGGTCGTACGCGCTCTCCGCGTGCTCGGCGACGTCGATGCCCTCGATCTCCGCCTCGGCGGACACCCGGAAGCCGATCGTCTTGTCGATCACGAAGCCGAGGGCGTAGGCGATCACGAAGGAGTAGACGGTCACGATCAGCGCGCCCAGCGCCTGCTTGCCGAGCAGCGTGGCGTCGCCGCCGACCAGCAGGCCGTCGCTGGCGACCAGCGAGCTCACCGAGGCGGTGCCGAACAGGCCGATCCACAGGCAGCCGATCCACCCGCCGACGAAGTGCACGCCGACCACGTCCAGCGAGTCGTCGTACCCGAGCCGGTACTTCAGGCCGACCGCGACGGCGCAGACGGCACCGGCCACGATACCCAGCAGCACCGATGCGGCCGGGGTGATGAAGGCACAGGCCGGGGTGATCGCGACCAGACCGGCCACCGCGCCGGAGGACGCGCCGACCAGCGTCGGCTTGCCGTCGCGTACCCACTCCACCACGATCCAGCCCAGCAGGGCGGCGGCGGTGGCCACCTGGGTGTTGACGAAGGCCAGCGCGGTGACCCCGTCGGCGGTCAGCTCGGAGCCGGCGTTGAAGCCGAACCAGCCGAACCAGAGCAGGCCGGCGCCGAGCGCGACCAGCGGGACGTTGTGCGGCTTGGCGCTCTCCCGGGGCCAGCCGACCCGCTTGCCGAGGACCAGCACCAGGGCGAGGGCCGCCGCGCCGGCGTTGATGTGCACCGCGGTGCCACCGGCGAAGTCGAGCGCGCCGATGTCCCCGCCGATCAGGCCGCCGCCCCAGACCATGTGCGCGACCGGGAAGTAGACCAGCGTGGCCCAGCCGAAGGCGAACACCAGCCAGCCGGCGAACTTCGTCCGGTCGGACAGGGCGCCGCTGATCAGGGCGACGGTGATGACCGCGAACATCATCTGGAAGGCGATGAAGACGTAGAGCGGGATACCGGTCTCGCCCCACAGGTCGCTCTCGCCGACGAACGTCTTGGTGCCCAGGTACTGCCCGAGGTCACCCCAGAACTTGCCGCCCTCCCCGAAGGCGACGGTGAAGCCGTAGAAAAGCCACAGGATGCTGACGAGCCCGATGGACGAGAAGCTCATCATCATCATGTTCAGGACGCCCTTGGACCGGTTCAGGCCGCCGTAGAACAGCGCGAGACCGGGCGTCATGAGCAGCACGAGCGCAGTCGAAACAAGCAGCCAGGCAGTGTTCCCGGTATCGATCTCCACGCTGCCTCCTCTCGGTGTCGAATTCCTCCCTCCGACTGAGACCTGGCAGCATCGCCCGTCAGCCGGTTGGGCGGAAGCTTGCTCGGCGGCTGTTTCCTTCACCGACACCGCTCGATTTCCGACGCGTGACGGGTTGTTTCCGGCGTGTGAAGTCCTCCGCACAACCGCCCTGCCCCCGCTGTACGGAAAGAGTGGTTGTTCCGCGCGGAACAACCACTCTTTCCGGAAGAGCGCCTACTGGAGGTGGGTCAGCGGAGCGCGTACTCCAGGGCGTGCCGCTCGTAGTCGAGCAGGCGCAGGTCGCGCATCGGGCGCCGGAGGTGGCCCTTGTGCACGATCCGGACGAACGCCGGCTCGCCGGCCGCGGCCATCCGGCGGATGCCCTCGACGTGGTCGACGATCCGCTTGCGGATGGTCCGGATCAGCCGGTGCCGGTCGCGCGGGATCAGCCCGTACGCGTCGGCGAAGAGCCGCAGCCGGCGCGGCCGGTCCGGGTTCCTCCAGCCGAGGGTGATCGAGTCCCGGTCGGAGAAGATCGGCACCCAGGTCCACGCCGCGTACGCCACGTCGTAGATCCGGGCGCCGGGTGAGGCGAGGTCGAAGTCGATCAGGCTGAGGGTGCCGTCGGGCCGCCAGATCACGTTGTGCGGGGCGGCGTCGTGGTGGCAGATCACCTCGGTGTCCGGCGGGGGCGGGCCGAACGATCGCCAGACCGCCCCCGGCGGCGGGGTGAAGCCGTACTGGGCGTCATGGAACATCCGCAGCATGGTCGCGACGGTGACCAGGGCCTCGTCGGTGACCCAGTGCGGGGCCAGCGGGTACTCCCCGCACTCCCCCTCCAGGTACGACAGGACCTCCCGGTTGCGCTCGTCCATGCCGAGCGCGCGGGGGGCGCCGGTGAAGCCGACGTACTCCAGGTGGCGCAGCAGCGCGTGCACCGAGGGGGTCCAGGGGCCTGCGTTGCGCCGGACCGTGTCCCCGACCCGGACCACGGTGCTGACGTTCCCGCCGTGCAGCGGGATCTCCTGTGAGGTCACGTACGGCCTCCCGAGGCGCGGCGCCAGGTGGTGGCTGGGGTCGCGCCACCCCGCGTAGGCGCGATCGTCAGTCGTCACGTCGAGGCTACGCGTCCCGGGCGAGCGGCTCGGTGCCGAGCAACGCGTCGACGAACTGCGCCGGGTCGAACGGGGCCAGGTCGTCCGGGCCCTCGCCCAGGCCGACCAGCTTGACCGGGATGCCCAGCTTGCGCTGCACGGCGATCACGATGCCGCCCTTGGCCGTCCCGTCGAGCTTGGTCAGCACCACGCCGGTCACGTTGACCACCTCGGTGAAGACCCGGGCCTGCTCCAGCCCGTTCTGGCCGGTGGTGGCGTCGAGCACGAGCAGCGTCTCGTCGATCGGGCCGTGCTTCTCCACCACCCGCTTGACCTTGCCCAGCTCGTCCATCAGGCCGATCTTGTTCTGCAGCCGGCCGGCGGTGTCGACCAGCACCGTGTCGACCCCGGTGTCGATGCCCCGCTTGACCGCGTCGAAGGCGACGCTGGCCGGGTCGGCGGCCTCCGGCCCGCGGACGGTCTCCGCGCCGACCCGGCCGCCCCAGGTCTCCAGCTGGTCGGCGGCGGCGGCCCGGAAGGTGTCGGCCGCGCCGAGCAGCACGGTCCGGCCGTCGGCGATCAACACCCGGGCGATCTTGCCGCAGGTGGTGGTCTTGCCGGCGCCGTTGACCCCGACGACCAGCAGCACGGCGGGCACGCCCTCCTTCGGGGCGGTCTTCAGCGACCGGTCGAGGTTCGGGTCGAGGGCGTTGACCAGCTCGGCGGCGAGCAGCGCGCGCAGCTCCCCGGCGGTGCGGGTGCCGAGCACCCGGGTCCGCTCGCGGAGCCGGTCGACGATCTCCCGGGTGGCCTCGATGCCGACGTCGGCGGTGATCAGGCTGTCCTCGATCTCCTCCCAGGCGTCCTCGTCCAGGTGCTCGCGGCTGAGCAGGCCGAGCAGGCCCTTGCCGAAGACGTTCTGCGAGCGGGACAGCCGGGAGCGCAGCCGGACCAGCCGGCCGGCGGTGGGCTCGGGGACCTCGATGGTGGGGGCCGGCGCCTCGATCACCGGCGGCGGCTCGACCAGCACGCCGGTGGAGAGGTCCGCCTCGGCCGCCTCGACCGGCGGCCCGGCCAGGTCCTCCTCGGCCCGGGTCTCGACCTCCGTCTCCGGCAGCGGCGGCTCGGGGCGCCGGCGCAGGCGGGGCACCACGAGGCTGAGGCCGCCGAGGATCAGCGCCACGAGCAGGGCGAGTGCGACGAGGAGGTATTCCTTCATGCCCGAAATCCTGTCAGATGGCGGCGACGACGTCCCACTCACCGCCTCGGCACGCGAGCGAGCTGCGGGTACGCTCGCCGCAGCCAGGCGTGCCGAACCCGCCGGCCGGGTAGAGAAGCTGAACCGTTTCCGCCTCGGAGGTGCCCCGTGCCCAGCTCCCGCCTGCTCATCGGTCCGCTGCTGCGGCGGGTCGTCGGCACGCGGGCGACCGTCTGGGTGGAGACCAGCGCCCCCGCCGTGGTCGCCGTCCGCACGGCCGACGGGGCCCGGGGCAGTGCGCCCACCTTCACGGCGTACGACCACCACTACGCGCTGGTGGTGGTGGAGGGGTTGGCCCCGGACAGCACCACCAGCTACGAGGTGCTGATCGACGACGAGGTCGCCTGGCCGGTGCCGGAGAGCGGCTTCCCGGCCAGCGTGATCCGGACCCGGGCGGCGGACGACCGGGACCAGCCGGTCCGGCTGATCTTCGGCTCCTGCCGGGAGACCACCCAGCACGCCACCGCCCGCAAGCTGCCGCCGGACGCGCTCGACGCGTACGCCCGGCGAATGATGGCCGATCCGGACCCGGCCACCTGGCCCGACCTGCTGGTGCTGCTCGGCGACCAGGTCTACGCCGACGTCACCTCGCCGACGGTGCGCAAGCTGCTCAAGCGCCGCCGGCGCCGGCCGAAGGACGCCCCGGCGACCCAGGTGGTCAGCTTCGACGAGTACACCAAGCTCTACCTGGAGTCCTGGCGGGACCCGGAGATCCGCTGGCTGCTCTCCACCGTGCCGAGCGTGATGATCTTCGACGACCACGAGGTGATCGACGACTGGAACACCTCGGCGTCCTGGCGGGCGGACATGCGCGAGCAGGCGTGGTGGGCGGAGCGGATCCGCAGCGGCCTCGCCTCGTACTGGGTCTACCAGCACCTGGGCAACCTCGCGCCGGACGAGATCGCCGCTGACCCGGTGTACGCGAAGGTGACGGCCGCCGAGGACGCCACCTCCGTGCTGCACGAGTTCGGCGAGCGGGTGGACAAGGAGGCCGACGTCGCGCACGACACCGAGCGCTGGCGGGCCGTGCAGTACCAGTGGAGCTACGCCCTCGACCTGGGACGGACCCGCCTGGTGATGCTGGACAACCGGTCCAGCCGGGTGCTGGAGCGGGGCAACCGGGCGATGCTGCCGGCGGGCGAGTGGTCCTGGTTCGTGGACCGGGCGCACGGCGTCTACGACCATCTGGTGGTCGGTGCGTCGCTGCCCTGGCTGCTGCCGCCCGGCATCCACCACGTCGAGGCGTGGAACGAGAAGCTGGCCGACTCGGACCGGCCCTGGGTCGCGAAGGTCTCCGAGCAGCTCCGCCGGACCCTGGACCTGGAGCACTGGGCGTCGTTCCGGCGCTCCTTCGACGCCCTCGGCGAGCTGTTCGCCCGGCTGGGCAGCGGCCGCACCGCCGGGCAGGGCGACCGGGTGGGCGCGGGTCCGGCGTACGCGGCGCCGGCGTCGATCAGCGTGCTCTCCGGGGACGTGCACCACTCGTACGTGGCCCGGGCCCGGTTCGCCGACCGCAGCGTCCGCACCCCGGTGCACCAGCTCACCTGCTCACCGATCCACAACCAGGTGCCGGCCGCGATGCGCCCGCTGATGACGCTCGGCTGGAACCCGGGGCCGGCCGGCGCGGCCCGGGCCCTGGCCCGCTCCGCCGGGGTGCGCCGCCCCTTCGTCCGGTGGAAGAGGCTGGCCGGGCCGTACTTCGGCAACGCCGTCGCCACGCTGACCCATCGGGGGCGGTCCGCGGATGTGCTCATCGAGGGCACCACCAGCGACGGTCACCTGCGTACGGTGGCGCGGCAGCAGCTCAGCGACGAGGTGTGAGTACCCTCTCACCCGTGGACGACCACCTGCCGGAGAGCCTGCGCGCCGTGGAGCACGAGCTGACCGCGCTGCTGCGCCGCGGTCGCGCGCTGTCCTGGGAGATCGCCCGGGAGGTGCATCCCCACCTCGAGCCGAACGCCTACGGGCTGCTGCTCTGGCTGCGCCGCTCCGGCTCGACCCGGCTGACCGACCTCGCCGTCAAGCTCGGCATCGGCAAGGGCACCCTGAGCCGGCAGATCCACGGCCTGGAGTCGCTCGGCCTGGTTCGCCGCGACCCGGATCCGACCGACCGGCGGGCCGCCCAACTCAGCCTCACCGAGGAGGGCACCCGCCGGTTCGACGCCGCCCGGGCCGCCCGGCTCGGGCAGATCCGGCGTACGCTCGAAAGCTGGCCGAAACAGGACGTCGAGGATTTCGCCCGGCTGATGCACAAGTTCAACGAGACGTTCTGACCTGCCGGGCGGCGCCGGAATA
>NZ_RJLN01000029.1 GCF_003725545.1 Micromonospora solifontis | reverse complement strand
CGCCCGGCAGCGGCGGCAGCAGGGCCACGGTCGGCGCCGGGTGCGCGCCGCCGGCCGGGTCCGCCCAGCGGACCACCGTCCCGTCGGCGTACGTCTGGATCACCTCGAAGGTGAGCCGGTCGGTGGCCGGCATCGGGCCCATGCCCAGCGACAGCCGGGCGGGGCCGGTCGCGCCGGGCATCCGGATCCAGGTCACCGCCTCGGTCACCTGGTCCAGCTCGGGGGCGTGGATGCCGGCCACCGGCTGGTCCAGGGGCCGGGTGGTGATGCTCGGGGCCCAGTCGGGCACCGACAGCGGGTACACCTCGCCGATCGGCGCGTCCGCCGGCATCCGCAGCTCGATCCGGGTGGTCCGGCTGCCGGCGCGCTCCTCGGGCAGCACCACGGCCAGCTCGATCGCGTCGCCCTGGTGCACCTGGGCCGGCGAGGTGGTCACCGTCACCTCGGCCGCGCTCGCGACGCCCGGCCGGGCCGCCGCCCCCACCGCGACGGCCAGCACCGCCATCGCCCACCACCGGCCCCGACGGGTCATCCTCATGGTCGCCCCCATCCGTCTCGACGCGGGCCGGCACCGGCTCCGGCCATACCCGGTAGTTCGGACCGGAGCGCGGAATGGTTCAACGCGGGACGGAATCCGCCAGGGCCACCGATCGGGACGACGCCGCGTCGCCGACGGTGCGGAACGGGCGACCGATAGCATCGCAGGAGCCGGTAACCGGCACCCTCCGATACCCATCGACGACAGGAGTCACCGTGTCCGCACCCCGTACCCCCGTCGTGGCCGACCCCGTCGTCGTCGCCGCCGGGACGACGGCGGCCGACGCGGTGGCCGCGGCCGGCCTGCCGATGACCGGCCCGAAGGCGATCGTGGTCGTCCGCGACCCGCTCGGCCAGCTGCGCGACCTGGACTGGAAGCCGGCCGAGGAGACCACGGTCGAGCCGGTCTCCATCGACTCCCCGGACGGGCTCAACGTGCTGCGCCACTCGACCGCGCACGTGCTCGCCCAGGCGGTGCAGGACGTCTTCCCCGACGCCAAGCTCGGCATCGGTCCGCCCATCGACAACGGCTTCTACTACGACTTCCAGGTCGACAAGCCGTTCCAGCCCGACGACCTGGCGAAGCTCGAGAAGCGGATGCAGGAGATCGTCAAGTCCGGCCAGCGGTTCCGCCGGCGCCGCTTCACCAGCCTGGACGAGGCGAAGACCGAGCTGGCCGCCGAGCCGTTCAAGCTGGAGCTGATCGACGTCAAGGGGGAGGGGCTGGACTCCTCCGAGGTGATGGAGGTGGGCGGCGGCGAGCTGACCATCTACGACAACCTCGCCGCCAACGAGGACAAGGTCTGCTGGTCGGACCTGTGCCGGGGCCCGCACCTGCCGAACACCCGGCTGATCGGCGCGTTCAAGCTGATGCGGTCGGCCGCCGCGTACTGGCGGGGTTCGGAGAAGAACCCGCAGCTGCAGCGGGTGTACGGCACCGCGTGGCCGACCCGGGACGAGCTCAAGGCGTACCTGAAGCTGCTGGAGGAGGCCGCCCGGCGCGACCACCGCAAGCTCGGCGCGGACCTCGACCTGTTCAGCTTCCCCGACGAGATCGGCTCCGGCCTGGCCGTCTTCCACCCCAAGGGCGGCGTGATCAAGCGGGTGATGGAGGACTACGTCCGCGCCCGCCACATCGAGGAGGGTTTCCAGTACGTCGGGACCCCGCACATCTCGAAGGAAGGGCTCTTCCACACCTCGGGCCACCTGCCCTACTACGCCGACGGCATGTACCCGCCCATGGAGCTCGAGGGCGCGGACTACTACCTCAAGGCGATGAACTGCCCGATGCACAACCTGATCTACCGGTCGCGCGGGCGGTCCTACCGTCAGCTGCCGATGCGGCTCTTCGAGTTCGGCTCGGTCTACCGGTACGAGAAGTCCGGCGTCGTGCACGGCCTGACCCGGGTGCGCGGCCTGACCCAGGACGACTCGCACTCCTACTGCACCCGGGAGCAGGCGCCGGCCGAGATCAAGCACCTGCTCGGGTTCGTGCTCAGCCTGCTGAAGGACTTCGGCATCGACGACTTCTACCTGGAGCTGTCGACTCGCGACGAGAACAAGCTGGACAAGTTCGTCGGCTCCGACGAGGACTGGGCGACGGCGACCGCGGTGCTGGAGCAGTGCGCCCGGGAGACCGGCCTGGACCTGGTGCCCGATCCGGGTGGCGCGGCCTTCTACGGCCCGAAGATCTCCGTGCAGGCCAAGGACGCGATCGGCCGCACCTGGCAGTTGTCGACCATCCAGTACGACTTCAACCAGCCGAAGGGTTTCGGGCTGGAGTACCAGGCGGCGGACGGCACCCGGCAGCAGCCTGTCATGATCCACTGCGCGAAGTTCGGCTCGATCGAGCGGTTCATCGGCGTGCTCACCGAGCACTACGCGGGCGCGTTCCCGGCCTGGCTCGCCCCGGTGCAGGTGGTCGGCATCCCGATCCGCGACGACCACGCCGACTACCTCCAGGAGTTCGTCGGCACGCTGACCCGGCAGGGGATCCGGGCCGAGGTCGACTTCGGCGACGACCGGATGCAGAAGAAGATCCGCAACGCCCAGCAGCAGAAGATCCCGTTCATGGTGATCGCCGGTGACGACGACGTGGCCGCCGGGACCGTCTCGTTCCGCTACCGGGACGGGTCGCAGCGCAACGGCGTGCCGATCGCCGAGGCGGTGGCCCACGTCGTCGACGTGGTGACCTCCCGGACCAACGCGGGCCCGTCGGCCGAGGGCTGAGCGGACGACCCTTCGACATGGCGGCGTTCCGGGCGACCGGACGCCGCCATGTGGCGTCGTCGCCCGGGCCTGCGCCGGCGCGCCCCGAGGGCGCTGTCGGGCGCCTGTCGAGCTGACGTCGTGGACTCGCCGGGTGCCGGGTGCCGGGTGCCGGGTGCCAAGCGGCGGGCCGGCGCGGCGGGCGGGCCGGGGCGGCGGGCGGGACGCCGTCCGGCAGGCATTGACCTGCCTCGCTGCCTCGGGCTAGCCTGCGGGGAAAGCCCTTTCCCGCAGGTGGAGGTCAGCATGCGACGCAGGACGTTGTTGGGTGCGGGCGCGGCGGCCCTGCTGGCGGCCCCGGCCACCGCCAGCTCGGCCCGGGCCGCCGCCCCGGCCCGGGCCGGCCGGTCGCTGACCGTGGCCGCCGACGGCAGCGGCGACGTCACCACCGTCCAGGCCGCGATCGACGCCGTGCCGCCGGGCAACCCCGAGCCGTTCCTGATCCGGATCCGACCGGGACCTACCTCGGCCCGGTGGTCGTCCCCGCCGACCGGCCGAACGTCGTGCTGCGCGGGCTCGGCGAATGCCCGGCCGACGTGCTCATCGCCGACGACCGGGCCAACGGCACGCCGAAGCCCGGCGGCGGCACCTGGGGCACCTCCGGCAGCGCCTCGGTCACCGTCTCCGGCGCCGGGTTCACCGCCCGCAACCTCACCTTCGCCAACCTCTTCGATGAGGCCGCCCACCCCGAGATCACCAACCGGCAGGCGGTCGCCGTGCTCACCCGCGCCGACCGGCTGGTCTTCGAACACGTCCGATTCCTCGGCAACCAGGACACCCTCTACCTCAACACCCCCGATGTCGCCACGGCGAGCCGCGCGTACCTGCGGAACTGCCTGATCGAGGGGGACGTCGACGTCATCTTCGGTCGCGGCACCGCCGTCCTCGACCGCTGCGAGCTGCGGTCGCTCACTCGCGGTTCCACCACCAACAACGGGTACGTCACGGCGGCCAGCACCGACCGGGCCGTCCCGTACGGCTTCCTGGTCAGCCGCAGCCGGCTGACCGGTACGGCCGAGCCCGGCACCGTCTCGCTCGGCCGCCCCTGGCACCCGGGCAACGACCCGGCCGCCGCGCCGTCGACCGTGATCCGCGAGTCCTGGCTCGGGGCGCACGTCCGTCCCGGAACGCCGTGGAGCGACTTCGGCACCTGGCCCTGGCGCGACGCCCGGTACGCCGAGTACGCCAACGTCGGCCCGGGCGCCGGCGCCGGCCCCGACCGGCCCCAGCTGACCGCCGACGAGGCGGCCCGGCTCACCCGGCGCGCCTGGCTGGCCGGTGCGGACGGGTGGGATCCGGTGCGGTGACCGTAGGATCTGCGGTGTGACTGGGGCGGATCGACACTTCGAGGACGGCACGGACAACGGCCTGGCGGACGGGCTGGAACGGCTCTGGACGCCGCACCGGATGACCTACATCTCCGGCGAGGACCGCCCCGAGGGCGGCTACGAGAAGCCCACCGGTTGTCCGTTCTGCCGCGCCCCCGGCCTGCCGCCGGACGAGAGCCTGATCGTCGCCCGGGGCGAGCACGTCTTCGCGGTGCTCAACCTCTACCCGTACAACCCGGGCCACCTGCTGGTCTGCCCGTACCGGCACGTCGCCGACTACACCGAGCTGGACGCCCCGGAGACCGCCGAGCTGGCCGCGTTCACCAAGGACGCCATGCGGGTGGTCCGCCGGGTCTCCAACGCGCACGGCTTCAACCTGGGCCTGAACCAGGGCGGCGTGGCCGGCGCCGGCATCGCCGCCCACCTGCACCAGCACGTGGTGCCGCGCTGGGGCGGCGACGCCAACTTCATGCCGGTGATCGGCCGGACCAAGGTGCTGCCGCAGTTGCTCGCCGACACCCGGGACCTGTTCGCCAAGGCCTGGCCGGCCTGACCCCGACCAACCCCGCGCCCGAGCCGGGACGGGTCAGCGCCGACCTCGGAACCGGGCGAGACGCCGCCGGGCGGTGACGGCCGTCCGTCGGGCCGCGTCGGCGCGGTCGGTCGCGAGCTGCGCCCGGACCGCGAGCAGCCGCAGCCGCCGCGCCACCATGCGGTCCCCGTGTCGGGCGATCCACAGGCAGACGGCGGCCAACGGCAGCTCCACCAGCGCCGCGGAGAGCACCGACACGACCAGGTCCGGCCCGGCCGGGGTGGTGACGACGTCGAACCAGGCGTCCACCGCGAGCAGGGTCGCGGTGGCGGTGGCCGCCACCACCACCCGCCGGTCCCCCCGGTACGCCCGCCAGGCCGTCAGCGCCAGCAACGCCACCAGGCCCAGGTCGAAGCCGACCCAGGCGGCCCGGTAGTGCACGGCCACCGCGTGCCGGGGCAGGGTCAGCGCCAGGTAACCGATCCAGGGCAGGGTCAGCAGGGCCAGCACGACGAACGTCGGCGCCACCCAGCGGGGCGCCGGCCGTACCTCGGTGGCCCGGTGGACCTCGTCCGCCGTGACGCCCATGCCCACCTCCGGGCGCGGAATGCCTCGCCGCCAAGATCCCGAAACCTCGGCGGCCCCCTTTCGACAGTACGATCCGCCACATGGCTCTGCTGCACCGCGCGGAACTGCGCCCCTCGAAGCTCGACCTGCTCGCCGCCTGGCTGCCCACCCGGCCCTGGTTCACCGGTGCCGCCGGTGCGGAGGCCGTCCGGGTCGCCGGGTACCGGTTCGACGACCCGGACGGCGAGGTGGGCATCGAGACGATGCTCGTCCGGATGGGCGACGGTCCGGTCCTGCAGGCCCCGTTGACCTATCGGGGCGCGCCGCTCGCCGGCGCCGAAGGCTGGCTCGTCGGCACCACCGAGCACTCCGTGCTGGGCCGGCGCTGGGTGTACGACGCCGTCGGCGACCCGGTCTACCAGGCGGCGCTGGCCGCCGCGGTCCTCGCCGGGGCGGGGCAGGCCGAGGAGTACTTCGAGGTCGACGGCCGGCGGGAGGTGCGTCCGCCGAGCATGACGGTGACGCCGGGCCGCAGCGACCAGGCCCCGGTGCTCGGCGTACCCGGGACGGTGGTCGACGGCGATCCCACGCTGATCCGGGCCGGAGCGGCCACGCTCGCCCTGGTACGGCGGCCGGCCGCCGACGCGGCGTCCGGCCCCGCGCGGCTCACCGGCGCCTGGGCCGGGCAGCCCGAGCCGGTGGTCCTCGCGTACGCCGTGACGGGCTGAGCACCACCCGTGCCCGCGCCGTCGGCGGGCGGTGACGATCCCGCCCGTCCCGGACCGGAAGGTGGCAGGATGCGGCGATGGCAGTGAGCACGCGGACGCTGGGCCGCAGCGGCATCGAGGTCAGTGCCCTCGGCATGGGGTGCTGGGCGATCGGCGGCCCGTGGGCGGAGGGCTCCCGACCGCTGGGGTGGGGCGCGGTCGACGACGCGGAGTCGATCCGGGCCGTCCGTCGCGCGCTCGACCTCGGGGTGACCCTCTTCGACACCGCCGACACGTACGGGGCCGGGCACGGCGAACGGATCCTCGGCCGGGCGCTCGCCGGCCGCCGCGACGAGGCGGTGATCGCCACCAAGTGGGGCTACACCTTCGACGAGGCGTCCCGGCAGGCCACCGGGGAGGACGCCTCGCCCGGGTACCTGCGGCGGGCGGTCACCGACTCGCTGCGCCGGCTGGACACCGACCGGATCGACCTCTACCAGCTGCACCTCGGGGACCTGCCGACGCCGCGCGCCGAGGCGCTGATCGACACCCTGGAGGACCTGGTCGCCGACGGGCTCGTCCGGGCGTACGGCTGGAGCACCGACCGGGCCGACCGGGCCGGCGCGTTCGCCCAGGTCGCCCCCCGGGCCACGGCCGTGCAGCACGGCCTGTCGGTGCTCCGCGACGCGCCGGCCATGCTGGCCGTCTGCGAGAAGCACGACCTGGCCAGCGTCGCCCGGGGGCCGCTCGGGATGGGGCTGCTCACCGGCAAGTACACGGCCGACACCACGCTGCCCCGCGACGACATCCGCGGCACCGCGCCGACCTGGCTGGAGTGGTTCCGCAGCGGCCGCCCGGCACCCGAGTGGCTGCGCCGGGTGGCGGCCGTGCGGAGCGCGCTGACCGCCGACGGCCGCACCCTCGTCCAGGGCGCACTCGGCTGGATCTGGGCGCGCAGCGGCCGCACCGTGCCGATCCCGGGGGCGCGGACCGTCGCCCAGGTGGAGGAGAACGCGGCCGCCCTGCACCGGGGACCACTCGCCGCCGACCAGTTCGCCGAGGTGGAACGCCAGCTCGCCGCCCTGCGGTCGGCCGCCCTCCGGGACGCCGACCGCCCGCACTGGCCGATGCCACCCATCCCCGCCGCCCGCCCCTGACACCCTCGCCCCTTCCGCGCCTCCCGCGCCTCCCGCACCGCGCCGCGCCGCGCTGGCCCGCGCCGTGCCGTGCCGGCCCGCGCCGTGCCGGCCCGCGCCGCTCGCCCCGCGCCGTGGGCGCGCCGCCGCGCTCCAAGATCCGCCCTAATTCACGCAAATAGTGGCCTCTCGCTCTGCGGAGACCACTATTTCCGTGAATTAGGCCCCAAGCGGCGGGGGCGCCACGGTGGTGCGGGGGCGGGATAGGTCAGGGGCGGGTGGCGGCTTCCTTGCGGATCTGCTCGGCGAGGTGGGCGGGCATCGGCTCGTAGCGGGCGAACTCGCGCCGGAAGGTGCCGGTGCCGGCGGTCATCGAGCGCAGCTCCACCGCGTACCGGAGCAGCTCGGTCGCGGGCACCTCGGCCCGGACCAGGGTGCGCCCCTCGGCGGCGGGGTCGGGCTCGGTGCCGAGCACCCGGCCGCGCCGGCCGGAGAGGTCGCCCATCACCGCGCCCACGGACGCGTCGGGCACCCGGATGGTCACCTCGTCGACGGGTTCCAGCAGCGCCGGCTGGCCCTTCTCGGCGGCGTCGCGCAGCGCCAGCGCGCCGGCGGTCTGGAACGCCGCGTCGGAGGAGTCGACGCTGTGCGCCTTGCCGTCGAAGAGGGTCACCCGCAGGTCCACCACCGGGCAGCCGGCGACCAGACCGCGTTCCATCTGGGCCCGGACGCCCTTCTCCACGGACGGGATGTAGTTGTGCGGGACCGCCCCGCCGACCACCTTGTCCACGAATTCGAAGCCGACCCCGCGCGGCAGCGGCTCCACCTCGATGTCGCAGACCGCGTACTGGCCGTGCCCGCCGGACTGCTTCACGTGCCGGCCGTGCCCCTTGGCGGCGGCGGTGAACGTCTCGCGCAGCGCGACCCGGACCGGCTCGGTCTCCAGCTCGACGCCGCCGGCCCGCAGCCGGTCCAGCACCACGTCGGCGTGCGCCTCGCCCATGCACCAGAGCACCAGCTGGTGGGTCTCGGCGTTGCGGTCCAGCCGCAGCGTCGGGTCGCCGGCGACCAGCCGGGCCAGGTTGCGGGCCAGGGCGTCCTCGTCGGCCCGGCTCTTCGCCACGATGGCCACCGGCAGCAGCGGCTCCGGCATCTCCCACGGGGCGACGAGCAGCGGCTCGTCCTTGGCGGAGATGGTGTCACCGGTCTCCGCGCTGCCCGACTTGGTGATCGCGCAGATATCCCCGGCCACCGCGGCGGACACCTCGCGCAGCGTCGCGCCGAGCGGGCTGTAGATGTGGCCGACCCGCTCGTCGGCGTCGTGGTCGGGGTGGCCGCGCTCGGCCATGCCGTGCCCGGAGACGTGGATCTGCTGGTCGGGGCGGAGCGTGCCGGAGAAGACCCGGACCAGGGAGACCCGGCCGACGTGCCGGTCCACGGTCGTCTTGACCACCTCGGCGACCAGCGGGCCGTCCGGGTCGCAGGCCAGCGGGGGCCGGGGCGAGCCGTCCACGCCGGTGACCGCCGGCAACTCGTGCTCCGGTGGCGACGGGAACGCCGCCACCAGGCCGTCGAGCAGCGCGTCCAGGCCGACCCCGGTCTCCGCGCAGACCGGCACCACCGGGTAGAAGTGGCCGCGGGCGACGGCCTTCTCCAGGTCGGTGAGGAGCACCTCGGTGTCGATCTCCTCGCCACCGAGGTAGCGGTCCATCAGGGTTTCGTCCTCGCTCTCCGCGATGATCCCCTCGATGAGCTCGTCGCGGGCCTCCTGGATGGCCGGCAGGTGCTCGGGGTCCGGTTCGCGGACGGCCGGCGGCAGGCCCTCGGAGTAGTCGAAGACGCGCCGGGTGATCAGCCCCATCAGGCCGGCGACGGACTCGCCGTCGTCGCCGAGCATCGGCAGGTAGAGCGGGAGCACGTTGTCGCCGAAGACCCGCTGGCAGAGCGCGACGGCCTCGTCGAAGTCGGCGCGCGGGTGGTCCAGCCGGGACACCGCGACGGCCCGCGGCATGTCCACCGCGGCGCACTCCTCCCAGAGGGCGGCGGTGGCCGCGTCCATGCCGTCGACGGCGGAGACCACGAACAGCGCCGCGTCGGCCGCGCGCAGCCCGGCGCGCAGCTCGCCGACGAAGTCGCCGTATCCGGGGGTGTCCAGGAGGTTGACCTTGACGTCGCGGTGCAGCAGCGGGGCG
Source organism: Micromonospora solifontis (assembly GCF_003725545.1). Taxonomy (GTDB): domain Bacteria; phylum Actinomycetota; class Actinomycetes; order Mycobacteriales; family Micromonosporaceae; genus Micromonospora; species Micromonospora solifontis. Next base: position 58,038 of record NZ_RJLN01000029.1, on the reverse strand, counting down.
CAGGCCAGGGCGACCGAGCGCTGCTGGCGTACGGCGGCGGGATCGTGGTCGCACACGGTGGTGCCGTCGGTGACGCTGCCGGCCCGGCCGATCGTGCCGCTGGCCGCGAGCAGCGCCTCGACCAGGGTGGTCTTGCCCGCGCCGGAGTGCCCGACGAGCACCACGTTGCGAACCCTGCCGGGTTCGGTCACCACCGGCGCGCCGCCGGTGACACCCTTCTCCTGATTTTTCTGCGCCATGGCGGCGCACCTCCCTCAGCCGGTGTGGTGGTGGCGACCGCCGCGCGCGACGGGGAAGCGGCCCGGGCGGGTGCCGCGGCGATATCCTCCGGTGGTCTCCTGGACGACGGGTACGCGGACCGGTGTTCCGGTGAACTGGCTCACCTCCCACACTCGATCTCACACCCGTGACCGAGTCGACACAAGAGCGGCTGGCGGGTCGGGACGACCGGCTGTGTCCCCGGCCGCTGCCGGCCGTTATCGTGGGACCGCCATGGCGAAGATCTTCCAAGTGACGGCCCGCGCGGGCATGACCCGCGTCGTGGAGCCGGTCGCGCGCGGGCTGCTCCGCGCGGGCGTGTCCCCCAACGCGGTCACCGTGACCGGCACCCTCGGCGTGCTGGTCGGCGCGCTCGGCTTCGGCGCCCGCGGCGAGCTGGTCGCCGGGGCGCTGATCGTCACGGTTTTCGCGCTCACCGATCTGCTCGACGGGACGATGGCCCGGATGAGCGGCGGCGCCACGAAGTTCGGGGCGTTCCTCGACTCGAGCATGGACCGGATCGCCGACAGCGCCGTCTTCGGCGCGGTCGCGTACTGGCTGGCCACCCAGCACCACTACTCGGGGGTGGCCGCCGCGCTGCTCTGCCTGGCGGCGGGCGGGCTGGTCTCCTACGTCAAGGCCCGCGCCGAGGGTCTCGGCATGACCTGCAACGTGGGCATCGCCGAGCGCACCGAGCGGCTGCTGATCGTCGGTGTGGGCGGCCTGCTCACCGGCCTCGGCCTGGACCTCGCGCTGCCGATCGCGCTCTGGCTGCTCGCCGCCGTGTCGATCTTCACGGTGGGGCAGCGGATGGCCCACGTGTACCGGCAGGCGCAGCTGGTCGGCCGGGAGTGAACCTCACCGAGGCGGGCTACGTCGCCGGCTGGCGGCTGGTCCGTGCGCTGCCCCGGCCGGTGGTCGCCGCCGCCTTCCGGGTGGGCGCGGACCGCGCCCACCGGCGGGGCGGCGGGGGTACGGCCCGGCTGCGCGCCAACCTGCGCCGGGTGGTCGGCCCGCAGGTGTCCGAGGCGGAGCTTGACGACCTGGTGAAGCGCGGCCTGCGCTCGTACGCCCGGTACTGGATGGAGGCGTTCCGGCTGCCCGCACTGAGCCGTCGGGAGATCCTCGCCGGGTTCCGCCTCGACCCGGACGGGGTGGAGAAGCTGGCGGCCGACGTGGCGACGGGCCGGGGCGCGGTGGTCGCGCTGCCGCACGCCGGCAACTGGGACGCCGCCGGCGCCTGGGTGGCCGCGACCGGCTGGCCGCTCACCACGGTCGCCGAGCGGCTCAAGCCGGAGGGCGTCTACGAGCGGTTCCTCGCCTTCCGGCAGAGCCTCGGCATGGAGATCCTGCCCACCCACGGCGGCGACCGTCCCGCGTTCGACGTGCTGGTCGACCGGCTGCGGGCGGGTGCCGTGGTGCCGCTGCTCGCCGACCGGGATCTCTCCGCCCGGGGCGTCGAGGTGGAGTTCTTCGGCGGCCGCACCCGGATGCCGGCCGGTCCGGCGCTGCTGGCCATCCGGACCGGAGCCCCGCTCTACGTCGCCTCGATGTGGTACGAGCCGGACGCCGCCTGCGCCGCCCTGGAGGGCCCGGTGGCCCTGCCGGATCCGGACAGCGCGCCGCTGGACGACCGGGTCCGGTCGGTGACCCAGCGGATTGCCGACGGTCTGGCGGCGGGTATCGCCCGGCATCCGGAAGACTGGCACATGTTGCAGCGGATGTGGCTGGACCGGCGCGGGACGGACGGCGGCACGGACGCCCCCGCGCCGACGACGACCGGGACGATCTGAGGGAGAGGGCACTGACGTGCGGATCGGCATCGTGTGCCCCTACTCCTTCGACGTGCCGGGCGGCGTGCAGAACCATGTGATGGACCTGGCCGAGGCGTTGCTCGCGGCGGGCCACGAGGTGAGCGTGCTGGCCCCGGCCGACGAGGACGCGGCGCTGCCGCCGTACGTGGTGTCGGCCGGCCGGGCGGTGCCGCTGCCGTACAACGGCTCGGTGGCCCGGATCGCCTTCGGCCCGGTCTCCACCGCCCGGGTGCGGCGCTGGATCACCCGGGGCGAGTTCGACGTGCTGCACGTGCACGAGCCGCTGACCCCCAGCCTGTCGATGCTGGCGGTGCTCTGCGCCCGGGGTCCCGTGGTGGCCACCTTCCACACCGCGATGACCCGCTCCCGGGTGCTCTCCGCGGCGCAGGGGGTGTTGCAGATCCTGCTGGAACGGATCACCGCCCGGATCGCGGTCAGCGCTCTGGCCCGCAAGGTGCAGGTCGAGCACATGGACGGCGGCGCGGTGGAGATCCCGAACGGGGTGGCGGTGGCGAAGTTCGCCGGGGTGGCGCCGCTGCCCGGCTGGCCGGGGGAGTGTGCTCCGGGCACCGGCGGGACGCTGGGCTTCCTCGGCCGGTTCACCGAGCCGCGCAAGGGCTTCCCGATCCTGCGGGACGCCTTCGTCGCGCTCGCCCCGGACCGCCCCGGGCTGCGCCTGCTGGTCGCCGGTCCCGGCGACCCGGAGGACCTGTACGGGCGGTTTCCGGCCGAGCTGCGGGACCGGATCACCTTCCTCGGCATGGTCTCCGAGGCGGACAAACCGCGCATGCTGCGCAGCGTGCACCTCTACGTCGCGCCGAACACCGGCGGCGAGTCCTTCGGGATGATCCTCACCGAGGCCCTCGCCGCCGGCACCACCGTGGTGGCCAGCGACCTGGACGCGTTCCGCCGGGTGCTGGACGGCGGCCGGGCCGGCCGGCTCTTCCCGACCGGGGACGCGGCGGCGCTGCGCACCGCCCTGGCCGAGCTGCTCGACGACGCGGACCGGCGGGCCGAGCTGACCGCCTGCGGCGACCAGGTGGTGGCGAATTTCGACTGGCCCGTGGTTGCCCGCCGGGTTCTGGAGGTATACGCAGCGGCGATCGAGGCCACCGACGGCCGGGTCATGGACCAGGAGTGGGCGGGGCTGGGCTGACCTGCGTGACCGGTGCGGCCGGTGGGACGAGGGGTCGGGGCGGGAGCCGCGCGGATCGGGCGGGAGGAGGAGCAGCACTACGATGCCGGGCATGTGGTGGGTGGTGGGCGCCGTCCTGGTCGTCGGGCTGGTCGCGGCGTACCTGATCTGGACGGCCGGCCGGGTGCAGCGGCTGCAGACCCGGGCGGAGTCGGCGGCCCGGGCGCTCGACGCCCACCTGCTGCGCCGCGCGGCGGCCGCGGCGGTGCTGGCCGAGCGGCGGTACGGCGTGGAGCTGTACGCGGCGGCCCGGATCGCCCTCGACGCCGTCCCGGAGGAGCGGGAGGCGGCCGAGAACGACCTCACCCGGCAGCTGCGCGCCGTCGAGCTGGACCCCGACGACCCCGCCTGCGAGGCGGTGATCGCGGCGAGCCGGCGGCTGGCCCTGGCCCGGCAGGTGCACACCGATCTGGTCCGGGACGCCCGGGCGGCCCGCGGCCGCCCGCTGGTACGGCTGTTGCGGATGGGGCGGGGCCGCGAGTGGCCGCGCTATTTCGACATCGACGATCCCACGCTGAGCGTTCCGGCGGACGTGCCCACCGGCTGACCCGCGCCGCCCGGGCCGGGTGACCCCGGCCACAGAGCAGGCCACCGGGGGTCTGATTGGCTGTCGGACCGGCGTTGACGCCGTCGTAGCCTCGGTTCACAAGCCACCCCACATGTCCAAGGAGCGATGACCCGTGTCCGAATCCACCTCCCCGAACAGCAACGCCACCCCGGTCGTCGGCACCGCCCGCGTCAAGCGGGGCATGGCCGAGATGCTCAAGGGCGGCGTGATCATGGACGTGGTGACCCCCGAGCAGGCCAAGATCGCCGAGGACGCGGGCGCCGTCGCCGTCATGGCGCTGGAGCGGGTCCCGGCCGACATCCGCGCGCAGGGCGGCGTGTCCCGGATGAGCGACCCGGACATGATCGACGGCATCGTCAACGCCGTCTCGATCCCGGTGATGGCCAAGGTCCGGATCGGCCACTTCGTCGAGGCGCAGATCCTGCAGTCCCTCGGCGTCGACTACATCGACGAGTCCGAGGTGCTCACCCCGGCCGACTACGCCAACCACATCGACAAGTGGGCCTTCACCGTCCCCTTCGTCTGCGGCGCGACCAACCTGGGCGAGGCGCTGCGCCGGATCACCGAGGGCGCGGCCATGATCCGCTCGAAGGGTGAGGCCGGCACCGGCGACGTCTCCAACGCCACCACCCACATGCGCAAGATCCGCCAGGAGATCCGCCGGCTCCAGTCGCTGCCGGCCGACGAGCTGTTCGTCGCCGCCAAGGAGCTGCAGGCGCCGTACGAGCTGGTCAAGGAGGTCGCGGAGAGCGGCAAGCTGCCGGTCGTGCTGTTCACCGCGGGCGGCATCGCCACCCCGGCCGACGCGGCCATGATGATGCAGCTCGGCGCCGAGGGGGTCTTCGTCGGCTCGGGCATCTTCAAGTCGGGCAACCCGGCCCAGCGCGCCGCCGCGATCGTGAAGGCCACCACCTTCCACGACGACCCGGACGTGCTGGCCAAGGTCTCCCGCGGCCTCGGCGAGGCGATGGTCGGCATCAACGTCGACGACATCCCGGTCCCGCACCGCCTGGCCGACCGCGGCTGGTGACGTGAAGGAGGGGCCCCCTGTTAACGCCTCCGGTAGAGCAGGGGCCCCTTCCCAACACCTGAGAGGAGCGATGGTGGGGGCACCCCGCATCGGCGTGCTCGCCCTGCAGGGCGACGTACGCGAACACGTCGCCGCCCTGGCCGCGGCCGGCGCGGACGCCCGTCCGGTGCGTCGGCCGGCGGAGCTGGACGCGGTCGACGGGCTGGTCATTCCGGGCGGCGAGTCGACCACGATCAGCAAGCTCGCCGACATCTTCGAGATGCGCGAGCCGATCGACAAGCGGATCGCCGCCGGGATGCCCGTCTACGGTTCCTGCGCCGGCATGATCATGCTGGCCGCCGAGGTCCTCGACGGCCGTCCCGACCAGCGCGGATTCCAGGGCATCGGAATGACCGTGCGGCGCAACGCGTTCGGTCGACAGGTCGACTCGTTCGAGGCGCCGGTGCGGCTCGACGGGGTCGACGGCGGTCCGTTCCACGCCGTATTCATTCGCGCGCCCTGGGTCGAGCGGGTGGACGACGGGGTGGAGGTGCTCGGCCGGGTCACCGACGGGCCGGCCGCGGATCGGATCGTGGCGGTCCGGCAGGGCAACCTGCTGGCCACCTCGTTCCACCCGGAGCTGACCGGCGACCCGCGGCTGCACCGCTACTTCGTGGACCTCGTCCGGGCCGCCTGAGGCCGCCCCGACGGCGTCCCAGCCACCCCGAGCGGTGCCGTGTGTGACACCGACCGGGCCGACCTCGGTAGGATTGCCGCGGTTCGGCAGGGCTCACCGCCCGCCGCCGCCCCCCATCCGACCGCACGTCGGTCCCGGTGTGGCGCGGGCGCGGACAGTCGACGCAGGCGTGAGTCAACAGACGGAGGTATGAGATGTCCGGCCACTCAAAGTGGGCGACCACCAAGCACAAGAAGGCCGTCATCGACGCCAAGCGCGGCAAGATGTTCGCCAAGCTGATCAAGAACGTCGAGGTGGCGGCCCGGACCGGCGGCGGCGACCCGGCCGGCAACCCGACCCTCTACGACGCCATCCAGAAGGCGAAGAAGAACTCCGTCCCGAACGACAACATCGACCGCGCGGTCAAGCGGGGCTCCGGCCTGGAGGCCGGCGGCGCCGACTACCAGACGATCATGTACGAGGGCTACGGCCCGAACGGCGTCGCCCTGCTCATCGAGTGCCTGACGGACAACCGCAACCGCGCCGCCACCGAGGTACGCACCGCGCTGACCCGCAACGGCGGCTCGTTCGCCGACGCCGGTTCGGTGTCGTACATGTTCTCCCGCAAGGGCGTGGTGATCGTGCCCAAGGCCGGCACCAGCGAGGACGACGTGATGATGGCGGTCCTGGACGCCGGCGCCGAGGAGGTCAACGACCTCGGCGAGGCGTTCGAGGTGGTCTCCGAGCCGACCGATCTCATCGCGGTGCGCACCGCGCTGCAGGACGCCGGCATCGAGTACGAGTCGGCCGAGTCCTCCCTGATCCCCAGCGTCAACGTGCCGCTGGACGAGGAGGGCGCGCGCAAGATCTTCAAGCTGATCGACGTCCTCGAGGACTGCGACGACGTGCAGAACGTGTACGCCAACTTCGACGTCTCCGACGAGGTGATGGCCGCGGTCGGCTGACCGCGACCGGCGGGCGGCTCGGGCCGGGCGAGACGATCGTCCGGCCCGGGCCGCCCACCGTGCCCCATCGGTCCGCCCCGCCCCGTGCCGGGCGGACCGGGGGACCGGGGGACCGGGCCAGGGTCAGCCCGCGAGCCGGGACCCCTCGCCCGGTGAATCGAAGCGCCGCGCGACCGCGTCGAAGGCCGCCTTGCGGCGGACCGAGCCGTCGGGCAGCACCGCGACCAGGCCGTAGCCGGCGGTGTCCAGGTCCAGCTCCGGCTCCGGCCGGTGGGGGTAGCTGAACGCCGCGTAGGTGTAGACGAAGGCGCCCTCGACCCCGGCCCGGTCGGCGAGGTCCAGCAGCCGGCCGAGCTCCACCGCCTGTGCCTGCTCGTCCCGGACCACCGGCTCGCGCAGCCGCGGTGGGTCGGCGGCACGGTCGACCACCGTCCAGGCCAGCGCCCCCCGCGTCTCGGCGCCCGCGTACGTGGCGCAGCCCAGCTCGGTCAGCACCACGGGCCGGCCGTGCCGCTGCCGCCGCCCGATCGCCGCCGCCCAGGCCTCCGGTGACTCCCCGCCGCGGTAGTGGTCCACCCCCACTTGGTCGAACGGGCGCCAGTCAACGCTCTCGAAGCCCAGCGCGGCGTACGTGATCGGGCCGTGGAACCGCGCCCGCGCGGTGCTGGCGGCACGGCGCAGGTGCCGGTTGAGGGCGTACGGGAAGGGCCCGTGCCGCAGCGTGCTCCACAGCAGCCGGCGCGGGCTGGTCATGGTCGCCATCCGGTCGGCGGCGGTGGCCCCGGCGACGATGCCGCGCAGGAAGAGGGTGGCCTCCCAGCCGACCACCAGCACCACCTCGGCGCCCTGCGCGCGCAGCCGTTCGGCGTCGTCGGCGCAGGCGGCGAGCTGCTCCCGGGCCGCGCGGGGGGTGGCGTCGGGCAGGGCGGGGGAGAGCCACACCGCGAGGCCCGCGTCGGCGGCGGCCTCGGCGGCCAGCCGCAGCCGGCCCAGGTCCTGCCCGACCAGGCGGACCGCGGTGGCGTGCAGTTCGGTGGCGATCGTCCGGAGGTCGGCGCGGACCCGGTCCGGGTCGAACGCCGGCCGGGACGGCCGGCCGGGCAGCAGCTCCACGCCGGTGTCGTAGACGACGCCCCGGATCCGCATCGCCACCCCTTTCTGATACGCCGTATCAATTCCGATACACTGTATCTCGTGGGTGTGGTCTGGGAACGCCCGGAGCCGTCCCGCCGGCACCGGCCGGCGCTGGACCGCGCGATGATCGTGGCCGCGGCCGGCGCCCTCGCCGACGCCGGCGGCCTCGACGCGGTGACCCTGCGCGGCGTCGCCGCCCGGCTCGACGTCCTGCCGATGCGCCTGTACCGGCACCTCGACTCCTGGGACGACCTGCTGGACCTGCTGGCCGACGCGGCCTGCGGCGAGATCGAACTGCCCGACCCGCCCTCGGGCGACTGGCGGGACCGGCTGCGGGCGCTCGCCGCCGCCACCGTCGCCGTCGCGCGCCGCCACCCCTGGTACGTGCCGCTGCTCGGCAGCCGTCCCCCGTACGGGCCGAACGGGCTGGCGTACCAGGAGTGGCTCTTCGCCGCCCTGGACCGGCCGGGCCTGGCGCCGGACACGCTGATGCACGCCGCGAACGCCTTCCTCGGCTACCTGGTCGGCCAGCTGCACCTGGAGCTGCTGCGGGTGCCGGCCGGCGCGACCGCCCACGTGCCGCCCGAGGAGCAGCTGCGCTACCTCGCCCGGGCCGTCGGCGACGGGCGCCATCCGGCGCTGGCCCGGCTCTTCGCGCAGGGGCGCCAGCTGGACGCGGTGGAGGCGTTCGACGCCGGCCTGGAGATCGTGCTCGACGGCATCGCCGGGAAACTCGGGTGACCAGCCGCGGCGCGCGGCGGGCCGCCGCGACTGCGGGGTGAGCCCGGCGCCCCCGGGTGCGCCGGGCTCACGCCGGGCTCAGCCGGCCTGCCGCCGGGCCTTGACGGCGCTGTCGACGAGGTCCCAGACGGTGATCGCGACGGTGACCACCACCGCGATCCGGGCCACGTCCTGCGCGCCGCCCTCGCGCAGCCAGTCGAACCGCTGCACCAGCTGGGGGTTGAGCAGCCGGTCGGTGAGCAGCAGCCAGGCGACCGGCACGGCGAACGCCAGGTCCAGTACGGCGTTGACCGCGACCAGCGGCCACGTCCACCGGCCGGCCCGGTACTTGGCGATCTCCAGACCGACGGTGGCGACGAGCACCGCGATCAGGAACGGCAGCCAGAAGCTCCACAGTGCCGGGTCGAGCATCGGCAGCCGGGAGCCGTCGCCGGACATCCAGGGCTGGAAGTGCTGCCACGACAGAAACGCGGCCGCGCACAGCAGGAACGCTATCGACCCGCAGCTGTCGACCAGGGTGACCTGCCGCTCCTTCGGCGCCTCGGGCAGCTGGTCGACGCTCCACGCGGGCAGCTTCGGCTCCGGGTTCACGCGTTCGGCCACCGCGAAGACGGCGGTGATCCAGAACGCGGTCTGCACCGTCGCCTGCAGTGCCCCGACGATCCCGGCGCCGATCGCGGCGCCCGGCTCACCGCCGACGGTCGCCTTGGCCACGCCGGCCACCACGCCCGCGACGGCCGGGACGAAGGTGAGCAGCATACGGAGCACCCGCCACCAGACCAGGTAGTAGCGCGGGCCGATGAGCTGGAGCGGTCGGTCGGCGTACCGGGCGGCGAGCTGCTCGGGGTTGCCCAGCTCGGTGAGCACCTCCCGCTCGGCCGTGGCCCGGTCCTGCCCGCCGGCGGTCCGATCGTCGATCATGTCCGCGATGGATCCGCGCAGCTCCTCGTCGAGCTCGGCCCGGCGCTGCGCCGGCACGGCCCGCAGCGTGGCGGCGAGGTAGCGGTCGGTCAGGGTGCTCATCGGCCCACTCCTTCGATCAGCCCGGCGACGGAGTCCTGCACCGCGGCCAGGTCGTCGAGGAGGCGGCGCAGTACCCCCTCCCCGTCGGCGCTGGTGCGGTAGAACTTGCGCGGCCGGCTCTCCTCGGTGTTCCACTCGCTGGTCAGCAGCCCCTGCTCCTCCAGCCGCCGGAGCAGGGGATAGAGCGTGTTCGCGTCGACCGGGAAGCCGTGCGCGCCCAGCCGTTGCAGCAGCGCGTAGCCGTAGTCGGGCTGACGCAGCGCGACCAGGCTGGCCACCACCACGGTGCCCCGCCGCAGCTCCTGGAGATGGGTCCGGAGGACCTCCTCGCTCACCATGTCTCACACCATACCGTGTGTCACACACTATTGGCCAACGTTACAGCGTTGCGTGAAGCGGGGGCATTGAGCGGAGAGACCCGGGCCACCCCCGGCGCGGACGGTGGAGGCCGTCGGGCGGCGTCGGTAGGGTAGGTGCCGGTCGGCTCCGACCAACAAGATCCACACCGCCGGGGGGCGCCACGCATGGCCGATTCGTTCGCGCATCTGCACGTGCACACCGAGTACTCGATGCTCGACGGGGCGGCCCGGCTCAAGGACCTCTTCGCCGAGGCCGCGCGGCTCGGCATGCCGGCGGTTGCGATCACCGACCACGGCAACATGCACGGCGCGAACGACTTCTACAAGCAGGCGATGGCCGCCGGAGTCAAGCCGATCCTCGGCGTCGAGGCGTACGTGGCGCCGGAGTCGCGCTTCCACAAGCAGCGGGTCAAGTGGGGCCGCCCCGAGCAGAAGAGCGACGACGTCTCCGGTAACGGCGCGATCACCCACATGACCATGTGGGCGGCCAACAAGACCGGCCTGCACAACCTGTTCCGGCTCAACTCACGCGCCTCCATGGAGGGCCACTACGTCAAGTGGCCCCGGATGGACATGGAGCTGATCGCCGAGCACGCCGCGGGCATCATGGCCACCACCGGCTGCCCGTCCGGCGCGGTGCAGACCCGGCTGCGGCTCGGCCAGTTCGACGAGGCGCTCAAGGTCGCCGCCGCGTACCAGGACATCTTCGGCAAGGACAACTACTTCCTCGAGATCATGGACCACGGCCTCGACATCGAGCGCCGGGTCCGCGACGGGCTCACCGAGATCGCCCGCAAGCTCGACATCCCGCCGGTGGTCACGAACGACTCGCACTACACGCACGAGGCGCAGGCCGAGGCGCACGACGTGCTGCTCTGCGTGCAGACCGGCAGCAACATCGCCGACCCCAACCGGTTCCGGTTCGAGGGCGGCGGCTACTTCGTGAAGTCCGCCGAGCAGATGCGCGCGGTCGACTCGTCCGAGCTGTGGCAGCAGGGCTGCCGCAACACCCTGCTGGTCGCCGAGAAGGTCGACCCGGCCGGGATGTTCGAGTTCCACAACCTGATGCCGCGCTTCCCCATCCCGGAGGGGGAGACCGAGGAGTCCTGGTTCCGCAAGGAGACGTTCGCGGGGTTGCAGCGCCGCTTCCCGAACGGCATCCCGGAGGGGCACGTCGTCCAGGCGGAGTACGAGCTGGGCGTCATCATCCAGATGGGCTTCCCGTCGTACTTCCTCGTGGTCGCCGACTTCATCCAGTGGGCGAAGAGCCAGGGCATCGCGGTGGGCCCGGGCCGTGGCTCGGCCGCCGGCTCGCTGGTCGCGTACGCGCTGGGCATCACCGACCTGGACCCGATCCCGCACGGCCTGATCTTCGAGCGGTTCCTCAACCCCGAGCGGGTCTCCATGCCGGATGTCGACATCGACTTCGACGAGCGCCGGCGCGGTGAGGTGATCCGGTACGTCACCGACAAGTGGGGCGAGGACAAGGTCGCGCAGATCGCCACCTTCGGCACGATCAAGGCGAAGGCCGCGATCAAGGACTCGGCCCGGGTGCTGGGCTACCCGTACGCGGTGGGCGACCGGATCACCAAGGCGATGCCCCCGGCGGTGATGGGCAAGGACATCCCGCTGTCCGGCATCTTCGACCCGAAGCACCCGCGCTACGCCGAAGCCGGCGAGATCCGCGGCCTCTACGAGTCCGACCCGGACGTCAAGAAGGTCATCGAGACCGCGAAGGGCATCGAGGGCCTGATCCGCCAGACCGGCGTGCACGCGGCCGGCGTGATCATGTCCGCCGAGCCGATCATCGAACACATCCCGCTGATGCGGCGCGACTCCGACGGCGTGATCATCACGCAGTTCGACTACCCGACCTGCGAGTCGCTCGGGCTGCTGAAGATGGACTTCCTCGGCCTGCGCAACCTGACGATCATTGACGACGCGGTCAAGAACATCCAGCTCAACCACAACAAGGAGCTGGACCTGCTGGCCCTGCCGCTGGACGACAAGGCCGCCTACGAGCTGCTCGCCCGCGGTGACACGCTGGGCGTGTTCCAGCTCGACGGCGGGCCGATGCGCTCGCTGCTGCGGCTGATGAAGCCGGACAACTTCGAGGACATCTCCGCCGTGCTGGCCCTCTACCGGCCCGGCCCGATGGGCGTCGACTCGCACACCAACTACGCGCTGCGCAAGAACGGGCTCCAGGAGATCACCCCGATCCACCCGGAGCTGGAGGAGCCGCTGCGGGAGATCCTCGCGCCCACCTACGGCCTGATCGTCTACCAGGAGCAGGTGCAGCGCGCCGCGCAGATCCTCGCCGGCTACAGCCTCGGCCAGGCCGACCTGCTGCGCCGGGCGATGGGCAAGAAGAAGAAGGAGATCCTCGACAAGGAGTTCATCCCGTTCCGGGACGGCTGCCGCGAACGCGGCTACTCCGACCAGGCCATCCAGGCCGTCTGGGACGTCCTCGTCCCGTTCGCCGGCTACGCCTTCAACAAGGCGCACTCGGCCGCGTACGGGCTGGTCTCGTACTGGACGGCGTATCTCAAGGCGCACTACCCGGCCGAGTACATGGCGGCGCTGCTCACCTCCGTCGGCGACGACAAGGACAAGATGGCGCTCTATCTCGCCGAGTGCCGCCGGATGGGCATCCAGGTGCTGCCGCCGGACGTGAACACCTCGGCCGGGCCGTTCACCCCGGTCGGGAAGGACATCCGGTTCGGCCTGGCGGCCATCCGCAACGTCGGCGCGAACGTGGTCACCTCGATCATGCGGTGCCGGGAGGAGAAGGGCGCGTACGCCGACTTCTACGACTTCCTGTCCAAGGTGGACGCGGTGGTCTGCAACAAGAAGACCATCGAATCGCTGATCAAGGCCGGGGCGTTCGACGTGATGCGCCACCCGCGCAAGGGCCTGCTGGCGGTGCACGCCGACGCGATCGACGCGTACGCCGACGTCAAGCGCAAGGAGGCCGTCGGCCAGTACGACCTCTTCGGCGCCGGCTTCGGCGAGGCCGAGACCGGCGGCAGCACCACGGTCATGCCGACCATCGCCGAGGGGGAGTGGGACAAGCGCGACAAGCTCGCCTTCGAGCGCGAGATGCTCGGCCTGTACGTCTCCGACCACCCGCTGTTCGGCCTGGAGCACATCCTCAACGCGGCGGCCGACACCACCATCGCCTCGCTCGCCGAGGAGGGCGCGGTGCCCGACGGCGCCGTGGTCACCCTGGCCGGCATCCTCTCCGGGGTGCAGCGCCGGGTCACCAAGCAGGGCCGGGCCTGGGCGTCGGCCACCCTGGAGGACCTGGCCGGTGGGGTCGAGACGCTCTTCTTCCCCAACACCTACGAGGTGATCGGCCAGTACATCGCCGAGGACGCGATCGTGGTGGTCAAGGGGCGGGTCGACCGGCGCGACGACATCCCGCGGATCATGGCGATGGACATGTCCATGCCGGACATCAGCAGCAACCCGGCGAACAAGCCGGTCACCCTCACCATCCCGGTGCACCGGTGCACCCCGCCGCTGGTGGAGAAGCTCAAGGAGACCCTGGTGCTGCACCCCGGCGACACCGAGGTGCACGTCAAGCTGCTCAACGGCGGCAAGGTCACCACGCTGCGCCTCGGCCCGTTCCGGGTCGCCGCCACCACCGCCCTGATGGGCGACCTGAAGAGCGTCCTCGGCCCCGCCAACGTCAGCTGACCCGCTCCGCCGCCGCCGAGATCGCGCTCGATCCGGGAAGTGGTGGCCTCGCCGACGGCGGGAGGCCACCACATCCGCATTCGAGCGCGCCCCTGGCCGGTCTGGCGCGGACAGCGGTGCGGTCCGGGGTCAGGGTCGGTGGCCGCAGAGCACGTCGCCGGCGGCGTCGGAGGTCTCCAGCACCACGGTGTGGTAGCTCTCGATGCGGGACAGGATCGCCTCGCGGGGGCCGTCCCGCCAGGCGTCGCTGCCGTAGAACGCCGCCTCCTGCTCGTCCCGGACCGCCAGCGACGGGAACCCCCGGATCAGGTACGCCTCCTCATGGCCGTCCTCGCGGACCAGGGAGGCCCCGGCGGCCACCACCCGGATGCCGAAGCGGCCGAGCAGCGGGCTGGCCTCCTCCCGCATCACCCGGACGAACTCGTCGATCGTGCCGGGCTTCAGGCGGTAGGTGCGGATCTCGAGAATCATCGGTGACCTCCGGAGTGGACGCGACGCTGACGCTATCCGTCGTGATCCGGTGACACCAGCGTCCGGCCAGGCCACGACCGGGTGATTGGCGCTGACCGGGACCCCGTCGGCGCGGCTAGCGTCGGCGGCATGGAACTCGAGCAGGCGCAGAAGCTGTGGCAGCCGGACCCCGGGTGGCTGAACACCGCCACGTACGGGTTGCCGCCCGAACCGGCCTGGACGGCGGTGCAGGACGTGCTCGCCGACTGGCGGGTGGGGCGGGTCTCGTGGGAAGGCTGGGCCGAGTCGGTCGGCCGGGCGCGGACCGCGTTCGCCGGCCTGGTCGGGGTGGCCCCGGCCGACGTGGCGATCGGCAGCACCGCCTCGCAGTTGCTGGCCCCGGTCGCCGCCGCGCTGCCGGCCGGCGCGACCGTGCTGGTGCCGGAGATCGAGTTCACCTCCAACCTCTTCCCCTGGCTGGTGCAGGAGGAGCGCGGGGTGCGGGTGCGGACGGTGCCGGCCGCCGGGCTGGTCGAGGCCATCGACGCCGGCACCGACCTGGTGGCGTTCAGCCTGGTGCAGTCCGCCGACGGCACGGTCGCCCCGTACGAGGAGATCGTCGCGGCGGCCCGGGCGCACGGCGCCCTCGTGGCGGTGGACGCCACCCAGGGCTGCGGCTGGCTGCCGTTCGCGGCCGCCCGGGCGGACGCGGTGGTGGTGTCCGCGTACAAGTGGTTGATGGCGCCGCGGGGGGTGGCCTTCGCCTACCTGGCCCCCGGGCTGCGTGACCGGATGCGGCCCGACGCCGCGAACTGGTACGCGGGCGCCGACCCGCACGCCTCCTACTACGGCCCGCCGCTCCGGCTCGCCGAGGACGCCCGGCGGTTCGACATCTCCCCGGCCTGGTTCAGTTGGGTCGGGGCGGCGCCGGCCCTGGAACTGCTCGCCGAGATCGGGCTGCCCGCCGTCCACGCGCACGACGTCGCGCTGGCCAACCGGTTCCTGACCGGGCTGGGCCGGCCGTCCGGCGACAGCGCGATCGTGACGGTGGAGGTGCCCGGCGCGCAGGAGAGGCTGGCCCGGGCGGGGGTGCGCGCGGCGGTCCGGGCGGGCCGGGTCCGCGCCTCGTTCCACCTCTACACCACCGAGGAGGACGTGGACCTGGCGCTGGACGCGCTGGCCGGCTGACGTTCCGGCCGCAGCCGGTCAGCGGCCCGGGCCGGCCTCGCCGTCGCGGCCCTCGATCAGGGCGGCGTAGCCGTCGAGGAGGCGACGCAGGCCGAAGTCGAAGACGGTCTCCAGGTCGATGTCGACCTGGCCCGGGCCGGTCAGCGCGGCCATCCTGGTGAGGCCACCGGTGCTGAACATGCGCTGGAAGGTGTCCCGGTGACGGTCCACCCACTGGTCGTCGCTGAGGCCGGTGTCCTGCACCGCCTGCTCGCCCGGCTCCAGGTTGGTGGCGATGCCCCGCACGTACGCCATCAGGGTGATCGTCACGTGCCAGCGCACGTGCCGGTCCAGGCCCAGTCCGTCGGTGGCCCGCAGCGCCCACTCGGTGTGCCCCATGCCGTTGGGCAGCGGCTGCGGGCGGGCCATCGAGATGACGTGCGGCAGCCAGGGGTGCCGCCGGTAGACCGCCCACTGCGCCCGGGCCAGCAGGTCGAGCCGGGCCCGCCAGCCGGCCGGCGGCACGGCGGGCAGCGGGGCGTCGCCCAGCACCGCGTCGGCCATGGCGAGGATCAGGTCGTCCCGGCCGCGTACGTGCCGGTAGAGCGACATGGTGGCCGTGCCCAGCTCGGCGGCGAGTTGGCGCATGGAGACCGCGCCGAGGCCGCCCGCGTCGGCGCGGGCGACGGCCCGACGGATCAAGGCGTCCCGGCTCAGCTCCGGCTCACCGCCGTCCGGGCCGCGCCGCGGGCCGGACGGCGCCCCGGCGGTCCCGGGTCGCGGCGCGGCGGTGGACGTGCCCGGCCCGGAGGGCCGGTGGGCCGGGGCGACCACGGTGCCCGCACCCGGTCGGGTCAGCACGAGGCCCTCGTCGCGGAGCAGGGCGAGGACCTTGGTGGCGGTGGCGATCGCCACCCCGTGCTCGCGGGTGAGCCGGCGGGCCGAGGGCACCGGGTCGCCGGGGCGCAGCTCCCCGAGGTCGATGCGGCGGCGGATCTCCGCGGCGATCCGCCGGTACGGCGGCTCGACACCGGTCATCGCGGTCCTCCCCGGCGGAGCGTACTAGTGCGAGCGGGGCCGGCCGGCCCTCGTGGGCGCAGCGTACTAGTTCGCCGCGGGCGCGGGGAACGCCGCGCGCATACCGTCCGACGCAGACCCGGCGCGGGCCGGGTTGACGGTGTACGCACGAACTCGGGAGCGCTCTGATGAACGACAGGACGGTACTCATCTCCGGCGCCGGCATCGCCGGCCCCGCCCTGGCCTTCTGGCTGCGCCGGTACGGCTTCGCCGTCACGGTGGTGGAACGCACACCGGGGCTGCGCCCCGGCGGGCAGGCGGTCGACGTGCGGGGGACCGCCCGCGAGGTGGTCGGGCGGATGGGGTTGACCGACCGGATCCGGGCCGAGTGCGTCCGCGAGCAGGGCCTGGCGTACGTGGACGCGCGGGGCGAGGTGCGCGCCCGGATGCCGGTGCATGCCTTCGCCGGCGAGGGCATCGTCGCCGACATCGAGATCGAGCGCGGCGACCTGGCCCGGCTGCTGTACGAGAAGACCCGCGCCGACGTGGAGTACGTCTTCGACGACTCGATCGAGTCGCTCACCCAGACCGACGAGGGGGTGCGGCTCACCTTCACCCGCTCCGCGCCGCGCACCGTCGACCTGGTGGTCGGCGCGGACGGCTCGCACTCGCGCACCCGGGCCCTCGCCTTCGGCCCCGAATCGGCGTACGTCCGGCCGCTGGGGGCGTACCTGGCGTACTTCACCACCCCGAACCCGGACGAGACCGGCTGGTTCCTGCTGCACAACGCCCCCGGCGGCCGGGTGGTCGGCACCCGCCCGAACCGGCACGGCCGGTCCAGCGCCTTCTTCAGCTTCGCCTCGCCGGAACTGGACGTGGACCGCCGGGACCGGGCGGCCCAGCAGCGGCTGCTCGCGGCGCGCTTCGCCGACGTCGGCTGGCGCGCCGCCGAGCTGCTGGCCGCGATGGGCGACGCGCCGGACTTCTACTTCGACCGGTACGGGCAGGTGCGGATGGACTCCTGGAGTGCCGGGCGGGTGGCGCTGCTCGGCGACGCCGCCTGGTGCCCCTCCCCGCTGACCGGGCAGGGCACCAGCCTCTCCCTGGTCGGGGCGTACCTGCTGGCCGGGGAGCTGGCCGCCGCCGGGGGTGACCACCGGGTCGCGTACCGCCGGTACGAGGAGCTGCTGCGGGCGCACGTCAAGAAGGGGCAGGAGCTGCCGGGCGGCGGGATCTCCGGGTTCCTGCCGGCCAGCCGGACCGCGATCCGGATGCGGGACGCGTCCATGCGGGCGATGACCTCCCGCCCGCTGCGCGGGCTCGCCACCAAGCTGTTCTTCAGCCACGCCGACGGCCTCACCCTGCCGGAGTACGCCGCCACCCGGTGACGGTGGCGGCGCCACATGTCGACGCTCGCCGATCCCGGTCGGGCCCGGTCGAAAGGGGCGCGCGGGCCCGTCCCTATGGAGGGCGGGCCCGCTCGACGCCGCCCGAATGTGTGGGCGATCGACATGGCTCGACCGCTTCGGCGCACCGTAGGTTTCCTGCACGCGACGACCCTGTGACCGTGGTCACCGACCTGGTCGTCGCCGGACGCACCTGCGGAGGGTGAGGCGATGGCCGGGCAAGCGATCCTGTCGGCCCGTGGGCTGACCCGGGACTTCCGGGGCTTCCGGGCCGTCGACGGGGTCGACCTCGACGTGGCGCCGGAGACCGTGCACGCCCTGGTGGGGCCGAACGGCGCCGGCAAGACCACCCTGTTCAACCTGCTCACCGGCTTCCTGCCGGCCAGCGGCGGGCGGATTGAGCTGGACGGCCGGGACATCACCGGCCTGCCGCCGGAGCGGGTCGCCCGGCTGGGCGTGGCCCGCTCCTTCCAGATCACCAGCCTCTTCCCGCAGCTCTCCGCCCGGGAGCACGTGCAGCTGGCCCTCCAGTCGCCCAGCGGGCTGGGCTGGCGGTTCTGGCGCTCGGCCACGCTGATGCGCCGCTACCGGGACCGGGCCGACGAGCTGCTCGCCATGGTCGACCTCGCCGAGCTGGCGGAGGCGCCGGCCGAGGCGCTGGCGTACGGCCGCAAGCGGGCCCTGGAGCTGGCCATCGCCCTCGCCCTCGACCCCAAGGTGCTGCTGCTCGACGAGCCCACCGCCGGGATGGGGCTGGAGGACGTCGATCGCACCGTCGGCCTGATCGCCGCCGTCCGCAAGGGCCGGACCGTGGTGATGGTCGAGCACAACATGAGCGTCGTCGGCCGGCTCGCCGACACCGTGACCGTCCTGCAGGCCGGCAAGGTGCTGGTCGAGGGGCCGTACGAGCAGGTCCGGGCCGACGAGCGGGTCATCACCGCCTACCTGGGAGCCGCGGATGCTGCGCATTGAGAACCTCTCCGCCTGGTACGGCGAGGCGCAGGTGCTGCGGGAGGTGAGCCTGGAGGTGGCCGCCGGCGAGGTGGTCACCCTGGTCGGCCGCAACGGGGCCGGCAAGTCCACCCTGCTGCGCAGCGTGATGGGGCTGCACCCGGGCCAGCGCGGCACGATCACCCTCGACGGCCGGGACGTCACCCGGCTGCCGGCGTACAAGCGGGCCCGGGCGGGGCTCGGCTGGGTCCCGGACGACCGCGGCGCGTACGCGACGCTGACCGTCACCGAGAACCTCACCCTGCCGCCCCGGGTCGGCCCCGACCCGTGGTCCCTGGACCGGATCTACGAGGCGTTCCCGGCGCTGCACACCCGGCGCGACTCGGCGGCCACCATGCTCTCCGGCGGCGAGCAGCAGATGCTCGCCCTGGCCCGGGTGCTCCGGATGGGCGCCCGGCTGCTGCTCTGCGACGAGCCCACCGAGGGGCTGTCGCCGCTGCTCGTGCAGCAGGTCGGCGACCTGCTGCGGGAGGCCAAGCAGCACGGCGTGACCGTGCTGCTGGTCGAGCAGAACCTGCACTTCGCCACCGGCGTCGCCGACCGGCACTACCTGCTGGCCGAGGGACGGATCGCGGAGGCGATGGACAACTCCGAGGTGCGCTCGCGGGAGCGCGAGCTGCTGGCGTACCTCGGCATCTGAAACGACGGCTGACCCGCGCGGACCGCGCGGTACGAAGGGGATTGACATGCGGAAGAGCGTGGGTGTGGCCGCCGCCTCGGCGGCTGTGCTGCTGGTCGCCGGCTGCGGCGGAGGTGGCCCGCAGTCCGGTGGCGACTCGAAGCTGAGCGGCGACAAGATCGTGCTGGGCGTGTTGAACGACCAGTCCGGGGCCTACTCGGAGCTGTCCGGGAAGAACTCGGTCAAGGCCGTGGAGATGGCCATCGCCGACTTCAAGGCCAAGTACGGCGACAAGGCGATCACCAAGGACATCACCGTGGAGACCGCCGACCACCAGAACAAGCCGGACGTGGCGAACAGCAAGGCCCAGGAGATGTACGACCGCAAGGGCGTGGACGCCATCCTGGACGTGCCGACCTCGTCGGCCGCCCTCAAGGTCGCCGATGTGGCCAAGGAGAAGAAGAAGCTCTACTTCAACATCGGCGCGGCGACCACCGACCTGACCGGCAAGAGCTGCAACAAGTACACCTTCCACTACGCGTACGACACGTACATGCTGGCCCACGGCACCGGCACGGTGACCACCGAGCAGGTCGGCAAGAACTGGTACATCCTGTACCCGAACTACGCCTTCGGGCAGGACATGGAGAAGAGCTTCTCCGCCGCGATCACCGCCGCCGGCGGGCAGGTCATCGGCAAGGACGGCGCGCCGTTCCCGAACACCAGCGGCGACTACTCGTCGTTCCTGCTCAAGGCCGCGGCGATGAACCCGAAGCCGCAGGTGCTGGGCACCATGCAGGCCGGCGCCGAGCTGGTCAACGTGGTGAAGCAGTACAACGAGTTCAAGCTGCGGGACAAGGGGATCGGCCTGGCCGTGGGCCTGATGTTCATCTCCGACATCCACTCGCTCACCCCGGCCGCGCTCGCCGGCACCACCTACACCGACGCCTGGTACTGGAACTTCGACCAGCAGAACCGCGACTGGGCCGACAAGTTCCAGAAGGAGACCGGCACCCGGCCGTCCTTCGCGCACGCGGCCAACTACTCCGCCGCCATGCAGTACCTGGAGGCGGTGCAGGCCGCCGGCACCGACGACGCGGACGCCGTGGTCAAGAAGCTCGAAGGCAAGGAGGTCAACGACCTCTTCCTGCGCAACGGCAAGATCCGCGCCGAGGACCACCGGGTCATCCACGACGCGTACCTGGCCCAGGTGAAGCCGCAGGCCGAGGTCTCCGAGCCGTGGGACTACGTGAAGATCCTCAAGACCATTCCGGCGGCCGAGGCGTTCCGCGCCCCGTCGGCCGACTGCAAGATGTGACGGGCTGATGTCGGGCTTCCTGCAGAACACGTTCAACGGGTTGGTGAGCGGGGCGTTCTACGCCCTGCTCGCCCTCGGGCTCGCGGTCATCTTCGGCATGCTCCGGGTGGTGAACTTCGCCCACGGCGCCTTCTACATGCTCGGCGCCTTCGGGGCGTACGTGCTGCTTGCCGAGGCGGGCGTGCCGTTCTGGGCGGCGCTGGTGATCATGCCGCTGGCGCTGGGGCTGCTCGGCATGGTGCTGGAGCGGGCGGTGATCCACCGGCTGACCCGGCTCGACCCGCTCTACAACTTCCTGCTCACCTTCGGTCTCACGCTGATCCTCCAGGACCTCGTCAAGTCCCGGTACGGCACGCAGTCCAGCCCGTACCACACCCCGGACGAGCTGAGCGGGTCGGTCGACTTCGGACTGTTCGACTTCCCCACGTACCGGGTGTTCATCCTCGCCTTCACCGTGCTGCTCTGCGTCGCGGTGTGGTGGGTGCTGGGCCGCACTCGGGTGGGCATGGTGGTCCGGGCCGCCACGGAGCGGCCGGAGCTGACCCGGGCCTTCGGCATCGACGTGGGGAAGTGGGTCACCCCCGTGTTCGGCTTCGGCATCGCCCTGGCCGGGCTCGCGGGGGTCCTCGCCGCCCCGATGCGCGCGGTGAATCCGCTGATGGGCGCCGACCTGATCATCGTGGTCTTCGCGGTGGTGGTGATCGGCGGCCTCGGCTCGATCTTCGGCTCGGTCGCCGCCGGCTTCGGCATCGGTCTGATCCAGGCGTGGGGCGAGGCGTACCTGTCGGACTTCCCGATCGTGTCGCAGACCGTCGTCTTCGTGGTGATGGCCGTGGTGCTGCTCTGGCGCCCGGCCGGCCTGTTCGGCCGTGAGGAGGCCCCGGCGTGAGCGCGAGGAGTGAGCCGGGTCTGCGAGCCCCGCAGTCGCGAACCGAGGTGGCCATGAGCAGCGCTGTCGACACCCCCGCCGAGGAGTCGGCCCGGCCCACCCCGCCGTCCGGGCTGCTCACCGTCGCCCGGGCCCCCGGCTGGGTCCGGTACGCGCTGCTCGCGGCCGGCCTGGTCGTGGCGCTCTGGCTGCCCAACGGGCTCTACCCGGCGGTCGCGGTGGACATCCTCTGCTGGGCCCTGTTCGCCGTCTCGGTGGACCTGCTGCTCGGCTTCACCGGGCTGATGTCCTTCGGGCACGCCGCGTTCTGGGGCACCTCGGCGTACGTCACCGGCCTGGTCGCGATCCACGCCGGGCTGCCCTTCCCGGCGGCGGTGCTGGTCGGGGCCCTGGCGGCGGCGCTGCTCGCGCTGCCGATCGGCTACCTGGCGGTCAAGCGCACCGGGATCTACTTCGCGATGGTCACGCTGGCCTTCGCGCAGATGGTCTACTACGTGGCCAACGAGTGGCGGTCGGTCACCCAGGGCGAGAACGGCCTGCAGGGGGTGCCCCGCACCTTCTTCGGCGTCGACCTCTCCGACGACTACTACTTCTACTACACGATCCTGCCGATCGTGCTGCTCGGCCTGCTCGCCGCGTGGCGGATCGTGCACTCGCCGTTCGGCCGGGTGCTGGTCGGCATCCGCGACAACCCGGCCCGGGCCCGGGCGCTGGGCTACCCCGTGCACCGCTACAAGCTGACCGCGTTCGTCCTCTCCGGATTCCTCGCCGGGCTCGGCGGCGGCCTGTTCGCCGTCGGCCACCGGTTCGTCTCCCTCGACGTGCTGCACTGGACCACCTCCGGCAAGGCGGTCATCGTGGTGGTGCTCGGCGGCATCGGCACCCTCTGGGGCGGGGTGCTCGGCGCGGCCCTGGTGGTCCGACTGGAGGACTGGCTGTCGTTCTCCGGATTCGAGGCCATCGGCCTGGTCACCGGCGGCATCTTCGTCCTCGTCGTGCTGCTGTTCCGGCGGGGGATCTGGGGCACGATCGCCCACCTGGCGCTGCGTCGGGGAGCCGCCCGGCGCCGATGAGTTCCCCGGCGGCGCATCCGGACGCCGCCGTCCCGACGAACCCCCGGGTAGCGACGAACTACCCGGGGGTGCGTCTGGTGCTGACCGATCCGATACCGGCGGGGGACGTCGAGGCGGCCCGCAAGCGGCTCCGCGCCGCCGCCGAGGACCTGGACGACATCCGGGTCGCCGCGCTGGTGCTCGACCTCGTCGCCGAGGCCGGCGTGGCGGCGGCCTGGGAGCGGGTCTGCCGGCCGGTGCTGTCCACGCTGCGGGGGGACAGCGCCGCCGAGATCGCCGTCGAACACGCCCTCGCCGAGGGCGTCCGGGTCGGCCTGGACGTCTCCGGCCGGGACCCCGGCCGGCCGCTGCCGGCGCGCGGCGTGCTGCTGGCCGGCGTCGAGCACGAGACGCACTGCCTGGGCCTGCACGCCCTCGCCGCCGCGTTGCGCGAGCAGGGCCGGGGGTGCCTGCACCTCGGACCGGCGCTGCCCTGGGCCGCGCTGGCCACCGCCGTGGCCCGGACCCGCCCGCGGGTCGTGGTGCTCTGGTCGCAGACCCCGGCCACCGGCCGCGCGTACCGCCTGGTCCGCTTCCGGCGGGGCTTCCCCGGGGTACGGGTGCACGCCGCCGGGCCCGGCTGGATCGAGCCGGTCCCGCCCCCCTCGGCCCGCCTGACCAGCCTGGCCGAGGCGACCGCCGCCTGTCGGTGAGGAAGGGCCCCGGTCAACACTCCGGCCGGGTGCGGGCGGGTCAGCCGGGCAGGATGCCGCGGAGCAGCGCGGCCACCGCCGACTCCGGGTCGAAGTCGTCCTCCGGGCCGGCGAGCTGGTTGGTGAGCAGCCCGTCCACCAGGGCGAGCAGCATGGGGAAGTGGGCCGGCGGATCGGCCGAACCGAGCGCGGCGAGCACCGGCAGGCCCCACTCGGCCAGCCGCCGCCGGCCGGCGGTGACCTCGGCGCGCAGCGCCGGCTGGACGGCCGCCTCGGCGAAGAGCGCGTACCGGGCCAGGGTGAGCACCCGCCCCTCGGTGCTGAGCTGCCGGATCAGTCCGCCGAGCACCGCCGCGAAGGCGGCCGGGTCGCCCGGCGGCAGCTGCCGGGCGAGCTGGTCCCACGCCGCCGTCTCCACCTCGACCAGGCGGCCGAAGACGGCGGTGACCAGCGCCTCCCGGGTCCGGAACGCGTTCGACGCGGAGCCCTCCGGGAGGCCCGCCTCGGCGTCGACCGCCCGGTGGGTGAGCTGCCGCAGGCCCCGGGTGCCGAGCACCCGGATGGCCGCGTCGAGGAGGAGCTGCCGGCGATCCGTCACGGCGACATACTACAGCCGTAGTGTCAGACACTACATCTGTAGTAAGGTGTCGCCATGGCGAAGCGTGCGGCGGTGGTCGGCGGCGGCATCGGCGGTCTGGCGGCGGCGGGGACGCCGGCAGGCCACCGGGTCCATCCGGCGCCCGGACGGCAGCCGCATCGTCACCATCGACGTGGACCGGCTGGAGCGCCGGCACGGCGAGCCGGTGCACCTGGTCACCCGCCCGGTGCTGCTCGCCGCCCTCGCCGGCGCGCTGCCCGGACCGGTGCTGCGCCTCGCCACGCCGGTCGCCGACGTCCCTGCCCTCGTCGAGGCGTACGACCTGGTGGTCGGGGCGGACGGGATCGGCAGCGTGGTCCGGGCCGCCCTGTACGGCGACCGCTATCCGCTGCGGTACGCCGGCACGGTGGCCTGGCGCGGGGTGGCCGACATCGAGGTCCCCGTCGGCGGCGAGACCTGGGGGCGGGGCCGCAAGTTCGGCCTCACGCCGGAGGGATCCGGGCGGACCAACTGGTACGCGGCCGTCGCGCTCCCCGCCGGCCACCCGCCGCCCGTCGACGACCGGGCCGAGCTGCGCCGCCTCTTCGACGACTGGCACCAGCCGATCCCGCGCCTGCTGGACGCGCTGACCCCGGACGGCATCCTGCGCCACGAGGTGCACGATCTCACCCCGCTGCCGTGCTACGTGTCCAGCCGGGTGGCGCTGCTCGGGGACGCCGCCCACGCCATGACCCCGGACCTCGGGCAGGGCGCCTGCCAGGCGCTGATCGACGCGGTGGCGCTGGCCGGCTGCCTCCGCGACACCACCGATGTCCCCGGCGCGCTGCGCGCGTACGACCGGCTCCGGCGTCGGTCGACCCAGCGGATCGCCGCGGCGGCCCGGTGGGCGGCTCGGCTCTCCCAGGCCCGCCGGCTGCTGCCGGTGCGGAACGCGGCGCTCCGGCTGGCCCTGGCCGCCGGGCCGCCCGCCTGACCCGTTCGGGTGGGCGGGGGAGGCGCGGCGGGGTGACCTGGCACACAAACAATACGAACCGGTTCCGTATCGAAATATGCTCACCTAGGCTCGGCGATGTTACGAGTCTGCCCCGTTTCGTATTTGCGACGCGGGTGAGCCGGGGGGAGAACCGGACATGGAACCGCACGAGAACACCGGACACCCGAGGAGGTGGGCGATCCTGGGGGTGCTGGTGATCAGCCTCCTCGTGGTCGTCCTCGACAACACGATCCTCAACGTCGCCCTGCGTACCCTCGCCGACCCGGTGCACGGCCTCGGGGCCAGCCAGGGCGAGCTGGAGTGGGCGATCAACTCCTACACCCTGGTCTTCGCCGGGCTGCTGTTCACCTTCGGCGTCCTCGGCGACCGGCTCGGCCGCAAGCGCTTCCTGATGGTCGGGCTGGCCCTGTTCGGGCTGGCCTCGCTGCTGTCCGCGTACGCCCACGACCCGGGCCAGCTCATCGCCGCCCGCGCGCTGATGGGGGTCGGCGGCGCGGCCATCATGCCGGTGACCCTGTCGATCATCTCCAACGTCTTCGACCCCCGCGAGCGGGCCAAGGCGATCGGCATCTGGGCCGGCGCGGTCGGCCTGGCCGTGGCGATCGGCCCGGTGCTCGGCGGCGCCCTGCTGGAGCACTACTGGTGGGGCTCGGTCTTCCTGATCAACGTGCCGGTGGTGGCGCTCGGCGTGGTCCTGGTCGCCGCGCTGGTGCCCGAGTCCCGTGACCCGAAGCCCGGCCGGGTGGACCTGCTCGGCGTGCTGCTCTCGGTGGTCGGCCTGGTCGCCCTCACCTACGGCATCATCGACGGCGGCGAGCACGGCTTCGGCCGGCTCCAGGTCTGGGCCGCGATCGTCGGCGGTCTCGCCGTGCTGGGCTGGTTCGTCGCCCACGAGCTGCGCAGCGACCACCCGTCGCTGGACGTCCGGCTGTTCCGGGTGCCCCGGTTCGCCGCCCCGGTGGCGCTGGTCGGGCTGGTCTTCTTCGCCGCGATGGGCGTGATGTTCTTCGGCGCGTTCTACCTCCAGCTGGTCCGCGGCTACAGCCCGCTGGAGAGCGGCCTGCTCTTCCTGCCCTTCGCGGCCGCCCAGCTGATCTTCGCGCCGCGCAGCGCCGCGATGGTGCGTCGCTACGGCGGCCGGGCGGTCGCCGCGGTCGGGTTGCTGCTCACCGCCGCCGCGCTCGGCGCGTTCGTGTTCATCGACGCGGACACGCCGATCTGGCTCTTCTCGGCGCTCGGCTTCGTCCAGGGCGCCGGGATGGCCAACATCATGCCGCCGGCCACCGAGTCGATCATGTCGGCGCTGCCCCGGGAGAAGGCCGGCGTCGGCTCGGCGGTCAGCAACACCGTCCGCCAGGTGGCCGGCGCGCTCGGCGTGGCGGTGCTCGGCTCGGTCCTGTCCGCCGTCTACCGGGACGAGGTGACCCCGGCGCTGGCCGGCCTGCCCACCCCGGCCCACGACGCGGCCCGCGAGTCGATCTCCGGCGCGTACGCGGTCGCCGAGCGGCTCGGCCCGGCGGCGCCGCGGCTCCTCGCGGCGGCCAACGACTCCTTCGTCGCCGCGATGCACTGGGCGGCGGGGATCTCCGCCCTGGTGGCCGCCCTCGGCATCGTCATCGTCCTGCGCTGGATGCCGGGCCGCCCGCTGGTCGTGACCGAGACCCGGCCGGCCGCCGAGCGGGAGTTGGCCGGGACCCCGTAGGTTCGGCGACAATGTCCGACATGAGTACTCACGCCGACGCTCCGCGGTCGCCCGGCCGACCGCGGAGCGTCCGCGCGGACGAGGCGATCGTGCAGGCCACCCTCGACCTGCTCGCCGAGGGCAGCACCATCGAGGCGCTCTCCATCGAGGCGATCGCGGCCCGCGCCGGGGTGGGCAAGGCGACCATCTACCGCCGCTGGTCCGGCAAGGACGCGCTGCTGCTGGACGCGCTGCGCACCCTCAAGGGCACCCCGCCGCAACCGTCCGGCCACTCCATCCGGGACGACCTGGTGCTCCTGGTCGGCGCCATCGGGCACAACATCGACCCGCGGGCCGCCAAGATCATGCCGTGCCTGGTGCCCGAGGTGAACCGCAGCCCGGTGCACTACCAGCTCTACCAGAGCATGGTCGAGCCGCGCCGGAAGCTGATGCGGCAGGTGCTGCAACGCGGCATGCGCAGCGGGGAGCTCCGCCCCGACGTGGACATCGAGCTGGCGATGGCGCTGCTGAGCGGGCCGATGCTGATGCAGCGGATGCTGCGCTGGCAGCCCGACCTGGACGACCGGCTCCTGCCCGAGCGGATCGTCGACGCCGTCCTGGACGGCCTGCGCGTCCGCTGACGCCGCACCGCCGCCGGGCCGGCGACCCGGCCGCGGTTAATCAGCCGGGCGGGGTTGGTCAGCCGGGCGGGGTGCGCAGGCGGTGCAGGCGCAGGGCGAGCTGCACCTCCAGGGCGCGCTCCGGCTTCTGCCAGTCCGCGCCGAGCAGCTGCCCGACCCGTTCCAGCCGCTGGGTCACCGTGTTCACGTGCACGTGCAGCAGCTCGGCCGCCCGGGCCAGGCTGCCACCCACCCCGAAGTACGCCTCCAGCGTCTTCACCAGCGCGGTGCCCCGCCGGGCGTCGTAGTCGACCACCGGCCCGACGGTCCCGGTCAGGAACCGGGCCACGTCCCGGTCGCCCGCGTCGCCGACCGCGCCCAGCAGCAGCCCCACGAAGCCCAGCTCCGCGGTGCTCGCCCCCTCCCCGGCGCGGCCCAGCGCGCCCAACGCGGTCAGGCAGCGCTCCGCCTCGGCGAACGTGACGGCCAGCGACGCCGGGCCGGTCGACGGCCCGCTCGCCCCGGCGGTCACCGGCCGGCCGGTCACCCGGGACAGGTCCCGGGCCACCGCCCGGGCCGCCCCGCCCGCGTCGCCGCCGGGCAGCATCAGCACCACCCGGCCGTCCCGCGCCGCCGCCAGCCCACCCCGGGTCGAGGCGTACGTGGTGGCCCAGGAGAGCACCCGCTGCCGGGCCGAGCCGGTCGCGGCGATCGCGTCGTCGCCGACCGCCACCAGGACGTGCGGGGCGTCCAGGTCCACGCCGAGCCGCCGGGCCCGGCTGCGCAACGCGTCGGTGTCCCGCAACGGCCGGGCGATCAGGTCGTCCAGCAGCTCGCCCCGGACCCGGCCCTCCGCCTCGGCCACGGTCCGCCGGAACAGCTGCAGCAACGCGGTGACCAGCGCGGCCCGCTCCAGGATCCGCTGGTCGGCGTCGACCAGCTCGCCGTCCGGGCGCAGCACCAGCGCGCCCAGGTTCTCCGCGCCGGCCACCACCGCCGCGTACCAGAGCGGACCCCGGCGCACGCTGCGCCCCTCCGTACGGGACGCGGCCACCGCCTCCACGATGTCCGCCCGGTCCGGTTCCTCGATCTCGCCCACCCGGGCCAGCCGCCGTCCCTCGGCGTCCAGCGCCAGCAGCGCGCCGCCGAGCACCTCGGTGACCGCCGCCGCCACGTCCTCCATCCCGCCGCCGCGCACCACCAGGGCCGTCATCCGGTCGTGGGCGGCCGCGGCCCGCTCCACCGAGCTGCTGTGCGCCCGGATCGTGCTGTTCGCCGCGGACAACTCCTTGAGCGCCGCGCGGGTCTCCGCCAGCAGCCGGGCGGTGTCGATCGCCACCGCCGCGTGCGCGGCGAGGGAGACCAGCAGCGACACCTCCTCCCGGGCGAACGGCCGGGCCGAGCGGTTCGCGGCGTACAGCACGCCGATCACGCTGGAACCGAGCCGCAGCGGCACGCCGAGGATCGCCACCAGGCCCTCCTCGCCGACCCCGCTGTCCACCTCCCCGGTGTGCCGGAACCGCTCGTCCTCCTGATAGTTGGCGGTGACGTACGGGGTGCCGGTCTGCGCCACGAGCCCGCCGAGGCCGTCGCCCATTCCCAGCCGCAGCCGCTGGAACCGGGCCGAGATCGAGCCGTCGGTGACCCGCATGTACGTGTCGCCGCGCTCGTCGTCGTTGAGCGTCATGTAGGCCACGTCGGTGCCGAGCAGGATCCGGGCGCGGTGCACGATCGCCCGCAGCACGTCGTCCAGGTCGCGCAGCCCGGCCAGGTCGCTCGCGGTCTCATACAGGCCGGACAGCTCGATCTCCCGGCGGCGCCGGCGCTCCAGCAGCGCGCGGACCCGCAGCGCCACCACCTTCGCCTGTTCCAGCTCGGCCAGCCGCTCGGCGGGCAGGCCGGCGGCCCGGGCGGCCACCAGCGGGCCCTCGAACTCGACCGCGGCGGCCTCCCGGGCCAGCAGTTCCAGAAACTCGACCGGCGATGACATGACCGACATTGTGCGCGGGGCCACTAGTTGGCCGTCCAGCCCCCGTCGAGGGCGATGGCCGCGCCGGTGATGAACGCGGCCGGCGGCGAGCAGAGGTACGCCACGAGTTCCGCCACCTCCTCCGGCTCGATCAGCCGCTTGATCGCCGCCCGGGCCAGCATGATCTTCTCGACCACCTCGTCCTCGCCGATCCCGTGGCTGGCGGCCTGGTCGGCGATCTGGCTCTCCACCAGGGCGGTCCGCACGTACGCCGGGTTGATGCAGTTCGAGGTCACCCCGTGCGCGGCACCCTCCAGCGCGACCACCTTCGACAGGCCCTCCAGGGCGTGCTTCGCCGCGACGTACGCCGACTTGTACGGCGAGGCGCGCAAGCCGTGCACCGAGGAGATGTTGACGATCCGGCCCCAGCCCCTGGCGTACATGCCGGGCAGGGCCCGGCGGATCAGCAGGAACGGCGCCTCCACCATCACCCGCTGGATGTACTCGAAGCGGTTCGGCGGGAAGTCCTGCACCGGGGCGACGTGCTGGAGGCCGGCGTTGTTGACGACGATGTCCACGTCGACGTCGAGCCGGTCCACGGCGGCCCGGTCGGCCAGGTCGATCCCCTCGGCCCGGCCGCCCGCCTCGGCGGCCACCGCCTTGGCCGCCTCCACGTTCCGGTCGACCACCAGCACCGCCGCGCCGGCCGCCGCCAGGCGCAGGGCACAGGCCCGTCCGATGCCGCTGCCACCACCGGTCACCAGGGCGCTACGACCGGAGAGGTCGACGCGTACGACGTGGGGGACCACCACGGGTTCTGCCGTCATGGCGCACAAAGCTACGAGTTGTGTGGCCGGCGGCACATGGGGCGACGACACATACTCGACCGCTTCAGTGTGTGGCGATTACCCCCTCCCTCGGGCCCCGGCGTGTCCGATCCGGTGGGCGTCACCGGTGACCAGTAAGGTGTCGAACACACGTACTGCTGGCGGCTGGGGGAGGAGGCGGCGTGCGGGTGCTGGGCGTCGACCCGGGGCTGACCCGGTGCGGAGTCGGCGTGGTCGAGGGCGTGCCGGGCCGCCCCTGCACGCTGGTCGCCTACTACGTGGTCTACACCGACTCGGCCGACGAGTTGGCGCTGCGCCTGCTGCACCTGGACCGCTCGCTCACCGACCTGGTCGCCGAGCACAAGCCGGACGCGGTGGCCGTGGAACGGGTGTTCACCCAGCACAACGTCCGCACGGTGATGGGCACCGCCCAGGCCAGTGGGATCGCCGTGCTGGCCGGGGCGCGGGCCGGCCTGCCGGTGCAGACGTACACCCCGAGCGAGGTCAAGGCGGCGGTGACCGGTTCCGGCCAGGCGGACAAGGCGCAGATGACCAGCATGGTCACCCGACTGCTGCGGCTGCCCGAGCCGCCCCGGCCCGCCGACGCCGCCGACGCGCTGGCCCTGGCCATCTGCCACGTCTGGCGCGGCGGCACCCGGTCCAAGCTGGCCGTCGCGGCCGAGCGGGCACGACGAGGAGGACGACGATGATCGCCAGCGTGCGCGGCACGGTGACCGCGACCGGTCCGGACCACGCGGTGGTGGAGGTGGGCGGCGTCGGCCTGGCGGTGCAGTGCGCCCCCGGCACGCTCGCCGAGCTGCGGGTCGGCCAGCCGGCCCGGCTGGCCACCAGCCTGGTGGTCCGGGAGGACTCGCTCACCCTCTACGGCTTCGCCGACGACGACGCCAAGCAGCTGTTCGAGCTGCTCCAGACCGCCAGCGGGGTGGGCCCCCGGCTGGCCCAGGCGGTGCTCGCCGTGCACACCCCCGACGCGGTCCGCAAGGCCATCGCCAACGCCGACACCGCCGCCCTGACCCGGGTGCCCGGCATCGGCAAGAAGGGCGCCGAGCGCCTCGTCCTCGAACTGCGCGACCGGATCGGCCCGGTGCCGGTCGGCGTGGACGGCGCCGCCGGGGTGACCGCGGGCGCCTGGCCCGAGCAGGTCCGCCAGGCCCTGGTCGGGCTGGGCTGGACGGCCGGCCAGGCCGAGCAGGCGGTGGCCGCCGTCGCGGAGACCGTCGACGGCGAGGTGCCGCCCGTGCCGGTCCTGCTCAAGCAGGCCATCCGCCTCCTGGGCCGCACGCGATGACCGGGGAGAACCTCGTCTCGGCGTACGTCAGCGACGCGGAACGGGACGCGGAGGCGAGCGTCCGCCCGAAGCGGCTGGATGAGTTCATCGCCCAGCACCGAGTCCGCGACCAGCTCGACCTGCTGCTCAAGGGGGCGATGCGGCGCGGCTCCCCGCCCGACCACATTCTCCTCTCGGGCCCGCCTGGCCTCGGGAAGACGACGTTGGCCAATATCGTGGCCGCCGAGCTGGGCTCGGGGATCCGGGTGACCAGCGGCCCGGCCATCGAACGCTCCGGCGATCTGGCGGCTATCCTGACCAGCCTCGCCGAGGGCGACGTCCTGTTCATCGACGAGATCCACCGGATCGCCAAGCCGGCCGAGGAGCTGCTCTACAGCGCGATGGAGGACTTCCGGGTCGACGTGGTGGTCGGCAAGGGCCCGGGCGCCACCGCCATCCCGCTCGATGTCGAGCCGTTCACCCTGGTCGGCGCGACCACCCGGTCCGGGCTGCTCACCGGCCCGATGCGGGACCGGTTCGGCTTCGTCGCCCACCTCGACTTCTACGCCCCGGCCGAGCTGGAGGTGCTGCTGAAGCGGTCCGCCCGGATCCTCGGCGTGCCGATCACCGACGACGGCGCGAGCGAGATCGCCGGCCGGTCCCGGGGCACGCCACGCATCGCCAACCGGCTGCTGCGCCGGGTGCGTGACTTCGCCGAGGTCCGGGCCGACGGGGTGGTCAACCTGGAGACCGCCCGCGCCGCCCTCACCGTGTACGACGTCGACGCCCTCGGTCTGGACCGGCTGGACCGGGCGGTGCTCACCGCGCTGGTGGACTCGTTCCGGGGCGGGCCGGTCGGCCTCTCCACCCTCGCCGTGGCGGTGGGGGAGCAGCCGGACACGGTGGAGGAGGTCTGCGAGCCGTTCCTGGTGCGCGCCGGCCTGCTCGCCCGGACGCCCCGGGGCCGGGTCGCCACCGAGGCCGCCTGGCATCACCTGGGGCGTACGCCGCCGAATGGTACATTTGGTGCGGATGCCCCTCCCGTGCCCGATCTGTTCTCGGTGCAGACCGATCAGCCGTGATCCGAACGTGATCTGGGTCGCATTCGGTGTTCCCAGGAGCAGGGACTAGACTTCGCCGCGGTCTGTACAGGACGTGAGAATCCGCCTCCGCTCCGGCGCCCTCGGGGTCGCGTGGAGGCCAATGGGAAGGTCAACAACTGTGCCTCTCGCACAAACCGGCAGCGGGGCCGGCGGTCTGACGCCGATCCTCATGATCGCCCTGCTCTTCGGCGTCATGTACTTCATGATGATCCGCCCCCAGCAGAAGCGGCGCCGCGAGGCCGAGCAGATGCAGTCCGCGCTCTCCCCGGGCGACGAGGTCGTCACCATCGGCGGGCTCTACGGCACCGTCACCGACGTGGCGGACGAGACCGTCCTGCTCGAGGTGGCCCCGGGCGTGCAGACCCGGTACGCCCGCCCGGCGATCGCCCGCGTGGTCACCCGGGCCGAGCAGCCGGAGGCCGAGACGATCACCGAGGAAGCCGAGCCGGTCAAGGAGTGATCGCGCGCCCCGGAAGGGGCAGCGGATTCAGCGATACAAGTGGATAGTTGGGTCGGCGTCCGACGCCGACACGCGTACCTCCCGCCCGCCGCCGCCGCGCCGGGTCCGGGAGGCGTGTCGGCCGGTGACGTCGACCCGCCAGAGCAGTCGGGCGGACACCCCCGGCCCGACTTCGTCGCCGCTGCCCAGCGGCGCGACCGTACAGGGAGACAAGACAGCCGTGGCACCACCTCAGGGACAGATGCGGCCCGGACGGCAGCTCGCCGTGCTCGGGCTCATCTTCGTCGTCCTCTATCTCTTGGTGTTCTTCTCGGGCGGCGCCAAAGGCGGCTGGCAGGACCGGCTGGAGCCCCGGCTCGGCCTGGACCTGATCGGCGGCACCCGGCTGACGCTCGAGGCCACCAACACCGTGGACGGCAAGCCTCCGACGGCCGCCAACCTCGAGGAGGCGCGCCAGATCATCGAGAGCCGGGTCAACGCGTACGGCGTGGCCGAGGCCGAGGTGGTCACCGAGGGCAACCGCAACATCGTCATCTCCCTGCCCGGTGAGAACCGGGACCTGACCGACGTCGGCAGCGCCGCCGAGCTGCGCTTCCGCAAGGTCCTCAAGGCCACCGACGGCAGCGGCGCGGCCGCCGCCCCGGCCCCGAGCGCGAGCGCCACCCCGGCCCCGTCCGGCAGCGCCACGCCGAAGCCGTCCGGCAGCGCCTCGCCGAAGGCGAAGCCGAGCGGCAGCGCCAAGGCCACCGCCTCGCCGAGCGCCGGTGGTCAGGGCGGCATGGCCCCGACGCCGAGCGCCAGCGCCGCGGCGCCGACCCCGTCGGCCTCGGCGAGCGCCGCGCCGACCCCGAGCGCCGAGCCGGTGCCGCAGAGCGTCGAGCAGCAGCGCAAGGCCGTCGAGCAGAAGGTCGGCGCGGCCGCCTGGGCCGCCGCCACCGGCCTGAAGGCCCCGGCCGACCTCACCACCGACCCGTCGCTGGCGGAGAAGCTCAAGCCGTTCGGCGCCCTCTCCGCGCAGGAGATCGGCGTGCTGCCCGCCGACATGCAGTTCAACGTGCCGACCATCACCTGCGCCCAGCTGGACGATCGGCCGGCGGCGTCGATCAAGGACCCGAACCAGCAGGCCGTGGCCTGCGAGGCCGGTGCCAAGTACCTGCTCGACAAGGCGAAGGTGCTCGGCACGGACGTCAAGGACGCCAACGCGGTGCTCGACCAGACCAGCCAGTGGGTGGTCAGCCTGAACTTCACCGGCAAGGGCCAGGAGAAGTGGACCGCGTTGACCCGCGAGGCGTTCAACAACGAGGGCCAGGCCTGCGACCAGACCGCGCTCGGCCAGGACGGCAAGTGCCGCGTGGCGGTGGTCCTGGACAACGAGATCGTCTCCTCGCCGGAGATCCAGGGCGTGCTGACCGGTGACTCGCAGATCACCGGCAGCTTCGACAACAAGAGCGCGAACAAGCTCGCCAGCCAGCTCCGCTACGGCGCGCTGCCGGTGACCTTCGTGCCGCAGGAGCAGCAGAACGTCACCGCGACGCTGGGCTCCAGCCACCTGCAGGCGGGCCTGCTCGCGGCCGGCATCGGCATGCTGCTGGTCATCATCTACTCGTTCTTCTACTACCGGCTGCTCGGCTCGGTGATCTTCCTCAGCCTGGTGCTCTCCGGCCTGCTGGTCTTCGGCGCGCTGGTGGTGCTCGGCCGGTCGATCGGCTTCACCCTCACCCTCGCCGGCATCGCCGGCATGATCGTCTCGCTCGGTGTCGCGGCGGACTCGTTCGTCATCTACTTCGAGCGGCTCAAGGACGAGATCCGGGAGGGCCGCAGCCCGCGCAGCGCGGTGCCGCGGGCGTGGGTCCGGGCCCGCCGGACGATCATCTCGGCGAACGCCATCACCCTGATGTCCGCCGTGGTGCTCTACATCGTCTCGGTCGGCGCGGTGAAGGGCTTCGCCTTCGCGCTCGGCCTGGCGACGGTCCTCGACCTGGTCGTCGTCTTCCTCTTCCGTCACCCGATCATGACGATGTTCGCCCGGACCCGGGCGTTCCTGTCCCCGCGGGTCAGCGGTCTCGGCCGGGCCCTGCCGGCCCGGTCGGCCGAGCAGGGCACCGCCCGCAACCCGCGCGTCAAGGAGGCCTGAGATGGCTAAGACTGGTCTGGCCGCCCGGCTCTACCGGGGCGAGGCCGATCTCAACATCGTCGGCCGGCGCAAGCTGTGGTTCACCGTCGCCGGCGTGCTGGTGCTGATCGCCGTGCTCAGCTTCGCGATCCGGGGCTTCAGCCTCGGCATCGAGTTCGCCGGCGGCAACTCGTTCCAGGTGCCGGCCAGCGTCGGCACCATGGCCCAGGCCGAGGACAAGGTCAACACCGCGCTGGCGGCCGAGGGCGGCGGCGCTAAGGTGGTGACCGCGCAGAAGGTCGGCAGCACCAGCGGCCAGTACTACGAGCTGCGCACCACGCAGCTCAGCGCCGACCAGGCCAACGCGGTCAAGACCAGGATGGCCCAGGAGTTCGGCATCCAGCCCGACCAGATCAGCGGCAGCCAGGTCTCCGAGGCATGGGGCAGCCAGGTCACCTCCCGGGCGCTGCTCGGTCTGCTGATCTTCATCGCGGTGGTGGCGATCTACCTCGTGCTGCGCTTCGAGTGGCGGATGGCGGTCGCCTCGATCGCCTCGCTGCTCACCAACCTGGTCCTCACCGCCGGTATCTACTCGCTGGTCGGCTTCGAGGTCACCCCGTCGACGATCATCGGTTTCCTCACCATCCTGGGCTTCGCGCTCTACGACGTGGTGGTGGTCTTCGACAAGGTCCAGGAGAACACCCGGGGCATCACCGCGAACAACAACATGACCTACGGCGAGGCGGCCAACCTGGCGCTCAACCAGAGCCTCATGCGGTCGCTGAACACCTCCGTGGTCGCGCTGCTGCCGGTCGGTGGTCTGCTCTTCATCGGGGCGGGTCTGCTCGGCGCCGGCACGCTCAAGGACCTCGGCCTGGTGCTCTTCGTCGGTATGGCCGTCGCGTTCCTGACCTCGATCCTGCTGGCCACGCCGCTGCTGGTGCTGCTCAAGAACCAGGACCCGCGGATCAGCGCCCACAACAAGCGGGTGCTGGCCCGGCGGGGCGCCATCGCCCGGGGCGAGATCGCCCCGAAGGGCGCGCCGAAGGCCACTCCGGCCGCGGCCGAGACCATCGACCCGGAGGCGGCGGCCCTCGCCGGCGCCGCGCCGAAGGTGGGCGCGCGGCCGGTTGGCAAGCGTCCCACCGGCACCCGGGGCGGCCGTCCCGGTGGCGGGGGCAACCGGCCGGGCGGCGCGAAGCGCCGCTGACCGGGCCGGGGAGACCCGGTAGAAATCGACCGGACGGCGTCCGCCATGCTGTGCGAGCAGCATGACGGACGCCGTCGTCGTTCGAAGGGACAAGGACGCACCGTGACCGAGACCCACACCACCGGGGTACGGGGGGACAGCGGCCCGCAGGTCGCCCAGCTGGTCGCCAGCCGGGTGCTGGACGTGCCGGACTTCCCCAAGCCCGGTGTCGTGTTCAAGGACCTGATGCCGCTCTTCGCCGACGGCGACGTCTTCCGCGAGGTGATCGACGGGATCATCGCGTACCACGGGCGCGACTCGTTCGACGCGGTGGCCGGCATCGAGGCGCGGGGCTTCGTGCTCGCGGCGGCCATCGCGTATGCCACCGGGGTGGGCGTGGTGCCGGTCCGCAAGGCGGGCAAGCTCCCCCGGGCCACCCACTCCGCCTCCTACGCCCTCGAGTACGGCGAGGCGACCCTGGAGGTGCACCAGGACGCGTTCACCGCCGGCCACCGGGTGCTCGTGGTGGACGACGTGCTGGCCACCGGCGGCACCGCCGAGGCCACCCTCGACCTGGTCGAGCGGGCCGGCGGCACGGTCGCGGGCTTCACGGTGCTGCTGGAGCTGGGCTTCCTCAAGGGGCGCGAGCGGCTCGCCCCGCGTCCGGTCCATGCCCTGCTGACCGTTTGACACCCCGGCCCGTCGGGCCGACCCGGCGCGGTCCGTCCGGCGGAGCGGCGGCGTACCGTGCGTGCGGGTAGCATTGCCCTTTGCTGACCGGTCGGGTGACCCGTCCGGCGGCGTGACGGCCGGCCGCACGGCCGGTGCGGGGCCGCCGGGGCCGCGAGGTTCCGGGTGGCCCGAGCGGTCCATGTCGGCCCGGGGCGGTCGACACGGAACAACGCCGGCCCCTCGGCCGGTTGAACAGGACGTCGGCCGGACGGCCGGCGCATTCCCGGCGAGCGGTGAGGAGGCCGGTGTCCCACGATGTCGTCCCTCCGGTGGAGGGCACGGTGCACCCGACAGGCGACGCGGACGGCTCGGTGACCGAGCGGAGCGGCAACCCGCCGGCCCGGGTGACCGGTGGCTCCGGCGGCGGACCCGACGCGCGGGCGGACGGCGGGGCGGTCGTCGTGCCGTTCCCGACCGAGACCGCGGGTGAGCCCGCGCCCAGCGCGGGGTTCGCCCTCTCCAACGCGCCGACCGGCCGGCGGGTGCGCGCCCGGCTGGCCCGGTTCAACGCCCCGTGGCAGACCTCGCAGGTGAGCGAGGTCCTCGAGCCGCTGATCGCCACCCACCGGGAGAACCACCCCAAGGCTGACGCCCGGCTGCTGCAGCGCGCCTTCGACACCGCCGCGCGCTGGCACTCGGGTCAGTACCGCAAGTCCGGTGATCCGTACATCACCCACCCCCTCGCCGTGGCGACCATCCTGGCCAACCTCGGGATGGACACCACCACCCTGGTCGCCGCGCTGCTGCACGACACGATCGAGGACACGGAATACACCCTCGACGCGATGCGCGCCGACTTCGGCGGCGAGGTGGCGCTGCTGGTCGACGGCGTGACCAAGCTCGACAAGGTCAAGCTCGGCGACGCGGCCAAGGCGGAGACGATCCGCAAAATGGTCGTGGCCATGGCCAAGGACCCCCGGGTGCTGGTGATCAAGCTGGCCGACCGGCTGCACAACATGCGTACGTTGACCTTCCTGCCCCGCCCCAAGCAGGAGCAGAAGGCCAAGGAGACGCTGGAGATCCTGGCTCCGCTGGCCCACCGCCTCGGTATGAACACCATCAAGTGGGAGCTGGAGGATCTCGCCTTCGGCACCCTGTTCCCGAAGCGGTTCGAGGAGATCAACCGCCTGATCGGGGAGCACCAGCCGCAGCGCGAGGCGCTGCTGCGCCAGGTGACCCAGAAGGTGTCGACCGACCTCAAGGCCGCCAAGATCAAGGCGGAGACCACCGGCCGGCCGAAGCACCTCTACTCGATCTACCAGAAGATGATCGTGCGGGGCCGCGACTTCAACGACATCTACGACCTGGTCGGGGTGCGGATCCTGGTCGACACGGTGCGGGACTGCTACGCGGCGCTGGGCGTCATCCACGCCAACTGGCAGCCGGTGCCGGGCCGGTTCAAGGACTACATCGCGATGCCCAAGTTCAATATGTACCAGTCGTTGCACACGACGGTCATCGGGCCCACCGGCAAGCCGGTGGAGATGCAGATCCGCACCTACGCGATGCACCGCACCGCCGAGTTCGGCATCGCCGCGCACTGGAAGTACAAGGAGCACAAGGGCACCCCGGTGGTCGGCCCGCCGGCGCACATCGACGAGATGACCTGGCTGCGCCAGCTGCTCGACTGGCAGCGCGAGGCGGCCGACCCGAGCGAGTTCCTCGACGCGCTCCGGTTCGACCTGTCCAGCCAGGAGGTGTACGTCTTCACCCCGAAGGGTGACGTCATCCCGCTGCCGACCGGGTCGACGCCGGTGGACTTCGCGTACGCGGTGCACACCGAGGTCGGGCACAAGTGCATCGGGGCGCGGGTCAACGGCAAGCTGGTGCCGCTGGAGTCGACGCTGTCCAACGGCGACGTGATCGAGATCTTCACCTCGAAGTCCGACACGGCCGGCCCGACGCAGGACTGGCTCGGCTTCGTCAAGAGCCCGCGCGCCCGCACCAAGATCCGCCAGTACTTCAACAAGGAGCGGCGCGAGGAGGCGATCGAGGCCGGCAAGGACTCGATCGTCAAGGCCATGCGCAAGCAGGGCATGCCGTTGCAGCGGATGCTCACCTCCGACGCGCTGATGGCGATCGCCCGGGACCTGCACCTGGCCGACGTGGCCTCGCTCTACGCGGCGGTCGGCGACAGCCAGGTCTCCGCGCAGTCGGTGGTGCAGAAGCTGATGGCCGCGTACGGCGGCGAGGAGGGCGCGGCGGAGGACATCGCCGAGACCGCCGTCGCCACCCGGCCGCCGCGCAGCCGGCAGAGCAGCGCCGACCCGGGTGTCGTGGTCCGCGGCGTCAGCGATGTCTGGATCAAGCTGGCCCGCTGCTGCACCCCGGTGCCGCCGGACGCGGTCTTCGGCTTCGTCACCCGCTCCGGTGGGGTGAGCGTGCACCGCGACGACTGTGCCAACGCCGAGGACCTGCGCGCGCAGAGCGAGCGGGTGGTCGAGGTCAGCTGGAAGCTCACCTCCGCCTCGACCTTCCTGGTCGCCATCCAGGTGGAGGCCCTGGACCGGCACAAGCTCCTCACGGACGTCACCCGGGTCCTCTCCGACGAGCGGGTCAACATCCTCTCCGCGACCGTCACCACCACCCGCGACCGGGTGGCGGTGAGCCGGTTCAGCTTCGAGATGGCCGACCCGAAGCACCTGGGGCACCTGCTGGCCGCGGTCCGCAAGGTCGACGGGGTCTTCGACGCGTACCGGGTCACCTCGGGCGCCTGACGCCCGGTCCGCGCAAGCAGAAGCGCCCGCCGGCCCTCCGCCGGTGGGCGCTTCCGCGTGGTACGGGCGGGTCAGCCGCCCTGGATGTCGCTCATCGTCAGCTTGTTGATGACGATCTCCTTCTTCGGGTGACCGCCGCCGGCCTGCTGGGCGAAGGCGCCGTCGTCCCCGGCCGCGGCGACCTGCTTCACCACGTCCATGCCGCCGGTGAGGGTGCCCAGCACGGTGTAGTTGGGGTCGAGCTGCGAGTCGCCGTAGACGATGAAGAACTGGCTGCCGGTGCTGCCCGGCTGGCCGGAGTTGGCCATCGCGATGACGCCTTCCGGGTACGGCGGCCGCTTGTCGGTCGGCAGGTTCTCCTCGGGCATGTTGTAGCTGGGCCCGCCGGTGCCGTCGCTCGCCCGCCAGCCCTTGCCGGTCGCGCTCGGGTCACCGCACTGGAGCACCTTGATGCCCTGGGTGACCAGCCGGTGGCACTTCGTGTTGTCGAAGAAGCCCTTGCTGGCCAGGTGGGTGAAGCTGCCCGCGGTGCAGGGCACCTCCTCGCGGTTGACCGTCGCGGTGATCGGACCGAGGTTGGTGTCGATCGTCAGGGTCTGGGTGCCCTTGTTGTCCTGCTGGTTCGGGGGCAACCCGACGTCCTTGATCTGCTTGGAGCGCGCGTCCTTCGGGACCTCGGTGTAGGCGCACTGCGAGTAGCCGGCCGTGCTGGCGGTGTTCTCCTTCTTGTCGTCACCGCCGAGCGAGGTGACCAGCCAGACCGTGCCGGCCACCACGAGCACCAGCACGGCCGCGGCACCGACGATGGCCTGGGTCTGCCGGCGCTTGCGGGCCTTGGTGGCGCGCTCGGCCATCTCCCGCTCGAGTCGGGCCCGCGCGGCCGCGCGCTGCCGCTCTCTCGTGGACGTCACGATCACTCCTTTCGGATCTTCTGGGGTGCGGCGATGCCGCTGCCGTTCAGGGGCGGACGGGCCGGATCAGCCGGCGCTCGGGCTGGCCGCCGGCGCGCTGGTGGCGGCCGGGGCCGCGTTCACCTCGCCGACGGTGAGGCTCTGGATCACCACGTCCGTCTTCGGCTTGACCTTGGCTCCGCTCCCATTGTCCACGGTCGGGAGGGCACCGATCTTCGCCAGCACGTCCATTCCGCCGGTGACTTTGCCGATCACCGGGTACTTCGGATCGGCCGGGTTGAAGTCCTTGAAGAAGATCAGGAACTGGCTGCTGTTGGCGCCCGGCGGGTTCGCGATCATCGCGACCGTGCCCTTCGGGTACGCCGGGGCCTGGCCCGGGGCCGGCGAGGCGGACGCGCTCGGCGCCGGGGTCGGGACGTTCTCGTCGTAGAACGAGTACGCCGGCCCGCCGATGCCGGTGCCGCTCGGGTCGCCGCAGCGCAGCGCGCCCTCGGCGGTGATCTCGTGGCACTTGGTGTTGTCGTAGAACGACTTGCCGGCCAGGTACGAGATGCTGGCCGCCGCGCACGGCGCCGAGGCGAGGTCCAGCTCGGCGGTGATCGGGGCGCCCTGGTTGGTGGTGACCGTCATCGCCCGGGTCCCCGAGGTGGGCAGGCCGGTGGTGGCCGGGGTGCCGACATCCTTGAGGTTGCTGTTGGCGCTGGCGTCCTGCGGCGTCCAGAGGCAGACGTCCTCGGCGGCCTTCTTCTCCGGTTTCGAGTCGAACGCGCCGAGCGCCCAGGCCGTACCGACGACGATCAGCGCGAGCACCACCGCGGCGCCGACACCGGCCTGGATCTGCCGGCGGCGCTTGGCGGCCGCGGCCCGCCGGGCGAGCTGCCGGTCGAGCTTGGCCCGCGCCAGTTTGCGCTGCCGGTCCCTGCTGGAAGCCACCCGTGCTCCCCTTCCTCTACCCTGGTCCTCGCCGGCGCGCGGGCGTCGTCCGCCCGGTCGTGCGCAGGTGCGCCACGCCACACGCCCGCCAGAGTGTACGGCTACCGGCTGGGAAAGTGGTGTACGAGGTCCGGCCTCGATGTATCGGGCGTTGTCACTGTGGTTGCCGGGGCTGCCGGGACGCGTGGGCCGGCGGAAAGCGGTGGCCGGTGCGACTAGGCTGCTGAACGGGACGACGACTGCAGACGGAAGGGGAGCGGACGTGCTCGTGGCCGGCTTTCCCGCGGACGCCTTCGGCACCAACTGCTACGTGGTGGCGACCGCGCCGGGGGAGCAGTGCGTGGTGGTCGACCCCGGGATCGGGGTGCTCGACCGGCTCGACGCCGTGCTCGCCGAGCACCGCCTGCACCCGGCCGCCGTGCTGCTCACCCACG
This sequence comes from Micromonospora solifontis, assembly GCF_003725545.1. GTDB lineage: Bacteria > Actinomycetota > Actinomycetes > Mycobacteriales > Micromonosporaceae > Micromonospora > Micromonospora solifontis. Next base: position 16,386 of record NZ_RJLN01000029.1, on the reverse strand, counting down.
GCCACCTCGACCACACTTTCTCCGTGGCCCCGGTCTGCGGTGCGCGCGGCATCCCCGCGTACGTCCACCCGGAGGACCGCGAGCTGCTGGCCGATCCCACCAAGGCGCTCTCGATGGATCTCACCCAGCTCTTCGGCGGCCGGCTGCCGTACACCGAGCCGGACGACGTGGCCGTGCTGACCGACGGCGCGACGCTGAGCCTCGCCGGTTTGGAGATCACCGTCGACCACGCCCCCGGCCATACGGGCGGGTCGGTGCTGTTCCGGATGCCCGGCGCCGGCTCGCCCTGGGAGGCCGAGCAGCTCTGCCTCTCCGGTGACGTGCTCTTCGCCGGCTCGATCGGCCGCACCGACCTGCCGGGCGGCAGCATGCCCCGGATGCTGTCCAGCCTGCGGGAGAAGGTCCTCCCGCTGGCCGACGACACCGTCGTCCTGCCCGGCCACGGCCCCGCGACCACCATCGGCCGTGAGCGCGCGACCAACCCGTACCTCCTCGAGGTGGCGGGGACCGGCGGCGCGCGTCCGGCCGCGCCCACCCGCGGCCTGTAGCCGCACCCACGACGCCCCCGCGCGGTCCGCGCGGGATCCACGGAGACCCCGCCGCGCGGCGCGCGGCCGCCAAGGGAGTACGCCATGAGCAAGCCCACGCCCATCTCCGGCTTCCCGGAGTGGACGCCCGCCCAGCGGATGATCGAGCAGTTCGTGCTCGACCGGATCCGCGCCACCTTCGAGCTGTACGGCTTCGCGCCGCTGGAGACCCGCTCGGTCGAGCCGCTGGACCAGCTGCTGCGCAAGGGGGAGACCTCGAAGGAGGTCTACGTGCTGCGCCGGCTCCAGGCCGACACCGACGGTCCGGCCGGCGACGACGCCCTCGGACTGCACTTCGACCTGACCGTGCCGTTCGCCCGGTACGTGCTGGAGAACGCCGGCAAGCTGCAGTTCCCGTTCCGCCGCTACCAGATCCAGAAGGTGTGGCGGGGGGAGCGCCCGCAGGAGGGGCGTTACCGGGAGTTCCTCCAGGCCGACATCGACATCGTCGACCGGGACACCCTGCCGGCCCACTACGAGGCCGAGATGCCGCTGGTCATCGGCGACGCGCTGCGCTCGCTGCCGATCCCGCCGGTGCGGATCCAGGTCAACAACCGCAAGATCTGCGAGGGCTTCTACCGGGGCATCGGGCTCACTGACCCGGAGGCCGCCCTGCGCGCGGTCGACAAGCTCGACAAGATCGGTCCGGCGAGGGTGGCCGAGCTGCTGGCGGAGACCGCCGGGGCGAGCGAGGCGCAGGCCAAGGCGTGCCTGGCGCTGGCGGAGATCTCCGCGCCGGACGCCTCGTTCGCCGACGCGGTGCGTGCCCTCGGGGTGAGCGACCCGCTGCTCGACGAGGGCATCGCGGAGCTGGTCGCGGTGGTGGAGACCGCCGCCGCGCACTCGCCCGGGCTCTGCGTCGCCGACCTGCGCATCGCCCGGGGCCTGGACTACTACACCGGCACGGTCTACGAGACGCAGCTGATCGGCTACGAGCGGTTCGGCTCGATCTGCTCCGGGGGCCGCTACGACAACCTGGCCAGCTCCGGGAACGTCCGCTTCCCGGGGGTGGGCATCTCGATCGGGGTGACCCGGCTGCTCGGCCTGCTCTTCGGCGCGGGCGCGCTCGCGGTCTCCCGGGACGTGCCGACCTGCGTGCTGGTCGCGGTGACCACCGAGGAGGAGCGGTCGGCCAGCAACGCGGTCGCCGAGGCGTTGCGCTCCCGGGGCATCCCCACCGAGGTGTCGCCGAGCGCGGCCAAGTTCGGCAAGCAGATCCGGTACGCCGAGCGGCGCGGCATCCCGTACGTCTGGTTCCCGGGTGCCGAGGGTGACGAGGTGAAGGACATCCGTTCGGGCGAGCAGGTGGCCGCCGCGGCGGGGGAGTGGAACCCGCCGCGGGCCGACCTGAAGCCGCTGGTCGGACCGGCCGCCGCTGGCGCCTGACGACGATTGGACCTACGGTGGCGTAAGTTACGCCACCGTAGGGAGATCGTCGTGACCGTGCTCAGCCAGACCGCCCTGCTCCTCGAACTCGAACCCGTCGTCGAGAAGAACCTCGACCGGCACCTGTCACTGGCCAAGGAGTGGTTCCCGCACGAGTACGTGCCGTGGAGCGAGGGGCGCACCTTCGACGGTCCGCTCGGCGGCGAGGCCTGGTCGGAGGCGGACAGCACGCTGCCCGAGGTGGCCCGGACCGCGCTGATCGTCAACCTGCTCACCGAGGACAACCTGCCCTCGTACCACCACGAGATCGCCACGCTCTTCGGCCGGGACGGGGCGTGGGGGACCTGGGTGCACCGGTGGACCGCCGAGGAGGGCCGGCACGGCACCGCCATCCGCGACTACCTCACGGCGACCCGGGCGGTCGACCCGGTGGCCCTCGAACGGGCCCGGATGACGCACATGTCGGCCGGCTACGTGAACACCCACGACGACGAGGTCCTGCACTCGCTGGCGTACGTCTCGTTCCAGGAGCTGGCCACCCGGATCTCGCACCGCAACACCGGCCGGGCCACCGGCGATCCCACCTGCGAGGCGCTGCTGGCCCGGGTGGCCGCCGACGAGAACCTGCACATGGTCTTCTACCGCAACCTGCTCGGCGCGGCCTTCGAGCTGGCCCCGAACCAGGCGATGCGGGCGGTGGCCGACGTGCTGGCCGACTTCCAGATGCCCGGTGTCGGCATCGAGGGCTTCGCGCGCAAGTCGGTGGCGATCGCCCTGGCCGGCATCTACGACCTGCGCCAGCACCGCGACGAGGTGGTCGTGCCGGTGCTGCGCCAGTGGAACCTCTTCGAGGCGACCGGGCTGGACGCCGACGGTGAGGCCGCCCGCGACCAGATCGCCGCCCACCTGGACACCCTGGAGAGCCAGGCCGCCCGCTTCGAGGAGAAGCGCGCCGCCCGCGCCGCCCGCCTCGCCGCCGCCCGCTGACCCCGCCTCACCGCGTCCGGCTCGCCGCGCCGTAGGCGCAGTTTCCGGGAAAGAGGGCTCATGTCGAGCGCCATGGCCACTCTTTCCGCGAAAGAGTGGCCATGGCTGCGGCGCGAGGGAGGGCGGGGGCGCTACCAGCCGAAGCCGTTGGCGTAGGAGATGCTGGCGAGCACCGCCTGTCCGCTGGTGTTCGGGTGGAAGTAGTCCCAGGTGGAGACCTGATTCAGCGCGAACGGGTAGTTGAACACGGCGTTGTCGTCGAAGTCGCAGTTCGCCCCGTACACGGCGCAGGCCTGGGCGAGCTGGGTGTTGAAGTCGATCACCCGCTGCCGGACCCGGGCCCGGCGGTCCACGTCGGTCTGGCTGGTGGACGTCGGGTTCGCCAGCATGGACTGGCAGATCCCGAAGAGCGACCAGGCCGTACGCGCGCTGCTGCTGCCCTGGCCCACGTACCACAGGCGGTAGATGTCGGGGATGCTGATCACGGCCACCCGGGCGTTGGGCAGGCCGGCCTTGATCCGGTTGAGCGCGCTGTCGATGTTCGCCCGGAAGGTGGCCACCGAGGTCATGGTGGATTCCGAGCTGGTGCAGGCGTCGTTGGCGCCGATCAGCATGGTGACGTACTCGACGCCCTGGCTGACCGCGCTGCCCGCCTGGCCGTACATGTCGGCGGACTTGGCCCCGGTCTTGGCGTCGTTGTAGTTGCGGCCCTGGATGTTCGGGTTGACTACGCGGATCCGCAGGTAGTGGCTGTTCACACTGGAGTAGTCGCCGGTGCTGAACGAGCGCGAGGTGCAGTCGGAGTACCAGCCGCAGGCGTTGAAGCCGCGGGTGATCGAGTCACCCAGGCTGGCCATCGAGTTGGGTGGCGGGGTGGCGGCGGCGACGGCGGGACTGGCGGCGAGCAGGACGAGGGCGGTGGCGCTGGCGAGGGCGGCCAGCGCGCGGCGGGTGAGGGTCATGGTGGCCTCCGGATCACGGGTGCCGGCGTGACTGCGGTGACCAGATGGTATAGGCGCTGTTCTATGTCCACAATGTTGCGTGGCGGTTACCGGAGGCGGCGGGGCGAATTCGGGCAAAGGACCTCTTGCCTACGATCTTAAATATGTGAATACTTGGGTCGCTCGGCCGGTTTCCCCAGGTCGGCCGGGTTGTCCTCGGGCCCGTACCTGTGACGGAGCCCGTCACCCCCATCCGGAGGTTGTTACATGCGACCCACGAGGTCCTCGCTGCGCCGCGCCGCCGCCATCGCCGTGGCCGGCACCCTGGTCACCGGCTCGCTGCTCGGCGCACCCGCCCAGGCGGCCCCTGCCTCGCCCGCGTCCCCCGACGCCGCCGCCGCTCTCGCCACCCGACTCGGCGACCGGGCCGCCGGCACGTACGCCGACGCCAGCGGCAAGATGATCGTCGCGGTGACCGACGCCGCGGCCGCCCGCCAGGTGCGCGCCGCCGGCGCGACCGCGAAGATCGTCACCCGCGGCGCCGACCAGCTCCGCGCCGCCACCGCCGAGCTGGAGCGTTCCGCCAAGATCCCGGGCACCGCCTGGTGGACCGACCCGGCCACCAACCAGGTCGTCGTCTCCGTGGACAGCACGGTCACCGGCGCCAAGCTGGAGCGGGTCAAGGCCGCCGCCGCCCGCACCGGCGGCACCGTCCGCATCGAGGCCGAGCCCGGCGTGCTCACCACCCGCATCTCCGGCGGCCAGGCCATCTACACGGGCGGCTACCGCTGCTCGCTCGGCTTCAACGTGCGCAGCGGTTCCACCTACTACTTCCTCACCGCGGGCCACTGCACCAACCTGGGCTCGACCTGGTACTCGAACTCCAGCCAGACGTCCGTGCTGGGCACCCGGGCCGGCACCAGCTTCCCCGGCAACGACTACGGCATCGTGCGGTACAGCATCGCCTCGCAGCCGGGCAACGTTTACCTCTACAACGGCAGCTACCAGGACATCACCGCCGCGGGTAACGCGTACGTCGGCCAGGCAGTGAAGCGTTCCGGCAGCACTACCGGCCTGCGCAGCGGCTCCGTCCAGGCGCTCAACGCCACGGTGAACTACGCCGAGGGCAGCGTGTCCGGTCTGATCCGGACCAACGTTTGCGCCGAGGGCGGCGACAGCGGCGGCTCGCTCTTCGCCGGCAGCACCGCGCTGGGCCTCACCTCCGGCGGCAGCGGCAACTGCTCCTCCGGCGGCACCACCTACTTCCAGCCGGTCACCGAGCCGCTGAGCGTCTACGGCGTCAGCGTCTACTGATCGATCCCGCCAGCGGGCCGCCGGGCGACCGGCGGCCCGCTCCGCGCTTCCCGGCGCACGGCCCGTACCGGGGACTGGGCCACCACCGGCGGGGTACGTTCCCGCCGATGAGCACCCCCGCGACCACGGTCCACCCGCCCGCCTCCGCCTGGGCGCCGCTGCGGATCGCCGCGTTCCGCAGCCTTTGTCGAGGTCTACCGGATGCCGTCCTGGGACGAGCACCTACGCCAGCACGGCGGCCGGCTCACCCGGGCGGACCGGGCGGCCGAGGAGCGGGCCCTGGACCTGGCCGAGGACGACGTACGGGTCAACCACCTGCTGCCGGCCGACCAGGACTGACCGGCCGGGTCGGTGGCGGCGGGCCCGCGGACCAGCGCCGGTGGGCCCGGCGGGCGGAGAGGACCGCGAGCAGCGGCCACAGCGCGACCGCCACGGCGGTCACCCGCTCCGCCAGGCCGGTCCGGGACCCGTCGGTCACCTCCGCCACGAACCAGCCGAAGAGCACCAGCAGCAGCGCCGTCGCGGTCAGCGCCACCGGCCGCCGGAACGCCCACGGCGGCGCCGCGTGGACCGCCGCCCGGGGCAGCCCGAGGGCCGTACCGGCCGGCCAGAAGACCAGTGCGAGCACGGCGACCGTCGCCACGGTGCCGTGTGCCGGCGAGCCGCCGACCGGCGGGCGGGGAACGGCGATCAGCGCGACGGTGGCCGCGCCGCCCACGCCGAGCAGGAACCGGGCGGGCAGCCCCGCGGCGTGCAGCACGGCGGCGGTGGCCAGGTAGCAGCAGCCGAGCAGGACCAGGCAGCCGCTCATGATCCACCGGTCGGTGGCACCCGGGCTGGCGAGTTCGCTGAGCGTGTCCCGGACCGGGTCGTACCCGGGCGGTTGCCGGGCGCCCGCCACCGTCCAGCCGGTCACCAGCAGGACCGGCGCCGCTGCGGCCGTGGCCACCGCCCAGACCGGTACGGCTCGCATCCGGCCACGGTAACCGCCGGCGGCCGGTCGCGGGTCAGGCCCGGGTGATCCGGGCGTCGGTGCGCACCACGATGGACCCGGGGAACTGGCAGCGCACCGACAGGATCAGCTCGTCGGCGCCGGCCACGTCGGCGGAGAGGGTGACCGGCGCGCCCTCGTGGGCGTCCGCGTACGAGCCCGGTCGGCCGGGTGACCGGGTTGCCGGGTGGCGCGGGGCGCGCTCCGCCAAGCTGACAGAATGCGGGGGCAGCCCGTACAGCGATGAGGAGACGCAAGCCGTGATCCGTACCCACAATGCCGGAAGCCTGCGCGCGGCGGACGCCGGCTCGACGGTGACCCTCGCCGGGTGGGTGGCCCGCCGGCGCGACCACGGCGGCGTCATCTTCGTCGACCTGCGCGACGCCTCCGGCGTGGTGCAGGTCGTCTTCCGGGAGGAGGACGCGCACGCGCTGCGCAACGAGTTCTGCGTGAAGGTCACCGGCGAGGTGACCCGCCGCCCGGAGGGCAACGAGAACCCCGACCTGCCCACCGGCGAGGTCGAGGTGACCGCCACCGCGCTGGAGGTGCTCTCCGAGGCCGCGCCGCTGCCGCTGCCGGTCGACGACCAGGTGGAGGCCGGCGACGACATCCGGCTCAAGTACCGCTACCTGGACCTGCGCCGCAGCGGCCCGGCGAAGGCGCTGCGGCTGCGCTCGCGGGCCAGCCAGCTCGCCCGCACGGTGCTGCACGAGCGGGACTTCCTAGAGATCGAGACCCCGACGCTGACCCGCTCCACCCCGGAGGGCGCCCGCGACTTCCTGGTCCCGGTCCGGCTCCAGCCGGGCAGCTGGTACGCGCTGCCGCAGTCGCCGCAGCTGTTCAAGCAGCTGCTCATGGTCGGCGGCATGGAGCGGTACTACCAGATCGCCCGCTGCTACCGGGACGAGGACTTCCGCGCCGACCGGCAGCCGGAGTTCACCCAGCTCGACATCGAGATGTCCTTCGTCACCGAGGACGACGTGATCGAGCTCGGCGAGGCGATCGTCGGGGCGCTCTGGTCCGACCTGGCCGGCTACGAGATCCCCCGGCCGATCCCGCGGATCACCTGGCACGACGCGATGTCCCGGTACGGCTCGGACAAGCCGGACCTGCGCTACGGCGTCGAGCTGACCGAGCTGACCGACTACCTGCGCGGCACCGAGTTCCGGGTGTTCGCCGGCGCGATCGACGCCGGTGGGTACGTGGGCGCGGTGGTGATGCCGGGCGGCGCCGCCCAGACCCGCAAGGAGCTGGACGGCTGGCAGGACTGGGCCAAGGCGCGCGGCGCCCGCGGCCTGGCGTACGTGGTGCTCGACGCGGAGACCGGCGAGCCGCGCGGCCCGGTGGCGAAGAACCTCTCCGAGGCGCACCTGGCCGGGCTGGCCGACGCGGTCGGCGCGAAGCCCGGCGACGCGATCTTCTTCGCCGCCGGCACCGACGCCCGGGAGGCGCAGGAGCTGCTCGGCGCGGCCCGGGTCGAGATCGCCAAGCGGGCCAACCTGGTCGACGAGAGCGCCTGGGCGTTCTGCTGGGTGGTCGACGCGCCGATGTTCGAACGGACGTCGGACGAGAACGGTGGAGTGGGTGGCTGGACCGCCGTGCACCACCCGTTCACCTCGCCGAACGCCGAGTGGGTGGACCGGTTCGAGGAGGCCCCGGACCGCGCCCTGGCGTACGCGTACGACATCGTCTGCAACGGCAACGAGATCGGCGGCGGCTCGATCCGTATCCACCGCGGCGACGTGCAGCAGCGGGTCTTCGACCTGCTCGGCATCACCGCCGAGGAGGCGCAGGACAAGTTCGGCTTCCTGCTGGAGGCGTTCAAGTACGGCGCCCCGCCGCACGGCGGCATCGCGTTCGGCTGGGACCGGGTCTGCATGCTGCTGGCCGGCGCCGACTCGATCCGCGAGGTCATCGCCTTCCCGAAGACCCGGGGCGGCTTCGACCCGCTGACCGGTGCGCCGACGCCGATCACCGGGCAGCAGCGCGCCGAGGCCGGCATCGACGCCAAGCCCAAGGCGCCGACCGGCCCGCACGCCGGCACCGCCGGCCCGGCCGCCCCGGTGGCCGACCCGACCTGATCCTGATCAGAAGGCCCGCGTCCGGATGACGCGGGCCTTCTCGATGTCTGGGGGACGACGTGACACTGCTCGTGGTGGGGGCCAGCGGCTTCCTCGGCGCCGAGGTCTGCCGGCAGGCGGTCGCCGCCGGCGAGTCGGTGGTCGGCACGTACCACTCGGCCGCCGTCGCGGTGCCGGGCGTCGCGGCCCGCCGGCTCGACGTCACCGACCGCGCCGCCGTGCGCGCGCTGCTGACCGAGGTACGCCCCGACGCCGTGGTCAGCACCCCCTACCGGTACGACGACTGGACCGTGACCGCGGACGGGGCGGCCCACGTCGGGTACGCCTCGGCCGAGGTGGGGGCCCGGCTGGTGCACCTGTCCAGCGACGCGCTGCACGGCGGGCGCCCGGAGCCGTACCGGGACGACGACGTGCCGTCCCCGGTGTTCCCGTACGGGGCGGCGAAGGCGGCGGCGGAGACGGCGGTGCGGGCGGCCGACCCGGGGGCGGTGCTGGTGCGGACCTCGCTGATCGTGGGGGAGGGGAGCAAGCAGATCCAGCTCTGCCGGGACGCCCTGGCCGGCCGCATGTCGCTCTTCACCGACGAGGTCCGGTGCCCGGTGGACGTGGCGGACCTGGCCGCCGCCGTGCTGGAGCTGGTCGGCTCCGACCACGCCGGCCCGCTCAACGTGGCCGGCCTGGACGCGGTCAGCCGGGACGAGTTGGGGCTGCTGGTCGCCCGCCGGTTCGGCCTCGACCCGGCGGGCATGAAGACCACCACCACGGTCGCCGCCGGCCTGCACCGGCCCACCGAGGTACGCCTCGATTCCTCCCGCGCCGCCGGCCTGCTCCGTACCCGGCTGCGCGGCGTCCGCGAGCTGCTCGCACCGCCGGCCGGGGGCTGACGGACCGGCGCACCGGGGGCGGGTCGCCGCCATGGCGGATCTTCGCCAGCGCGGAGCGGCTGACCAGCGCTTTCTGCTGTCTACGCTGCCAGGCCATGTCCCCACGCAAACTCACCATGGCGGCTGCCCTCCTGCTGGTGCCGCTCGCCGTGCCGGGTGGCGCGGCGCAGGCCGCCGGCGACGCCGGCTCCGGTCCCACCGTCACCCGGATCGTCGCGCTCGACAGTGCGCCCGCCGCCCAGCAGGCGGCTCCCGCCGAGCGTCCCGCCGCCCGAGCCGCGGTCGACCGCGCGCGGCGACGGACGACCTCCTCATCGCCGCGCTCGACCAGGCCGCCGCCGACGGCGTGGACGTGGTCAACCTCAGCCTCGGCGTGAAGGGCAAGCGGAGCAGCGACGTCCTCGCGCTCGCCGTGAACCGCCTCGTCGAGTCCGGCGTGCCGGTGGCCGTCGCCGTCGGCAACGGGTACGCGGGCCCCTTCAACGCCGGGTCGCCGGCGGTGGCCGACGGCGCGATCGCGGTGGGGAGCACCTACAGCAGCCGCTACCCGTACCTCGCGTTCACCCTCGACGACGGCTCCGCGGCACCCGTCCCGTACGAGGTCTCCGGGCGCGGCCCGGCCACCCCGGCGAGCGGCGGCGCGGAGGCCACCGCGATCGTCGCGAGCTGCGATCCACTGCCGGCGGGCAGCCTCGCCGGGCGGATCGCGGTCTTCACCCCGGCCGCCGGGGGCTACACCTGCCGCCCGATGGACGTGGCCCGGACGGCCGCCGCCGCCGGTGCGGTCGCCGGCATCTACCACAACCCGGCCACCGCGCCCGACGTGATCGCCGGTCAGCCCTGCTGTGGTTCGAGCCCGATCCCGGTGGTGAACATCCGGGAGACCGACGCCCGCCGCATCCTCGCCGCGCCCGCCGGCACCCGGCTCACCTGGGGGGCGTACGCGGGCAGCCCGCTCGGTGCCGACCTGGCCGGACTGATGGACCAGGGTTCCTCCTGGGGTCCGGGCAACGAGCTGGAGTTCAAGCCCGACATCGCCGCCCCGGGCGGCTACATCTTCTCGGCGCTGCCGCGCGGCCTCAACTGGTACGGGGTGAACTCCGGCACCTCGATGGCGGCGCCGCACGTCGCCGGGGTCGTCGCGCTGCTGCTCCAGGCGCACCCGGGCCTCACCCCGGCGGAGGTCCGCGCCGCCCTGCAGAACACCGCCACCCCGCTCGCCCTGACCGGTGACCGCCGGCGTGGCCCGCACCCCGTCGCCCAGCAGGGCGCCGGCCGGGTCGACGCGGTGGCCGCCCTCGCCGCGGTCTCCGGCCGGCGGGCGGCCGCGAGCCCGAGCCGGCTGGCCCTGGGCGACCTCGAGGGGCGCGAGGAGATCCGCCGGATCACGGTGCACAACCCGACCGACCATCCCGCCACGTACGTGGTCGGGCACCGCGCCGCGATCTCGGCCGCGCCGCCCTACACCAGCTACTGGCAGCCGCTGGACGCCGCCGGCGAGGTGACGGTCGAGGGCCGGAGCGAGTTCAGCGTGCCGGCCGGCGGCAGCACCAGCGTCACCGTGCACCTGCGCCAGCCCGCCGAGGTGCCGGTGGGCACCCTGTTCGGCGGCTGGGTGGAGTTCACCCGGGCCGGCGCGGACAGCCCGGAGATCCGGGTGCCCTACCTGGGGCTGGCCGGGGACTACGACGCGGTCTCCGCGATCAACCCCACCTTCACCGCCGTCAACACCAAGCTGGACAATCCGGCGCTGCGCCCGGGCTACTTCAGCTTCGGAAAGAACCTGCCGATCAGCGTCGACCGCACCGACACCGGCACGGCCAACGACGCGGCCTGGGTCATGCTGTCGCACGGGCATCCGCTGCTCGAGCGGCTGCGACTCGAGGTCCTGGACGCCTCCGGCGCGGTGGTGGCCACGCCCTACGACGCCTCCTGGGTGGCCCGGAACTCCGGCGCGGGCACCGGCGTCGAGTTCTACCGGTGGGACGCCACCCTGGCCGACGGCGCACCCGCACCGGCCGGCACGTACCGGTTGCGGCTGGTCTTCGACAAGGCGTCGGGTGACCCGGACCGGGCGCCGGGCACCGAGACGTGGACCTCGCCGGAGGTAACCGTGATCCGCTGACGGCTCGAGCTGTGCACACTTCCTTTGCAGAAGTCTTGTGCAAAGGAAGTGTGCGCAGATATTGTGCACAGCATGGAGAACGAAGGGGCGCGTCCCGCGCCACGGGCCGTTCGGCTCTCTCACCAGCAGGTACGCGTCCTGGCACACCCGCTGCGCACGCGGCTGCTCGGCGCGCTGCGGGTCCGCGGCCCGGCGACCGCCACGAAGCTCGCCGAGCTGCTCGGCACCAACACCGGGGCGACCAGTTACCACCTGCGCCAGCTCGCCGAGGTCGGCCTGGTCGCGGAGGATTCGGAGCTCGGCACCGGCCGGCAGCGGTTCTGGCGGGCGGCGCACGACGTGACCAACTGGGAGCCCACCGACTTCGACGACGACGCGGACGCCCGCGCCGCGATCGAGTGGATCGAGGGCGAGCAGGTGCGGCAGTTCGCCGAGATCGCCGAGCGGTGGTTCGCCGTGCGCCACGAGTGGTCGCCCGCCTGGCGCGACGCCTTCGGCATGGGCGACATCTTCATGACGATCCCGCACACCCGGCTCGAGGCGCTGAAGGCGGAGCTGTGGCAGATCCTCGACCGCTACCGCGAGGAGGCCGACCCGACCGAGCCCGGCGCCGAGCAGGTGCAGATCTACCTCGCCGCCCTGCCGCTCCCGGCGGACCTGCGGCCCGCCACCCCACCCACCGCCGAGGAGAAGCCGTGAGCACCCTGTCCGTACGCCAGGTCCGGTTCCGCTACCTCACCCTCTACGCGCTGCGCTGGCTCCCCGGCGGCCTGCTGATCCCGGTGATGATCCTGCTGATGCAGGAGCGCGGCCTGTCGCTGTCCCAGATCGGCCTGGTGGCCACCGCCCAGGGGCTGGTCGTGCTCGCGCTGGAGCTGCCCACCGGCGGCTTCGCCGACGCGCTCGGCCGCAAGCCGGTCCTCGTCGTCGCCTGGCTGATCTGCCTGGTCTCGCTGGTGCTGTTCGCGGTGGCCGACTCATTCTGGCTCTTCGCGCTGGTCTGGGCGTTGCAGGGCATCTACCGGGCGCTGGACAGCGGCCCCCTCGAATCCTGGTACGTCGACGCCACCCTGGCCGCCGACCCGGACGCCGAGTACGAGCACGGTCTCGGCCACGCCGGCATGGTCATCGGTCTCGCCATCGGCGCCGGTGCGCTGCTCAGCGGGGGCCTGGTCGCGCTCGGCCCGGTCGGGCCGATCAGCGCGCTGACCCTGCCGGTGCTGGTGGCCATCGTGCTCCAGGCGATCTCGGTCGTGGCGCTGCTGGTGATGCTGGTCGAGAACCGGCCCGCCAAGGGTGTGAGCGCGCTGCGCGCCTCGGTGGTCGAGGCGCCCCGGATGATCGGGCAGGCGGTCGGCCTGCTCCGCCGTTCCCGGGTGCTGCTGGCGCTCGTCGCGGTCGAGCTGTTCTGGGGCTTCGGCATGGTCACCTTCGAGTCGCTGCTGCCGGTCCGGCTCGCCGAGGTGGTCGGGGGCGCGGACCGCGCCGCGGCCCTGCTCGGTCCGGCCGGCTCGGCGGCCTGGCTGGCCAACGCGGCCGGCGCCGCGCTGACCCCGTTCCTGCTGCGCCGGCTGGGGGCCGCACCCGCCGCGGCGCTCATGCGGATCCTCCAGGGCGTCACGGTGGTCGGCATGGGGCTGCTCGCCGGCCCGGTCGGGGTGCTCGTCGCGTACCTGGCCTGCTACACCGTGCACGGGGCGTCGAACCCGCTGCACATGGGGCTGCTGCACCGGCAGGTCGACGGGCCGTACCGGACCAGCGTGCTGTCGATGAACTCGATGATGGCCCAGCCGGCCGGGGCGCTCGGCGCGGTCGGGCTGACCGCCCTCGCCGACCGCACCAGCGTCAGCGTCGCCATGCTGGTCGGCGCGGTGGTGCTCGCCCTGGGCGCCCCGCTCTACCTGCCGGCCTGGCGGGCGAGCCGGTCCGCCAAAGAAGACGCGCCCGCGACGGCCGAGGCGGTGCGGTCCGGCGAGGCAAGTCCGGCCGCGGCGACCGGTCCGGACGGAAGCCTGGCCGGCCCCGCGCCGGTGGCCGCCCCCACAGCGGACCCGGCCCGCGCGGCCGGTGCCGCTACCCGGTCCGCCTGACCGACCCGGGTCGAACGCCGCCGGGCGGGCAAGGGTGGCAGGACGCCACGAACTTGATGACGCGAACGAGTCACGCCCGGCGGATGGCCCGGGGACACCCGATCCGTCTGCGTCATCAAGTTTGTAGCGGAACGAATCAGCCCAGGTGGACCGAGCTGCGGGGCTCGGCGCCGGTGTAGCCGAGGCGGCGGTAGAGCCGGATCGCGCCGACGTTGTCGGTGTACACGCCGAGCGCGACGTGGTCGTACCGGCCGAGCAGGGCCCGGGTCATCCCCGCGGTGAGCGCCGCGCCGAGGCCGCGCCCCCGCCGGTCGGCCGCCACGGTGAGGCCGGCGAGGAAACCGATGTCGCCCCGGCTCCGGTCGGTGCCGCAGGCGATCAGGCGGTCGCCGTCCCGGATGCCGTACCAGTCGACGATGCGCGGGTCGCCCGGGCGGGAGGTCGTGGTGGGGAAGGAGTACTCGATGAGCGCGTCGAGCGCCGGGTGGTCGGCCTCGGTGAGGCGGACCACCCGGTCCTCCCCGGCCTGCTCGGGCGGGGCCGTCGTGGTCCAGAGGAAGTCCCACTCGTCGAGCCGGGCGACGGTGAACCGGCCGGCCAGCTGGTCCGCCGAGGTCCGGGGCAGGTGCAGCCAGTGGCCGGCGCGCAGTGTCCCGTCCGCGACGAGGCCGGCGAAGACCTCCAGCGCCGGCCCGGCCGGCCCGAGCGCCCCACCCGCCGGCCCCTGCCCCGGCGGGAGCAGCCAGCCCACCGCGCCGTCGCGCCGCCACCCCCGCGCCTCCTGGTCGCGCCAGAGCGCGTGCCGGGCGTACGGGTGGTGGTCGGCGGCGGCGAGAAGCGTGTCCCGACCCACCAGGACCTGGTCGGCGATGATCATGCCGTCAGCGTACGACCGGTGCCGCCGGACGGCCGGGTCCAGGGTGGAGATTGACGAACAGACCGATTGGGTACATCCCTCGCCGACCTACTGGGACCCCCCACCGGAGGAACGAAGATGCTCGCCATTCTCGCGGCCATCGTGTTCGGCTTCGCGCTCCTGCTCGATTTCCTGAACACCAACCTCGGCGCGCCGGACCTGTTCAACACGCACACCCTCATGCTCATCGGCTTCCTGCTGCTCTCCCTCTACCTGGCCGGGGTCGGCAACGGCCCGGGCGGCGGCGGCCGGGGCCGCTGGTACCGCGGCCGGCGGCCGGGACGCGGCTGACCGGAACAGATCATCCGGGCGCGGCCACGGCGCGATTCCAGCGCCGTCGGCCGCGCCCGGTACTGTTCTCGTGATGGAGTCCGACGCCCTCTTCACCCTCGGCGAACCCGCCGGAGCGCCCAGCGCCCCCGCGGGTTCCGGCGGTGTGGACGCGTTCACCGCCGCGCGCGCCGATTCGCCCCTGCCCGTTCGGATGCGGCCGGCCAGCATCGACGAGCTGGTCGGGCAGGACCACCTGCTCGCCCCCGGCGCGCCGCTGCGCCAGCTGGTCGAGGGCGCCGCGCCGATGTCGGTGATCCTCTGGGGCCCGCCGGGCAGCGGCAAGACCACCATCGCCCACCTGGTCGCCCGGGCCACCGACCGCCGCTTCGTCGCCATGTCCGCGCTGACCGCCGGCGTGAAGGACGTCCGGGCCGTGATCGACACCGCCCGGCGGCAGCGCCGGTCCGGCGGCCCGCAGACCGTGCTCTTCATCGACGAGGTGCACCGGTTCAGCAAGACCCAGCAGGACTCGCTGCTCGCCGCGGTCGAGGACCGGACGGTCACGCTGCTCGCGGCGACCACCGAGAACCCGTACTTCTCGGTCATCTCGCCGCTGCTGTCCCGCTGCGTGCTGCTCACCCTCCAGCCGCTGGACGACGACGCCGTACGCGGCCTGCTGCGCCGCGCGGTCGCCGACGAGCGCGGGCTGGGCGACACGCTCACCCTGGCGGCCGAGGCCGAGGACCACCTGGTCCGCCTCGCCGGCGGCGACGTCCGCAAGGCGCTGACCGCGCTGGAGGCGGCGGCCGCCACCGCCACCGCGCGGGGCACCGGGCGGATCGACCTGGCCACCGCCGAGCAGGCGGTCGACGTCGCCGCCGTCCGGTACGACCGCGACGGTGACGCCCACTACGACGTGACCAGCGCGTTCATCAAGAGCATGCGCGGCTCGGACGTGGACGCCGCGCTGCACTGGCTGGCCCGGATGCTGGTGGCCGGCGAGGACGCCCGGTTCATCGCCCGCCGCATGGTCATCTTCGCCAGCGAGGACGTCGGCATGGCCGATCCCACCGCGCTGACCGTCGCCACCGCGGCCGCGCACGCCGTCGAATACGTGGGCCTGCCCGAGGCGCAGCTCAACCTGGCCCATGCGGTGATCCACCTCGCCACCGCCCCGAAGTCCAACTCGGCCACCACGGCGATCGGCGCGGCCCTCGCCGACGTACGCGCCGGCCTGGGTGGCCCGGTGCCGCGCGGCCTGCGGGACGCCCACTACGCCGGCGCCCGGGGCCTGGGCCACGGTGCCGGTTACCGCTATCCGCACGACGACCACCGTGGGGTGGTCACCCAGCAGTACGCTCCGGACGATCTCGTCGGGACCGACTACTACCGGCCCAGCGGCCACGGTGCGGAGCGGGCGGTGGCGGGCCGGCTGCCGCTGCTGCGCCGGATCGTGCGCGGCCTGCCGGCCCCGGTGGCGGGAGCGGAGGCCGGCGTGCCGGCGGCCGTGAACGGTGGTCGCCCGGCGGGTCCGGAGCGCGTCCACGGGGCGAACGAGAGCGGCGGCGACGCCGCCGGGGAGGGTCAGCAGTGATGGCGCGTGGTCCGGAGCGGCCCGAGGACGGCCCCGAGGAGCGGCGCGACCCTCGTGCCAAGGGCCGGCGGTGGGGCCGGGGCAGGGCCGACGCCGAGCCGGACGAGGCGACCGTCGGCGAGGAGTTCGGCTGGATCGACGACCTGCGGACCGCGAAGCAGCAGCGCGGCGAACTCGGCCCGGACGGCGAGGCCCCCGGCGAGGCCCCCGGCGAGGC
>NZ_RJLN01000028.1 GCF_003725545.1 Micromonospora solifontis | reverse complement strand
GGCGTACCGGCAGCACGGCGGGCCCGGCCAGCACCCGGGTGAGCCGGCGCGGCAGCCGGCGCTCGCGCAGCCGGTCCAGGGTCACCCCGGCCACGGCGGTCGCCACCAGGGTGATCGCGCCGGCCAGCACCAGGGTCTGCCGGGGGCCGGCGTGCTCGGAGAGCCAGCCGAGCAGCGGCGCGCCGACGGCGGCGGAGATCGAGCCGGTGACCGCGACAGCGGCCAGCACCCGGCCCCGCATGACGTAGTCGGTGTCGAGCTGCGCCCGGGTGCCGACCGTGGTGTCGATGACCACCGCAGCGGCCGCGACGGGCAGGATCACCACGCCGAAGCTCACCGTGCCCGGAGCCAGGCCGGCGACGATCTGCAGGGCGCTGGCCAGCAGGCCGGCCCCGACCAGAACGCCGTAGCCCAGCTCCCGGCGGCGGGCGGCGACCAGCGCGCCGACCACCGTGCCGACGGCGAAGACGGTGGACAGGACGCCGTAGCCGGCGGCGCCACCGCGCAGCGGCCCCTCGCTCATCGCCGCCATGGTCACCTGGTAGTTGCGGCCCAGGCTGCCCAGCACGAACGACAACGCCAGGGCGACCAGCACCACCGGCTGGCGCAGCAGGTAGCGGAAACCGGCCCGGATGCCGCCGCCCGCCGGGGCCGGGTCGGCCTGCGACGACTCAGCGGTGTGCCGCTCCCCCTCGCGTACGGCGAACAGGGCGACGACGACCGCGACGAAGCTGGCGGCGTTGGTCGCGAAGAGCAGGGCCGGCCCGACGGCGGCCACCACGACGGCGCCCAGGCTCATGCCGAGGATCCGGCCGGCGGAGTTGGTGAGCGAGCCGAGCGCGAGGGCGTTGCCGAGGCTCTCCCGGTCCACCAGCGTCGAGGACCAGCGGCCCATCACCGGCCCCTCGATCGCCGACACCGCGCCGGTGACCAGCGAGATCGCGTAGATCGCCGGCAGCCCGCCGGCGCCGGTGACGGCGACCACGGCCAGCCCGGCCGCGAGGACCGCGTGGGCCGCCTGGGCGACGATCAGCAGCGGCTTGGCCGGCAGCCGGTCGGCCAGCGCGCCACCCCAGACAGAGAGCACCAGGGTGGGCAGCGCCTGGAGCAGGACGGTGAGCCCCATGGAGGTCGCCGACCCGGTGGCCGACATGACGTACCAGTTGACGCCGAGAACCTGCATCCAGGTCCCGATGACCGACACGAAGCCGGCACCGGCCCAGATCCGGTAGTTGCGGTGGCGCAGCGCGGCGAACGTGGCGCCGAGGGCCATGAGGATTTCCCCGTCCAGAAGGTGACACGACGAAGCCGGACCCGCGCGGGTCCGGCCAGCGCACAAGTCTGGCGGCGGTCAAACCTCCTGACGACAGTTGGTGAGGGGGTTCACCGGCAGGGTCGGGCGTCGGGAGCGGGTGGGCACGAACCGGACCGCACACCGGCACGAGCAGCTCGACGGAAAGGAGACGGCCCGGACCCCGAGCGGGGGTCCGGGCCGTCGCCGCCGTTCGTCAGCGGGCGGCGAGGGGCTGCCGGGCCGGGTCGACCGGCGCGGGCAGCGTCCCCACCCCGCCGAGGTAGGAGTGGATGGCCGCGGCGGCGGCCCGTCCCTCGGCGATCGCCCAGACGATCAGCGAGGCGCCCTTGTGCATGTCACCGGCGACGAAGACCCCGTCGGCCCCGGTCTGCCAGTCCGGGCGGGCGTCGACCGCGCCCCGCGCGTTGCGGCTCACCCCGAACTGGGCCAGCAGCGGCTGCTCCTCGGTGCCCTCGAAGCCGATGGCCAGCAGCACCAGGTCGGCCGGGAGTTCCCGCTCAGAGCCGGGCAGCACGGTGACGATCCGCCGGCCGTCCCGCTTCTCCACGGTCACCTCGGCGATCCGCACCGCCCGGACCTGGCCGGTGCCGTCGTCGACGAACTCCTGCACGGCCACGGCGAAGACCCGCTCGCCGCCCTCCTCGTGCGCCGGGTAGTTGCGCAGGATCCACGGCCAGGTGGGCCACGGGTCGCGGGCGGCGTCCCGGTCGGCCGGCGGCTCCGGGTAGAGGTCGAGCTGGTGCACGCCGACGGCGCCCTGCCGGTGGGCGACGCCGAGGCAGTCGGCCGCCGTGTCGCCACCGCCGATGATCACCACGTGCTTACCGGCCGCGTCGATCGGGGTGCCGTCCGGGAGCACCGCGAGGGCCGGCCGCCCCTCACCCGCCGCCGCCACCACCCGGTTCGCGGCCACCAGATGCTCCATCGCCTGGTGTACGCCGCGCAGCGCCCGGCCCGGGGTCTCCGGGGTGTCCCGGCCCTGCAGCGCGCCGCAGGCCAGCAGCACCGCGTCGTGCTCGCCGCGCAACTGCTCGGCGGTCACGTCGACGCCGACGTTCACCCCGGTGCGGAACTGCACCCCCTCGGCCGCGAGCTGGGCCACCCGCCGGTCGATGTGGTGCTTCTCCAGCTTGAAGTCCGGGATGCCGTACCGGAGCAGGCCGCCGAGCGCGTCGTCCCGCTCGTACACGGTGACGCTGTGCCCGGCGCGGGCGAGCTGCTGCGCGGCGGCCAGCCCGGCGGGGCCGGAGCCGACCACGGCGACCGACTTCCCGGTCGGCGCCGGGGCCGGGCGGGGCCGCAGCCCGCCGCGGGCCACCGCCGCGTTGGCGATCTCCACCTCGACCTGCTTGATGGTGACCGGCTGCTGGCCGCCGAGGCCGAGCACGCAGGCCGCCTCGCAGGGCGCCGGGCAGAGCCGGCCGGTGAACTCGGGGAAGTTGTTGGTGGCATGCAGCGACTCCACCGCGGCGTCCCAGCCGCCGGTACGGACCAGGTCGTTCCAGTCCGGGATGCGGTTGCCCAGCGGGCAGCCCTCGTGGCAGAAGGGGATGCCGCAGTCCATGCACCGGGTGGCCTGCTCGCGGATCAGCTCCTCGCCGGCCGGCGGGTACACCTCCCGCCAGTCCATGATCCGCACCGGCACCGGCCGGCGGGCCGGGAGCCGCCGGTCGTAGCGCAGGAAACCGTTCGGGTCAGGCACGAGCCACCTCCTGGGCGACCGCCCGCGGGGCGGGCGGCACCGGCAGCGCGGGCTGGGCCGGCGCCGCCAGTTCCTTCATCACCGCGTCGTCGACGTCGCGGCCGGCGGCTTCGGCGGCCCGCATGATCTCCAGCACCCGCCGGTAGTCCCGGGGAACCACCGCGGTGAACTCCTCCACCGCCTCCGGCCAGCGCTTGAGCAGCTCCTCGGCGACCGCCGAGTCGGTCTCGGCGAAGTGCCGCTGCACCAGCTCGTGCAGCCGGTCCCGCTCCTCGTCGCGCAGCGGCGACAGGTCGACCAGCTCGGCGTTGACCAGCCGGCGGTCCAGGTTGTGCACGAAGGCGGTGCCCCCGGACATGCCGGCGGCGAAGTTGCGCCCGGTCGGGCCCAGCACCACCACCGTGCCGCCGGTCATGTACTCGCAGCCGTGGTCGCCGACGCCCTCGACGACGGCCACCGCCCCGGAGTTGCGCACCGCGAACCGCTCGCCGACCCGGCCGCGCAGGAAGACCTCGCCGCCGGTCGCGCCGTACAGGATGGTGTTGCCGGCGATGATCTGGTCCTCGGCCCGGTCCCCCGGCCCGGCCGCGTCGCCGACGAACGGCGCGGCCTCGTCCGGGCGGACGACGATCCGGCCACCGGAGAGGCCCTTGCCGACGTAGTCGTTGGCGTCGCCCACCAGGCGCAGGGTGACCCCGCGCGGCAGGAACGCGCCGAAGGACTGGCCGGCGGTGCCGTGCAGGAGGATCTCGATGGTGTCGGCGGGCAGGCCGGCCCCACCGAACCGGCGGGTGACCTCGCCGCCGAGCATGGCGCCGACGCTGCGGTGCTCGTTGCGGACGGTCAGCTCGATCCGCACCGGGTCGCCGTCGCGCAGCGCCGGCTCGGCCATCCTGATGAGCTGGTTGTCCAGGGCGAGCTCCAGGCCGTGGTCCTGCGCCCGGATCCCGCGCCGCGCCGCGCCCTCGGGCAGCTCCGGCAGGTGCAGCACCCGGCCGAGGTCGAGCCCGTGGCCCTTCCAGTGGTCGATCGCGCCGGTGACGTCGAGCAGCTCGGTGTGCCCGATCGCCTCCTCGATGCTGCGGAAGCCCAGCTCGGCGAGGTAACCCCGGACCTCCTCGGCGAGGAAGAGGAAGAAGTTCTCCACGAACTCCGGCTTGCCGGTGAAGCGCTCGCGCAGCACCGGGTTCTGGGTGGCGATGCCGACCGGACAGGTGTCCAGGTGACAGACCCGCATCATCACGCAGCCCTCGACGATCAGCGGGGCGGTGGCGAAGCCGAACTCCTCCGCGCCGAGCAGCGCCGCGATCAGCACGTCCCGGCCGGTCTTGAGCTGGCCGTCGACCTGCACGGTGACCCGGTCGCGGAGCTTGTTGAGCAGCAGCGTCTGCTGCGCCTCGGCCAGGCCCAGCTCCCACGGGGTGCCGGCGTGCTTGAGCGAGTTGAGCGGCGACGCGCCGGTGCCGCCGTCGTGGCCGGAGATCAGGATGACGTCGGCCTTCAGCTTGGCGACGCCCGCCGCCACGGTGCCCACGCCGACCTCGCTGACCAGCTTGACGTGCACCCGGGCCGCCGGGTTGACGCATTTCAGGTCGTGGACGAGCTGGGCCAGGTCCTCGATCGAGTAGATGTCGTGGTGCGGCGGCGGGGAGATCAGGCCCACGCCCGGGGTGGCGTGCCGGGTACGGGCGATCCACGGCCAGACCTTGTTGCCGGGCAGCTGGCCGCCCTCGCCGGGCTTGGCGCCCTGGGCCATCTTGATCTGCAGGTCGTCGGCGTTGACCAGGTATTCGCTGGTCACCCCGAACCGGCCGCTGGCGATCTGCTTGACCGCCGAGCGGCGCGCCGGGTCGTGCAGCCGCTCGACGTCCTCGCCGCCCTCGCCGGTGTTGGACTTGCCGCCGAGCCGGTTCATCGCGATGGCCAGGGTCTCGTGCGCCTCCGCCGAGATCGACCCGTACGACATGGCGCCGGTGGCGAACCGCTTGACGATCTCGGTCGCCGGCTCCACCTCGTCCAGCGGCACCGGTGGGCGTACGCCGGTGCGCAGGGTGAACAGGCCGCGCAGCGAGCCCGCCCGGGCGGCCAGCTCGTCGACCTTGGCGGTGTACTGCCGGAAGACGTCGTACTGGCGGCTGCGGGTGGCGTGCTGGAGCAGGAAGACCGTCTCCGGGTTGAACAGGTGCAGCTCACCCTCGCGGCGCCACTGGTACTCGCCGCCGACCTCCAGCCGGTCGGTGGCCTGCGCGCCCGGGGCGGGCCAGGCCAGGGCGTGCCGGGCGGCGACCTCGGCGTGGATCTCGGCCAGGCCGATCCCGCCGATGGTGCTCGGGGTGCCCCGGAAATACCGCTCGACCAGGCGGGTGTCCAGGCCGACCGCCTCGAAGACCTGCGCCCCGCAGTACGAGGAGACCGTCGAGATGCCCATCTTGGACATGATCTTCAGGACGCCCTTGCCGAGCGCCTTCACGTAGTTGCGGACCGCCTTCTCCCGGTCGACGCCCACCAGTGCGCCCGTGGAGATCATGTCCTCCACCGACTCGAAGGCCAGGTACGGGTTGACCGCCGCCGCGCCGTACCCGATCAGCACGGCCGCGTGGTGCACCTCGCGGCAGTCGCCGGACTCCACGATCAGCGCCACCTGGGTCCGCGTCTGCTCGCGGACCAGGTGCTGGTGCACCGCGGCAGTGAGCAGCAGCGACGGGATCGGGGCCAGGTCGGCGTTGGAGTCCCGGTCGGAGAGCACCAGGATCCGCACGCCGTCCTCGATCGCCTCGGAGACGTGCCGGCAGATCTCGGTGAGCCGGGCCTTGATCCCGGCGCCGCCGTCGCGGACCCGGTAGAGCCCGGAGACCCGGACCGCCTTGAAGCCGGGCAGGTCGCCGTCCTCGTCGATGGAGAGGATCTTGGCCAGCTCGTCGTTGTCGATCACCGGGTAGGGCAGCACGATCTGCCGGCAGCTCGCCGGGCCCGGGTCGAGCAGGTTGCCCTCCGGCCCGATGGTGGACGCCAGGCTGGTCACCAACTCCTCCCGGATGGCGTCCAGCGGCGGGTTGGTGACCTGGGCAAACAGCTGGTGGAAGTAGTCGTAGAGCAGCCGCGGCCGGGTGGACAGCGGAGCGATCGGGGTGTCAGTGCCCATCGAGCCGATCGGCTCCGCGCCGCTGCGGGCCATCGGGGCGAGCAGGATCTTCAGTTCCTCCTCGGTGTAGCCGAAGGTCTGCTGCCGGCGGCGGACCGAGTCGTGGGTGTAGACGATGTGCTCGCGCGGCGGCAGCTCGTCCAGCTCGATCAGCCCGGCGTGCAGCCACTCCTCGTACGGCCGGGCGGCGGCCAGCTCGGTCTTGATCTCGTCGTCGGAGACGATCCGGCCGTTGACCGTGTCGACCAGGAACATCTTTCCGGGCTGCAGGCGGCCCTTGGCCACCACGGTGGCCGGGTCGAGGTCGAGCACGCCCGCCTCGCTGCCCAGCACCACCAGGCCGTCGGCGGTACGCCACCAGCGGCCGGGGCGCAGCCCGTTGCGGTCGAGCACGGCGCCGACAATCTCGCCGTCGGTGAAGGCCACCGAGGCGGGCCCGTCCCAGGGCTCCATCAGGCTGGCGTGGAAGCGGTAGAAGGCGCGCTTGTCGGCGCGCATGTCGGGGTCGTTCTCCCAGGCCTCGGGGATCATCATGAGCACCGCGTGCGGCAGGCTCCGCCCGGCCAGGTGCAGCAGTTCGAGGACCTCGTCGAAGTTGGCCGAGTCGGAGGCGGCCGGGGTGCAGACCGGGAAGACCCGGCGGATGTTGCCGGGCAGGTTCGGGCTGCGCAGCAGCGCCTCCCGGGCCTGCATCCAGTTCCGGTTGCCGCGGATCGTGTTGATCTCGCCGTTGTGGGCGATGAAGCGGTACGGGTGGGCCAGCGGCCACGACGGGAAGGTGTTGGTGGAGAAGCGGGAGTGCACCAGGGCGATCGCGCTGACCACCCGGTCGTCGGTCAGCTCCGGGTAGAACGCCGGGAGCTGGTCCGGGGTGAGCATGCCCTTCCACACCATGGTCCGGCCGGACAGCGACGGGAAGTATGCCGGCACGCCCCGCTCGGCCGTCTCCCGCTCGACCTGCTTGCGCAGGCAGAACGCCACCCGGTCCAGGTCGAGCCCGGTCAGCGGGGTGCCGGCCGGGCCGGCGGGCGAGTCGGTGAGCCGGTGCGCGGCGAGGAAGAGCTGCCGGACCCGGGGCATCGCCGCGAGGGCGGTCTCGCCGAGGCCGGTCGGGTCGGTGGCGACCTCCCGCCAGCCGAGCACGTCCGCGCCCTCGACCAGCGCGTACTTGTCCACCACCCGGCGGGCGCGGGCCTCGGCCGCGTCGTCGTCGGGCAGGAAGACCAGGCCGGTGGCGTACTGGCCGGCGGGCGGCAGCGGGAAGTCGACGACCTCCCGGAGGAACCCGTCCGGGACCTGGATCATGATGCCGGCGCCGTCGCCGGTGTTGTGCTCCGCGCCCCGGGCGCCGCGGTGATCCAACCGGCAGAGCGCACCGAGGCCGTTGGCCACGACCTCGTGCGATCGGCGCCCGTGCAGGTCGGCCACGAAGGCCACCCCGCACGCGTCGTGCTCGTGCGCGGGGTCGTACAGCCCCGTCGCCTGGGGGGCCGGTTGCGGGCTGAGAGGGTACGGAAAGGCCACCGGGCCTCCTGTCGTCACTCAGGTTGGATCATGGTCGGGACGACGTCGGCCCTACGTGGGTTTTATTGAGTCTACGTTAGGGCGTCGGGCGCAAGGCCAGTTCAGATTGATCACACTTCCAGAATCTGGGACGTGTAGTCTCGCGCGGTGGATGTCGTACGCGCTGACGTGCTCGACCGGTTGGAACGGTTCTACGACGCGGTGCCCAGGGATGCGGCCCGTGCGGAGGAATACGGCTCGCTGGTGCTCTTCGTCCGGGACGGTGCCGGTTGGCCGTTCTACGCCCGCCCCCTTCCGGACGCCACCGAGCCGGCCTCGCTGGCCGACGTGACCGCGGTCCGGACCCGGCAACGGGAGCTGGGCCTGCCGGAGACGTTCGAGTGGGTGCACGAGATCGCCCCGGACCTGCTCGCCGTGGCGCGCTCGGCGGGGCTGTCCGTGCTCGAGGCGCCGCTGATGGTGCTGGACCCGGAGCGGCTGCCCGACCCGGCGACGCTCAGCGACGCACCGGTGCGGGTCCTCGACCCGGCGGATCCCGGCTTCGCGGCCGACGTGGCGGTCCGCCGGGCCGTCGCCTCGGTCGGTTTCTCCCACGGCGGCACGGCGCGGGGCGAGGCCGGTCCGGCCGAGCGGGACGCGGCGGTCGCCCGGCTGGACGTGGTGGCGCTGGAGGAGGAGGCCGCCCGGATCGCCGACGGCCGGCGCATCTCGGTGCTCGCCGGCACGCCCGCGGACGGGGCGCTGGCCAGCGGGATGGCGATGCGGGTCGACGACGTCGCGGAGATCGCCGGGGTGGCCACCCTGCCGGCGGCCCGGCACCGGGGCCTGGGCGCGGCGGTGACCGCCACCCTCGCCCACGAACTGCGCGCCGCCGGCACCGACCTGATCTTCCTGTCCGCCGGCAGCGAGGAGATCGCCCGGGTCTACCTGCGGGTCGGCTTCCGCCGGGTGGGCACGGCCTGCATCGCCGAGCCCGCCGCCGTGATCTGACCTCGGGTCAGGACGGCGGCTGCCAGGAGGCGGCGGCCGCCGCCGCGGTGCTGCGCAGCCGGGGGCTGATCGTGCCGAGGGCGGCGTCCCGGGCGCGCAGCGCGAGCCGGCCCCGGGTCTGCAGCACCGCGGACATCCGGCGGGTCTGCCGCACCATCGTCGCCGCGCGGGGCCGGCGCAGCCGGTCGTACGCGGCCACCGCGTCGGGGAGCCGGGACTCGCGGAGCAGCGCGGCCAGGGTGGCCGCGTCCTCGAAGGCGAGGCACGCCCCCTGGCCGAGGTGCGGCGGCATGGCATGCGCGGCGTCGCCGAGCAGCACCACCCCGCCGGGGCCGGCCGGGAAGCCGTACGAGCGGGGCAGTGGTCGCAGCTCGCGGATCTCCTGCTGCACCAGGGCCGTCGGATCGGTGGCGTCGAGCAGCTCGGCGATCGGTGCGGGCCAGTCCGCGTACCAGCGCTTGAGCAGGGCCAGCTGGGTCTCCGGCGGCTCCGGGCGGGGCGCACCGGCCGCGGTGGCCACCCAGTAGACACCGCCCCGGCTGGACCCGCCGGCCGCGCCCCGCTCCCCCAGCGAGGCGGCCACGAAGCGGTAGCCGGCGCCGAGGATCTCGCCGCCCACCTGCTGCTCGGCGGCGAGCCGGGGCACCCGGTACCAGGGGATCACCGCCCGCCAGGCGGCACATCCGGAGCTGACCACCTGAGCCTCGGGGGCGAGCTGCCGCCGGATCTCGCTGTCGATGCCGTCGGCGGCGACCACCAGGTCCGCCTCGACGGTGCGCCGGCCGTCGCCGACCGTCGGGCGCTCCCCGGGGGCCGCCCGCGCGGTCCGCACGGTCACCCCGGTACGCAACTCGACCTGGTCGCCCAGCCCGGCGATGAGCGCGTCGTGCAGGTCCTCCCGGTGCACCACGACCGGCATCCGGTCGGCCGGGGCCGGGCGGGGCTGCACCAGCCAGTGCCCGTCCGGGCGGCGTACCCCGCCGTCGGTCAGCGGCGTGGCGATGGCGTCCAGCCCGGCGCCGAGCCCCAGGGCGCGCAGCGCGCGTACCCCGTTGGGCCAGAGCACGACGGCGGTCGGGTCCGGACGGACCCGGTCGGCCCGTTCCAGGAGGGTGACCCGCCAGCCGGAGCGGGCCAGCACCCCGGCCACCGCCAGCCCGCCGAGTCCGGCGCCGACCACCACCGCGGTACGCATGGCTCCCCCGCTCAGCTGTCCCGGTCGGCGGCCGGCGCACGGTCGCCGTCGGCCGCACCCGCCTCGGAGTCCGCCTCGGTCGGCGTGCCGGCCGCGTCCGTCGGAGCTTCGGCGCCCTCGGTGGGCGCCGGCTCCTCGTCGGGGACCAACCCGGTCTCCCGGTACGCGCGGAACTGCTCCTCAGTCACCACCCGGTAGCCCTCCGGGGCGACCGCCTGCGGGCCGGCCTCCCCGGCGGCGAGGTCGACCTGCGAGAGGTCACCGCCGGCGGGCGGGACCGGGGCGGCCGGCGTCCCGACCGGAACCAGGTATTCCCGGGGCCCGCGGACCCGCACGAAGTAGACCAGCGCGCCGAGGAAGACCAGCAGCGCGGTCCACACGTTGAGGCGCAGGCCGAGGATGTGGTTGGCCTCGTCGGTGCGCATCAGCTCGATCCAGAACCGGCCCGCGGTGTAGCCCATCACGTAGAGCGCGAAGGCGCGCCCGCGGCCCAGGCGCAGCCGGCGGTCGACGACGTAGACCAGAACGGCGACGCCGACGTTCCACAGCAGCTCGTAGAGGAAGGTCGGGTGGTAGAGCCCGGGCTGCAGGACGGGGTTGCCGGCGTCGTCGCGCAGCGCGTGCCCGGGGTTGTCCGGGTCCATCACGTGCACCTGCAGGCCCCACGGCAGGTCGGTGCGGCCGCCGTACAGCTCGTTGTTGAACCAGTTGCCGAGGCGGCCGACCGCCTGGGCCAGCGGCAGGCCGGGGGCCAGCGCGTCGGCCACCGCGGTGAGCGGGATGCCGAGTTGCCGGGCCGCGACCCAGGCGCCGAGCGCGCCGCCGGCGACGGCGCCCCAGATGCCCAGGCCGCCCTCCCAGATGTAGAACACCTTGGTCCAGTCGCCGTGCGCGCCGAAGTACTTCTCCGGCGAGGTGATCACGTGGTAGATCCGCGCGCCGACGATGCCGGCCGGCACCGCCCAGACCGCGATGTCGAGCACCGCGCCGGGGGCGACGCCGCGCTGCCGGAGCCGGTGCTCGGTCACCACGCTGGCCAGCACGATGCCGACGATGATGCAGAGCGCGTACGCCCGGATCGGAACCGGTCCGAGCTGCCAGACGGCGGTGCTGGGGCTGGGCAGGGTCGCCAGTGGGGTCATCGGGGCGAGGGTCACGGGTGCACACGGTACCTGTGCGGACCGTGCCGGCGGCACCCCGGTCCGGTCGGGATCGCCGCCGGAATGACACTCGGTTTGCACCGTCGTACGCTCTTTGTCCATGAGGGCGTTGCGCTGGGCGGTCGCCGCGGTCGTCGTCGACCAGGCCGGCCGGGTGCTGCTCTGCCGGCAGGCCGGGGCGGGCCGGCGGTGGGCGCTGCCGGGCGGGCGGCTGCGCCACGACGAGAGCCCGGCGGAGGCGGCCGTCCGCGAGATCCGCGCGGAGACCGGCTGGGAGGTGGACCTGCTCGACCTGGTCGGGCTCTACCGGCTCGGCGTGCCCGACGCGCCCCCGCCCCCGGCCGGCCGCTGCGGCGTGCTGCCGGACGTGCTGGTCCACGTCTTCCGCGCCCGGGTCCGCGCCGACGCCCCGGTCACCGGCCCCGCGGTCGGCTGCCACCTCGACTGGCATCCACCGGACGCGCTGCCGGCGGCGCAGACCCCGACCACCCGGGCCGCCCTCGCCGACGCCCTCGCCGGCCGGTCCGGCGTGCTGCGCGCGGCGGCGGCGCGGCTACCGGCCGCCGGAACAGCGCCGATGGCCGGGGCGGAACCGGTCGGCGGGACGGAACCGGCCGGTGGGACGGAGGCGCTGGGCACCGGCACGCCGCCCGGCCAGCGGGCCGCTGGCGAGCGCGCCGGTGGCGAGCAGGCCGCTGGCGAGCGGGCCGCTGAGCGGGGCATCAGCCGGCGGTGACCCGGGTCGGGCGGTGCGGGCCCGTTGTCGAACATCGCCCCGACGCATCGCCCGCGCCGCGACGCCCGGCCCGAAACAGCCGTCCACGGGACGGGAGGATGACCGGAGAGCGCCTGTGGAGCTGATGTCGTGAACGACTCACGCCGGCCGTGCCGTTGTCCGGCGCGGGTGACAGGCGGACGGTCGCCGGGGCCACCCGGGCTGATGTCGCAGACGACTCAGCTCGACAGGCGCTCAGCAGCAAGGTGGGTGCCGGGACGGCGCCTCGACGGACATCCGCCGGCACACGCAGCCGGGCGGGACAGCGGCCGGGGCGGGACAACGGCCGGGGCGGGACAGCGGCCGGGGCAGGTCAGCGGGCCGGGTTGCGGACGCCCTCGGCGAGTTCGGCGCTCAGCGCGCGCAGAGCGGCCAGGCCGGCGGCCTGGTCCGGGGCGTCCAGCACGCAGCGGACCAGCGCGCTGCCGACGATGACGCCGTCGGCGTAGCCGGCGACGGTGCCGGCCTGGGCGCCGGTGCCCACGCCGAGGCCGACGCCGACCGGCAGGTCGGTGACCTCACGCACGCGGGAGACCAGGACCGGGGCCGCCGCGGAGGTCTGCGCCCGGGCCCCGGTGACGCCCATGATCGCGGTGGCGTAGACGAAGCCGCGGCAGTGCTCGACGGTCATCCGCAACCGCGCGTCCGTCGACGACGGGGAGACCAGGAACGTCCGGTCCAGGCCGTACGCCTCGGAGGCGGCCAGCCACTCGTCGGCCTCGTCGGGGATCAGGTCCGGGGTGATCAGGCCGGTGCCGCCGGCGGCGGCCAGGTCGCGGGCGAAGGCGTCCACGCCGTACTGCTCGATCGGGTTCCAGTAGGTCATGGTGACCACCTGGGCGCCGGTCGCCGCGACCGCCTCGATGACCCGCAGCGTGTCGGCGGTCCGTACGCCGCCGGCCAGGGCGATGTCGCTGGCCTTCTGAATGACCGGGCCGTCCATCACCGGATCGGAGTACGGGATCTCCACCTCGATGACGTCCACGCCCTCGTCGACCATCGCCTTCATGGCGGCGATGCTGCCCTCGACGGTGGGGAACCCGGCCGGCATGCAGCCGACCAGCACGGCCCGCCCGTCGGCGCGGGCCTTGTCGAAGGCGACCCCGATCCGGCTCACGATCTCACTGCTCCTTGTCGAGGATGCCGAAGTATCCGCCGGCGGTGTGCACGTCCTTGTCGCCCCGGCCGGAGAGGTTGACCACGATGACCGGTTCCCGGCCCAGCTCGGCGGCGAGCCGCGGGGCGATCTTCAGCGCCCCGGCGAGGGCGTGCGCGCTCTCGATCGCCGGGATGATCCCCTCGGTGCGGCAGAGCAGCTCGAACGCGGCCATCGCCTCGTCGTCGTCGACCGGCAGGTACGTCGCCCGGCCGCTGTCGTGCAGCCAGGCGTGCTCCGGCCCGACGCCCGGGTAGTCCAGGCCGGCCGAGATCGAGTGCGACTCGATCGTCTGGCCGTCTTCGTCCTGCAGCACGTACGTCCGCGTGCCGTGCAGCACGCCCGCCCGGCCGCCGGTGATGCTGGCCGCGTGCCGGCCGGTCTCCACACCCTCGCCGCCGGCCTCGAAGCCGTACAGCCGCACCCCGGTGTCGGGGACGAAGGCGTGGAAGATGCCGAGGGCGTTCGAGCCGCCGCCCACGCAGGCCGCGACCGCGTCCGGCAGGGCGCCGGTCAGGTCGAGGCACTGCCGGCGGGCCTCCTCGCCGATGCCCCGGACGAAGTCCCGGACCAGCTCGGGGAACGGGTGCGGGCCGGCGGCGGTGCCGATCAGGTAGTGGGTGGTGTCGACGTTGGCCACCCAGTCCCGCATGGCCTCGTTCATCGCGTCCTTGAGGGTCCGCGAGCCGGTGGTGACCGGGACCACGGTGGCGCCGAGCATCCGCATCCGGGCCACGTTGAGCGCCTGCCGCTCGGTGTCCACCTCGCCCATGTAGACCACGCACTCGAGGTCGAACAGGGCGGCCGCGGTGGCGGTGGCGACGCCGTGCTGGCCCGCCCCGGTCTCGGCGATCACCCGCCGCTTGCCCATCCGCTTGGTGAGCAGGGCCTGGCCCAGCACGTTGCGCACCTTGTGCGCGCCGGTGTGGTTCAGGTCCTCCCGCTTGAGCAGGATCCGCGCGCCGGCCCGGGCGGAGAACCGCCGGGCCTCGTAGAGCAGCGACGGGGTGCCGGCGTAGTCGCGCAGCAGGGCGTCGAACTCGGCGAGGAAGTCCTCGTCGGTCATCGCCTTGCGGTAGGCCACGTCCAGCTCGTCCAGCGCGGCGACCAGCGCCTCGGGGACGAACCGGCCGCCGAACCGGCCGAAGTGCCCGGCGGCGTCGGGGAGCCGACCGGCGGGGGCCGCGGCGTCTGCGCTCATCGCGGGTGTCCTCTCCAGAGGTGTCGGGACCCGGCCGTCAGCGCACCGGGCGGGGCGTGGCCGGGTGGTTGCCGGCGTTGACCAGTTCGGCGACCGCCTCGCGGGGGCTCTTCTGGGTGACCAGGCCCTCGCCCACCAGCACCGCGTCGGCGCCGGCCGAGGCGTACCGGATCAGGTCGTGCGGGCCGCGCACCCCGGACTCGGCGATCTTGACGACGCTGCTCGGCAGGCCGGGCGCGATCCGCTCGAACACCGAGCGGTCGACCTCCAGGGTACGCAGGTCACGGGCGTTGACCCCGATCACCTGCGCGCCGGCCGCCAGGGCCCGGTCGGCCTCCTCCTCGGTGTGCACCTCGACCAGCGCGGTCATCCCGAGCGACTCGATCCGCTCCAGCAGCCCCATCAGGGCGTTCTGCTCCAGCGCGGCGACGATCAGCAGCACCAGGTCGGCGCCGTGCGCCCGCGCCTCGTGCACCTGGTAGCTGGAGACCACGAAGTCCTTGCGCAGCACCGGGATCCGCACCGCGGCCCGGACGGCGGCCAGGTCGTCCAGCGACCCGCCGAACCAGCGCCCCTCGGTGAGCACGCTGATCGCCCGGGCGCCCCCGGCGGCGTACTCACCGGCCAGGTCGGCCGGGTCGGCGATCTCGGCCAGCCGCCCCTTGGACGGCGAGGAGCGCTTGACCTCGGCGATCACGGCCACGCCGGGCCGGCGCAGGGCCGCGTACGCGTCCATCGGCGGCGGCGCGGCGGCGGCCAGCTCCCGGATCCGCTCCAGCGGAACCTGCTCCTGTCGCCGTGCCACGTCCTCGCGGACGCCGGCCAGGATCTCGTCGAGCACGCTTGCGGACGCCGCCGATCCGGCGTCGTCCCCCTCCGCGTGCGCATGCTCAGCAGTCACCAACGGACTCCCCTCTCCGGGTGTCATGGGCCGATGCTAGGTGGCGCCACCTGGCGACAAGTCCCGGGGGTATGGCGCTCCTCACGAAATGGGCTGTGGCATCATGGCGGACTTCTGGTGAACGCGGTGTCACGCAGCGCCACCGCTCCCATCGATCGCCGCGCATGCCCTATCTCATCACGGCCGCCCCGGCCGCGCAGGACCGCGATGGCTCTCGATGCTGTGACCAAGCTCAAGGACGAACGGCCCTGCCCAGGTCGGGTCCGCTGCCGCACAGTTGACCCGTACGTCACGGCGGCGAAACGCGAGTCGGGAAGCATTCTCCTCGGGCAGACTCGACGAGGCGCCTGCCAACCGTCGCCAACGATCTCGTACGGGGTGACCATGAGCACCAACGGGCCGCACCAGACCATCGGACTCACCACCATCTCCCGGACGGTCGCGTCGCTCGCCGTCGGCGTGGTGGAGACCCTCGAACGCGCCATGGCCGGCGACGGCCGGCTGCGGACCGCCCAGGGCAACGCCTGGGAGGCGGTCTGCGCCGACCGGGCCCGAGCCGCGCAGCGCCGCGAACTGGACCGCCTGGTGGCCGAGCTGGCCGCCGCCCGCGCGGCGGCCGGGGCCGCCGTCCGCGAGCGGCGCGACACGCGGGACACCCAGCCGGTCAGCTGACCGTCGGGTCCTCGCCCCGGTCCAGCGCCTCCCAGGCGTCCCGGGTGCCCCGCTCCACCGCGGGCCGGGCCGGGCCGGCCGGCTCCGCCGAGCGGGCCGCCGGCCGGTCGTACCGGGCCCCCATCGCCGGCCAGCCGCCGCCACGCCACCCGGTGAACGCCCCGCCGGCCGCCGCGAGCAGGCCGCCGGCCAGCACCAGCGCCGGCCACTGCCGGCTCACCCCCGCCTCGGTCAGGCCGTAGCCGCCGCCGGCCGCCACGGCCAGGCCGACCAGGGTGAGCAGGCCGCCGAGCAGCCGCCGGACCCGGCCCCGGGTGGCCAGCACCGCACCGCCGCCGGCCAGCCCGACCAGCGCCAGCGCGGAGACCCACGGGAGCAGGTCCGCGCCGGTGCGGGAATGCCGCGTCGGGGGCAGCGATCCCCGGGCGGTCAGTTCGACCGACCAGGTTCGGGTGACCGCCCAGAGGGCCAGGCCCGCGCCGGCCAGGCAGAGCAGCAACGCGTACGTCAGCTCGCGCCGCCCCCGTGCGGGCGGTGACCCGGTCATCGGGCCGGCCGCAGGGTCTCGGCGGCGGCGATGGCGGCGAGCACCGCGGCGGCCTTGTTCCGGGTCTCCTGGTCCTCGGCGGCGGGATCGGAATCGGCCACGACACCGGCCCCGGCCTGGACGTAGGCCCGGCCGTCGCGGATCAGCGCGGTCCGGATGGCGATGGCCATGTCCAGGTCACCGCCGAAGCCGAAGTAGCCGACGGTGCCGCCGTAGAGGCCGCGCCGGACCGGCTCCAGTTCCTCGATGATCTCCATGGCCCGCACCTTGGGCGCCCCGGAGAGGGTGCCGGCGGGGAAGGTCGCGGCCAGCGCGTCGAAGGCGGTGCGGTCCTCGCGCAGCTCCCCGACCACGGTGGAGACGATGTGCATGACGTGGCTGTACCGCTCGATGGTGGCGAACTCCGGCACCTCGACCGTGCCCGGACGGCAGACCCGCCCCAGGTCGTTGCGGCCCAGGTCGACCAGCATGACGTGCTCGGCGCGCTCCTTGGGGTCGGCGAGCAGCTCGGCGGCGAGCCGGGCGTCGGCCTCCGGGGAGCCGCCGCGCGGCCGGGTGCCGGCGATCGGGTGCAGCAGCGCCCGCCGCTGCCCGTCCGCGCCGGCGCTCACCTTGAGGTGCGCCTCCGGCGAGGAGCCTACGATGTCGAACCCGTCGAACCGCAGCAGGTACATGTACGGGCTGGGGTTGGTGGTGCGCAGCACCCGGTAGACGTCGAGCGGATCGGCGTGGGTGGCCCGCTCGAAGCGCTGGCTGAGCACGATCTGGAAGCACTCGCCGGCCCGGATCGCCTCCTTGGCCGCCTCCACCGCCTTCGGATAGCCGCCCTCCTCGGTCCGGCTGACGACCTCGCCGACGCCGGGCCGGGCGACCGTGGAGATCATGGGCGGAATCGGTCGGGACAGCGCGGTGGTCATCGCGTCCAGCCGCCCCACCGCGTGGTGGTACGCCGCCGCGACCAGCTCCGCCCGGTCGGGCGCGTCGAGCGGGGGCAGGACCGCGTTGGCGACCAGGATCGCCGAGCCGTCGTAGTGGTCGAGCACCACCAGGTCGGTGGCGAGCATCATGCCCAGCTCGGGCACGTTCAGCTCGTCCTCGGTCAGCTCCGGCAGCCGCTCGAAGCGGCGGACCAGGTCGTAGCCCAGGTAGCCGACCATGCCCCCGGTCAGCGGCGGCATCCCGCTGGCCGGGTCCCAGGCCGGGCCGGCCAGGGCGGCGACGGTCTCCCGCAGCACCGCCACCGGATCGCCGGTGGCCGGTACCCCGGCCGGCGGCGCGCCGGCCCAGACCGCCGTGCCGTCCCGCTCGGTGAGCGTGGCGGCGCTGCGGACGCCGATGAACGAGTAGCGGGACCAGGCCATCCCGGCCGAGCCGACGCCCTGCTCGGCCGACTCCAGCAGGAAGGTGCCGGGGCCGCCGGCGAGCTTGCGGTAGACCCCGACCGGGGTCTCCGCGTCGGCGAGCAACCGGCGGGTGACCGGCACGACCCGCCAGCGGGCCGCCAGGTCGGCGAAGGTGTCCTGGTCCGGGCTGACCGTGCCGTCCGTCATGAGGTGGCCTCCGGGGAGCTGACCGGCAGCTCGGTGAAGAAGCAGGTGTGGTGCCCGGTGTGGCAGGCGGCGCCGACCTGGTCGACGCTGACCAGCAGCGCGTCCCCGTCGCAGTCCAGGGCCACCGAGCGGACGTACTGGTGGTGGCCCGAGGTGGCGCCCTTGACCCAGTATTCCTGGCGGCTGCGCGACCAGTAGGTGGCCCGGCCCGTGGTCAGCGTGCGGTGCAGCGCCTCGTCGTCCATCCAGGCGACCATCAGCACCTCGCCCGAGTCGTGCTGGCGGACGACCGCGGCGACCAGGCCGTCGGGGGTACGGCGCAGCCGGGCGGCGATCTCGGGGTCGAGGCGGGAGGGGCGGGCCGGGCCGGAGGCCACGGCGCCGCCGGGGCTGGCGGAGGCGCCGGTCACCGGCGCGTCAGAGGCGGGCACGGTTGCCCATTCTCCCGCACGGGGCACCGGCACCGCCGCCGCGTCCCGGGAGACGGGCCCGGGGGCCTCCAGCGCCCGGGTCAACTGCGCCAGGTAGCGACCCAACCGGCCGTCCAGCAGCGCGTCCGCCAGGTCCGCGCCGGCCACCGCGGCGATCTCCTCGGCGTACGGCCGGATCAGCGGGACGGTCCCGCCGACCAGCCGGCCGGCGGCGGCCGCCACCTCGGCGGTGACGCCGGGCCGCAGCCCGAGGCAGAGCAGCATGTCGTCGCGGTATCCGGGTGGGGCGACCGGCAGCTCCAGCGCGGCGGCCAGCGCGGCCCGCCGGG
Organism: Micromonospora solifontis; assembly: GCF_003725545.1. Classification (GTDB taxonomy): domain Bacteria; phylum Actinomycetota; class Actinomycetes; order Mycobacteriales; family Micromonosporaceae; genus Micromonospora; species Micromonospora solifontis. The sequence continues at coordinate 48,849 of NZ_RJLN01000028.1, read as the reverse complement.
AGGCCACCCGGACCGACGGGTTGGCCAGCCGCAGCACCGACGGGCAGAGCCGGGCCAGGTCGGCGGCGGCCAGCCGGACGCCCACGGTGTCGCGGGCCCATCGGGCGCCGGCGACCTTGCCGAGGGTGGCGATCAGCTCCTCCAGCCGGGGTTCGTCGGCGGGCTGGCAGAGCACCGGCAGGTCGATCCGGCGCCGCCACTCGGGCACCGCCCAGATCAACCGGGCCGGCGCGGTGACCGGCAGCCCGAACGCCCAGTCCGCCGGCTGCCCGAGCCGGCGCACCCAGGACCGGATGTCCCGGGCGGCCACGGAGACGTGCACCAGCCGGCCGGCGAACTCCGCGAGGTAGGCCCGCCGGGTCGCGTACGGGCCGCCGGCCACCCGCTCGCGGCCGGCGTCGGGAGGACCCGCCGGGCCGGGCGGCGACGCGGCGGGCCCGCCCGATCCGGCGGCCGGATGCTGCTCCTCGGTCGCGAGCAGCACGTCGACGTCGACGTCGCTGTGCTCGGTGGCGGCCCGTCGGGCGTGACTGCCCCGGAGCATGATGCCGACGACGGGCCGGTCGGCGGCCTGCCGCAGGCGGGCGGCCCACTCCTCCAGGAAGGCGTCCTCCGGCAGCGGAGCGTGATCCACTGCGTCATCGTGCCGGACGTCCCATGAGTGTGGCAATGACCGTTGCCGGACCCGGTGTCCGCCTAGTGCCCGACGGTTCGCATTCCTGCCTCGGTATACCTTTCCCCGGCGACCGCCCCCGCCGGCACCGCCTCGCGCAGCCGGCGCTGCTGCTCGGGGGTCAGCCGGACCTCGCCGGCGGCCACGTTCTCCGCCAGGTAGCGGACCCGCTTCGTGCCGGGGATGACCAGCACGTCCTCCCCCTGGTCCAGCACCCAGGCCAGCGCCGCCTGGGCCGGGGTGCAGCCGATCTCGGCGGCCACCTCGCGGACCGCCTCGACCAGCTTGAGGTTGGCGTCGAGGTTGCCCTCGGCGAAGCGCGGCACGGTGCGCCGCCAGTCGTCGTCGGCGAGCTGTTCCCGGCTGGTGATCGCGCCGGTGAGCAGTCCCCGCCCGATCGGCGAGTACGCCACCAGGGACACCCCCAGCTCCCGGCAGGTGGCCAGCATCTCCCCCTCGACGTCCCGGCTGAACAGCGAGTACTCCATCTGCACCGCCGAGATCGGGTGCACGGCGTGGGCCGCGCGCAGGGTCCGCGGGCTGACCTCGGAGAGGCCGAGCAGCCGCACCTTGCCGGCCCGGACCAGGTCGGCCATCGCGCCGACGGTCTCCTCGATCGGGGTGGCCGGGTCGCGCCGGTGCAGGTAGTACAGGTCGATCGTCTCCACCCCGAGCCGGCCCAGCGAGGCGTCGCAGGCCTCGCGGGCCCAGGCCGCGCTGCTGTCCACGTACGCGCCCGGGCTGCCGGTGCCGCCGAAGCTGTCGCCGCGGGTGCGGTTGCCGAACTTCGTGGCGAGGAAGACCTCGTCCCGCCGCGCCCGCACCACGGGGGCGAGCAGCCGTTCGTTCGCGCCGAAGCCGTACATGTCGGCGGTGTCGAGGTGGTCGACCCCGAGGTCGAGGGCCCGGTGCAGGGTCCGCGTCGACTCGGCGTCGTCGGCGCCGCCGTACGCGAAGCTCATGCCCATGCAGCCCAGGCCGATCGCCGAGACCGCCGGGCCGGTCGCGCCCACGCGTCGCTTGATCATCGAAGCTCCTCCTCCTCCGCCCTGCGGTACGCGTCGATCTTGTAGTCGAGCACCTTGAGGTCCTCCTCCAGCTCGGCCATCCGGGCCAGCACCCGGGCGCGGTGCGCCTCGAAGAGCGCCCGTCGCGCGCCGAGCGTCCGGTCGCCCTGGCGGGCCAGTTCGGCGTAGCGGCGCATGTCCCGTACCGGCATGCCGGTACGGCGCAGCCGGGTGAGCAGGAACAGCCAGTTGACGTCGGACTCGGTGTAGCGCCGGCGACCCGAGGAGTCCCGCCCGACCGGGGCGACCAGACCCTCCTGCTCGTACCAGCGCAGCGTGTAGGTGGTCAGGCCGACCCGTTCCGCCGCCTCACCGACGGTGAGGCTCATCTCCCGCGTGCTGATGTCCACGTCCCCCAGGCTTCCAGTTCGAGCGCACTCGAAGTCAACCATTGCCCGCGGGGCGGTAACTCAACTACCGTTGAGTTCAACAGTTGATGAGTTTTCCGGGAGGTGGGGCATGGACGACGCGGTGTCGGTCCGTGACCTGGTGGTCGACCGGGGCCGGCAGCGGGTGCTCCAGGGCATTTCCTGCGTGGTGCCGCGCGGCGCGGTCACCGGGCTGCTCGGGCCCAGCGGCAGCGGCAAGACCACGCTGATGCGGGCCATCGTCGGGGTGCAGACGGTCTCCTCGGGCACGGTCACGGTGCTCGGCCGGCCGGCCGGCGCCGCCGAGCTGCGCCACCGGGTCGGCTACCTCACCCAGGCGCCCAGCGTGTACGCCGACCTGACGGTCCGGGAGAACGCGCGCTACTTCGCCGTGCTGCAGGGCCGGGGTCGGGCCGACGCGGACCGCGCGGTGTCCGACGTCGGCCTGGCGAAGGCCGCCGACCAGCTCGTCGGCACCCTCTCCGGCGGGCAGCGCAGCCGCGCCTCGCTGGCCTGCGCCCTGGTCGGCGAGCCCGAGCTGGTCATCCTCGACGAACCCACCGTCGGTCAGGACCCGGTGCTCCGCGCCGACCTGTGGGCCCGGTTCCACGCGATGGCCGCCACCGGCACCACCTTGCTGGTGTCCAGCCACGTGATGGACGAGGCGGCGCGCTGCGACCGGCTGCTGCTGATCCGGGACGGCCGGCTGGTCGCCGACGACACCCCGGACGCGGTCCGCGCCACCACCGGCGTCGACGACCTGGAGGAGGCCTTCCTCCGGCTGATCCGGGCGAGCGAGCAGGAGGGCGCCGGTGAGCGCGAGGAGTGAGCCGGGGTTGCGAGCCCCGCAGTCGCGAACGAAGGAGAGACCAGCGTGAACCCCCGCATCCTGGCCGCCACCACCGGGCGGATCCTGCGTCAGCTGCGGCACGACAAGCGGACCGTGGCGCTGCTCGTCGTGGTCCCGACCGTGCTGCTCACCCTGGTCTACTTCATGTACGTCGACCAGCCCACGCCGCCGGGACGGCCCAGCGTCTTCGACCAGGTGGCCCTGATCATGCTGGGCTTCTTCCCGTTCATCATCATGTTCCTGGTGACCAGCATCGCCATGCTGCGCGAGCGCACCACCGGCACGCTGGAACGGCTGCTCACCACCCCGCTGGGCAAACTCGACCTGCTCTTCGGCTACGGCATCGCGTTCGGCCTGGCCGGCGTGCTCCAGTCCACGATCGCGTCGCTGGTGGCGTACCGGGTGTTCGGGTTGGACACCGCCGGCAGCCTCTGGCTGGTCGTCATGATCGCCGGGGTGAACGCGGTGCTGGCGGTGGCGCTCGGCCTGTTCTGCTCGGCGTTCGCCCGGACCGAGTTCCAGGCCGTGCAGTTCATGCCGGTGGTGGTGCTGCCGCAGCTGCTGCTCTGCGGGCTGTTCGTGCCGCGGGGCGAGATGGCCGGCTGGCTCCAGGCGATCAGCGACGTGCTGCCCCTGTCGTACGCCGTCGAGGCGCTGCAGGAGGTCGGCGCGCACGCCGACCCGACCGGGACGATGTGGCGGGACGTGGCGATCGTCGGCGGGGCGGCGGTGGCGGCGCTGGTGCTCGCCGCGGCGACGCTGCGCCGGCGCAGCGGGTGATGGCGCGGCGCACCGGCCGGCGGCCCGGCAACCCGGACACCCGCGAAGCCATCCTCGCGGCGGCGCGGGCGACGTTCGCCGAGCGCGGCTTCGACGCCGCCTCGATCCGGGCGATCGCCGCCGCCGCCGGGGTGGATCCGGCGCTGGTGCACCACTACTTCGGCACCAAGGAGGAGCTGTTCCGGGCCACCGTGTCGATCCCCGTCGACCCGGCCGAGCTGGTGCCGGGGGTGCTGGCCGGGGGCCGGGACGAGGTCGGCGAGCGGCTGGTCCGCACCTTCCTGGCGGTGTGGGACTCCCCGGTCGGCACCGCCGCGGTGGCCCTGCTCCGCTCGGCGGTGAGCAACCAGTGGACCGCGCGCCTGCTGCGCGAGTTCCTGGTCACCCAGGTCCTGCGCCGGGTCGTCGACCAGCTCGACCTCGACCCGGCCGAGGTGCCGCTGCGGGGCGCGCTGGTGGCCACCCAGATCGCCGGCCTGGCCATGATGCGGTACGTGATCCGCCTCGAACCGGTCGCCACCGCTTCCCCGGACACCCTGGCCGCCACGATCGGCCCCACCATCCAGCGCTACCTCACCGGCCCGCTCGACGCGGGCTGAGGTCCCTGGCGGCGGGCGGTCCCACCGTGCCGCCCGTCGAGCTGACCTCACCAACGACTCGCGGGGCCGCGTCGGCTGCCCGCGCCCGGCGTGAGTCGTTTCTGACGTCAACTCCAAAGGCGGACAGCAGACAACTCCCGCCCGTGTCGGCGACGGGCCGGCGGGAATCCGCTGGCACCCGCCGCCCGCGGCGCCGGGGCGGGCCGGGAGCGGCGGGGTGCGTCAGCGGGTCTGCTCGAGCCAGGAGGCGTACAGCAGGGCGTAGACGGAGTCCGGGTCGCGGAGCAGCTCGTCGTGCGGGCCGCGCTGGACGATCCGGCCCCGGTCCACCACGATCACCTCGTCGGCCGCCTGGGCGGTGGAGAGCCGGTGGGCGATGGCGAGGGTGGTCCGGCCCCGGGTCACCGCGTCCAGGGTGCGCTGCAGGCGTACCTCGGTGGCCGGGTCGACGGCGCTGGTCGCCTCGTCGAGCACCAGCAGGTCGGGGTCGGCGACGTACGCCCGGGCCAGCGCCACGAGCTGCCGCTCGCCCACGCTGAGCGCCTCGCCGCGCTCCCCGACCGGGGTGTCCAGCCCGGCCGGCAGCCCGTCCAGCCAGTCGGCCAGGCCCAGCTCGACGAAGGCGGCGGTGAGCTGCGCGTCGGTCAGCTCCGGTCGGGCGAAGCGGACGTTCTCCCCCACCGTGGTGTCGAAGAGGAAGCCGTCCTGCGGCACCATCACCACGCGGGAGCGCAGCGAGTCGAACCGCACCTGCCGCAGGGACACGCCGGAGAGCAGCACCTCGCCCTCGGTGGGGTCCATCAGCCGGGTGAGCAGCTTGGCGAAGGTGGTCTTGCCGCTGCCCGTCTCACCGACCACCGCCACCCGGCTCTTCGCCGGGATGTCCAGGGTCACGCCGTGCAGCACCGGCGGCCCGCCCGGGTAGGCGAAGGTCACCCCGGCGAACCGGATGTCCAGCGGACCGGGCGGCAGCTCCCGCCCCTGCTCCCCCGGGTCGGCCACGTCCGGCGCGACATCCAGCACGTCCAGCACCCGCCGCCAGCCGGCGATCGCGTTCTGCGCCTCGTTGAGCACCTCGGTGGCGATCTGCACCGGCTGGATGAACAGCGTCACCAGGAACAGGAACGCGGTGAGCTGGCCGATGGACAGGGTGCGGTCCACGCCGAGGTTGACCCCGACCACGACCACGCCGGCCAGGGCCAGGCCGGCGGCCAACTCCCCGACCGAGCTGCCCATGATGCTGATCCGGATGGCCTTCTGCTGGGCCTGCCGCTGCCCCTCGATCGCCGCGTCCAGCCGCCGGGCGGTCCGCCCGGCGATCCCGTACGCCCGGATCACCGGCGCGCCCACCACGCTCTCGCCGATGGTGCCGAGCAGGGTGCCCATCCGCTGCCGGACCAGCCCGTACGCGCCGGCCAGCCGGCGCTGGAGCAGCCGGATGACCAGCACCGCCGGGGCGAACGCGACGAGCACCACCAGGGTGAGCTGCCACGAGTACGCGAGCATCACCGCGGTGGTGACCACGAGCTGGCCCAGGTTGACGATGAGGATCACGCCGCCCCACTGGAGGAACTGGGTGATCTGGTCGACGTCGCTGGTGACCCGGGAGACCAGCGAGCCGCGCCGCTCGGACTGCTGGTGCAGCATCGACAGGTCGTGCACGTGCCGGAACGCCCGGGTGCGTACCCCGGCGAGGGCCGTCTCGCTGACCGTGAAGAGCCGGCGCATCATCAGGTAGCCGCAGGTGGTGGTGACCACCAGCACGGCGGCGGTGACCACCACGGTCAGCGAGACCACGTCCAGGTCGAGGCCGCCGACGATGCCGTGGTCGATGCCGCGCTGCACGGCCACCGGCACGGCGACCCGGCCGACCATGTAGACCAGCGCCAGCGCCACCGTGCCGGCCAGCCCGGTCCTCAGCTCCGGCGAGAGCGCCAGCCCGCGGCGCAGTGTCCGCCAGGTCGACTCGGTCGCCTCGGCCGGCGGGGCGGCCTCCACACTCGCGCTCACCGGTCAACCTCGACTTCCAGGCCGGAGGTCAGCGGGGTGACCTCGTCGTACGTGCGGGTCTGCTCGCGCTCCTGCTCGGCCTGTTCGTACGCGGTCACCAGGTCGGCGTAGCCGGGCACGGTGGCGAGCAGCTCGGGGTGGGTGCCGCGGGCCACCACCCGGCCGTGCTCGACGTAGATGACCTCGTCGGCGAGCGCGATGGTGGCCCGCCGGTACGCGACCACCAGGATCGACGCGGGCGCCACCCCGTCATCCGGGGCGCGCAGCCCGGCCAGGATGGCCGCCTCGACGCGCGGGTCGACGGCGCTGGTGGCGTCGTCGAGCACCAGCAGCCGGGGCCGGCCGGCGAGCGCCCGGGCCAGGGTGAGCCGCTGCCGCTGCCCGCCGGAGAGCGAGGTGCCCCGCTCGCCGACCACGGTGTCCAGCCCGTCGGGGAGGGCGGCGACGAAGCCGTCCGCCTCGGCCAGCCGCAGCGCCGCCCAGACCTCCTCGTCGCCGATGCCGGGCCGGTCCAGGGCGATGTTGGCCCGGACGGTGTCGTCGAAGACGAACGGCACCTGGGCGACCAGTGCCACGGTCGAGGCGAGCGAGGCGGCGGCCAGCTCCCGGACGTCGACGCCGTCCACGGTGACCGCGCCGGAGTGCGGGTCGACCAGGCGTACGGCCAGGGAGGCGATGGTGGACTTGCCGGCGCCGGTCGGCCCGACCAGGGCGACCGTCTTCCCGGCGGGCACCGTGAAGGTCACCTCGCCGAGCACCTCCGTGCCGGGCAGGTGCGCCTCGGCCGGCTCGTACCCGAAGTGGACGTCGTGGAAGGCGAGGGTGGCCGGCGTCGGGGTGGCCGGGTCGAGGGTGGTGTTCCCGTACGGCATCTCGCCGGTGGCGTCGAGGACCCGGCGCACCCGGTCCCAGCCGGCTACGCTGCGCGGCAGCTCGGCGAGCACCCAGCCGATCGCGCGCACCGGGAAGGCCAGCACGGTGAAGAGGAAGGCGACGCTGACCAGCTCGGTCACGTCGATCGCGCCCTGGCGCAGCCGGAGCGCGCCGACCACCAGCACGGCCAGGGTGCCCAGGCTGGGCAGGGTCTCCAGCATCGGGTCGAAGACGCCGCGCAGCTTGCCGACGGAGATCAGCGCGTCGCGCAGCTCGCCGGCGCGGGCGGCGAAGCGGGCGGTCTCCTGCGCCTCGCGGCCCATCGTCTTGACCACCAGCGCACCGTCGAAGCTCTCGTGGGCGATGCCGCTGACCTCGGCCCGCAGCCGCTGCGCGCGGGCCTGGCGGGGGGCCATCCGCCGGGAGTAGACCACGTTGAGCGCGAACAGCGCCGGGAAGACCGCCAGGCCGACCAGGGCGAGCGCCCAGTCGGTGAGGAAGAGCGAGACCACCGCGCCGACCAGCATCACCACCGTGCCGACCGCGAAGGGCAGCGGGGCGATCGGGTACCAGGCGGCCTCCACGTCGGAGTTGGCGTTGGAGAGCAGGGTGCCGGTGGCGTTGCGGTGGTGCCAGGCCAGCGGCAGGTCGAGGTAGCGGCGGGTGACCCGGCGGCGGTAGGCGGCCTGGAGCCGGTACTGCATGTAGCCGGCGCCGAGCCGGCGGCCGAAGATGCCGACCACCCGCAGCACGCTGATCCCGAACAGCGCGGCGGCGGCGAGCGCGAGCGTGCCGGTGGCCACCGAGCCGCGGGCGACGGCGGGGACCACCACCTTGCCGACCACCCGGCCGACGACGAACGCGCTGGCGATCACCATGAGGCCGAAGAGCACGCTGCCGGTCACCGCGACCGCGAAGATCCTCGGCTGTTCCCGGATGGCCCGGCCGAGCACCCGCAGCCCCCTGCCGAGGACGTCCCGACTTGTCCCGCTCGCCAACGCACTCCCCCGCCGTAAGCCGCATTTTTCTCCCTCATCCTTACCGCTCGGCGCCAGCTCTGCCGACCCGCCCGGGATATGTCCAGCGTCACGTCCGCGGCCTACCATCGACTGATGCCGCGGTACGCCCGATCGGAGCGCGAGGCGCTCGCCGACCTGCTGCTGGAACTGGGACCGGACGCGCCGACGGTCAACGAGGGGTGGACCACCCGGGACCTGGCGGCACACCTGCTGGTGCGGGAGCGCCGGCCGGACGCCGCGGGCGGCATCCTGCTGCCACCGCTGCGCCGCTACGCCGAGGGGGTCCGCCGCCGGGTGGCCGCCGGGCCGTACGCGGAGCTGGTGGCCCGGGTCCGCCGCCCGCCGCTGTGGAGCCCGCTGAGCAACCCGCTCACCGACGAGCTGGCCAACACCGTGGAGTTCTTCATCCACCACGAGGACGTGCGCCGCGCCCGATCGGGCTGGCTGCCGCGCGACCTGCCGGCCGGGCTGCAGGCGGTGCTGTGGAAGCGGACCGCGCTGCTGGCCCGGCTGGCGCTGCGCCGCTTCCCGGCCGCCCTGCTGGTGCAGGCCCCCGGGTTCGGCGAACTCGCCGTCGGCCGGGGCGGCGAACGGCTGCGGCTGGTCGGCGCGCCCGGAGAGCTGACTCTGTTCCTTTCCGGCCGGCAGCGGGTGGCCCGGGCGCAGGTGGACGGGGCGGCCGCGCCCGCCGAGCGGTTGCGGACGGCCGACCTGGGCTTCTGACCGAGTGTGCGGAATCGGTCACGCCGGGGATGTGAAACGGGATTCACCCAGCGACGGCAGCCGATCGCTGGTGCCGTACGCTCCTGCCCGCCGCCACACCTCGGGCGGCGGACAGGGAGCACGATGCGGAGCTTCGCCGTCTCGGCACTGCGCGAACCCCCCTTCCCGGCGCGCCGGCACGCCGCCGCCGACCTGGTCGCCACCGAGAGCGCCGGTTGGGTACGGGGACTGCGCCTGCTCGACACCCCGGCCGCGCTGCGCCGGCTGAGCGGCGCCAACCCGGCCGAACTCGCCGCCCGGGCCTGCCCGGACGCGCCGGTGGAGCGGCTGCGCCTGCTCGCCGACCTGATCTCCTGGCTGTTCGTGATGGACGACGCCTGCGACGAGGACGGGCTGGGCGCCAGCCCGACCCGGCTCGCGCCCACGGTGGCGCGCCTGCTGGACGTGCTCGACCGGCACGGCGACCCGGACGTCCCGGTGCCGGCCGACGCCGGACCGCTCGGCGTCGCGCTGGACGACCTCTGCCGGCGGGTCCGCGCCCGGCAGCGACCGACCCTGCTGCTGCGCCTGGTCAGCCAACTCCGGGAGTATCTGCTGGCGCTGCTCTGGGAGGCGGCCAACCGGGAGCACGGCCGGGTGCCCGGGGTGGCCGAGTACGTGCAGATGCGCCGGCACACCGGCGGGGTGCGGCCCAGCTTCACCCTGACCGACCTGGCGTACGACGGGCTGCCGGGGGCGGGCCGGCGGGCGGAGCCGGCGCTGGCCGCCCTGGACGCCCTCGCCGCCGACCTGGTCTGCTGGTGCAACGACCTCTTCTCCTACGGCAAGGAGCGGGACCGCGCGCCGGACGCGCACAACCTGGTCGCCACGCTCATGGGCGAGGGCGGGCCGGACGAGGAGGCCGCGCTGCGGGCGGCGGCCGCGCGGTTCAACGACGGCCTGGCCGCGTACGCGCAGCGGGAGGCGGAGTTCGCCGCGACGGGTGACGAGGGGGTCCGCGCCTTCCTGACCACCCGGCGCAACTGGATCCGGGCCACCTACGACTGGTCGCTCCAGGCAACCAGATACGCCTGACCTGCCCGATCCCGGCACAGTGAGGGCTAGCCGCTCCCCGGGTGCAGGCAATACTCTTCGGTAACCGCAAAAAGCCGTGACCCCCGTCACGTTCCCCCACCGTTGAAGGCGGCTGCAACGATGGCTCTCGATGTACCATACCGTTCCATCCCCGACATGTTCCTCAAGCGCGTGGCGGAGACCCCCGACCGGCCCGCGTTCGCCCACCCCGCCCCGGACGACTCGGGACCGGTCTGGCTGAGCTGGGAGCAGGTCGGGCGGCGCGCCAAGGCGGTCGCGGCCGGGCTGCACGGCCTCGGCGTCGGCCTGGAGGATCCGGTGGCGATCCTGGCGAACACCCGGCTGGACTGGGTGATCGCGGACTTCGGCATCATGTGCGCCGGCGGGGCGACCACCACCGTCTACCCGACCACCGAGCCGGAGGACGCGACGTACATCATCGCCGACTCCGGGTCGACGGTGCTCTTCGCGGAGAACCCGACCCAGGCGGCGAAGATCGCCGGCGCCACCCTGCCGGCGCTGACCCACGTGGTGCTCTTCGACGGCGAGCCCGACCCGGCCGCCGCCGTCCCGCAGCTGACCCTCGCCGAGCTGGAGGAGCGGGGCACTCGGGCGCTGGCGAACGAGCCGGACCTGATCGACATGCTGGTCGCCGGCATCGGCCCGGACCACCTGGCCACGCTGATCTACACCTCCGGCACCACCGGCCGGCCCAAGGGCGTCGAGCTGCTGCACGGCGGCTGGTGCTGGGAGGGGGTGGCGCAGGCCGAACTGGGCCTGCTGCACGCCGACGACCTGCAGTACCTCTGGCTGCCGCTGTCCCACTCCTTCGGCAAGACGCTGCTCTGCGGCGCCACCCACGTCGGGCTGCCCACGTACGTCGACGGCCGGGTGGACAAGCTGGTCGACCTGCTCGGGGTGGTCCGGCCGACGCTGATGTGCGGCGCTCCCCGGGTCTTCGAGAAGGTCTACAACAAGGCGGTCACCACGGCCCAGGACGCCGGTGGCGCGAAGGCGAAGATCTTCGCCTGGGGGGTCGCCGTGGGCAAGGAGAAGGTCGCGCTGGAGCAGGCCGGCAAGCCGGTACCGGCCGGGCTGCGGCTGAAGTACTCGGTGGCCGAGAAGCTGGTCTTCAGCAAGCTGCAGTCCCGGCTCGGCGGCCGGATCCGGGTGCTGGTCTCCGGGGCGGCGCCGCTGAGCAAGGAGATCGCCACCTTCTTCGCCGCCGCGAACCTGCCCATCTCCGAGGGGTACGGCCTCACCGAGACCAGCGCGGGCAACTTCGTCAACCCGCCCGACGGGCTGCGCATCGGCACGGTCGGCAAGGCGATGGGCGACCTGGAGTGCCGGATCGACAGCGACGGCGAGATCCTGGTCCGCGGCCGCCCGGTCATGCGCGGCTACCACAACCTGCCGGAGGAGACCGCCGCCGCGTTCACCGAGGACGGCTTCTTCCGGACCGGGGACATCGGCAGCCTCGACGACGACGGCTACCTGCGCATCACCGACCGGAAGAAGGACCTGGTCAAGACCTCGGGCGGCAAGTACATCGCGCCGTCGCACATCGAGGGCATGTTCAAGGCCATCTGCCCGTACACCTCGCAGGCGGTGGTGGTCGGGCAGGCCCGCAACTACTGCACCATGCTGGTCACCCTGGACCCGGACGCGATCAAGGGCTGGGCCGCCGGCGGCCCGCTGGAGGGCCGGGACTACGCCGACATCGTCAGCTCGCCGGAGGCGCGGGAGATGGTGGAGGGCTACGTGGCGGAGCTCAACGCCAAGCTCAACCGCTGGGAGACGATCAAGAAGGTGGCCATCCTTCCGCGCGACCTCACCATCGAGGACGGCGAGATCACCCCGTCGCTGAAGATCAAGCGCCGGAGCGTGGAGAGCAACTTCGCCGCCGAGATCGAGGAGATGTACGCGGGCACCCTCGCCGAGCTGTAGCGGTCCGCCCGGCGGCCGTGCCCCACCGTCCCGGGGCACGGCCGCCAGCGCGTACCGGACCGCCGGCCGCCCTGCCGGTCACAGGTGCTCCCGGCGCCACCGGCTCTGCTCCTCCTCGACGTCGAGCTGCTCCTCCAGCGCGAGCTGCCGGACCTGCCGCCGCCGGCCGTTCTCGCTGAGCGTCTCGGCGGTGATGGCGGCGACGGTGAGGACCGCCAGCACGGCGAGCGCGGCCAACTCGGGCAGCCGGGCGGCCAGCGGGGCGACGCCGACCAGCACCACGACCGCCAGCAGCAACGGCCAGCGCACCGTCCGCAGCGCCAGGTACGCGCAGGCGGCGACGCTGAGCAGGTGCAGGGCCACCCCGCCGTAGAAGACGCTGATCCAGAAGCCGCCCAGCGGCACGCCCCACGGCGGGCTGCCCGGCTCGGCCGCCTCGGCGAGCAGGTCCTTGAGGGCGAGGGCGAAGAAGATGATCCCGGCGATCATCGGCAGGTGCAGGAAGGTGTACGCGTCCCGGGCCAGGTGCAGCCGGGTGGCCGGGTCGCGGGCGTGGTGCAGCGCCTGCTCGAGGGCGAACGCGAGGGTGTCGAAGTACGCCCACCAGAGCATGGCGGTGACCACGATGCCGAGCACGGCGGCCACGGCCACCGGCAGGGTCAGCGGCAGGTCGGTGAAGAACCGCGCGCCCAGGCCGAGCGCGATGATCGTCTCGCCGAGCGCGATCAGCACCATCAACGCGTGCCGTTCCGCCCAGTGCCCGGCCGACACCACCACCCACCAGATCCGGGCCAGGATCACCCCGGCCACGTACTCGACCAGCAGTGCCATCGTCCAGAGGGCGAGCTGGAGCAGGGCGGCCGGCGTCCCGCTGGCCACCCGCTGCGGCACCGTGCCGGCCACCACCAGCAGCGCCGTGGCGGTCATCGGCACCATCAGCCGTGGCAGCAGCGAACGGCGCCGGGCCGGGTTGCCGCGCTCCACCGAGATGAAGATGGCGAGCTGGACGCCCCGGATCAGGAAATAGCAGCCGGCGAAGACCAGCGGCCCGTCCAGCCCGCCCGGACGGTCGACGAACGCCCCGGGGATGCTCAACACCAGCAGGAAGATCGCGGCGACGGTGACGAAGCCGAGCACCGGCAGCAGGCCCTGATCGGTGCGGACCGCGTTGCCGACCCGGGCGAAGCCGGTCCAGCACCACCAGAGCAGCGCCAGCACCAGCAGACAGCGGTACAGGTTCAGCGGGGTGGGCGTGGTGGCGGTCAGGCTGGTGACGTTGATGAACGCGAAGACGAAGACCAGGTCGAAGAAGAGTTCCAGCCGGGTGGTCCGGGAGCCCGGCGCGCCGCGCTGGACCAGGTTCGACCAGCGGCCCCCGGCACCGTTCCCCACCCGGGCAGTCTGTCAGCCGCCGGGCCGGTCCCGAGGGGGATCGGCGCAGGTCAGGCGATGACCGACGGCTCCCGCCACTGCGGGCGACCGGCCCGGTCCAGGTCGTAGCGGACGGCGGCGAGGCGCCCGACGGCTTCCACCAGGTCCGCGGCGGGCAGGGTGAAGGGCAGTCGGAGGAACCGCTCCAGGGTGCCGTCCAGGCCGAACCGGGGTCCGGGCGCCAGGCGTACGCCGACCTCCTCGGCGGCCCGCGCGAGGGCGCTGGAGACCGGGCCGTCCAGCTCCGCCCAGAGCGTGACGCCGCCGCGCGGCGCGGTGACCCGCCAGTCCGGCAGCCGCTCGGCCAGGGCGCCGACCAGGGCGTCCCGCTGAGCGGCGAGCTGCGTGCGACGGGCCGCCACGATGGCCGGCGCGTCGGCGAGCAGGTGCACCGCGACGAGCTGGTCCAGCACCGGGCTGGCCATGTCGACGCCCACCCGGGCGGCGGCCAGCCGCTGCACCTGCGGCGCGGACGCGCGCACCCAGCCGATCCGCAACCCACCCCAGTACGGCTTGCTCATCCCGCCGATGCTGATCACCCGGGAGTGCCGGTCGAAGGTCGCGACCGGCGGCGGCAGCTCGGTGCCGTCCAGCGGCAGGTCCACGAAGGACTCGTCGATGACCAGGTCGGTGCCGGCCGCGTGGGCGGCGCCGACCAGCCGCTCGCGCAGCTCGGCCGCCATCAGGTGGCCGGTGGGGTTCTGGAACTCCGGGATCAGGTACGCCAGCTTGGGCCGGCCCTGCCGGATGCTGCCCAGCAGCAGGTCCGCGTCCCAGCCCACGCCGTCGGCGGCGAGGCCGTGGGTGGTGATCCGGGCCCGGCGGGCGGCCAGCGCGGCGAGCGCGTTGGGGTACGTGGGCGACTCGACCAACACCCCGCCGCCCGGCGACAGGGCCAGCCGCAGCACCAGGTCCAACGCGTGCTGGGTGCCGCTGGTGACCATGATCTGTTCCGGACTGGTCGGCAGGCCGCGCTCGGTGTACGAGCGGGCCACCGCCTCGCGCAGCTCGATGATGCCGGTCGGGTGGTATCCGGCCCCGCCCAGGTAGCGCGGCAGGTCCTCGGTGGCCGCCCGGGCCGCCGGCACCAGCTGCGGTGGTGCGGCGAGCGCGGCCACCCCGAGGTCGATCATGTCCCGGTCGTCCAGCGGGGTCCAGAGGCCGGTGCTGGCCACCCGGTGGGTGCCCGGGAGCATGGTCCAACTGCCGGCGCCCCGCCGGCTGGCCAGGTGGCCGGTCTCGCGCAGCTCCCGGTAGGCGGCGGTGACCGTGGTCCGGCTGATCCGCAACGCCTCCGCCAGCTCCCGCTCGGCCGGCAGGCGTACGCCGAGCGGCAGCCGCCCGTCGGCGAGCAGGCCGCGGACCGCGCCGGCGAGCGCGGCGTAGTCGGGGCTGCGCCGGCGGCCGGGGAGGGCGTGCCACTGACCGAGGAGCCGAGCCAATTGGACGCCACGTACCTGGCTCGTCATGGCCACCCCTCCTAAATTGGCTCTGTCCCGGTCGAGATTGGCTCCTAGAGTGGCATGCATGGCACCGATTGGCAATCTCTGGTACCGGCCCGCCCGACGGCTGACCCAGCTCTACGCCGGGCTCACCCTCTACGGCGTCAGCATGGCGCTGATGGTCCGGTCCGGGCTGGGCCTCGACCCGTGGGACGTCTTCCACCAGGGCGTGGCCCGGCAGACCGGGCTCACCATCGGCACGGTCACCATCGCCGTGGGCGCCCTGGTCCTGCTGCTCTGGATCCCGCTGCGGCAGCGGCCCGGTCTCGGCACGGTCAGCAACGTCGTGGTGATCGGCCTGGTGGTGGACGCCACCCTGGCCCTGCTGCCGGACGGGGGCGGGCTGCCGGTCCGGGTCTGCCTGCTGGTGGTCGGGATCGTCGCCAACGGCGCCGCCACCGGCCTCTATCTGGGTGCCGCGCTCGGCCCCGGTCCGCGCGACGGCCTGATGACCGGGTACGTCGCCCGTCGACCCGGGCGCTCGATCCGGCTGGTCCGGACCGCCATCGAGGTGACGGTGCTGGCCCTCGGCTGGCTGCTCGGCGGCACCGTCGGCGTCGGCACCGTCGCGTACGCGCTGGCCATCGGACCGCTCGCGCAGCTGTTCATCCCGCTCTTCGCGGTGCCGGCGCGGCCGGCCGAGCCGATCGTGGCCGGTGTCCCGCGCCCGACCGGCGAGGCCGCCTGACCAGGGCTCCCCCGCTGGCCCGAGCAACTCCCACCGGACTTGCGGCACACTACGAACTTGATGACGTGAACGGATCGCGATCAACTCCACGCCGAGTCATCCACGTCATCAAGTTCGTAGCCGCTCAGGACTCCACCCTCGTCGAGGGGATCCGCCGCCGACAGCGGTCTTCCGGCACGCAGCGTCACCGTCGGGGCAGCCCACCGCCACGGGATGGGACGGGCCGCACCGCGCTGAGCTGCGACGACGGCCTGGGGCGAAACCGGGTGTTTTCTCCACGGTCGACGCCGGGCATCATTCCTGCATGGGGGAGAACGGATGGCGCTGGACCGACGCCTGGATCTTCGTCTCGCTGGTGATCGCCAGCGGTGCCGGCCGGCACCGCCGGTCGGCCTCCACGCGCCGGCCGGAGGGCGTACGCCTGGCCGACGTCCTCTCCACCGCCGACCACCTCAACCGGGCCATTCCGGAGCGGCAGGAGCTGGAGACGGCGGTCCGCCGGCTGGTCGGCGCCGGCCTGGTCAGCGTCTCCGACGGCTGGTTCCGGATCACACCGGACGGCGAGCGGCTCTGGCGTAGCCGGCCCAGCGCCGGGGTGGGGACCATGGTGGAAACCCTGCAGGGCGTGCTCAGCCGGCAGCACGTGCCCGGTGAGTCCGACTGGAGCCTGGCCGAGGACGACCACGCCGCCGCGGTGCAGGAGTACGTGGTCCGCTCGATCCCCATGCCGCGCCGCGCCCCCGAGGGCCACTCCGGCCGCCCCTGACCCGCCGGCCCCCCGGGGCGGGAGCGAGCAGGGGTCGGGTCAGCGGACCGGGTGACCGGCGCCGCGCAGGGCGTCCTTGACCTCGCCGACGGTCAGCTCACCGAAGTGGAACACGCTGGCCGCGAGCACCGCGTCGGCGCCCGCGCCGATGGCCGGCGGGAAGTGCGCCACCTCGCCGGCGCCGCCGCTGGCGATCACAGGCACGTCCACGACCCGCCGGACGGCCTCGATCAACGGCAGGTCGAAGCCGGTCTTGGTGCCGTCGGCGTCCATGGAGTTGAGCAGGATCTCCCCCGCGCCCAGCTCGGCGCCGCGTGCCGCCCACTCCACCGCGTCGAGGCCGGTGCCCCGGCGCCCGCCGTGGGTGGTCACCTCGAAGCCGCTGGGCGTGGCGCCGGCCGGGGCCCGCCGCACATCCAGGGAGAGGACCAGCACCTGACGGCCGAACCGGTCGGCGATCTCGGCGATCAGCTCGGGGCGGGCGATCGCGGCCGTGTTCACCCCGACCTTGTCCGCGCCGGCCCGCAGCAGCGTGTCGACGTCGGCCACCTGGCGGACGCCGCCACCGACGGTGAGCGGGATGAAGACCGACTCCGCGGTGCGGCGGACCACGTCGAGCATGGTCCCCCGGTCGCTGACGGAGGCGGTGACGTCGAGGAAGGTCAGCTCGTCCGCGCCGGCCCGGTCGTACGCCGCGGCCAGCTCGACCGGGTCACCGGCGTCGCGCAGGTCGAGGAAGTTGACCCCCTTGACCACCCGCCCGGCGTCCACGTCCAGACACGGGATCACCCGTACCGCCACCGTCATGCCGCGAGCCTATCCAACCCGGCGGGCCCGGCGGCCGGCCCGAGGGCCGGCCGCCGGGAACGGTGTCCGGGGTCACACCCGGACGAGCATCTTGCCCAGGTTCTCGCCGCGCAGCATGCCGAGGAACGCCTCCGGGGCGTTCTCGATGCCGTCGACCACCGTCTCGTCGTACGAGAGCTTCCCGTCGCGCAGCCAGCCGGCCATCTCCTGGACGAACTGCTCGCGCAGGTGGCCGTGGTCGCCGACCAGGAAACCGCGCAGGGTGAGCCGCTTGCCGATCAGCAGCGCCAGATTGCGCGGCGCGGCCGGCGGCTCGGTGGCGTTGTACTGCGCGATCATGCCGCAGATGGCGGCCCGGCCGTGCAGGTTCATCGCGCCGATGGCGGCCTCCAGGTGCTCGCCGCCGACGTTGTCGAAGTACACGTCGATCCCGTCCGGGGCGGCCGCCTTCAGCGCGTCCCGCACCGGGCCGTCGTGGTAGTCGAAGGCGGCGTCGAAGCCGAGGGCGCGGAGCCGCTCGACCTTGGCGGCGGACCCGGCGCTGCCCACCACCCGGGCCGCGCCGCGCAGCTTGGCGATCTGGCCGACCATGCTGCCCACCGCGCCGGCCGCGCCGGAGACGAAGACCGTCTCGCCCGACTTCATGGCCGCCACGTCCAGCAGGCCGGCGTACGCGGTGAGCCCGGTCATGCCGAGCACGCTCAGGTACGCGCTCACCGGCGCCAGGTTCGGGTCGACCGTACGGGCCCCCTTGGCGTCCACCAGCGCGTACTCGCGCCAGCCGAGGCCGTGCAGGACCGTGTCGCCGGGCTTGAAGCCGTCCGCCTCGCTCGCCACCACCTCGCCGACCGCGCCGCCGTCGAGCGGGGCGTCGAGCTGGAACGGCGGCACGTACGACTTCACGTCGTTCATCCGGCCCCGCATGTACGGGTCGACCGAGATGAACCGGTTGCGGACCACGATCTGGCCCGGCCCCGGGGTGGGCACGTCGGTGGTGACCAGGCGGAAGTTGTCCGCGGTCGGCCAGCCCTGCGGGCGGGAGGCCAGGTGGATCTCACGATTGACGGTCACTGCGCCTCCCGGACGGTGAGCGCGACCTCGATGTTGCGCCGGGTCGCGTTGGAGTACGGGCAGACCTGGTGGGCTGCCTCGACGAGCTGCTCGGCGGCGGTCCGCTCGACGGCGGGCAGGTCCACCACCAGGGTGACGGTCAGGCCGAAGCCGCCGGTGCCGTCCGGGCCGATGCCCACCTCGGCCTCGACGACCGAGCCGGAGACGTCGGCCTTCGCCCGGCGGGCGACCAGCCGCAGCGCGGAGTGGAAGCAGGCCGCGTAGCCGGCGGCGAAGAGCTGCTCCGGGTTGGCCGCGGCGCCGGCGCCACCCATCTCCTTCGGGATGGCCAGGTCCAGGTCGAGGGTGCCGTCCGAGGTGCGGACGTGGCCGTCCCGGCCGTCCCCGGTGGCCCGCGCGGACGCGGTGTAGAGCACCTGCATGGGGGTCACTGCTCCTTCTGTCGGTGGATCGTCTCGGTGACCCGGGTGAGGGTGTCGCGCAGGGCGACCAGCTCGGCCTCGGTGAGGCCGGTGGCGCGGGCCACCCGCAGCGGCACCTCGTCCATCCGCTCCCGCAGGGCCCGGCCCTGTGCGGTGAGGCCCACCTCGACCCGGCGCTCGTCCCGGGCGGCGCGGGTACGCCGCACGAAGCCGGCCGCCTCCAGCCGCTTGAGCAGCGGGGAGAGCGTGCCGGAGTCGAGCCGGAGCCGGGCGCCGAGCTCGGAGACGGTGGGTGCGTCGTCGCCGCGCTCCCAGAGCACCAGCAGCACCAGGTACTGCGGGTAGGTCAGGCCGTGCTCGTCGAGGATGGGCCGGTAGACGTCGGTGAGGGCGCGCGACGCCGCGTAGAGGGCGAAGCACACCTGCCGGCGCAGCACCAGGTCATCGGTCACTCCTGAACCGTAGCGCCCAATTAAGTTGTGCACAATCTATCTGCTCCGTGGCGTGACCACCCACACGCTCCGGAACGCGGGTCAGCGCTCGGGGAGCCACGCCTCCAACTCGACCTCCACCAGGTGGTCGGGGTCGAGCAGGCCGGCCACCACCACCATGGTCGCCACCGGGCGGACCGCGCCGAACACCGCGTTGTGCGCCCGGCCCACCTCGTCGGCGTACATCCGGTCGGTCACGTACATCCGGGTCCGGATCACGTCGGCCGGCTCCGCACCCACCTCGGCGAGCGCGTCGAGGCCGATCCGCAGCGCCTGGGCGGTCTGCGCCGCCGCGTCCCCGACGTGCGCCACCCGCCCGTCGACCGTGGAGGTGCAGCCGGCGGTCATCGCCAGGGGCCCGACCCGGACCACCCGCGAGTAGCCGTACACGGCCTCCCAGGGGCCGCCCGAGCCGAGGCGGGTGACGGCCCCGCCGTCACCCGCGAGGGTGGTCACGCCGCGTCCCGCAGGGTGGCCAGCGCCTCCGCGACGGTGAACGCGCCCGCGTAGAGCGCCTTGCCGGCGATCACGCCCTCCACGCCGACCGCCTCCAGGGTCGCCAGGGCACGCAGGTCGTCCAGCGTGGAGACACCGCCCGAGGCGATCACCGGCGCGTCGGTGCGCGCGCAGACCTCGCGGAGCAGGTCCAGGTTCGGCCCGCGCATGGTGCCGTCCTTGGTGATGTCGGTGACGACGTACCGGGCGGCACCGGCCTTGTCCAGCCGCTCCAGCACCTCGTACAGGTCGCCGCCGTCGCGGGTCCAGCCGCGCGCGGAGAGGGTACGGCCCCGCACGTCCAGCCCGATCGCCACCCGGTCGCCGTACTCGCCGCAGACCCGGTCGCACCACTGCGGGTTCTCCAGCGCGGCGGTGCCGATGTTCACCCGGGCCGCCCCGGTGCCCAGCGCGGCCTGCAACGACTCGTCGTCCCGGATCCCACCGGAGAGTTCGACCTTCACGTCGAGTTGCCGGACCACCTCGGCGAGCAGGTGGGCGTTCGAGCCGCGGCCGAACGCGGCGTCCAGGTCGACCAGGTGGATCCACTCCGCGCCGTCGGACTGCCAGGCGAGGGCCGCCTCGATCGGGTCGCCGTACGCGGTCTCGCTGCCGGCGGCGCCCTGCACGAGCCGGACGGCCTGGCCGTCGGCGACGTCCACGGCGGGCAACAGGGTGAGGCTCAACGCTCTTCTCCTCGGTTCAGGTCCGACGGTCCAGGGCGATCACCACGATCGCCGGCAGGACCAGCAGCAACAGCACGACCAGCGCCAGCCGCAGCGCCAGATCGTCGACGAAACTCCAGATGCCGGCCAGCGCCACCCCGGTGAGCAGCACGATCGCCGTGCGCTCGCCCCGGGTGTGCCGGCTCAACCGGCCGGTTCGTCCCCGGCGCAGCTTCGGGGTCAGCCGGCGTACCACGGCGCGGCGCCGCTCCCGGCGGGCCACCCGGCGCAGCCGCACGGCGCGCTCCGCCGCCAGCCGGGCCTCGCGGGCCGCCCGGCGGCGGGCCCGGTCCTTACTCAAGCGTGCCCAGCCAGTTGCGCAGCAGCGCGGCGCCGGTGTCGGCCGACTTCTCGGGGTGGAACTGGGCCGCGGAGAGCGGACCCCGCTCCACCGCCGCGACGAAGCCCGTCCCGTGCTCGGCGGTCGTCACCGCCGCGCCCGCGGCGGCCAGCCCCGTCAGGTCGGTCACCCCGTAGGAGTGGACGAAGTAGAACCGGGCATCCGCCGGCAGGCCGGCGAAGAGCACCGAGCCCGCCGGGGCCTGCACGGTGTTCCAGCCCATGTGCGGCAGCCGCCGCGCGGGCAGCCGCGTCACCCCGCCGGGCAGCAGGCCCAGCCCCTTGGTCACCACGCCGTGCTCGTCGCCGTGCTCGAAGAGCACCTGCATGCCGACGCAGATGCCGAGCACCGGGCGGCCCGCGGCGACCCGCTCGGCGATGACCGGACCGGCGCCGAGCGCCTCGATCCCGGCCATGCAGGCGGCGAACGCGCCCACCCCCGGCACCACCAGGCCGTCGGCCTCGGCGGCGGCGGCCAGGTCGTCGGTCACCGTGACATCGGCGCCGGCCCGCTCCAGGGCCCGCTCGGCCGAGCGCAGGTTGCCCGAACCGTAGTCGAGCACCACGACCCGCTTGCCCATCATCCCTCCCCGGGTAGCAGCCGGAGCAGCCCGCCGACGGTGGCCAGCACGGCCAGCAGGCCGGTGATCACCACCGCGGCCCGCGGGGCGCCCTGCTTGTGCAGCGACCACGTCCCCCCGACCAGCACGCCGGCCAGGATCAGCAGCAGCGTGGGCAGCGCCGCCCCCATCAGAGCCCCCTTCCATTCGCGACTGCGGGGCTCCGCTTCGCTGCACTCCTCGCGCTCATCAGAGCGCGCCCTTGGTGCTCGGCACCACGCCGGCGCTGCGCGGGTCGATCCCGACGGCCTCGCGCAGCGCGCGGGAGACGGCCTTGAACTGCGCCTCGACCACGTGGTGGGCGTCCGGGTGGCCGCCCGGACGGGCCGCTCGCAACACGTCCACGTGCAGCGTGATCCGGGCCGCCTGGCCGAAGGACTCCCAGATGTGCCGGGTCATGCTGGTCGGGTAGACCGGCCCGATGTACGGCGCGAGCGGCGGCTCGTCGTGCACCACGTACGGCCGCCCGGAGAGGTCGACCGCGGCCCGGACCAGCACCTCGTCCATCGGGACGGTGGCCGAGCCGTACCGGCGGATGCCGGCCTTGTCCCCCAGCGCCTGGTCGAACGCGGCGCCCAGGGCGAGCGCGGTGTCCTCCATGGTGTGGTGGGCGTCGATCTCCAGGTCGCCGACGGTGTGCACGGTCAGGTCGAAGCCGCCGTGCCGGGCGATCTGGTGCAGCATGTGGTCATAGAAGCCGACCCCGGTCTCGATGTCGGCCTTGCCGGTGCCGTCGAGGTCGATCTCGACGAGGACCTTGGTCTCCTTGGTGATCCGCTCCACCCGGGCGGTCCGGCTCATTGCTCGCCTTTCGGTCGCGACTGCGGGGCTCGCACGCTCACTCCCCGCGCTCCCACTACAGCTCCTCCATTGCAGACAAGAAGGCGTCGGTCTCGGCGGGGGTGCCGGCGGTGACCCGCAGCCAGCCGGGCAGGCCGACGTCACGGACCAGCACGCCGGCGTCGAGCAGGCGGCGCCAGGCGACGGCCTGGTCGCCGCCGACCTCGAAGAGCACGAAGTTGGCGTCGCTGTCGGCCACCCGCTGACCCCGGGCGCGCAGCTCGGCGACGATCCGGTCGCGCTGCGCCATGATCTCCGCGACCGTGCCGAGCAGGGCGTCACGGTGGGCGAGCGCCGCGCGGGCGGCGGCCTGGGTCAGCGCCGAGAGATGGTACGGCAGCCGGACGAGCTGCACCGCCCGCACCACCGCCGGGTCGGCGGCCAGGTAGCCGAGCCGCCCGCCGGCGAAGCCGAACGCCTTGCTCATCGTCCGGGTGACCACCAGCCGGGGGTGGCCGGGCAGCACGGCGAGCGCGCTGACCGTGCCGGGCCGGGCGAACTCCGCGTACGCCTCGTCCACGACCACCATGCCGGGCGCCTCGTCCAGCACGGCGGCGACCACGGCCGGGTCGAGCGCCGTGCCGGTGGGGTTGTTCGGCGAGCAGAGGAAGACCACGTCGGGCCGGTGCGCCCGGACCTGGGCTACCGCCTCGGCGGCGGTGAGGCCGAAGTCGACGCCCCGGGCCGCCGGGATCCAGCCGGTGCCGGTGCCGAGGGCCAGCAGCGGGTGCATCGAGTAGGACGGGGTGAAACCGAGCGCGGTGCGGCCCGGGCCGCCGAACGCCTGAAGCAGCTGCTGCTGGATCTCGTTGGAGCCGTTGGCCGCCCAGACCTGGTCGACGGTGAGCCCGTGGCCGAGGTATTCCGCCAGGTCGGCGCGGAGCGCCACGGCGTCCCGGTCCGGGTAGCGGTTGAGATCGCGCAGCTCGGCCGCGAGCGCCTTGCCGATCGCGTCCACCACGGCGTCGGGCACCGGGTAGGAGTTCTCGTTGGTGTTCAACCGCACCGGCACGTCGAGCTGCGGCGCCCCGTAGGGGGTCAGGCCCCGCAGGTCGTCCCGGATCGGCAGGTCGTCGAGGGTGGTCACGGGCGGACCCCCGGGAAGCGCGCGCTGACCGCCTGGCCGTGCGCCGGCAGGTCCTCGACGCCCGCCAGGGTGACCACGTGCGGGGCCACCTCGCGCAGCGCCTCCTCGGTGTATTCGACCAGGTGGATGCCGCGCAGGAAGGACTGCACGGACAGCCCCGAGGAGTGCCGGGCGCAGCCGCCGGTGGGCAGCACGTGGTTGGAGCCGGCGCAGTAGTCGCCGAGCGACACCGGCGACCAGGCGCCCACGAAGACCGCCCCGGCGTTGCGCACCCGCAGCGCCCACGCCCGGGCGTCCTCGGTCTGGATCTCCAGGTGCTCCGCCGCGTACGCGTCGACCACCCGCAGCCCGGCCTCGAGGTCGTCGACCAGGACGACGCCGCTCTGCTCGCCGCCCAGCGCGGTGGCGATCCGCTCGGTGTGCTTGGCCGCCGGCACCTGCCGGGCCAGCTCGGCGTCGACCGCGTCGGCGAGCGCCACCGACGGGGTGACCAGCACGCTGGCGGCGAGCGGGTCGTGCTCGGCCTGGCTGATCAGGTCGGCGGCGACGTGCGCCGGGTCGGCCGTGTCGTCGGCGAGGATGGCGATCTCGGTCGGGCCGGCCTCGGCGTCGATGCCGACCACCCCGCGCAGCAGCCGCTTGGCGGCGGTGACCCAGATGTTGCCCGGGCCGGTGATCATGTCGACCGGGTCGCAGCGCTCGGCGCCGGCCGGGTCGACGGTCGAGCCGAACGCCAGCATGGCGACCGCCTGGGCGCCGCCGACCGCGTAGACCTCGTCCACGCCGAGCAGCGCGCAGGCCGCGAGGACCCGCTGGTCGGGCAGGCCGCCGTTGTCCTTCTGCGGCGGGCTCGCCACCACCAGCGAGCGCACCCCGGCCGCCTGGGCGGGGACCACGTTCATCACCACGGTCGACGGGTACATGGCCAGGCCGCCGGGGACGTACAGGCCGACCCGGTCGACCGGCACCCAGCGCTCGGTCACCGTGCCGCCGGGCACCACCTGGGTGGTGTGGTCGGTGCGGCGCTGGTCGGCGTGGACCTTGCGGGCCCGGGTGATCGACTCCAGCAGCGCGGCCCGGACCTGCGGGTCGAGCGTCCCCTCCGCCTCGCGGATGACCTCCACCGGCACCCGCAGGTGCTCCGGGGAGACGCCGTCGAACCGTTCGCTGGCCTCCCGGATCGCCGGGTACCCATGCTCCCGGACCGCCTCGACGAGCGGGCGGATCCGCTCGACGGCCACGGAGACGTCGAGCTGGGCACGGGGCAGCAGGCGGCGCGGGTCACGGGCCCCGCCGCGCAGGTCGATCCGATTCAGCACCCTTGCGAGTCTAGGCGGCCGGCCCGCGAGCCGGCCCGCGCCGCCCGTACGCCGGGACGGTGAGCCGGGACACGCCGCCCGACCGAGATCGGGATACGCTCGGACCCGTGACCGCACGGCTGCCGGTGTTCCCGCTGGGGACGGTCCTCTTCCCCGGGCTGGTCCTCCCGCTGCACATCTTCGAGGAGCGCTACCGGGCGCTGGTGCGCCACCTCGTCGGGCTGCCCGAGGGGGCGCCCCGCGAGTTCGGGGTGGTGGCGATCCAGGCGGGCTGGGAGGTCGCCCCGGGCGGGCCGCCGGGCCGGCCGAGCCTGGGCGGCGGGGAGGTCACGCTGCACGAGGTGGGCTGCACCGCCGAGCTGCGGCAGGTCACCGAGCTGGCCGACGGCGGGTTCGACATCGTGACCGTGGGCCGGCGCCGGTTCCGCATCGCCGAGGTCGACTCCGGCACCGCGCCGTACCTGACCGCCGAGGTGGAGTGGCTGCCCGAGCCGGCCGGCCCGGACGAGATGGCCGGCCTGCTGGCGGCCCGGGTGATCTCGGTGTTCCGGCAGTACCTGAGCCTGATCCGGCCGGACCCGCAGGAGATCTCCGAGCAGCTGCCGGAGGACCCGACCGTGCTGTCGCACCTGGTCGCCGCGACCGCCGCGCTGACCGTCGCCGACCGGCAGCGGCTGCTCGCCATCGACGACACCGCCGCCCGGCTCCGCGCCGAGCTGCGGCTGCTCAACCGGGAGGCGGCCCTGCTGCGCCAGGTCCGGGCCGTCCCGGTCCCGCTCAACGAGCTGGCTGGTCCCCCGGCGCCGAACTGATCCCCGGCCCGGGCGGCCAGCCGCCGTCGGGCCCCGGACCGGGCCAGCCGCCGTCGGGTCCCGGACCGGGCCAGCCGGCGCCGAGTTCCGGCTCCGGGCGCAGCGACGGCCACCGCGACCAGCCGGCCAGCAGGGTGTACATCACGGCCGCGCCGAACGCGGGCAGCAGCAGGTTGCCGTGCGGCACGGGCAGCAGCGCGTACCAGTCGATCCCGCCGGCCCGCAGGTCGGCCGGCTTGGTGAAGGCCGTCCCGTCCGGCGCGGTGGCCAGCAGCCGGTGGTACGTGCCGAGCCCGATCCGGCGGCCCACCTGCCAGGCCGCCACCGCCGCGCCGATCCCGCCGAGCACCCCGGCGAGCAGGCCGACCGGCCCGCGCCGGCGGCGCAGCAGCACCCAGAGCGCGATCGCGACGAGCAACCCGAAGCCGAGCCCGAGCAGGCTGAACCAGCCGTCGGCGGCGACCGGCTGTTCCGGCTGCGGGGTGGCGTAGATCGCACCCTCGGCGGTCTTCCGCACCGGGGTGCCCGGTGCCACGGCCGCCCAGAGCACGCCCAGCGGCGCGCCCAGCACGCTCACCAGCAGCGCGACGGCCAGGGTGAGGCCGACCGCGCGGAGCCGGTCGGTGGGCCGGTCGGTGGCGGGCGGCCAGCCGGCTGCCCCGCCGACCAGGCCCGGGTATCCGGCGAGGGGGTCCGCGCCCGGCGGGTGCCCGGCGTCGAGCGGCGCGAAGCCCTCGGCCGGTCCGTCGACCCCGGCGGCGCCGGCGGTCCCGGCCCGGGTCGGGCCGTCGGCCGGCCCGGCGCTCGTCCCACCGGAGCCGGCCGGGGCGTCACGAGACGGCCGGTCGGGACCGGACGGGGGGCGGGCGGAGGTCTCCGGCCGGCCGGACGGGCGGTCGGCGGCACGCTCGGGATCAGGGGTGTCCGGACTCACCCGGTGATCCTCTCAGGCGGCGGGCCGCCGCGGGGGCGGCGGTGGCGGTCAGTGCGCGAACGGTTCCAGCATCACCGCGGCGGCCTTGAGCCACGCCTGCCGGGTCTCCGCCTGGAGCTGGTGGTACTCGATCGAGGAACCGGTCTCCAGGGCCGGGTCGTACGGCACCACCGCCACCGCGCGGGTGCGGGTGGCGAAGTGCCGCTCCAGGTCGTCCTGGAGCGAGCTGCGCCCCGGTGTCGGGCACGAGATCAGGGTGACCGCGTTGTCGGCCAGCTCGCCCATGCCCACCTCGTGCAGCAGGTCGAGCATCCAGTCCGCGCTGAACGCGGCGTCCTCGCGCGGCACGGTGGTCACCACGAGCTGGTCGGCGGCCTGCATGACGGTCCGCCAGTTCGGGCTCTCCACGTTGTTGCCGGTGTCCACGCAGACCACGTCGTGGGTCCGCCGCAGCAGCTCCAGCACCCGCTTGACGGTGAACTGGTCCAGCCGCTGGGCGAAGCGGGGGCTCTCCTCGCCGGCGAGCACGTCGTACGAGCCGTCCGAGGCGTGCCGCAGGTAGTCGTCGAGGTGCTCCAGCAGCGTGTTGCCCTCCAGGATCTCGATCTGCGCGAGGTCGTGGACCAGGTGCCGGATGGTGCGGGCGTGCCGGGCACTGCCGGCGCGCAGGCCGAGCGTGCCGCGCAGCTCGTTGTCGTCCCAGGCGAGCACCCCGCGGCCGCGGACGCTGCCCACGGTGGCGGCGGCGAGCACGGTGGCGGTGGTCTTGTGCACCCCACCCTTCGGGTTGGCGAACGCGAGCACCCGCGGGCTGCCCAGCTCCCGCCGGAGCACCCCGGCGGCCCGCTCGAGTTCGCTCTCCGGTTCCGGGGCGCGCCACTCGACCCGGGCCGGCTCCACCCGGGCCGGATAGCCCTCGGCCGCCGCCGGGTACGCCGGGCCGGGCACGATCGGCTCCGGGTAGGCCGGCTCGGGCGCCGGGTGGGTGTCCGGCCGGTAGCGGCCGCGTTCCAGCAGCGCGTACCGGGACTCCGCCGGAGGCGGCTCGGGCCGGTAGCCGTTGTCGAGCAGCGCGTACCGCGAGTCGACGGCCGCGGTGCCCCGGCCACGCACCTCGGGCTCCGGATGGTCCTGCGGGTAGGCCGGCTCGGCCCGCCACGCCGGCTCGGCGCGCGGCTCCGGCTCGGCGCGGTACGCGGGCTCCGCCCGGTAGGCGGGTTCGCCGTACCCGGGTTCGAGCCGGTAGGCCGGCTCCACCCGGTAGGTCGCCTCGACCCGGTAGGACTGCTCGGCGCCGTACGCCGGCTCGACCGGCTGCCCGGGCGGCTGCGCCCGACCGGTCCAGCCGGTGCCGGCGGCGCGCCGGGGCAACGGCTCGGCGGCCGGCGGCCGGCGTTCCTCCGCCCGGCGGTCCGCCTCAGTCTGCTCTCCGCCGCGTCCGCCGAGCCGCGCCCGGTCGAGCAGCGCCCGCCACCGTGGTGCCGGCTCAACCTGCCGACCCCAGCCGGTCTCGCTGCCGTCCAAGGCTTCGCCCTCCCCCAGCCCATCGATCTCCGCCTGACAGGCTACGAACGAAACCCTATTCGGACCACACCCCGGTTCGCACATCCCCTGGTGGGTCTCCTCACGGCCGGGTCCGGTCGGGGGTCGTCACCGGGCGTGTCTCAGGAGGTGGGAGCGGGATTGGGCGGCCGGGCGGCCGCCGGCGGCCGGTCACCGGGCGGTGAGGATCCGCTCACCGTCGGTGCGGCTTCCGACGAATCGCCCATACCGGGACCCGGGGTCGGAGCGGCCAGTCCGTTGTCGGCCGGCGGCCGGGCCACGTCCCGCTGCTCGGGCAGCGGCGGAGTGAACACCGTGCGGTCCAGGCGGCCCACCTCCGGCGCGGGGTCCACCCCGCGTACGCCGGGACGGGCGGCCAGGGCCCGCAGCGCGTCCGGGGCGTCCCGCACCACCGCGGCGTACACGCAGGCGCAGGCCGCCCGGTAGGCGGCCGCCTCCCGGGCCGCGACCGCGGCACCGGTGTCGTACACCCGGCGCAGCCCGGGTTCGGCGGTGGCCGCCAGGGCGGCGGCGCGCGCCCGGTAGTCGGCGGCCTCCCGGTCCTTGCGGGCGGCCACCTCGGCCATCCCGGCGACCACGTCGTCGGGCAACCGCAACGCGGCGAGCCGGACGATCTCGGTCTGCCGCCCGGGCAGGGGCACCCGGGCGACCACCGCCGAGACCGGCGTGCCACCGAGCGCGGCGGCCGCCTGCGCGGGGGTCAGGTACGCGTCGAACGACACCAGGGCCCAGGCGCCGGGCGCCGGGGCGGCGAGCCCGGCCAGCTCGCCGGCGGCGGTGCGCAGGTAGGCCGGGATGTCGTCGCCGTCGGCCACGCCGACCCGGGTGACCTCCCCGACCGTCCGGTCCCCCACCGGCTCGTCCCGCCGCTGCGCCACGGCGACCACCAGCACCACCGCCGCGCAGGCGAGCGCGATCCAGCTGAGAGCTCGCGCGGAACGGGCGGCGGGCACGCTTGTCATCCCTCGTCGGACGGTCGGTGGGGCGGTTCAGGCGCCGAGGATCTCCAGCGCCCGGGCCAGGTCGTCCGGGTACTCGCTGACGAACGTGACCTCCTCGCCGGTGCGCGGGTGCAGGAAGCTCAACGACCGGGCGTGCAGCCACTGCCGGGCCAGCCCGAGCCGGGCCGCGAGGGTCGGGTCGGCGCCGTAGGTCAGGTCGCCCACGCAGGGGTGGCGCAGGCTGGAGAAGTGCACCCGGATCTGGTGGGTACGCCCGGTCTCCAGCCGCACGTCGAGCAGGCTCGCCGCCGGGAACGCCTCGATTGTGTCGTAGTGGGTGATGCTCGGCTTGCCGCCGGAGACCACGGCCCAGCGGTAGTCGTGGTGCGGGTGCCGGTCGATCGGCGCGTCGATGGTGCCGCGCAGCGGATCCGGGTGGCCCTGCACCACGGCGTGGTAGCGCTTCTCCACCTCGCGGTACTTGAACGCCCGCTTCAACGCGGTGTACGCCTGCTCGCTCTTGGCCACCACCATGATGCCGGTGGTGCCCACATCGAGCCGGTGCACGACGCCCTGCCGCTCGGCCGCGCCGCTGGTGGAGATCCGGTGGCCGATCGCGGCCAGCCCGCCGATCACCGTCGGGCCGGTCCAGCCGGGGCTGGGATGGGCGGCCACGCCGACCGGCTTGTCCACCACCACGATGTCGTCGTCGGCGTAGACCACGGTCAGGCCCGGCACCGCCTGCGGCACCACGGTCGGCGGGGCGGCCGGCGCGGGCAGCGTGACCTCCAGCCAGGAGCCCGCCTTGACCTTGTGCGAGTTGGGCCGGGCCGCGCCGTCCACCAGCGCGTCCCCGGCGTCGACCAGCGCCGCCGCGGCGGTCCGGGAGAGCCCGAAGAGCCGGGACACCGCCTGGTCGAGGCGCATGCCGTCGAGGCCGTCCGGGACGGGCAGGGAGCGGTGGTCGCCGCCGGCGGCGAAGACGGAGGTCACGCCCGCTCCCGCTGGTCGGCGGGCAGCGCGTCACCGGACCGCTCGGCGGTGGCCCGGGAGCCGTCCCGCTGCCGGCCGGTGAGTTCCAGGAACACCGCCAGCACCACCCCGCAGACCAGCGAGCTGTCGGCCAGGTTGAACACCGGCCAGACCTGCCCGTACGGGTCGAAGAGGCTGACCATGTCGACCACGTGGCCGACGAAGTGCCCGGGCGCCCGGAAGACCCGGTCGGTCAGGTTGCCCAGGGCGCCGCCGAGCACCAGGCCGAGCGAGACGGCCCAGGGCAACGAGCGCAGCCGCAGCGCCATCCAGGCGATCCAGCCGATCACGGCGACGGTGATCAGCGGGAAGACCCAGGTGTGGTCGGAGCCGATGCTCCAGGCCGCGCCGCTGTTGCGGGTCAGGGTGAGGTAGACGGCGCCGCCGAGCAGCGACACCGGGCCCCGGCCGGTGAGGGACGACAGGGCCAGCTGCTTGGTCACCAGGTCGGCGACGAGGGCGGCCACGGCGACGCCGAGGAGAACCCCGACGGCCTTACGGCGGGGCGTGCCGCCGGTCGACTCAGCGGTGCCGGACCCGGCGGGCGGTGCTGCGGTCATCTGCTCCCCATCGACGCTCCCGACGGCGCTGGCGCGCCGTCCGACCAAGGCCGCCGGGGAGCGGTCTCAGCGCCGCTCCTCCAGCTGCTTGCAGGTCACGCAGAGGGTGGCCGACGGGAACGCGGCGAGCCGCTCCACCGGGATCGGGTTGCCGCACCGCTCGCACCAGCCGTACCCGCCCTCGTCGAGCCGCTCCAGGGCGCGCTCGACCTGCGTGATCCGCTCTTTGATGCTGTTGGCGAGGGAGATCTCCTGCTCGCGCTCGAACGTCTTGGTGCCGGTGTCGGCCTGGTCATCCCCGGCCGAGTCGGTCAGCCGGTCGCGCTGCAGCTCGGTGATCTCGCTCAGCGTCTGATCGTACTCGGCATTCAGTTCGTCCCGCCGCGCCGCCAGCGCGGCCCGGATCTTCTCGGTCTCCGCCGCGCTGCGGGTGGCCTTCGCCACCGGCTTGCGGCCGGCGGTCCTGGTGTCGGCTGGCTTCGCCATCGTCAGCTCCCTCAGCCGCGTACCGCGGCGGTCGACGGTCCCTGGGCAGGGTCACCGGTATCGGTACCCCAGGTACGAAACGGGCGCGCGGCCAGCACGACCGCGCACTCCGGAGGGTGGCAAGAATACGGAACGTACAGGCGTCCGACAACGTGCCGCACCGTCGCACCGCGATTCAGCCACGAATAGCCACCAATTGGGGCAAAGGGAACGTTAGCAGATCAATCGCCCCGGTCCTCGCCGTACTCGCCAAACCACCGGGCCAACCGACCCCGCCGGCTGACCGCACGCAGCCGGCGCTCGGCCTCGTCCCGCGTCTCGGCGGTGGCCACGATGAGCAGGCTGTCGCCGACCTTGAGCCGGGTGTCCGGGCCGGGTACGAAGCCCGCGCCGTCGCGCAGCACCAAGGTCACCGACGCCCCCACCGGCAGCCGCAGCTCGTCCACGTGCACCCCGCTGAGCCGGGACCCGGGCGGCACCTCCAACTGGAGCAGGTCGGCCCGCATCCGTTCCAGCGGGGCCG
Organism: Micromonospora solifontis; assembly: GCF_003725545.1. Lineage (GTDB taxonomy): Bacteria > Actinomycetota > Actinomycetes > Mycobacteriales > Micromonosporaceae > Micromonospora > Micromonospora solifontis. The sequence continues at coordinate 17,412 of NZ_RJLN01000028.1, read as the reverse complement.
TCTCGACCCGCACCTCGGCCGCCTCGGCCGGCGCGGTCACCCCGAGCCGCCGGGCCGCCGGGGCGAGCGTCCCGGCCTGGAGCAGGGTGAAGATCACCACCAGCACGAAGACCGCGTCGAAGAGCCGGTCCGCGCCGGGCACCCGCAGCGAGAGCGGAATGGTGGCCAGCACGATCGGCACCGCCCCGCGCAGCCCCGCCCAGGAGAGGAAGAGCTGCTCCCGGCGGGGGAAGCGGAACGGCAGCGCGGAAACCGCCACCGACAGCGGCCGGGCGAGCAGCAGCAGGGCCAGCCCGGTCACCACGGCCGGCAGCACCGCGGCCGGCAGCCGGCCCGGCGACACCAGCAGGCCCAGCAGGACGAACAGGCCGATCTGGGCCAGCCAGGCCAGGCCGTCGGCGAACCCGAGGATCGCCTGCCGGTGCGGCAGCCGGGCGTTGCCGAGCAGCACCCCGGCGACGTAGACGGCGAGGAAGCCGGAGGCGTGCAGCACCGAGCCGGCCGCGTACGCCAGCACCGTGAAGCCGACCACCGCGATCGGGTAGAGGCCGGCGGAGGGCAGCGCGGCCCGACGCAGGGCGTACCGGCCGGTGATGCCGGCGGCCACCCCGACGGCCGCCCCGACGCCCAGCTCGTAGCCGACCAGGAGCACCTCGAACCACCACGGGTGGGCGAGTTCCGTGCTGCGGGAGAGCAGCACCACCACGATCACCGCCGGGGCGTCGTTCATGCCGGACTCCGCCTCCAGGGTGGCCACCAGGCGCGGGGGCAGGCGCAGCCGGCGCAGGGTGGCGAAGACGGCCGCCGCGTCGGTGGAGGAGAGCACCGCGCCGTAGAGCAGGGCCAGCCGCCAGTCGAGGCCGAGCGCCAGGTGCACGACGAGGCCGACCACCGCGATGCTGACCACCACGCCGACCGTGGAGAGCGCGGCGGCCATCCCGAGCACCGGGCGCAGGGTGCTCCACCGCGCGCTCAACCCACCCTCGGCGATGATCACGATGAGCGCGCAGAAGCCCAGCACCCGGGTCAGCTCGACGTCGTCGAAGCGGATGCCCAGCCCCGCCTCGCCGATCGCCACCCCGAGCGCCAGGTAGACCAGGAGACTCGGCACGCCGAGCCGGGTGGAGAAGCGCACCGCGCCCACCGCCACGAGCAGGACGGCCGCGCCGAGCAACAGCGCGAGATCCAGCCCAGGGGTCATCCGCTACCGGCCCGCGCGGTCCTCACTCGGCCGATCCGTCACGCAGCCGGCGCAGCACGTCGGCCAGGCCGGCGGCCGGGCGATCGACCAGGAAGAGCTTGTCCCGGCTGGCCGCGCCGGCGCGCAGCGAGACCGCCGCCGGCCGGACCCCGAGGGCGTCGGCCAGGGCGCGGCGGGCCGCCTCGGTGGCGCGCCCGTCCACCGCGGGCGCGGTCACGGCGATCACCAGGGCCGGCCCGTGCGGACCGTCGAAGCGGCCGCCGACCCGGGCCCGCGAGACGCCGGGCTTCACCCGTACGGCGACGGTGAGCGTGTCGTCCATGGTCACCATGATCGGCCCAGGGGCGGGTCGGCGAGCAGGGCGGTGGCCGGCGCGCAGCCGGCGCACGGGGTGAAGCCGAGGTCGACCGCCTCGGCGACGGGCAGCGGCTCGTCGGCCCGGCCCACCAGGTGGGGGCAGTCGGGCAGGTGGAACCGGGGGTGGCCGTCGACCACCCGCACCTCGTCGTCCAGCCCCGCCAACCGGGCCAGCTCCGCCGCCGACAGCGGCTGGGCGGGCGGGTCGCCGTCGAACGGGCCGTCGGCGGCCGGCGAGGTGGGCGCGGGGGCGTCGGCCCGCGGATCGACCCCGTCGGGGAACGCCGCCGGGGAGAGCGGGTCGGCCGCCGGCGACCCGGGTGGTTGCCGCCACCCGGGTACGCCGGCGCCGTCCGTCGTCGGGATGTGCTGGACCGGGATCTCCGGCTCACCGGGCGGGACGCCGTACGGCGGGTCACCCGGTGCGGTGCGGTCCCGCGGCCGGTCGCCCCGGTCCGCCGCGTTCCGGGTCGAGGCCGCCTGGCGGGCGCCCGCGACGAGGGCCACGGCAGCCAGCAGGCTGGCCGCGATGGAGGTGATCAGCAGCGGGCTGGAGCCACCGGCCAGCCCGGCCACCAGGAGCACGACCGCGACGAGGATGAGCAGGATGCTGGCGACTATCACGGCTCACCCCCGCCGCGTCGTGTGGGTCAGCGTCGCCGGCGGCCGTCCGGGACGACCGCCGACGGCGGGATCAGCGACCGGACTCGAGCGAGTTCGAGCGGCCGCCTCCGTAGGAACCGGCGAGGCCGGCGGCGGCCAGGCCGTTGCTGCCCCCGCCGGAGCGGTTGCCCTCGACCCGGGTCATCTCGGCCTCCAGGCCCTGGCCGCGGCCGTCGAGGTCGCGCAGCTGGCTCTCCAGGTAGGCCTTGAGGCGGGTGCGGTACTCGCGCTCGAACTGCTTGAGCTCCTCGATGTGCTTCTGCAGCGCGGTGCGCTTGGCGTCCAGGCCGCCCATGGCCTCCTGGTGCCGCTGGCGGGCGTCCCGCTCGAGGGCGTCGGCCTTGGCGCGGGCCTCGCGGGTGACCTCCTCGGCCTTCGACCGGGCCTCGGACAGGAGCTGGTCGGCCTCCCGGCGGGCGTCCGACACGTGGTCGTCGGCGGTCCGCTGGGCCATCATCAGCACCCGCAGCGCCTGCTGCTCGCCGTCGGCGCCGGTGGCCGGGCCACCCTGGGCGCGAACCTGCTCCAGCTCGGCCTGCATCGCGCGGGCCGCCTGCTCGGCGGCCGCCTTGTCGCGCTGCACCCGGTCGAGCTGGGCCTTGACGTCGTTGAGCTCCGCCGCGAGGCGGGCGTCGCCACCGGGGCCGGCGGGGGCGCCCCCACGGCCACCCCGCTCCACCTGGGCGCGCAGCTCGTTGTTCTCCTCGATCAGACGGGCGAGCTCGCGCTCGACCTCGTCCAGGAAGGCGTCGACCTCCTCCTCGTCATACCCCCGCTTACCGATCGGCGGCTTTTTGAAGGCGACGTTGTGCACGTCGGCCGGGGTCAGCGGCATCGAAACTCCTCGGGTCAGTTGCGGCCGCGAAAGCGCGCTGGTCAGGCAAAAGCCAAGATCAGCGGCGTTAACACAAACCTCATCAGCACGAACAGGATAACCAGGAGCACAAGAGAGGCCAGGTCGACGCTCACGCTACCAATTCGCAGTGGTGGGATCACACGCCTCAACGCGCGCAGGGGCGGATCAGTGACGCTCCACACGGATTCCAATGCGGCCGATGCCCCGCGTCCCGGTTGCCAGCGGCGACCATAGGCCAGAACCGCACCGAGGACAAATCGGGCCAACAACACAATCAGGAACAGGAACACGACCAGGTAGAGCACCTGGAACACGATCGACAACACGGCAGGCGACGTCCCTCGGTCGAGCGGGCTAGCTCAGGCTGAAAAAGCCGCCCTCAGCGATCTTGGCCTTGTCCTCCGCGGTGACCTGGACGTTGGCCGGTGAGAGCAGGAACACCCGGTTGGTCACGCGCTCGATCGTACCGCGCAGACCGAACGCGAGCCCGGCGGCGAAGTCCACCAGCCGGCGGGCGTCCGCCTCGTCCATCTCGGTGAGGTTGATGATCACCGGCACCCCGTCGCGGAAGTGCTCGCCGATGGTGCGCGCCTCGCGGTAGGTCGTCGGGTGCAGGGTGGTGATCTGGTAGCGCTGCTCGTCCTCGGCGGCCACCGCCCGCTCCCGCGGCTGCACCTGCGGGGCCAGGGCGAGGTTGTCCCGGGTGTGGTAGGTCAGCGCGCCGGAGGTCTCGCCGGCCCCGGACCGGGTGATCGAGCGCACACTGGACCGCTCGGCCCGCTCCGGACGCTCCACCTCGGCCCGCTCGGTCTCGGCGAGCCGGCTCGACGCGCGCTCGCTCAGCCGCCCCCGGTCGCCGACCCGGGTACGGCTCGCGGGCGGCTCCTCGGACTCCTCGTCGTCCTCGTCGGCGAACTCCTCCGAGTACCGGCTCGACCGGTAGCGCGAGTCCCGGTAGCCACCCTTGTCGTAGCCACCGTCCTCGTACGCCCGCTCGTCATCCTCCTCGACGAGTCCGAGCCAGACCCCCGCCTTGCGCAGTGCACCCATCCCCGCGCCCTTCCGTCCGCCGTGCGGCACGCGCCCCCGTGCCGTGTCGCTTGATCACGAGTGGACAACGAATGCCCACCGGACCGGATCGGCAATCCCCTGGCGAGCGATTCGCGGTCCGCTCGCCACGGCCCCCGGCTACGGGAACGCCGTTCCTGAACAACACTGATGTAATTTGCTTCTTTCGCGGTCAGGCTACCGCAGCGTGGGGCGCATTCCGAGCAACGCGCTGCCGACGCGGACATGTGTCGCGCCGTACCCGATCGCGATTTCCAGATCCCCGCTCATTCCGGCGGAGAGCACGGTCGCCTCCGGGAACCCGTCCCGGAACCGCCGGGTCACCTCGGCCAGCCGGGCGAAGGCCCGTTCCGGCTCCCAGCCCAGCGGCGCCACCGCCATCAGGCCGGCCAGCCGCAGCGCCCCGGCCCCGGCCACCGCCTCGGCCACCGGGTCGAGCCCGCGATCCGGGTCGGCCGACCCCGGCAGCGCCCCACCGCGCGCCGGGTCGCCGTCGATGCTCACCTGCACCAGCACGTCCAGCGGCCGGTCCCGGCCGGCCGCCGCCGCGGCGTCCAGGGCCCCGGCCAGCCGGACGCTGTCGACCGACTGGACCACGTCGGCGTACCGGACCACCGAACGGCACTTGTTGCGCTGCAGCTGACCGATGAAGTGCCAGCGCGGCGTCGCCCCGGCCGCGGCCGCCTCGGCGGCCTTCGGGGCCGCCTCCTGGTCACGGTTCTCCCCGACGTCGGTGACCCCGAGCCCGGCGAGGGCCACCACGTCGCCGGCCGGGTAGGTCTTGGTCACCGCGACCAGGGTGACCTCGCCCCGGTCCCGGCCGGCCGCCGTGCAGGCGTCGGCGATCCGGGCGCGCACCCGGGCGAGCCCGGCCGCGAGCTCGGCGCGACGATCCGGTCGCACCGTGGCGGAAGTGTCGGTCATCGGCGCGGCTCAGGACCCGTTCTTGAGGAAGTCGGGCACGTCGACGTCGTCGAAGAGCACCCGACGCGGCGACTGCTGCGGGGGCGGCATGGTGGCCGGCGGGGTGACCGGCGCGGTGGCCTGGGCCGGCTGGTTCTGGTTGCTCTTGCGGGCCGGCTCCACCGCCTTGTACGCGGGCGCGCCCCCGTCGAACCCGGCCGCGATCACCGTCACCCGCACCTCGTCGCCGAGCGCGTCGTCGATGACCGCGCCGAAGATGATGTTGGCGTCCGGGTGGGCGGCGTCGGTGACCAGCTGCGCGGCGTCGTTGATCTCGAACAGGCCGAGGTCGGAGCCGCCGGCGATGGAGAGCAGCACGCCGCGCGCGCCGTCCATGCTCTGCTCCAGCAGCGGGCTGGAGATGGCCGCCTCGGCCGCCTCGACCGCACGGTTCTCGCCGCGGGCGCTGCCGATGCCCATCAGCGCGCTGCCGGCGCCGCTCATCACGCTCTTGACGTCGGCGAAGTCCAGGTTGATCAGACCCGGCGTGGTGATCAGGTCGGTGATGCCCTGGACACCGGAGAGGAGCACCTGGTCGGCGGTCCGGAAGGCGTCCATCATGGAGATGTTGCGGTCGCCGAGGGCGAGCAGCCGGTCGTTGGGGATCACGATGAGCGTGTCGCACTGGTTGCGCAGCTCCTCGATGCCGGACTCGGCCTGCACCTGGCGGCGCTTGCCCTCGAACGAGAACGGCCGGGTGACCACACCGATGGTGAGCGCGCCGAGCTTGCGGGCGATGTTCGCCACCACCGGCGCCCCGCCGGTGCCGGTGCCGCCGCCCTCGCCGCAGGTCACGAAGACCATGTCGGCGCCCTTGAGCACCTCCTCGATCTCGTCGCGGTGGTCCTCGGCGGCGTTCTTGCCGACGTCCGGGTTGGCCCCCGCGCCCAGCCCCCGGGTCAGCTCGCGGCCGACGTCGAGCTTGACGTCGGCGTCGCTCATCAGCAGCGCCTGCGCATCGGTGTTGATCGCGATGAACTCGACGCCCTTGAGCCCAACCTCGATCATCCGGTTGACGGCGTTGACGCCGCCGCCCCCGATGCCGACGACCTTGATGACCGCCAGGTAGTTGTGCGGAGGTGTCATCTCCGGTCCTTTCCCTTCGAGATTGGCATGGGCCGACCCCACACGGCTTGGCCAGACCAGCGGCGGAGCATTTCCCGGCGGGTCCCACTGCCGAAACCCTCACCCTCTACTAGAGGCTTAGGGCGATGTCAACCACTGATCTCTTCGGGGCAACGTATGCGCCGCCGCGCGATGAGCCAAGGACCTTTCCGGCGTGTCGCCGGCCGGAGCGGGCCGGGTCACGTCCCACTGACCGGCGGATCACTGGTAGGTGACCACGTCCGGGGCGCTGACGTCGATCGTGTCGGCCTTCCGACCGAGCAGCGCGGTGGCCACTTCGGACTTCTTCGGCCCCTGGGTCGCGTCGCCCCAGAACACCGTCCGGTCGCCGCGCAGCCGCAGGGTGATCCGGGCCAGCCCGGCCACGTCCACGGCGACCAACTCCGCCCGCAACCGGGGGCTGAGCGCGGCGAGCACCGCCAGGCCGGCCCGGGTGCCCGGGTCGTCCGGGGCGGGCCGGCCCACCCGGATCACCGGCAACCCGTCGGGAGCGCGGGGCACGTCCTGGAAGACCACGCCGGCGCGGTCGACCACGGCGAACCGGTCCCCCTGCGGCACCACGGCCACCGGGGTCCGCTCCACCACCCGGATCACCAGCGTTCCCGGCCAGTCCCGCGCCACGGTGGCCCGCTCGACCGGGGCGAGCCTGCCGACCCGACGGGCGGTCGCGGCGAGGTCCACCCGGGCCAGCGGGGCATCGTCCACCACCGCCGCGGCCTCCCGGACCTCGACGGGAGTGACCAGCTTCGCGCCGACCACCCGCACCTCGCGGACGCCGAACAGGCCGGTGCCGAGCACGGTCCAGGCGATCAGCCCGGCGAGCGCCAGCACGCCGGCGGCCACCGCCCAGGGCAGGGCCGCGCGCATCCGGCGCTGCCGGGCCCGGGCCATGAACCGCCGGGTGGACGGCGGAACGGCGTCCGCGCCCGCCCGGACCAGCTGCCACTGCCGTACCGGGTTGCGCCGGCCGGCCCCGCCGTCCTGGCCGCGGGTCCGGCCACGGGCCGGGCCGGGACTCATCCGGCCGCGGCCGCCGCGCCGTCCGGGCCGACACCGGTGCCGATCGCCGCCGCGCCGCCCGGCTCGCCGGTTCGGGCCAGCAGGGCGTCGAGCAGCTGGTCGCCCATCAGCGAGATCGGCGGCGCGCCCATGGTCACCACCACGTCGCCGGGCCGGGCCCGGCGGGCCACCTCGGCCGGCACGTCGTCCCACGCCTCGACGAAGACCTTCCGCTCGGCGGGCAGCGGCACCGCCGCGATCAGCGCCGCCGCGCCCTCGCCAGGCTGGCGCAGCTCGCCCGGCCCGAAGACCTCCAGCAGCACCAGCTCGTCGGCGATGGCCAGGGCGGCGGCGATCTCCGCCTGCAGGTCCCGGGTGCGGTAGAGCCGGTAGGGCTGGAAGACCACGATCAGCCGGCCCTCGCCGGCCACCTCGCGCAGCGTCTGCAGGGCCAGGGTCATCGAGGTCGGGTGGTACGCGTACTCGTCGTAGACCAGCACGCCGTCGGCCACGCCCTTGCGCTCGAAGCGCCGCCGCACCCCGGGGAACGCGCCGAGCGCCGCCTCGGCCGCCGTCACCGGCAGCCCCAGCAGGTACGCGGTGAGCACCGCGACCGCGCTGTTGAGCGCCATGTGCCGCCCCGGCACGGGCATCCGGATCTCGCCCAGCGACCGGCCCTCGATCGTGGCCAGGTAGCGCACCCCCTGCGCGGAGGACGCCATGTCGCTCAGCCGCAGGTCGGCGTCGGCCGACTCGCCGTACGTCCAGACCCGGCGCCCCTCGGCGCGCAGCGTCTCGGCCAGCCGCCGGCCGCCCGGGTCGTCGGCGCAGGTGATGATGAAGCCCTCGGGGTCGGTGAGCCGGGCGAAGTCGGCGAAGGCGGCCTCCAGGCTGGCCAGGTCCCCGTAGGTGTTGAGGTGGTCCGCCTCGATGTTGGTGATGACCGACACGAACGGGCGGTAGATGAGGAACGAGCGGTCGCTCTCGTCCGCCTCGACCACGAAGTACTCACCCGTGCCGTGGTGTGCGCCCGAGCCGACCTCGGAGATCTCCCCGCCGATCACGAAGGACGGGTCGGTGCCGGCCTGCTGGAGCACCATGGTGACCATCGAGGTGGTGGTGGTCTTGCCGTGCGTGCCGGCGACCGCCACCGTCCGCCGGCCGGTCATCGCCGCGGCCAGGGCCTCGGAGCGGTGCAGCAGGCGCAGGCCGCGCCGGCGCGCCTCGACCATCTCGAGGTGGTCCTGCGGGATGGCCGAGGAATAGACCACCGTGTCCACCCCGTCGAGGTTGGACGCCTCGTGGGTCATGTGGATGGTGCCGCCCAGCGCCCGCAGGCCGGCGAGCGACGGCCACTCCCGCAGCTCGCTGCCGGAGACCGGCAGGCCCCGGGTGAGGAAGAGCCGGGCCAGGCCGCTCATGCCGACGCCGCCCACCCCGATCAGGTGGATCCGGCCCAGGTCCTCCGCGGTCGTCGTGCCGGCGGGGGTGAACTGCGCGGTGTTCATGAGCGGTACCTTCCGTTCGCGGCCGCCGACATCAGTGGCTCACCGCCTCGTAGACGAAGTTCAGCAGGGCGACGTCACCGTCCCGCCGGCCGTACGCGGCCGCGGCGGCGCCCATCGCGGCGAGCCGCTGCGGGTCCCGGATCAGCGGGATCACCGTGCGCTCCAGCCAGTCCGGGGTCATCTCGGCGTCGTCGACGAGCAACCCGCCGCCGGCCTCCACCACGGGCAGCGCGTTGCGCTTCTGCTCCTGGTTGCTGTGCGGGTACGGCACGTAGATGGTGGGCAGCCCGATCGCGGCCACCTCGGCGCAGGTCATCGCGCCGCCCCGGCCCAGCATCAGGTCGGCCGCGGCGTACCCCAGCTCCATCTCGGACAGGTAGGGCAGGGTCACGTACGGCACCGGCAGGTCGGTGGGGACGGAGATGGGCTCGTTCCGGGCGCCGATCACGTGCAGCACCTGTACGCCGTTGCGGGCCAGCTCCTTGGCCGCCCCGGAGACCGCCAGGTTGATCGAGCGGGCGCCCTGCGAGCCGCCGGCGACGAAGAGCACCGGCAGGTCGGGGCGGAGTCCGAAGTGGGCCCGGGCGGCGTCGCGCATGGCGGCCCGGTCCAGGCCGGCGATGCCCCGGCGCAGCGGCACGCCGACCACCCGGGCGTCGCGCAGCGCCTCGGCCTGCGCCGGCTGGTGCGGGAAGCCCACCGCGACATGCTTGGTGAACTTCATCCCGAGCCGGTTGGCCACGCCCGGCGGCACGTTCACCTCGTGGATGACGATCGGCAGTTCCCGCCGCCAGGCGGCCAGGTAGCCGGGGACGGAGACGTACCCGCCGAAGCCGACCACCACGTCGGCCTGCACCTCGTCGATCACCTTGCCAGCCGCGCGGGCCGCCTTCCACATCCGGTCCGGGGTGCGGACCAGACTCATGTTGACCGAGCGGGGCAGCTGGTAGGCGGGGATCTGCCGCAGGTCGTAGCCGGCCGGCGGGATCAGCTCGTTCTCCAGGCCCTTGGGTGTGCCCAGGCAGGTGATCCGGACGCTGGGGTCGTGTCGGCGCAGGCAGTCGGCGAAGGCCAGCAACGGGTAGATGTGCCCACCCGTACCCCCTCCGCAGAGCACCACCGAACGCAGCGGACCCATCAGCGCCTCCTCTCGCTCGCCGTGCCGACGCGCGTCCGGCCGGGCCGGGCGCCGCGGGTCGCGGCCTGGTCGTCCTCCCGCCGCGACCGGGACCGGGGTACGGACCCGCGGTCCGCCCCGGGCGACGCCGGTCGGCGACGCCGGCCGGGAAGCGGCGGCAACGGGGCCCAGACTAGTCGGACCCATCGGGCCGGCGGACGGGCATGCAGGGCTCGGGCCGCGTCCGGCTCGGCGCGGGCGAAGGAAGCGAGCATCCCGACCGCGGCCAGGGTCACCACCAGGGCGCTGCCGCCGTCGGAGATGAACGGCAGCGGTACGCCGGTCAGCGGCAGCAGCCCGGTCACCCCGCCGATGTTGATCACGGCCTGGCCGACCAGCCAGGCGGTGACCCCGGCGGCGGCGAGCCGGCGGAACGGGTCCTCGACCCGCCGGGCGATCCGTAGCCCGCTGTACGCCAGCACGGCGAAGAGCACCAGGATCACGGTGCAGCCGACCACGCCCAACTCCTCGGCGATGATCGCGAAGATGAAGTCGTTGTGCGCCTCGGGCAGCCAGTTCCACTTCAGGGTGCTCTTGCCGAGCCCGACCCCGAACCAGCCGCCGTGCTGCACCGCGTACCGCGCCTGCACGAGCTGGTAGCAGCCCTCCAGCTTTTCCTGGAAGCAGGTCTTCGGGTCGGGCGGGTCGAGGAACGAGGTGAGCCGGGTCAGCCGATAGTTGTCGGCGTCCCGGGAGCCGGAGCCGGCGCCCAGCGAGGCGGCGGCGACCAGCAGGCCGACGCCGGCCAGGCCGACCGCGGAGAGCGCGGCGAACACCTGCAGCCGGACCCCGGCCGCCCAGAGCATCCCGACCACCAGCGCCAGCAGGCAGAGCATGCTGCCCAGGTCGTTGTAGCCGACCAGCACGAAGAGCAGGCCGACCACCGGGAACAGCGGGGTGGCCAGCTCCTTCCACCAGCCCAGCGCGGCGCCCTTGCGGGCCAGCACGTGCGCGCCCCACAACACCAGCGCGAACTTGGCCACCTCCACCGGCTGCACCGAGATCGGGCCGAGGTAGAGCCAGAGCAGTTGGGCCTTGAGCGGGCCGATCGCCTTCACCCGGAACAGCGCCTCCAGCGCGACCAGCAGGTTGAGGACCAGCAGCAGCACCACGGCCACGCCCAGGAACGGCCGGCTGACGGCGCGGAAGGTGCGGGCGGGCAGCCGCTGGCAGGCCCAGAACGCCCCGATGCCGATCACCGCGAAGACGGTCTGTTTGGTCAGCGACGCCGCGGCGTCGCCGTCCTGCGCGAAGTCCCGGACGCTGGTGGCCGAGAAGACCATGGTCAGGCCGATGAGCAGCAGCAGGCCGGCGCTGGAGAGCAGCAGGTAGTAGGAGGCCAGCGGGCGGGCCAGCAGGCCGCGCAGCGCGGCCAGCCCGCCGGCGGCGTCCAGCCCGAGCAGCGGGCCCGGCGGGTCGGCCGGCCGCGTCGCGGCGGGCGGCCGCCGGGCCGGCGTGTCGGTCGTGCCCTCGGTGTCGCGTCCCTCCCCCACGTGCCCATCATGCTGGCTGAGCCCGCCCGTCCGTGGCGCAACCGCCCGCTCGGCGTGTCGGAAGCGAAAGGAGGGGCCCCTTTTTAACAGACGTCTGTTAAAAAGGGGCCCCTCCTTGCATCTCAGGTGACGGCGGCGAGGAACTCGCTGTAGAACAGGCCGAGCCCGATGGCCACGCCGATGCCGGCGATGATCCAGAACCGGACCACGATGTTGACCTCGCTCCAGCCGGCCAGCTCGAAGTGGTGCTGCAGCGGCGACATCCGGAACACCCGCTTGCCGGTGGTCCGGAACGAGATGATCTGGATCACCACGGACATCGTGATGATCACGAACAGCCCGCCCAGGATCGGCAGCAGCAGGATGGTCCGGGTGGACATCGCCATGCCGGCGATCAGGCCGCCCAGGCCCAGCGCGCCGGTGTCGCCCATGAAGATCCGGGCCGGCGAGGTGTTCCACCAGAGGAAGCCGACGCAGGCGCCGGCCGCGGCCCCGGCGATCAGCGCGATCTCCAGCGGGTCCCGGACGGTGTAGCAGTACGCCTCGGTGTAGTTCGGGTCGGCGCACCAGTGCCGGTACTGCCAGAAGGCGATCAGGCCGTACGCGGCCAGCACCATCACCGAGGCGCCGGTGGCCAGGCCGTCCAGGCCGTCGGTGAGGTTCACCCCGTTGGTCGCCGCCATCACCACCATGATGATCACGATGATCGCGCCGATCTTGCCGATCTCCAGCGCCGGGATGTCCCGGATGAAGCTCAGCGTGGTGCTGCCCACCGTCTCGGTGTTGGTCGCGTTGCCGCGGACGTCGGTCATGCTGCTCGGGAAGTAGAGCGCCACGACGCCGAAGATCGCACCGACCAGGATCTGGCCGGCGAGCTTGCCCCGCTTGTTCAGACCACCGCTGTGCCGCTTGCGGACCTTCAGGAAGTCGTCGATGAAGCCGACCGCGCCGGAGAACACCATCAGCCCCAGCAGCACCAGCGCGGTGATGGTCGGCTCGACCTGGGCGATCTGCGCGTCCGGCAGGGTGGTCAGCGCCAGGTGGCCGGCGACGTACGCGATCACCGTGGCCAGGATGAAGACCACGCCGCCCATCGTCGGCGTGCCCTTCTTGCCCTGGTGCATGGCCGGGCCCTCGGCCCGGATCGGCTGGCCGGCCTTGAGCCGGGTGAACACCTTGATCGCGATCGGGGTGCAGAACAGCGAGATCAGGAAGGCCACCCCGATGGCGACGATGACCGCCCTCATGCAGCGCCGTCCTTGTCAGCCTCCGCGCGCAGCGCGTCGGCCACCTCCCAGGTGCGGTACCGGGAGCCCTTCACCAGCACCACGTCCCCCGGACGTAGCTCCCTGCGCAGCACCTCGACGGCCGCCGCCTGATCGGTGAGCAGCACCGACTCTCCTCCCCAACTACCTACCGCTGTCGCGCCCTGGTGGATCGGCGCCGCCGGCTCACCCACCACGAGCAGCCGGTCGACACCCAGCTCGGCCGCGAGCCGGCCGACCTGCTGGTGTCCCTCCGTCTCGAAGTCGCCCAACTCGGCCATGTAGCCGAGCACCGCGACGGTACGCCCCGTGCCGCGCATGCTCGCCAGCGCCCGCAGCGCGACCGCCGTCGACGCCGGGTTGGCGTTGTACGAGTCGTCGATCACCGTGACCCCGTCGGCGCGTTCGAACACGTCCATCCGGCGGGTGGAGACCAGGCCCAGCTCGCCCAGCGCGGCGGCCAGGTCGGCCAGCGGCATCCCGAGCTCGCGGGCGACCGCCGCGGCGGCGAGCGAGTTGGAGACCTGGTGCCGCCCGGTCAGCCCGAGCCGCACCGGCGCGCTCCCCTCCGGCGTGACCAGGGTGTACGACGGGCGCCCCCGCCCGTCGACCGTCACCTCGACCGCCCGCACGTCGGCCCGCTCCGACTCGCCGTAGCGGACCACCCGGGCCCGCGTCCGCGCCGCCATCGCGTCGACCAGCGGGTCGTCGGCGTTGAGCACGGCCAGCCCGTCCGCGGGCAGCGCCTCGACCAGCTCCCCCTTCGCCAGGGCGATGGTCTCCACCGAGCCGAACTCGCCGATGTGCGCCACCCCGACGTTGAGCACCACGGAGATCCGCGGCGGCACCACGTCGCACAGGTAGCGGATGTGGCCCACCCCCCGGGCGCCCTTCTCCATCACCAGGTAGCGGGTCTCCGGGCCGGCCTGCAGCGCGGTGTACGGGTGGCCCAGCTCGTTGTTGAACGAGCCGGGCGGCGCCACCGTCGGGCCGAGCCGGACGGCGAGCTGGGCGATCAGGTCCTTGGTGGTGGTCTTGCCGGAGGAACCGGTCAGCCCGATCACGGTCAGCCCGGGCAGCCGGTCGACCACCGCGCGCGCCAGCCGGCCCATCGCGTCGAGCGCGTCGGCGACCAGCACCATCGGCACGCCGGGCACCTCGCGGGTGCCGAGCACGGCCACCGCGCCCGCGGACACCGCGCCGGCGGCGTAGTCGTGCCCGTCCACCTTCTCGCCGGGGAAGGCGACGAATAGGCCGCTCGGGGTGACCTTGCGGGAGTCGAACTCCACGGTGCCGGTGACCCGGGCGTCCGGGTCGGCGGCCACCAGCCGCCCGCCGACGGCCGCCGCGACCTCGGCCAGGCTCAGCGCGATCATCGCTGCCCCACCAGGTCACCGAAGCGGGCGCGCAGCGCCGCCGCCAGCTCCACCCGGTCGTCGAAGGGCAGCACCTCGCCGTTGATCTCCTGGCCGCGTTCCTGCCCCTTGCCCAGCAGCGCCACCACGTCCCCCGGTTCGGCCACCCGCACCGCCTCCTCGATCGCGGCCCGCCGGCCGGGCACCTCGATGATCCGCGCGGCGGTGTTCCCCGCGTACGCGCCGGCCAGCACCTCGGCCCGGATCGCGGCCGGGTCCTCGGTGCGCGGGTTGTCGTCGGTCACCACGACCACGTCGGCGCCCTGCGCCGCGGTGGCGCCCATGACCGGCCGCTTGCCCCGGTCGCGGTCGCCGCCGGCGCCCACCACGCAGATCAGCCGGCCGGCGGTCAGGCCGCGCAGCGCCAGCAGGACCGCCTCGATGGCGTTCGCCTTGTGCGCGTAGTCCACCACGCCCCGGACCGGCGCGTCCCCGCTGACCAGCTCCAGCCGGCCGGGCACCCCGCCGCAGGCGGCCACCCCGGCGGCGGCCGTGGCCGGGTCGACCCCGGCGGCCACCAGGATCGCGATGGCCAGCAGCGCGTTGGCCACGTTGTGCCGGCCGGGCAGCGCCACCCCGGTGGCCAGGCTGACCCCGTCCGGGCCGTGGACGGTGAACCGCTGCGCGTAGCCCTCGCCGTCGACCCCGTCGGCCCACCAGGTGGCGGCCCGGTCGCCGGCCGCCGAGTAGGTCACGGTGGCCGGCTTGCGCAGCGGCCGCAGCGCCGGGTCGTCGTGGTTGAGCACCTCGACCTGGCAGCGACCGTCGAAGAGCTTCGCCTTGGCCGCGAAGTAGTCCGCCTCGTCGGCGTGGAAGTCCAGGTGGTCGGAGCCGAAGTTGGTGTAGCCGCCCACGGTGAACCGCACCCCGCCGACCCGCCCCATGGCCAGGGCGTGGCTGGACACCTCCATGACCACCGCGTCGACCCCGCGCTCCCGGGCCACGGCGAGCATGGCGTGCAGGTCGGTCGCCTCCGGGGTGGTCCGCACGCTGTCGATCACCAGGTCGCCGAGGCGGGTTTCCACCGTGCCGATCAGCCCGGTGGTGTGCCCGGCGGCGCGCAGCCCCGACTCGATCAGGTAGCTGGTGGAGGTCTTGCCGGCGGTGCCGGTCACGCCGATCACCAGCAGGCCGGCGGTGGGGTCGCCGTAGACCGTGGCGGCGATCTCGCCGAGCACCGCCCGGGGGTCGTCCACCACCAGCAGGGGCAGGCCCGCCGCGGCGGCCAGCTCCACCCCGGCCGGGTCGGTGAGCACGGCCACCGCGCCGGCCTCGGCCGCGCCGGCGGCGAACTCGGCGCCGTGCCGGCGGGCGCCGGGCAGCGCCGCGTACAGGTCGCCGGGGCGGACCTCCTGGCTGGCGTGGGTCACCCCGGTGACGGCCACCTCGGCGGCACCGTCGGGCGCCGGGACGGCCACGCGACTGGCGAGGTCGCCGAGCCGGACGGGATTCACGGTTCGGGGACGTGGATTGCCGGGCACGGCGTCAGACCCTACCCGGTCGTCCGGTTCCGACCGCACAGCCGCCCCGGTGGTTCGTCGCCACTCACCGATGATGTCCCGCCGTCCCCGTTCAGTGCGGAAAGACCTCGAACTTCGGGGACCGGTCGGTCGCCGACGGCGGCACCCGGTAGTGCCGGAGGGTGAAGCCCATCATCTCCCGGAAGGCCGGCGCGGCCACCGCGCCGCCCTCGCCGCCGGGGCTCCACACGAAGACCGCCACCACGTACCGGGGGTGCTCCGCCGGGGCCATCCCGATGAACGAGCCGACCTCGCCGGGCTGCTGCTCGCCGTTGTCGTACCGCAGGCCGGTGCCGGTCTTGCCGGCCACCCGGTAGCCGGGCACGGCGGCGGCCAGGCCGGTGGCCCGCCCGTCGGGGCCGTCGACGGTGGTGACCGCCTCCAGCATGGTGCGCAGCGCCGCCGCGTTCTGCGGGCTGAGCACCGAGCGGGTGACCGGCGGCGGGGACGCCTTCTTCTTCCCGTTCGCGTCGATCACGCTCTTGATCAGGTGCGGCTGGACGTAGGTGCCGTTGTTGGCGATCGCGTTGTACGCGGCGGCCATCTGCAGCGGGGTGGCGTCCACGCTGTGCCCGATCGGCACCGACCCGTACGAGGAGCCGCTCCACTGGTCGGCGGGGAGCAGCCGGCCGGGGGCCTCCCCGGGCATCCCCTCGCCGGTGGCCTGGCCGAGCCCGAACCGTTTCTGGTAATCGATCAGCCGGTCCCGGCCCAGCTTGTCGGCGATCTCGATGGTCCCCACGTTGGAGGAGAAGGCGAGCATCCCGGGGATGCTCATCTTCCGCCCGTTGGCCGGGTGGGTGTCCCGGAACGGCACGCCGCCCTTGACGATCGTGTTGGGGACTGGGAACGTCGTGTCCGGGGTGATCACGCCCTCCTGGAGGGCGGCGCCGTAGGTGATCGCCTTGTGGATCGAGCCGGGGTCTACGATGAAGCTGGTGGCGGCGTCCTCCCGGTCGCTCGGCGAGTTGACCTTGCCCGGGTCGGCGGCGTTGTAGCCGGGGTAGCTCGCCTGGGCCAGCACCTCGCCGGTCGGCACATCGATGATCACCGCGGCGCCGACGCTGCCCCTGGTCTGGGCCATCTGGTTGGACAGGATCCGCTGGGTCATGAACTGCAGGTCACGGTCGATGGTCAGCTCCAGCGACCCGCCGGGCTTGGCCGGGGTGGTCAGGCTGTAGCCGCCCGGGATCGGCGCGGCCAGGTCGCCCTGCCCGACCTCGTACGTCTTCTTGCCGGGCTGGCCCTCCAGCAGGTCGTCGTACTTGGCCTCCAGGCCCTCCAGTCCGACCATGTCCTGGCTGACGAAGCCGATCAGGTTGGCGGCCAGGTCACCGCCGGGCACCTCGCGCCGCTCGTCCCGGTGCACGCCGATGCCGGCCAGGTCCAGCGCCATGATCTGCTTGGCCTTGTCGATCTCGACACCCCGCGCCAGGTAGGCGAACTGCAAGGGGGTGCTGGTGCCGGGCAGGGTGTGCGGCTTCATCCGGTCGGCCAACTCGGAGACCGGGACCCCGAGCAGCGGCGAGAGCAGCTTGGCGGCGGCGAACCGGTCCTTGACCAGGGTCGGGTCGGCGTAGACGTACCGGGCCTCCACGCTGTGCGCCAGCGGGGCGCCGGTGCGGTCGTAGATGGCCCCGCGCGGGGCCGGCAGCTCGACCGTGGCGAGCCGGCTGGGCAGCCCGCCGTCGGCGTACGCCGGGGTGGTGACGGTCTGCAGGAAGACCAGCCGGACGCCGATGGCGGCGAAGAGCGTCAGGGCCAGCAGCGTGCCGAGCCGCAGCCGGCGGCGCGAGTCGGCC
>NZ_RJLN01000027.1 GCF_003725545.1 Micromonospora solifontis | reverse complement strand
GTGGCGTTCGTCGCGGACGCGCCCGGGCTGCGCGCCGAGGAGCGGCAAGCCCGGGAGCTGGCCGACACGGTCCGCCGGGCCGGCCTGCACGAGGTGTACGGGGACTACTGGACCTGCAACCGGCTGATCTTCAACACCGGTGAGGCGGTGGTCTGCGGGGTGCTGGACGGCGACCTGACGCCGGGGCAGAACCGCTACCCGGCGTACTGGAAGCGGGTCGGGCGGGCGGCCCGGCCCGGGTACGTGCTGGCAGTCGGGTCACCGGCGGAGCGGGGGCTGCGCCGGCGGCTCGGCGACCGGGCGGACTCGGCCGTGGTGGCCGAGGTGGGCGGCTATCGCGTGTACCACCCGGACAGCGCCGTGCGGCCGTGGCGCTAGGACCGGGCCGTACGCTGATCCGATGCTCATCCTGCTGCCCCCGTCCGAGGGGAAGGCCGAGGCCGGCACGGGTCGCCGGCTGGACCTGTCCCGGCTCTCCCTGCCGGAGCTGACCCCGGCCCGCGAGGAGGTGCTGGCCGCCCTCGTGACGCTCTGCGCCGGGCCGGACGAGCCGGCGGCCCGCGCCGCGCTCGGCCTGAGCGAGGGGCAGCGCGGCGAGCTGCGCCGCAACGCGCGGCTGCGGGAGGCGGCCAGCGCCCCGGCCGGGCGGATCTACACCGGGGTGCTCTACGAGGCGCTCGACCTGGCCACCCTGCCGCCCGCGGCGGAACGGCTGGCCCGCCGCTCGGTGCTGATCAGCTCCGGCCTGTGGGGCGCGGTACGCCTCACCGACCGGATCCCGCCCTACCGCTGCCCGGTCGGCGCGAAGCTGCCGGGCGTCGGCGCGCTGTCGGCGTACTGGCGCCGGGCCCTCGAACCGGCGATGGCGGCGGCCGCCGGCAGCGGGCCGGTGCTGGACCTGCGCTCCGGCGCGTACGCGGCCACCTGGACGCCGCGCGGGGCGGTCGCCGACCGTACGGTGACCGTCCGGGTGCTGCACGAGCGGGAGGTCGACGGGCTGCCCACCCGCTCGGTGGTGAGCCACTTCAACAAGGCGACCAAGGGCCGGCTGGTCCGTGACCTGCTGACCGCCGGCGCCCGGCCGCGTACCGCCGCCGCGCTGGTCGGGGCGCTGCGGGACCTGAAGTACACGGTCGAGGAGCAGCCCGTCGCGGCCGGCCGGCCACGCCAGCTCGACATCGTGGTCACCGAGCTGTAGGACCGGCGCCAGCCGCAAATTTTGCTCAAGGCTCGGACGCAGCGGTTCCGTGCTGCCCGCGCCGGGGGTCACCTTAGGGGAACCCCGACGCAAGGAGCACCCGCGATGGCCCCCGAACCCATCAGTCTGCTCGACCGGCCCCGCCCGTCGCCCGTACCGCCGCCGCTGGACTGGCTGACCCTCGCCGACGCGTTCGAGGTGGCCTGCCTGGTGCGCTGCACGCCGCCGCCGGCCACCGGGACCCGCCGGCCGGAGGTCGGCACGTACCGGGGTGGGATGGCCGAGTTCAACCGGGAGGACGCGGCGCGCCGGATGCGGCAGTTGCTCGGCCGCCTCGACGTGCCGGTCGAGCACGAGCTGGCCACCGGCGGGCTGCGCCGCCGCTACGAGCTGCACCGGCTGTACGTGCCCCGGGAACACCGGTCGACGTACGCGGCGCTGCTGGAGACCGGCTGGCGCCAGGGCCGGCGGGAGCTGCTCGGCGGCCCGGTCCCCGGCGCCTCGATGGCCCGGCGGGTGTGGCGGCCCCGGCTGGCCGCCGCCGCCTGGCGGGCGGCGCTGCTGGCCGGCGGGCGGCACGTACGCCGGCACAGCCTCGGCATCCGGCTCGCCGACCGGGACCTGGCCGCGGTGCTGGTCCGCGGCGCGGCGCTGCTGGAGGTGCCCGCGATGCTCCGGCCCGGCGCCGGATGCTTCCTGGTGAGCGTCCCCAACGGTCCGCACCGCACCCGGATCGTGGACAGCGCCACCCTGGTCCCCGCGGCGGCCGCCTGCTGAGGCCTCCGCCCGGCGGTCGCCGACCGCCGGGCGGAGGCACCGGGGGGTCGACGCGCGGCGGTCGCGGACCGCCGACCTGCCGGGCTTGCGCCGCGGGCGGTGCACGACGCACAGTGCTGCGCGTGAGCCGACACTGGTCTGCGCCCGGTCGGCGCCGGGTCGCGGCGCCGGTGGCGCTGCTGTTGCTGCTGCTGCCCGCCCTGGCCGGGGTGGCCGGCTGCCGTGACGAGCCGCGCGAGCCGGTGCGGATCCGGATCGCCACCGGCAGCCCGACGGCCGTCTACCACGCCTTCGGGCAGTCCCTGGCGGCCATCCTCAACCGCGAGCTGCCCGGGGTGCGCGCCAGCGTGGTGGTCACCGCCGCCTCGGCGCAGAACGTCCGGCTGGTCGGCGCCGGGCAGGCGGAGCTGGGTTTCACCCAGGCCGACGTGCTGCCGCCGCGCTCGTCCGAGCACCCCGCGGTGCTCGCCGTGGCCCGGGTCTACGACGACCTGCTGCACCTGGTCACCACGGCCGGCGGCCCGGTACGCACCCTGGCGGACCTGCGTGGCCGGCGGGTGTCGGTGGGCGCCGACGGCTCCGGCACCGAGGTCACCGCGATGCGGCTGCTCCAGGTGGCCCACCTCGACGGCGGCCAGGTCCGCCAGGAGCACCTGGGCCTGGACGACTCGGTGGCGGCGCTGCGCGCCGGCCGGATCGACGCGTTCTTCTTCTCCGGCGGGCTGCCGGTGCGCGGCGTCGCGGAGCTGGCCGGCAGCACCGCCGTCCGGATGGTCGACCTGGGCGAGTGGACCGAGCCGCTGCGCCGCGGGTACGGGCAGGTCTACGTGACCCGGGACATTCCCCGCTCGGTGTACGGGACGGACCCGGTGAGCACGGTGGCGAACCCGAACTACCTGATCGTCCGCGCGGACCTGCCGGAGGCGTTGGTCCGGGAGGTGACCCGGCTGCTGATGGAACGCCGGGCGGAACTGGCCGCCGCGCATCCGGCGGCCGGCCGGATGAGTCCCCGGTCGGCGATCGTCACCACCCCGCTGCCGCTGCATCCTGGCGCCGCGGACTGGTACGTCTCCAGCAAGCCCTGACCCGGTTCAGGCCCGGACGGCCGTGGGGTTCTTCGGCTCGGCGTCGACCGGCGTGCCGTCGAGGGCGGCGGTCCCCTCCGGGGCGGGGAACCACAGCTCGGCGACGAGCCCCCGAGGCTCGCCCTGGCGCATGGTGAGCCGGCCGTCGGAGGCGTCGACCAGCACCGCCGCGATGGTCAGGCCCAGCCCGGCCCCGTCGACGTTCTGCGCGTCGGGCGCCCGCCAGAACCGCTCGGTGGCCTGGTCGAGCTGGCTGGCCGTCATGCCGGGCCCGGTGTCCCGCACCTGCAGCGCGATCCCGCCCTCGGCCGGGCGGACGGTCACCGTGACCTCTCCCCCGGCGCCGCTGAACTTGACCGCGTTGTCGATCAGCGCGTCGAGGGCCTGGTCGACCGCGGTCGGCACGGTCCGGGCGTACGCGGGCGCGTCGGTGGTGTCCAGCCGGAGGGTGACCGACCGGTGCCGGGCCAGCGGCAGCCAGGCCGACACCCGGGAGGCGGCGATCCCGGCCGCGTCCACGGTGACCTGCTGGTTCTCCTCCCGTTCGGCGCGGGCCAGGGTGAGCAGCGCGTCGAGCACGGTGGCCAACCGGTCGGTCTCCTCCAGCGCCAGCCGGTGCTCGGCCCGGCCGTCCGCGTCGGCCAGGCTCGGTCCCAGCTCCTCGACCCGCAGCCGCAGCGCGGTGAGCGGGTTGCGCAGCTGGTGGCTGGCGTGCGCCACGAAGGCCCGCTGCCGGTCCATCACGTCGGAGACCACGTCGGCCATGTTGTTGAAGCTGGCCGCCAGCCGGCGCAGCTCGGGCGGGCCGAGCCGGAGGCGGACCCGGGCGGCCCGGTGCCCCTCGGCGATCTCGTGGGTGACCGCGTCCAGTTCGGTGACCGGGCGCAGCACCCAGCCGGCCAGTCCGAACGCGGTGGAGACGCAGGCCAGCACGGCGAGCAGGCCGATGCCGGCGAGCAGCAGCCACCAGGCGGTGACCGTGCGGCGTACCTTCCCGGCCGGGGTGGCGGTGACCACCGAGCCGAGCACCTCGCCGCCGTCGTTGATCGGTACGGCCACCACCAGTGGGCCGCCCACCCAGGGCCAGACCGAGTCCGGTCCGCTGAACTGCTGGCCGGCCAGGGCGGTGTCCAGCGCCGTGTCGGCGCCGGTGCCGAACTTCCAGCTCACCGAGGCGGTCACGGTACGCCGGTCCCGGTCGACCACCGCCGCACCGATGCCGTAGAGGTCGTCGTAGGCGGCCAGTTCCGCGTCGAGCGGGCCTGGGCCGCCGCCCCGCAGCGCCGGGCCGGCCAGCGAGGCGAACCGGGTGGCGTCGGCGAGCCGGTCGGCGCGTACCCGCTCGGTCTCGCGGGTGGCGAGGGTGGCCGCCAGCGGGGTCTCCAGGGCCAGCAGCACCAGCACCATCAGGAGCAGGTAGCTGATCACGAGCCGGCGGCGCACCCTGGCCTCCTCACTCGCCGCGGAGCCGGTAGCCGACCCCGCGTACGGTCTCCACCAGGGTCGGGTCGCCGAGCTTGCCGCGCAGCGAGCCGACGTGCACCTCCACGGTGTGCCGGTCGGCCCAGGTGGTGCCCCAGACGTCGAGCAGGATCCGCTCCCGGGGCACCGCCACGCCCGGCTGCCGGGCCAGCGAGAGCAGGATGTCGAACTCCTTGCGGGTGAGCGTGACCGCCCGGCCGGCGACGCTGACCGTGCGCCCGCCCACGTCGATGCGGACCGCGCCCGCCTCGATCAGGTGGCGCTCCGGCACGGTGTGCGCGGCCCGGCGCAGCACCGCCTCGATCCGCGCCTGGAGTTCCACCATGGAGAAGGGCTTCACCACGTAGTCGTCGGCGCCCAGCCGCAGGCCGAGCACCCGGTCCCGTTCCTCACCCCGGGCGGTCACCGCGATGATGCCGAGCTGGCTGCTGCGCCGGCGCAGCTCCCGGCACAGGTCGGTGCCGTCGCCGTCGGGCAGGGTGAGGTCGAGCAGCACCAGGTCGCAGGGGGCGGCGGAGAGGGCCGCCTCGACGGTGGCCGCGTGCTCGACCTGGTAGCCGCGCCGGGTCAGGGCGGAGGAGAGGGCGGCCGCCACCCGCCGGTCGTCCTCGACCAGGAGGATCCGCACCCGTGCCTCCATCCGCTCGACGTGCTGCCCTGCGAATGGTGGCAGACGCGGCGGCGGGACGGGAGGGCCGGCCTCCGGTCAGAGCCCGAAGACCTCGTCGGCGGTGGCGTCCCGCACCCCGTCCACGAAGCCGCGGAAGCCCGGATCGTGGTGGCTGGCCGGCACGGTCGTGACGGTCTCTCCGGTGGCCTGGGTGACGGCGTCGACCAGCGGCGGGTAGTCGATCTCGGCGTCGGTGAAGGCGTCGTCGTCCGCCTGCCCGAGGTTGATCACGTGCTGGACGTCCTCGGTGGGGGTGTCCGGGTCGGCGGCCCACTCGGCGCCGTACCGGTGGCACTCGTCGTAGACGGCCCGCTGGCCGTCGGTCCAGTCGTCGTCGTAGCTCTGCATCGCCATCCCTCCGCGGGCCTCCATCCGAGCATGCCGGAACGCCGTAGGCTGCGGTGGTGATCTACAAGATCCTGACGACCAGCGAGTGGGTCCGGGCCCGGGCGGCCGGGGAGTTCACCGGCACCGAGATGGACCGGCAGGACGGATTCATCCACCTCTCCGCGGCCGACCAGGTGGTGGAGACCGCCCGGCGGGTCTTCGCCGGGGTCACCGGCCTCACCGTGCTCGCCGTCGACCCGGACCGGCTCGGCGACGCGCTGCGCTGGGAGGTGTCCCGGGGCGGCGCGCTCTTCCCGCACCTGTACGCGGCGCTGCCGGTCGCGGCGGTGGTCTCGGCGCACCCGCTGCCGGCGGACCGGCCGGCCGCCGACGCCGTCGCCGAACTGCTCGGCTGACGGCTCGTTATGCTCCGTCGAGCCCGCGCCGGCACCGGGAGCCCGGGGCGGCCGGGTGGTCCTGGCCCGGGCGGACCCGCGGCGGCGCGCCGGCGCGGCCGTCCGGCACCGACGGCGCGACGACGCGCCCCTGCGACGATGCGAGAAGACAATGACTGACACCAACGACCGGTCCGCCTCCGTGTTCGTCCACCCGAGCGCCGACGTGGAGGAGGGCGCTCAGGTCGGCGACGGCACCAAGGTCTGGCACCTGGCCCACATCCGGTCGAGCGCGCAGGTCGGCTCCGGCTGCGTCATCGGCCGCAACGTGTACGTCGACGCGAACGTCACCGTCGGTGACCGGGTGAAGATCCAGAACAACGTCTCGGTCTACCAGGGCGTCACCATCGAGGACGAGGTGTTCGTGGGCCCCTGCGCCGTCTTCACCAACGACTTCCGGCCGCGGGCGCAGAACCCGGACTGGACGATCACCCCGACGCTGGTCCGCCGGGGCGCCTCGATCGGCGCCAACGCCACGCTGGTCTGCGGCATCGAGGTCGGCGAGTACGCGATGATCGCGGCCGGCTCGGTGGTGACCAAGGACGTCAAGCCGTACCAGCTGGTGGCCGGCAACCCGGCCCGGCCGAAGGGCTGGGTGGATGAGAAGGGCGAGGTCGTCTCCCGCGACGCCAACAACCCGCCGCACGAGGGCTGAGTCCCACGCACGACGAACGGGGAGGGCCGGCCTCCCCGTTCGCGGGCCCGTCCCGGCGCGGTTCAGCCGCAGAGTCGAGCGATCTCCGCCCGGAACCGCTCCATCGAGTTCGGCTCGTCCGGGCCGAGCAGGTACGTCTTCAGCTCGCGCCGCGCCTCGGTCATCGGGTCGTCACCGGCCCGGGTCAGGGCGAGTATCTTCTCCAGCTCGCCGCAGTCGGCGGAGAGCAGGTACGCCGCCCGCGAGGTCGGGAACTCGCGCCGGAACTCGTCCTCCGGCAACCCGCTGGGGTTGGCCACCACGTACGGGCGCTGGCTCTGCACGAAGTCGGAGACCACACTGGACACGTCGCTGATCAGCAGGTCGGTCTGGTTGAAGCAGTCGAACAGCGCGGGTGTCCGCCCGGTGACCACCCGGTGACCGGGACCGTCCAGTGAGGACGCGTCGGGGTCACCGCCGGCCGCCCGGATCAGCCCCACCAGGCGCTCGTGCACGGCCTTGGCCTCCTTGGACCGGGAGCCGGTCAGCGGGTGCGGCTTGTAGATCAGCCGGACCGCGGGGTGGCTCTCCAGCAGGCCCTTGACGATCCGCTGCCCCATCGCCACCAGCGAGGTGTGGTAGGGGTCGTCGTCCAGCCAGCCCTCCCAGGTGGGGGCGTAGAGCACGGTGAACGGCCGGTCGACCGACTCCGCGCCGAACGTGTGCACCCCGGTGAGCTGCGGCCGTCCGATCTCGACGATGTCCTCGTCGCGGACCCCGACCCCGGCCCGGGCGTAGCGCTCCCGCCCGGCCAGGCCGGCCACCCAGACCTCGTCGTACACCTTGCTGTACGGGTTGACGCTGGCCTGCTTGTCGCTGTCGCCGTGACCGACGAAGACGTGCTTCATGCCGGGCTCACGGAGCAGGTGGATGTTCGCGCCGACGTTGGCCGCGTAGAGGGCGGCGCGGACGCTGCCCAGCTCCAGGTTCAGGAAGTCCACCGCGGTGGGCACGCAGATCACCGGCAGCCGGGTGTCGGCCAACTCCTGGAAGGCCTCCCGGCTGCGCATCAGCACCACCGCCGGCCGCTCCAGCGCCTCGATCGGGGCGAGCCACATGTTGGCCTGGTAGACGTCCTTGGCCGGGCCGGCGAAGTAGAGGGCCACCTCGGGCCGGTTGCGGTCCAACCAGCGCTGCACCGCGGGCAGCAGGGTGGGCTGGCCGCTGCCCCGGCCACGCAGCCAGGTCACCCCGACCACCAGGCCGACGACCGCGGTGACCAGGGTGGCGACGCCGGCGGCGACGAGCGCGGGCGCGATGTGGTCGGCGACCGCCGCGACGACCGCGCCGGGGATCAGCAGGACGTTGAGGAAGGGCAGCCGCTCACCGGCGACGCCGGCGGCCCAGGACGGCGGGCGCGGCGCGGCGCGCATCGGGCCGAGGTCGATGTTGCGGACCAGCGCGGAGACCGGGTTACGCCGGTCGATCATCGTGTTCAGCGCACCGGCGAGAATGGCGATCACCCAGACCGCGGCCACCAGCAGCATCAGCCAGGTGACCGCCACCGCCCCGGGGCGCACCGCGGAGACGACCAGCAGCACGCTCGCCAGGTCGCGGGTGAGCTGCCGGTAGGACCGGGTCAGGCCGACCTTCTCCAGCAGCACCTCGGAGGGCGTCGACCACCGGATCATGGCGAACTCGCCGAGCACGGCGAGCGTGCCGGCCACGGCGAAGACAGCGGGCTGGCCGAGCGCACCGGCCACCAGCGTGACCAGGTAGCACAGCACCACCAGCGCGCCCCGGGCGGCGACGCCCGCCGGCCCCATCAACTTGCCGAACAACGAGTACGCTCCCTACGAGATCGACAACATGGCCGGCGTGGGCCGGCTCGTCCCGGCACGGGTCCGCCACCTCGGGCAGGGCTGGGTCAGCGGCACAGGCACCCGCCGGCAGGTCGCCGCGAGACCGGACCCACCGCACGCGCGCCGCCCCACCATCGTCCCTCACCAGGCCCCGTTGATGCCAACCGCAGCCGCCACAGCGTAGGTGTGACCTTAACGTGAGGGAAGCCACCGGTATCACTGGGGTGTCGCCATCTGACGCTGTTGCTCCCATTCGTCCGGGCCACCCGATCGCCGCCGCAGGTCCCCCCTGTTCCCGCGCGGCGGCCCCCGGCGGCGCCAAGGTCGCATTCCTATACTGGTCCGGCTGTCCGCCCACCAGGCCGCCACGGCAGAGGCGGCCTGGTGGGCGCGCGCACCTCGACCCGGGCCCGCCGGCCGCCGCCGGAGAGCTGGCGTCCCTCGAAAGGATCCATGGGTTTGACGACCTTGATCGCGCTCGCCGTCGCCCTCGTGCCCGGCGCGCTGCTCGGCTTCGCCCTGCCGCCGGGGCGCTACCGGTGGGCGGCCTGGGCGGCGACGCCCGCACTCACCCTCGGCCTGACCACCCTGGCCATGTCGTGGCTGCCGAAGCTCGGACTGCCGGACAGCGCGTCGGCGGTGCTCGTCGCGGAACTGCTCCTCGCCGGGCTGGCGGTGCTCGGGTCCCGGCTGGTCGCCCGTGGGCTGGTCCAGCCGGCGGAGGACGGCACCCGGCCCGGGCCGCGCGCCCGGCTGCGCCTGCCGTCCGTCCGGCCGCACTGGGCGGACCTGGTGGGGGTCACCGTGCCTGCGCTGGTCAACGTGGCGTTCGGTTGGCTGATCCTGGGGCGGCTCAACGCCCCGCCCGGCTGGGACGCGATGAACCACGGATTCCTCACCCGGCGGATCATGGACAGCGGCAGCGTGCTGATCTCCTCCGCCTGCACCACGGGGGCCACCGACCCCGCGGTCTCCTGCTCGTTCTACCCGCTGGCGGCGAACGTCTCCTGGGCCCAGGCCGCCGAACTCTCCGGCGGTCGGGTCAGCACCGTGATGACCGCCTGGTCGATCATCCTCGGCCCGGTCGCCCTGGCCGCCGCCGTGTACGCGGCGGTGCGCGCGCTCGGTGGCCGGCCGGTCGTGGCGGCCTGCGCCGCCGCCGCGCCGGCGGTGCTCGGGCCGATGTGGCTCTCGGTGGTGACCGGGCGGATCACCGAGCAGACCGCGCCCGCCGTGGCCGGTGCGGTCGCCCTGCTCATCGCCCTCGCGCTGCGCGGCGCCCACCCGGTACGGATGGGCCTGCTGGCCGGCCTGGCCACCGCCGGGATCGTGATGACCCACACCTACGACGTGCTCTTCATCGGGGTGCTCGCCCTGGGCATGGCGGTGACGCTGGCCGGTCGGCCGGTCTGGCGCCGGCTGGGCGCCGGCCTGGCCGCGATGGCCGTGGCCGCGCTGGTGCCGCTGCTGCCGTTGCTCGGGGTGCTGCTCGGCGCGAACGGGGAACGGGAGTCCAACCCGCCCCCGCTGGTCGGCAGGTACGGCGAATCCTGGGAGTACTGGGTCACGGACCCGCAGCGCTACGTCCTGTTCGGCTTCCCCCAGGTGGGCGGCCGCGACTTCCAGCTCTCCGTGCCGAGCATCCAGGTCGGGCTCTGGATCGTCATCCCCTGCCTGCTGCTGTCGCTGCTCGCGCTGGTGCTGCGCCCGCTGCGCTGGGCCCGGCCGTGGCTGGTCGCCGGGGTGGTCTTCACCCTGCTCGGTTTTTGGACCTCGGCGTCCGACTCGCCGGCCGCGAACACGTTGTCCAGCCTCTGGTACGGCGTCCGGGAACGGGTCCGCTCGATGATCTTCCCGGTCTACGGGCTGCTGACGGTGGCCGGCGCGGTGGTGCTCGGGCTGGCCATCGCCTGGCTGGTGAGCCTGCTGGCGGCCCGCGCCCGGAGGCTGCGCGCCTCCCCCGCGCCGGCAGCGGTCGCCGCCACCCTGGTGGTGCTGACCCTGCTCGGCCTCGGCGCCGTGCCGGACAGCTGGCGCCCGATCCGGAAGGAGATGAAGAGCCGCACCGCGCTGGGCCGGTCGTATCCGGAGGCGTTCCGCTGGCTGCAGCAGAACTCCCCGCCCGGCAGCGTGGTCGCGTACGACCGGCACCGCGAGTTCATGAGCTGGTCCTACGCCGACTACGACGTGCCGCTGCTGTTCGGCATCCCGCCGCTGCCGGGCCTGCCCACCGAGAACTACGAGCGGCGGTGGGACGCCTGGAACTGGCTGGTGAACAGCCGGGACGCCCGGCCGGCCGGGTGCGAGGTGCGCCAGCTCAACATCAGCTACGTGGTGACCGGCAAGCGGCGGATGCCGGGCGGCTGGGACAAGCACTACGAGTCGGACCGGATCGCCGCCAGCAACAAGATCGCGCTGGTGCACCAGATCGGCAGCATCCGCATCTACCGGGTCACCGACGCCGGGCGGGCCTGCCCCGGGACCCGCTGACGGCGGATAGCCCGCCGACGGCGAACGGCCCCTGACCGATCCGGTCAGGGGCCGTTTCCGATCAGGCCAGCCTCAGCGGCCGGCGAAGAGCGCGCCGACCACCCGGTGCGCCGGCAGGATCCGGCGCCGTTCCTCGTCCGCGTCGGCGGTGCCGGCCAGGATGTCCAGGAAGTGGTCGAGCTGGGCGGCGAGCGGCTCCTGGTTGGTGATCAGCTCGGGCACCTCGATGATGCTCTGCTGCCGGTAGCCCCGCCCGTCGGGCGTCGCGGCGTCGGAGGAGACGTGCCGGTAGATGGTGACGTCCTTGCGGATCAGGTCGGCCTCGATCAGCCGGTCGACCTCGTTGATCACCAGGGTCCGCACCTTGCGCTGGCCGATCCGGCTGGCCGAGACGTTGGCCAGGGCGCCGTCGCCGAAGTTCAGCACCGTCTCCGCCACGTCCTCGGCCCCGGTGACCGAGTCCGGATGGAAGTAGCCGAGGGTGCCCTGCACGCTGGTCGGCTCGGCGCCACGGAACGCCTGGATGGCCAGGTCCACGTCGTGGATGAGCAGGTCCCAGGCGACGCCGGTGCGGATCCGCGGCGCGTACGGCGAGTGCCGGGTCGCGGTCAGGTGCACCGGCTGGTGCGTCAGCGCGAGCGCCGTGCGCACCGCCGGGTTGAAGCGCTCCAGCAAGCCGCAGAGCAGCGGTACGCCGCGCTTCTCGGAGAGCGCGACGATCTCCTCGGACTCGGCGAGGCTGCCGCAGACCGGCTTCTCGATCAGCAGCGGCTTGTCGGCGTCGAGCACCTGGCCGGCGAGGCCGTGGTGGATCTCGGTCGGCGCGGCGATGACCACGGCGTCGACGTCCGACAGGTCGGCCAGGTCCGGCGCCCAGGCGGCGCCGTACCGCTCGGCGACCTGCTGGCCGACGGCGCGGCGCGGCTCGATCACCTTGGCCAGCTCGGCGCGCTCGGAGCCGGCGATGACCCGCGCGTGCAGCGAGCCCATCGAGCCGGTGCCGACGAGAGCGAGGCGCGGCTTGGCGGTCACGCGGCCACCGCCTTCCGGACGGCCTCGATCACCTGGTCCACCTGGCTGTCGGTGAGGTGGTGGTGCACCGGGATGGAGACGCACTGCCGGACGACCCGCTCGGTGACCGGGGCCGGGTCGGCGATCACCCGCGGGTGGTCGCGGTAGCACTCGTAGTCGTACACGGTCTTCGGGTAGTAGATGCCGCAGCCGACGCCGGCCGCGGAGAGCCGGCTGATGACCTCGTCCCGGTCGACCGGCGCCTCGTCGGTGACCAGCAGCGTGTACTGGTGCCAGACGTGCGAGCGGCCCGGCAGCTCGGTGGGGAGTCGCAGGCCCGGCACGTCGGCGAGGCCGGCGGAGAGGCGGGCGGCGTTGTCCTTGCGCCGCTTGACGTTGTCCCCGTACGCGGCGAGCTGCGGGATGCCCAGGGCCGCCTGCAGGTCGGTGAGGCGGTAGTTGTGGCCGGCCATCTCGTACTGGTAGCGCGCCCGCATGCCCTGGTTGCGCAGCACCCGCAGCTTGTCGGCCAGTGCGTCGTCGTTGGTGGTGATCATGCCGCCCTCACCGGTGGTGAGGTTCTTGGTGGCGTAGAGCGAGAAGGTGCCCAGGCCGAAGCTGCCCGCGCCGCGACCGGAGATGGTCGCGCCGAGCGACTGTGCGGTGTCCTCGACGATCGCGAGGTCGTGCTGCTGGGCGAGCGGGACGATGGCGTCCATGTCGGCCGGCTGCCCGTACAGGTGGACCGGCATCAGCACCTTGGTCCGCGGGCCGACCGCGGCCGCGAGGGCCTGCGGGTCGACGCAGAAGTCCTCCTCGCGGATGTCCGCGAAGCGTGCGGTGGCGCCCGCCTCCAGGATCGCGTTGAGCGTCGCGACGAAGGTGAAGGGGCTGGTGACGACCTCGTCGCCGGGCTCGAGGTCGAGCGCCTGCAGGGCGGCGACGAGGGCGGTGGTGCCGTTGTTGACCGCGACCGCGTGCTCGACACCGACGAGATCGGCGAACTCGCGCTCCAGCCGGGCCACCATCGGGCCCTGCGCCAGCACGCCCGAGCGGATCACCTCGACCGCCAACCGTTCGGCCGCCTCGTCGAGCTTGACGACGGAAATCGGGATCACCGGAGTTCTCCTCCTTGAGATGGTGGGGGCCTGCGAACGGTAGCAGCGTGCGAGACGAGGGGCACACCTGGACCGGCGCGGGGAGCGCTACGCCACGCTCGCCGGCCGACTCGCCGGGCCGCGCGGATTCGTGGCGGCCGGGAAGCTGCGCTACCCTCGGCGTTTGCTCGTCCCAGTCCATCCGAACGGATAAAAGCGACGCGGAGGCAAAAAGGCCGTGGCAGAGACCGCGACGCAGGTCGACGACCTGAACCCCCCGGCCGGGCAGGCCGGCGCCACCCCGAAGTCGACCGGCCGGCTCTCCCTCGCCGTACGCGTCGTGGTGATCGCCCTGATCGCCGCGGGCATGGTCTGGAGCGTCGTGCAGCAGTGGCCCGACGTCCGGGAGACCTGGCTCCACCTGGCCTGGCCCTCGGTGGTGCTGGCGGTGCTGGCCGTGCTGGCCGGCATGTTCGCCAACTCGATGGCCTGGCGGGCCGCCGCGGACGACCTGGAGCACCGGGTGTCCGTACCGGCCGCCCTGCGCATCTGCATGGTGGGCCAGCTCGGCAAGTACATCCCCGGCAGCGTCTGGGCGTACGTGCTCCAGATGGAGCTGGGCCGGCGTGCCGGCCTGCCGCGCGCCCGCGCCTTCCTGTCCACCCTGGTGGCGCTCGGCCTCGGCGTGGTCGCCGCGCTCGGCCTGGGCCTGCTCAGCCTGCCCGCGCTGCTCGACGCGACCACCGCGAACGGCTCCGAGTACGCCGAGCCGGTCCGGGTGGCCCTGTGGATCGTGGCGATCCTCTTCCCGATCGCGCTGATCTGCGCGATCCCGGCGGTGCTCACCCGGCTGATCCAGCTCACCCTGAAGGTGCTGCGCCGCGAGCCGCTGCACCACCGGCTCACCCTGCCCGGCGTGCTGCGGGTGATCGGTTGGAGCGCGCTCGGCTACACCCTGTTCGGCGTGCACCTGTGGCTGCTGGCCAACGCCCAGGCGGCGCCGGGCGTCGGCGGGCTGCTGCGCAGCATCGGCTCGTTCGCCATCGCGATCACGGTCGGCATGTTCGCCTTCCTGTCCCCCTCCGGCCTGGGTGTCCGGGAGGCGGTGCTGGTCGCCGCCCTCGCGCCGTTCCTCGCCGACGCCGGCGGCGTCGGCGCGGCCACCGGTATCGCGCTGGCCTCCCGGCTGATCTTCACGGTGGCGGACCTGTTGGGCGCCGGCATCGCCGCGCTCTCCGGGGTCCGGCAGGTCCGGCAGGTCACCGGCGAGACCGCCACGCCGGCGGCGGAGCCGGCCGAACCGGCCGTCGCGGTGGCCCGGCCCCCGGCGCCGCGCGCCGGGAACGAGCAGCCGGAGAGCGCACCCGTCGCGCACTGAGGCAACGAGCGAGGCCCCCCGACCCGGCCGGGTCGGGGGGCCTCGTCGGGTACTGGGGTCAGCGCCGGCTGGCGGCCAGTTCGCCGAGCACCTCGAGGTGCCGGTCGAGGACCCGCTGAAGGCTGAACCGCTCGCGGATCAGGGCCTGCCCGTTGACGCCGATCTGCTTGGCCACCACCGGGTCGGTGAGGGCGGCGATCAGCCGCTCGGCCAGCCCGTCGACGTCGCCCGGCGCGCAGAGCAGGACGTTCTCCCCGTCCCGCAGGGCGATGCCGGGGAAGTTGTCCGCGCGGGCCGGCGCGACCACCGGGACACCCGCCGCCATCGCCTCCAGCGTCGCCGTGCCGAGCCCCAGGCCCTGCTCGTGCGACTCGACGGTGGCGGCGGCGAGCAGGTCCGGGATCTCGCTCTTGGGCACCTTGCCCGCGCAGACCAGCGCGTGCTCGACGCCGAGCGCCTTGGCGCGCTCCTGGAAGACCGGGTAGTAGATCTGGCCGGCGACCAGCAGCTTCGCGTCCGGCACCGCGGCGAGGACCGCGGGCAGCGCCTCGACGAGGGCGATCCGGTCCCGCAGCGGGATGACGTGGCCGACCGACAGGATCACCGGGGAGTCGCCCAGGCCGTACCGCTCGCGGACCCGCTGGCCGTTGCCGCCGGTCACCCACTCCGGGTCGACGCCGACCGGGATCGGCACCAGCCCGGAGTGCGCGCCCTCGTAGCGCTGCTGGATGTACTCCTGCATGAGCACGTCCATGACCACCAGCCGGGGCTTGGACCGCCGCATGAACGGCTTGACCATGGTGGCGTCCAGACCGCGGAAGACCTTGGCGTACCGGGCCTGCGGGTTCTCCAGCCGGGTGTGGATGGAGAGCAGGGTGGGCACGCGCCGCTTGCGCGCGTACAGCGACGTCGCCCAGGTCAGGTCGAAGAACTGGCCGTGCTGGTGGATGACGTCCGGCCGGAATTCGTCGAGCAGCTTGCGGACCCGGCGCAGCAGGCTGGGCCGGGTGGTGAAGGAGATGTCGAAGCTCACCGCCAGCCGGGTCTGCGGCAGCATCCAGGCGGGCAGCCGGACGATCCGCAGACCGTCGCGCTCCTCCTCGGCCGGCGCGTCCTGGTAGGCGGCCGTGAGCACGAGCACCTCGTGCCCGGCCGCCGCGTAGCCCTTGGCGAGGGACTCGGACAGGTGCGAGCTGCCACCCGCGCGGGGCGGGAAGAAGTTGTTGACCACTGCGATACGCACGGGGGAACTCCTAGCTCTCCACGACCGGCACGAACCGGACGTCGGTCCCGTCCAGCTCGACTGTGGACACCATCCGGGCCGGCACCCCGGCCACGACCGCCCCCGCCGGCACGTCCCGGCTGACCACGGCGCCGGCGCCGATCACCGCGCCGTCGCCGATGGTGACGCCCATCATCACCGTCGCGTTCGCGCCGATGAAGACCCGGTCACCGATGCGGACCGGCGCCCGGTCCACCGAAGCATAGGCCCGGCCGGAGACGCAACGGCGAGCCGTGGAATGCGTGTAGATCTGCGCTCCGCAGCTGATGTCGCAACCCGCGCCGATGGTCAGGCCGCCGGAACCGTCGATGACGGTGAACGCCCCGATCCAGGTCCCCGCCCCGATCTCCGGCTCACCGATCACCCAGGCGTGCGGGTTGTACGGATTCGCCGGGAGCCCGTGCGACGACGGGCCCCCGGCGGACGGCGGCTGGGTCACGCCACCTCAGTCTTGATCAGGTCGGTCATCCCGTCCTCGACGGCGATGGTCGGCTCCCAGCCGAGCACCTCCTTGGCCCGGGTGATGTCCGCCGCCCGGCGGCTGACCAGCACCTCACGCGGGTTGAACTGCGGCTGCACGTCGACACCGACCGCGTTGATCAGGATCTCGGCCAGGGTGGCGATCGAGGTGTCGATGCCGGTGCCGATGTTGATCGGCACGTTGCCCTGCTCGGCCTCCATGGCGGCGACCACCGAGCGGGCGATGTCGTGGACGTGGATGAAGTCCATCGACTGCTCGCCCTTGCCGTCGATGACCGGCGGCTCGCCGTTCTTGAGCCGCTTCACGAAGTGGTTGATCACCGACGTGTAGTAGGCGGTGGGCTTCTGACCCGGGCCGTACACGTTGAAGAAGCGCAGGGCGATCCAGTTCAGGCCCTTGCTGCGCTGGTAGAAGCCGAGCAGGTCCTCACCGGCGCGCTTCGAGATGCAGTACGGGGTCAGCGGGTCGAGCCGGTCGTCCTCGTGCATCGGCAGCTTCTTCGGGTCGCCGTACACCGACGCGGAGGACGCGAACACCAGCCGCTTGACGCCGTGGTCGGCGGCGGCGGCGAAGACGTTGTGGTTGCCGACCATGTTGATGTCGATCGACTCGTACGGGTCGGCCTGGCTCTTGTTGATCGAGACCGCGGCGAGGTGGATGACGTAGTCGCAGCCCTTCATGGCCGCGTGCACGGCGCCGCCGTAGCGGACGTCCTGGTCGATCAGCTCGACGTCGCCGGTGGCCACCAGCTCGGCGATCCGGTCCCGGTCACCGCGGAACATGTTGTCGAAGATGCGGACCCGGTAGCCCTTCTCCAACAGCATCGGGACCACGTGGAGGCCGATGAAGCCCGCGCCTCCGGTGATGAAGACGGTCTGCTTCGACATGGTGGACGGTGTCCTTCCTGGGGGGGGTTTGTCAGCGGGCGGCGAGGGAGTCGACGACCTCGGTGAGCGTCGCGGCGACGGTCTCGACCTGCGCGTCGGTGAGGTTGGCGTGCATCGGGATCGCCAGGTGGCGGGCGAAGAGGTCCGCCGAGACCGGGCAGGGGTCGGTCTGGCCGTAGAGCGGCTGGACGTGCGAGGCGTAGGTGCCGAAGGTGCACTGCACACCGCGCTGGCGCAGCTCCATCGCGACGGCGCCGCGGTCCACCCGCCGGTCGAGGGTGACCACGTACGACTGCCACGGGTGCTCGCGGTCCGGCGCCTCGTACGGCGTGGTGATCAGCTCGTGGTCCTTGAGCAGCTCGCCGTAGCGCGCGGCGATCGCCCGCTTGGTGGCCAGCAGGTCCGGCAGCCGGTCCAGCTGGGCGATCATGATGGCCGCGGCGACGTCGGAGAGCCGGTAGTTGTAGCCCAGCTCGGTGAAGGTCGGAATGGGCAGGTTCGACAGCTCGGCCCGGGTGAGCGCGCCCTCGACGCCGTAGGTGTGCAGCTTGCGGGCGTGCGCGGCCAGGTCGTCCCGGTCGGTGACGTACGCCCCGCCCTCGCCCGCGGTGATGCCCTTGCGGCCGTGGAAGCTGAAGGTGGCGACGTCGGCCAGGCTGCCGGCCGGGCGGCCCTTGTAGGTGGCGCCGGCGGAGCAGGCGGCGTCCTCGACCAGGAACAGCCCGTGCTTGTCCGCGATGGCGCGCAGCTCGTCGTAGTCGGCCGGCTGGCCGAACGCGTCGACGGCGATGATGCCGACGGTGCGCGGGGTGATCGCGGCCTCGACCGCGGCCGGGTCCACCGTCCAGATGTCCGGGCGGACGTCGGCGAAGATCGGCTTCGCGCCGGTCCACATCACCGAGTGGCCGGTGGCCGGGAATGTGTAGTCGCCGACGATCACCTCGTCGCCCGGCTTGACACCGAGAGTGAGCAGAGCCAGGTGCAGCGCCGAGCCGCAGTTGCTCGTGGCGAGCGCGTGCCGGGTGCCGACGGTGGCGGCGAACCGCTCCTCGAAACGACGGCTCGTGGGGCCGGAACCAGCGAGCCAGCCCGAGGCGAAGACCTCGGCGATGGCGGCGAGTTCGGCCTCGCCGACCGTGGGCTGACCGAGCGCGATGACCTCAGACATGAGACTCCCCGAGTGATGGACCCGGTGAAGTGTAGGCCACCCCCGGCGGTCGGGCGCGAATCGGGCGCGCGGGCCTCTTCGTTACCATCGGTCGCGGCGTCGGCCTGGGGAGATGATGATGACAAGGTTCGTGGTCGTGGGTGGCGGCATCGTCGGGCTCGCCGTGGCGCACCGGCTGATGACCGACCGTCCCGGGGACATGGTCACCGTGCTGGAGAAGGAGTCCGGCTGGGCCGCGCACCAGACCGGGCACAACTCCGGGGTGATCCACGCCGGCGTCTACTACAAGCCGGGCAGCCTGAAGGCCACGCTCTGCAAGGCCGGCAGCGCCTCGATGAAGGAGTTCTGCGCCGAGCACGACCTGAGCTACGACGTCTGCGGCAAGCTCATCGTGGCCACCGACGAGGCCGAGCTGCCCCGCCTGCGCGACCTGCACCAGCGCTCGCTCGCCAACGGGCTGCCGGTGAAGCTGATCGGTGCCGACGAGGCCCGCGAGCACGAGCCGCACGTGGCGGCCGTGGCGGCGCTGCACGTCGCCTCGACCGGCATCGTCGACTTCGGCGCGGTCTGCCGCAAGCTCGCCGAGCTGCTCGCCGCGGGCGGCGCGGACCTGCGTACCGGCACCGAGGTGACCGCGGTCACCAACCGGGGCGGCGAGGTGGTGGTGGGCACCACCCGGGGCGAGGTGACCGGCGACGTGCTGATCAACTGCGCCGGCCTGCACGCCGACCGGATCGCCCGATTGTCGGGAGTGTCCACTCCGGTCCGGATCATCCCGTTCCGGGGCGAATACTACGAACTTGTCCCGCAGCGCCGCGACCTGGTCCGTGGGCTGATCTATCCGGTGCCGGACCCGCAGTTCCCGTTCCTCGGGGTGCACCTCACCCGCATGATCGACGGCAGCGTGCACGCCGGCCCGAACGCCGTGCTGGCCACCGCCCGCGAGGGATACTCCTGGGCCCGGATCAAGCCGCGGGACGTCTGGGACGAGCTGACCTACCGCGGCCTCTGGGCGCTGGGCCGCAAGCACTACCGGTACGGCCTCACCGAGGTGGCCCGCTCGCTGTCCAAGAAGCGCTTCGCCGCCAGCCTCGCCCGGCTCGTGCCGGAACTCACCCCGGCGGACATCGTGCCGGCCGGCGCCGGCGTACGGGCGCAGGCGATCCTGCCCGACGGTGGCCTGGTCGACGACTTCCTGATCGTCGAGGGCGACCGGCAGGTGCACGTGCTGAACGCGCCCTCCCCGGCGGCGACCAGCTCACTGGAGATCGCCCGGCACATCGTCTCCCGCCTCCCGGTCGACCAGCTCGGCTGACCGGCCGCCCCGCACCTCGGGCGCAGGGCGCGGGTTGCGGCAGATCGCGCCTCCCCTGGTCCGGGACTCGCCGGATTCCGGCAGATCGCGGCCTCCCCGGCACGGGAGCCGCCGGATTGCGGCGGGCCGCGGCCTCCCCGGCACGGGAGCCGCCGGATTGCGGCAGGTCGGGCCTACGCGGGCATGGGCCCGGCGGCCGGATGCGCCGGGTGGCGGCAAGGCGCGGCGGTCCCCCGGCAGGGGACGCGCCGGGTTGCGGCTGGGCGGGCCGGTCCGGCCGGCGGGTCCGGGCCGACCGGGTCCGCGCCGGCGGCGGTCAGACGGCCGGGCCGGGCACCGCGACGTCGCGCTGGCGGGGCACCGCCGGGGCCGCGGCCAGCCCGGTGGCCACCGCCTCCGCGAGGGCCTCCAGGTACGCGTCGGTCGGCACCGCCCG
This sequence comes from Micromonospora solifontis, assembly GCF_003725545.1. Classification (GTDB taxonomy): domain Bacteria; phylum Actinomycetota; class Actinomycetes; order Mycobacteriales; family Micromonosporaceae; genus Micromonospora; species Micromonospora solifontis. Next base: position 47,532 of record NZ_RJLN01000027.1, on the reverse strand, counting down.
GACGATAGCGAGCCGCCAGTAGAGCGGCCCGACGATCAGGTCGATCGCCGCGTCCAGGTCGACCCCGGCGGGCAGCTCGCCGCGGCGTACCGCCCGCTCGACCAGCCGGCCGCCGATCTCCTGCTGCTTGCTGCGCAGCACCTGCTGCAGCGCCTGGTCGAGGGTCGGGTTCCGGGCCGCCTCGGCGAGCAGGTCGGGAATGATCTGCGAGGCCAGCGGGTGGCGCAGGGCGTGTGTGACGACCTGGAACAGCAGGCTGAGGTCGCCGCGCAGGCTGCCGGTGTCCAGCGCGGGCAGCTTGTTGCCGGCGGCCGCGACGACGGTCTCCAGCACCAGCTCCAGCTTCGAACTCCAGCGCCGGTAGACCGCGGTCTTGCTCACCCCGGCCCGGCGGGCGACCGCCTCGATGGAGAGCCGGCCGTAGCCCACGGCGGCGAGCTCCTGCATCAGGGCCTTGCGGATGGCCGTGGTGATCTCGCCCCGCAGCACCGCCGCACCGGCGGGCGTACGCCTCTTCCCGGTCGTCACGTGAGACTCTTCTCGGCTGTCACGTGGGACAATGTACCGCAACGACGGTACGGTTGCGTCCCGACGTATTTTGGACTACCGTCCACCCCGCGACGAGCCCGCTCCGGCACGCGCGGGCGCACCGGACCAGCTCATCGTCACCCCCCGTCCCGTTGGTACGAAAGATCGGAGCGCCCAGCTCATGGCCAACACCGCCCTGGCCGGCCCCGACGCGGGCCTGACCCAGGCGCAGCTGGCCGCTCGACACGGCCTGCGGGTCGCCGGCGAGCGGCCGTCGCTGGTCGAGTACAGCCGCCGACTCTGGGCCTACCGGCACTTCGTCGCCGCGTACGCCAACGCCAAGCTCGTCGCCTCCTACAGCAACGCCAAGCTGGGTCAGGTCTGGCAGGTGCTGACCCCGCTGACCAACGCCGCGGTCTACTACCTGATCTTCGGCGTGGTGCTCGACCAGCAGCGGGTACCGAACTTCATCGCGTACCTGACCACCGGCCTGTTCATCTTCAACTTCACGCAGAGCGCGGTGCTGGCCGGCACGCAGTCGATCAGCGGCAACCTGGGGCTGATCCGGGCCCTGCACTTCCCCCGGGCCAGCCTGCCGATGGCCGCCACGCTCACCCAGTTCCAGCAGCTGCTGGCCTCGATGATCGTGCTGGTCGGCATCGTGCTGGTCACCGGCGAGCCGCTCACCTGGGAGTGGCTGGCCCTGGTGCCGGCGCTGCTGCTCCAGGCGGTGTTCAACGCCGGCGTGGTGCTGATGGTGGCCCGGATGGGCGCCAAGGCCAGCGACCTGAAGCAGGTCATGCCGTTCATCATGCGCACCTGGATGTACGGCTCCGGCGTCCTCTACAGCGTCAGCCTGTTCGAGCGGCTGCCCGGCTGGGCCACCACCCTGGTCCAGTTCAACCCGCTGCTGGTCTACATCGAGCTGGCCCGCTACGCCCTGCTGGAGCAGGCGCCGCTGCTCAACGAGTCGCTGGTCCAGCTCTGGCTGGTGGCGGTGGCGTGGGCCGTGGTGGCCGGCGTCGGCGGGTTCATCTACTTCTGGCGCGGCGAACAGGAGTACGGCCGTGGTTGAGCACTTCACCGGGTCCGACGAGGCCACCCAGGCGCTGCCCACGCTCCAGGCGCGGATCCCCACCGTGGTGGTGGACGAGGCGCACATCGTCTACCGGGTGCACAAGGGCGCCACCGGCGGCAGCAGCCCGGTCGCCGCGCTGCGCCGGCTGGTCAAGCGGACCCAGGCCCCGAACGTGCGCGAGGTGCACGCGGTCAAGGGGGTCACCTTCACCGCATACCGGGGCGAGGCGATCGGCCTGATCGGCAGCAACGGGTCGGGCAAGTCCACCCTGCTGCGGGCGATCGCCGGCCTGCTCCCGGTCGACCGGGGCGCGATCTACACCCAGGGGCAGCCGTCCCTGCTCGGCGTCAACGCGGCGCTGCTCAACGACCTCTCCGGCGAGCGCAACGTCACGCTGGGCTGCCTGGCCATGGGCATGCCCCCGGCGGAGGTCGAGCGGCTCACCCCGGAGATCATCGACTTCTCCGGGATCAACCAGCGCGGCGACTTCGCCTCGCTGCCGATGCGCACCTACTCCTCCGGCATGGCCGCCCGGCTGCGCTTCTCCATCGCCGCGGCGAAGAAGCACGATGTGCTGCTCATCGACGAGGCGCTGGCCACCGGCGACAAGGGCTTCCGCAGGCGCAGCGAGCAGCGGGTCCGGGAACTGCGGGAGAGCGCCGGCACCGTCTTCCTGGTCAGCCACCAGCTCTCCTCGATCCGGGACACCTGCGAACGGACGATCTGGCTGGAGTCCGGCGAACTGCGCATGGACGGTCCCACCGACGAGGTCATCCGGGCCTACGAGGACTTCTCGAACGGCAGGTAACGTCGGAGCATCCACCCGGTGGTCGGCGGACGTCGACATGCCCCGTCACCGGCGCGGGTCATCCGAACAGACACGTTAGGGTTCATCCGGTCGCCCGGCGGCCACCCCCCAGCGTTTGGGCATCGTTGAGAGTGAGGATCGGCAATGACGCAGGACCGCACCACCAGCCCGGACTCCGCCGCAGCGGCGGCGACACCGTGGCGGCCCTCGCGGACGGTGGCGGTGGTGCTGGCCGGCGGCACCGGGACCCGGCTCGGGCTGGGCATCCCGAAGCAGCTGTTGAAGATCGCCGGTAAGCCGATCATCGAACACACCCTGGCCGTCTTCGAGGCCGCCCCCGAGATCGACGAGATCATCGTGCTGATGGCCGCCGGCCACGTGGCCGAGGCCCAGCAGATCGTCGACAAGGCCGGCTTCCGTAAGGTCAGCAAGGTCGTCGAGGGGGGCGACACCCGCAACGCCACCACCCGGATCGCGCTGGACGCGATCGGCGAGGGCGACGTCAACATCCTCTTCCACGACGCGGTCCGCCCGCTGGTCAGCGCCCGGATCGTCCGCGAGTGCGTCAACGCGCTCTGGACGTACTCGGCCGTCGACGTGGCGATCCCCTCGGCCGACACGATCATCCAGGTCGACGAGGAGGAGTGCATCGTCGACATCCCGGTGCGGTCGACCCTGCGGCGCGGCCAGACCCCGCAGGCGTTCCGCTCCGGCACCATCCGGGAGGCGTACCGCCGGGCCGAGGGCGACCCGAACTTCGCCGCCACCGACGACTGCGGCGTGGTGCTGCGCTACCTGCCCGGCACCCCGATCAAGGTGATCGACGGCTCGGACGAGAACATCAAGGTCACCCACCCGGTCGACGTGCACCTGGCCGACAAGCTCTTCCAGCTGGCCGCCGCGCAGGCGCCCCGGCTGAGCGACCACCGCAGCTACACCGAGGAGCTGGCCGGCCGCACCGTGGTCATCTTCGGCGGCAGCTACGGCATCGGTCACGACCTGGCCGAGCTGGCCCGCGGCTACGGCGCGCAGGTCTTCCCGTTCAGCCGGTCCAGCACCGGCACCCACGTCGAGCGCGCCCAGGACGTCGAGGCCGCGCTGAAGACCGCCTTCGAGGCGACCGGCCGGATCGACTACGTGGTGGTCACCGCCGGCATCCTGGAGAAGGGCGCGCTGGCCGAGATGGACGAGGAGACCATGGACCGGGTCCTCCAGGTCAACTTCGTCGGCCCGGTCATCGCCGCCCGGCAGTCCCTGCCGTACCTCCAGCAGACCAAGGGCCAGCTGCTGCTCTACACCTCCAGCTCGTACACCCGGGGCCGGGCCCAGTACGCGCTCTACTCCGCCACCAAGGCGGCGCTGGTCAACCTGACCCAGGCGCTCGCCGACGAGTGGGCCGAGTTCGGCGTCCGGGTCAACTGCGTCAACCCGGAGCGCACCGCCACCCCGATGCGCACCAAGGCGTTCGGCCAGGAGCCGGAGCACACCCTGCTGTCGGCCGAGGCCGTCGCGCGGTCCTCGCTGGACGTGCTGATCTCCGAACTCACCGGCCAGGTGATCGACGTACGCCGGGCGCCGGGCGAGCCGGTGGTGGCGGTGCCGGCACAATCGACCGGCGGCGCGGAGGACGAACTCTCCAGCGGCGTCGACGCCGGCTGACGGCACGACGGAGGCGACCGGCGACATGCGTGGTGACCTGGTCCGGAAACTGCTCGCCCGAGGGCTGACCACCGGGCTGGCGGTGCTGGCGTTCCTCGTCGTGGCCCTCACCGGGGCGACCGGCTGGGGCCTGACGGTCGCCGTCGCCGCGCTGACCGCCGCCGCGGTCGAGCGCCGGATCCGGCCGAACGCCGAAGTGGTGGCCGAGTCGGTCCTGATCGCCGCCGGCATCCTGGTCGGGTACGCCCGCCGGGGCGACGACAGCTTCGAGCCGGCGCTCGCGCTCGCCGCGGCCGGCCTGCTCGGCCTGGTGCTGCTGTCGGGGCCGCTGCGCGCCGCCGGCGCGCTGGAGATCCGGGCGGCCAACCTCCCGGTCCGCTCCTGGGTCCCCCGGCTCACCGCCCGGCTCGACGACGCGCTGTTCGGGCTGCTGGCGGTGGTGGCGGTGGCCGCCGGGCTGGACCTGCCGCCCTGGGTCGCGCTGGCCGCCGTCCTGCTGGTCGCGGCCGGCTGCGGCGCCGCCGGGCTGGACCTGGCCCGGCGCCGGTTCCGGCCGTCGGCCGGGGGCGGTCCGGTGGGCCGGGCGCTGCGCCGGCACCAGCCCGAGTTCGTGCTCTACTTCTCCGCCCCGCCGGGGTCGGAGTACCAGGTCACCATGTGGCTGCCCTACCTGGAGCGGATCGGCCGGCCGTTCCTGGTCCTGGTCCGGGAGCCGGAGCACCTGTCCCCCATCGCCGCGGCGACCCGCGCGCCGGTGGTCTTCTGCCCGACGCTCAAGGCCATGGACGAGGCGCTGGTGCCGAGCCTGCGGGTGGCGTTCTACGTCAACCACGGCGCGAAGAACAGCCACTGCATCCGCTTCTCCCAGCTCGGTCACGTGCAGCTGCACCACGGGGACAGCGACAAGGCACCCAGCGCCAACCCGGTCTCCGGCATCTTCGACAAGATCTTCGTCGCCGGTCCGGCCGCGATCGAACGGTACGCCCGGGCCGGCGTGGAGATCCCCGCCGAGAAGTTCGTCGTGGTCGGCCGGCCCCAGGTCGAGGCGATCGAGGTACGCCGGGAGCCGGCCCGTGGCCTGGCCGCCCCCACGGTGCTCTACACCCCGACCTGGACCGGGCACCACGCCGACGCCAACTACTGCTCGCTGCCGGTGGCCGAGACGATCCTGCGCCGGCTGCTCGACCGGGGCGCCACCGTGATCCTGCGGGCACACCCGTACACCGCGCAGAACCCCGCCTCGGCGCGGCAGCTCGCCCGGCTCACCGAACTGCTCGCCGTGGATCGGGCGAGGTCCGGCCGGGCGCACCTGTGGGGCGCCGCGGCGGGCCGCGAGCTGACCCTGGCCGAGTGCGTGAACCGGTCCGACGCACTGATCTCGGATGTCTCCGGGGTGATCTCCGACTACCTCTACTCCGGCAAGCCGTACGCGGTGACGGACATGGGCGCCGGCGGCGCGGACTTCGTGACGCGGTTCCCGCTGGCCGAGGCCGGCTACGTGCTGCGCCGGGACATGTCCAACCTGGACGAGGTGCTGACCGAACTGCTCGACACCGACCCGAAGGCGGCGGAGCGCTGGGGCACCCGGGCCCGTTACCTCGGCGACTTCCCCGCCGACTCGTACGCCGAGGCGTTCCTCGACGCCGCCCGGCGGGAGCTCGAACCGGGCTGGAACCCGCCCGCGCCACGCACCGCCGACGCGGTGGCCCCGGACGGCTCGCCCCTCTCCCCGACCGCCCAGTAGCCCACCGGGCCGCCGATGATCATGATGGTCCGGCCCGGCACGGATGGGCTGTTCTAGTACTAGAATAGAAGCATGTCCCGTTCCCTGACCGACGCCGAGCTGACCGTGCTCGGCCTGGTCGCCGAGCGGCCGCGGCACGGCTACGAGCTGGAGACCGTCATCGACGCCCGGGGCATCCGGGAGTGGACGGCGCTGGGTTTCTCATCGATCTACTACGTCCTCGGCCGGCTGGAGTTACGCGACCTGGTCTCGAGCACCCGACCGGACGGGACGGCCAGCGGCCGCCGCGTCTATGCCGCCACCCCGGCCGGCCTGCGGGTGCTGGCCGAAGCCACCCGACGAGCGCTCGCGGAGCTGCGCCCGGCCCACCCGTCCGTGCTCGTCGGCCTGGCCAACAGCCCGGTCCTCCCCGGGCCCGAGGTGGTCGACGCGTTGCGCGAGCGCAGGGCCCGGGTGGCGGAACGGCTCGCCGCGATCGAGGCGACCCGGGCGGCGCAGGAGCCGGTCGCGGACTTCGTGGCCGCCATCTTCGACTACGGCACGACCCAGCTCCGGGCCGAGCAGGACTGGATCGACACCACGACCGCGATCCTGGAGAGGACCATGACCAAGTCGGACATCAAGCGGGACCGCAAGGACCTCTACGCCCCCCGCACGGGCAGCTTCCAGCTCGTGGACGTGCCCCGGCTGCCGTTCCTGATGATCGACGGCGAGGGCGATCCCAACACCGCACAGTCCTACCAGGACGCGCTGGCGGCGTTGTACGCCGTGTCGTACGCGCTGAAGTTCGCCAGCAAGCAGCGGCTCGGCCGGGACTACGTGGTCGCGCCGCTGGAGGGCCTGTGGTCGGCCGATGACCCGGCCGCGTTCCGGACCCGGGCCAAGGACGAGTGGCGCTGGACCATGATGATCACTCAGCCTGAGTGGATCACCGCGGCCATGGTGGACGAGGCGGTCCAGCTGGCCGCCACCAGGAAGCAGCTGCCGACGGCGCACCGGCTCCGGTTCGAGCCGTACGCCGAGGGGTTGTCCGTGCAGGTCCTGCACGTCGGCTCGTACGACGACGAGGGCCCGGTGCTCGAGCGCCTGCACCACGAGTTCATGCCGGCCAACGGCCTCACGTTCAATGGGCCGCACCACGAGATCTACCTCAGCGACGCGCGGCGGACCGAGCCGGTGAAGCTGCGGACCATCCTCCGCCAGCCCGTCGCCCGCGGGTGAGCGGCAGACCTCACAGGTACGGGTCGAGCAGGGCGAGCACCGCCTCCGGGTCCTCGACGTGCGCGTTGTGGCCGAGCCCCGGCAGCGTGGCGACCGGCACGCCCAGCTCCTTGAGCTGCGCGTCGGACACCATCGGGTCCTGCTCGCCCCGGGCCAGCAGCACCGGCACGTCCGTCGCGGCGAGCAGGGCGGGCAGCCGCGGCTCGCCCACCGCGAAGGCGGCCGGGTCCATGGCCAGCCGCCAGCGACCGTCCTCCCGCCGCAGCCCGGCGTCCACCACCGGGTGGTCCGGCGCGAACAGTCCGGCCAGCCCGGAGACCCGCAGGTAGCGGCGGGCCGCCTCGTCCCGGCTGGCGAACCAGGTCACCGGCCGCCCGGCCAGCTCGCGGGCCTTCGCCAGCTCGGCCGGGGACCAGACGGCCTTGATGCCCAACCCCACCACGGCTTCCACCGGCACTCCCCGGACCCGCGCGGCCAGAGCCAGCGCCACCACCCCGCCGAGCGAGTGGCCGAGCACCATGAGCCGGTCCCGGGGGCCGAGCCGCTCGGCGACCGGGCCGAGCCCCTCCACCACCCGGCGGGCGAGGGCCTCGAAGGAATAGTCGGGCAGCGGCGGGGACCAGCCGTGGCCGGCCAGGTCGGGGGCCAGCCAGCGGCCCGCCCAGCGGCGCTCGAGCAGCGGCGCCCAGGGCAGCCAGACCTCGCCGGTGGAACCCATGCCGTGCAACAGCAGCAGATGGCGGGTACCCGTCTCGTCACCCATACGGCGCAGTGTGCCACCGGACGGACAGCACGCGCGAGACCGGGCAGCGGGTGGGAGTCCGACAGACGACGACGGGCCCCGGCTCGGCAGCCGGGGCCCGTCGGGGATGGGTGTGATCAGGCGGAGTAGCCGCGGGTGGCCGCCCAGTTCGCCAGGTCGATGGTGCTGATCCAGTACGCCGGCATCGACGCGTCGGCCGAGTCGGCGATCCGGACGGTGCGGCCGTCGTTCTTGTAGCCGACCACGGCGATGTAGTGGCCGCCGGGGAAGGAGTGCCAGCCGCCGTTGCTGTCGGTCGCGGAGCCGGCGATGTTGACGACCACGCCGCGACCGTCGGTGATCGCCTTGACCACGTCGGCCTGGAGCTGGTCCATCTGGGCCGGGGTGGGGGTGCCCGGGATCATGTGGGTTCGCCACGGGCTGCCCTTGACCATCTGGTTGAGCCCGCGGGTGGTGTCCTCCGCCGAGTTGGTGCCGTTCTCGCCGGCGTTCAGCGGGGCGACCATCGCGTCCTGGGTGGTCTCGACGCCGCTCGCGCTGAGCGCGTTGCGCACCGCGGCGGGGCCGCAGTTCCAGTAGGCGGTCTGGGCCTGGTAGGTGTAGTCGAGGACCTTGGTCGACGGGGGCTTCGGCTTCGACTTCGCCTTCTTGGTGACGTCCGGGTCGGCCTTGGCGGTGCTGGCCTTCGGCGTCGGCGTCGGCGACGCGCTCGGCGAGGCGGACGGGGACGGCGGGGCGGCGATCTTCGCCTCGGCGGCGACCTCGCCGAGCCGGGGGGCCAGTTCGGCGACGGAGGCGGTGTTGTGCTGGCGCACCGGCGAGTCGTCGGTGGCGGCCAGGGCGGCGCCGGTGCCGCCGGCCAGGACGAGCGCCGCGGCCGAGCCGGCGACGATCTGGTACGGGCGTTCGGTCGCGAGGCGGCGCAGCTGACGCTTCAGGTGGTGCTTCACGTGTTCCTCCACGGGGGCCGGAGCGGCACACGCCGGCCCGCCGCGCGGAGAAACTCACGCGCGTTCGTGGGCGGGGTGGCCGCGGAACGGGACGCGCCCGGAAAAGGCCGGGCTGCGGGGGTGCGGGACGCGGTCAGGCGAGCGCGGGCACCAAGGGGGCGTGGAGGTGGGGGGAGGATCGGGGGGTGGTCGGCACGAGGATGCGACTCCTTCCTTCACCGCCTACCGGGTTAGCTGACGGATTCGGGCGGGAAGTACGCCCTACCGCGGGCCGAAGCTCGCGGATTCACCCCGGTGTTGCACTGGGTCCCCGGTTCGTGAGATCACGATTGAGCGGGTCGGCACGGCGTCGCCATTTGCGATCGAAAACCGCACCGGACGCGCCGACACTACCGGTGGGTACGCCTCCTGCCAAGCGCTCCCACCTGCGTAAACCTCGAACATCATTACTCTGACCGGAACAGCCGGTAACTGACGTCACTCAATGGTACAAGCAGTTATGTCGGAACTGACGGGCGCGAAACGGACATCGGATGGCGAGCGTCCCGGAATTGCGGGTATGGATGACCCCCACTGGCCCGGATGACCGTTTCCGGTTCGCCCGTGACGGGGCTCACCAGATTCGGGTAACAATTCAGCCGACCCGGGCCGGGCGCCAGCGCGCCCCGGTGGCCACGGCCGTGCCGGCCGGCACCGGGGCGGGCCGGGAGGTCGCCGGCACGGCCGGCCGTGCCGGGACTACGCCCGGACGCAGCGCCTGGGCGGCCGCGTACGCCTCAGCGTCCAGGGCACGAGCCGCCTCGGCGGCCAGCTCGGCGTCCCGCCACGCCCGCCGCTCCCGTTCGGCGGCGGCCCGCCAGCCGGCGCGCCGGTGGTCGCGTACCGCCCGGGCCAGGACGATCTCCTGCTCGGCCGGATGCCGGCGGGGGTCCCAGCCGTTGCGCCCGGCGAGCACGTCGGCCAACTGGCGCGCGGTCAGGTCACCCCGCCAGTGCGCCACCATCGCGGCGTGCTGCAGCCAGCGCTCCCGGGCCGCGTACTCGGCCGGGGTGCGGGGCGTGCGCGGCGCGGGCAGCGCGGCGGCGCCGGTGAGGCGGCGGGCGGCCGACTCGGCCTCGTCGTACGCCCGCCAGGCCTGGTCGGCCTCCCCCTGCGCGGCGAGCCACTGCTCGCGGCGGCGGCGGGCGGTCTGCGCCGCCCCGGCGGCGGCCACCGCCACCTCGTCGGCGTATCGGCGCAGGTCGGCGTGGCGGGCGGCCGCCTCGGCGGCCGGATCGGGGGTCACCTCGGGCGGGGTGTCCCGCTCCGGCCGGGCGACCAGCGCGGCGAGGACGCCGAGGGCGAGCAGGAGCAGGGCGGACCAGATGGCGGCGGCCTCCGGAACGGCGGTGAGGAAGTGGGAGAGAACGGTCTTTTCCATGATCGGCACCTCACGGGGGAATGTCGTGGCGGGGAGTCCGCACGGCCCGTGGCGCGGGGCGCGACCGTCAGGGTGCGCCGCCGGGCCGCCGTCGGGCGGATGCGGGGGTGAGGTTCGGTGGTACGGCGTGGGCGGGCCGGGCCCGCCGAGGGTCAACGGGCGGGCGGGGCCCGGGAACCGACGGTCGCCGGGGCCGTCCCGAACAGGAGGCGCCGCCGCTCGACCCGGACCACCTGGGCCGGGCGTTGCACCGACGCCGGGCGGCCGGCGACGATCGCGGCCAGCTCCGACCCGGCCGCTCCCCCGAGCGTGGCCGCCGTGGCGCCGGAGCCGGCCGCCTCGCGGACCGCGGCTCCGAGGCCGAGGGGCACCCGGGCCGGGCTGGCGACGCGGACACCCACGGCCGGGCCGGCGGCGAGGCCCTGGTCCGACCAGGCCTCGGCCCGGTCGGACCAGTGGATCAGCGGCCGGTGGGCGGCGCCGGGGAGGCCGGAACCGGACCGGACCGGATGACCGACCGGGATGCCGGACGGTCGGGGCGCTCCGTGCACGGCCTCGGCGTTCGCGGCCCCGGCGTTCGCGGTCGCGCCGACCGGCAGCGACGCGGCCCCGAGCGAGAAGGCGACCACCACGGCCAGGCTGGCCAGCATGCGGGCCGTCCAGCGCGCCACCCACCACACGGGACAGGTGAGCGCGATCGGAAGCACAGCCCCAACCTACCGCCGGCGCCGCCGCGCCGCACCGCCGCCGGGCGTGTCGCACGCCGTCCCCCACCCACCATCGTGGACACCCGCCCGATGACCGCGAATCCTGCACAGTTGGCGTTCCCCTCGAACGGCAACTGTCCAGGATCGCGGGTGAACGGGGCAGTGTGACCGGGGTCGGTCGCGCAGCCACGCGGGCGCGAGCAGGGGGTAACTCCTGGCGGGGGCGAGGGTTGGGGCGGGGCGGGGCTCAGCGGGGGTCGGGGCGGCCGGCGTATGCGACGGGAGGCGCCGGCGGGGCGGGCAGCTCGCCCGGCGCGGCGGAGGCCCGGCGCGGCGAAGCGGAGGGCTCGACCGGCGCGGCGGAGGCCCGGCCGGGCGAAGCGGGGTGCTCGACCGGGCCGGCGGGCGCCGGGACCGGCGGCGCGGCGGTCGTCGTGCGGGTCGGGCGGGACGGCCCCAGCCGGCGCATCGTCGGCATCTCCACCCAGCGGTGCAGTGCGGCCGCGAGCAGCAAATTGAGCAGCAGGAAGCCGCCCGCGAAGAGCGGCCCCCACCAGCCGGGCAGCCCCTCCCCCCAGTCGCCGGTGAGCCGCAGCACGGTCCGCATCACCAGGACGTGCACCAGGTAGAAGGCGAAGGAGACCTCACCGAGCCACACCATCGGGCGGGACCGCCACGGCGTCCACCGGCCGCGCACATCCGCGTCCGCGGCGGCGGCGATGACCAGCAGGTACGCGACCCCGAGCAGCGCCGCCCAGAACTCGGCGCGGATCCACAGCACGGCTACCGCCCAGGTGACGACGAAGAACAGGCTGGCCACGGACAGTGTCGGCCCCCGCCAGCGGCCCCGGCGCATCAGCTCGGCCGCGGCCGCGCCCATCCAGAACTCCAGGGACCGGACGACCGGGAAGATCTGGGCGAACCACCAGCGGTTCTCCTCCGGCACCAGCAGCTGGCCGGGCCAGAGCGCCAGGATGAGCAGCGGCGCGGCGACCACCGCCGCCCACAGCAGGCCGGCCCGCGCCCGGCGCAGGCTCGGCAGCACGAACGGCAGGCAGAGGTAGAAGGCCAGCTCGCAGGAGAGCGACCAGCTCACGTTGTTGACGCTGTAGAAATAGCCGTCGAGCGGGATCCAGGCCTGCACCAGGAAGAGATTGCCGAGCGCGGCCCACGGCGGGACCGGGTCGGCGAACCAGAACGCGACGGCCAGCGCCACCACGAACGTCACCAGGTGGTTCGGATAGATCTTGGCCAGCCGCCGACGCAGGAAGGTCCGCCGGGGCTCGCCGTCGCGGTACGACCAGACCAGCACGAAGCCACTCAGGACGAAGAAGAACTCCACCCCGGAGAGGCCGAGCGCGAAGGTCCTGTCCACCACCGCCTTGACGTCGGGCTCGGCGATGATCCGCATGGTGCCGACGTGGAAGCCGAAGACCAGCAGGGCGGCGATCCAGCGCAGCCCGGTCAGCGAGGGCAGCCGGGCCGGCGGCGGGGCAGCGGTCATTCCGGCGACCCTACCGGGGCGACGTCCAGGCCGGGAAAGCCCATCCACGCCCGGGTGCTCGGCCGTTAACCCAGCGCTCGGAGGGTGTTCAGGGAGCCCACCTCCGGGGGAAACGTCAGGTTTCGGGCCTGTCCACCCGCAGCCTCGATCGTGTCCGGGTGGTCACTGAGACTCGACACCCGCTGCTGAGTGTCGTCGTGCCCGTGCACGGCGTGGAAGCGCACCTGCACCAGTGCCTCGACTCGATCCTCGACGGGCTGGACGCCGCCGACGCGGCCGACGTGGAACTGGTGGCGGTCGACGACGCCTCGCCCGACCGGTGCGGGGAGCTGCTGCGGGCGTACGCCGCCAGCCGGCCGGCGGTACGCGTCGTGACGCTGCCGCACAACGTGGGTCTCGGCCTCGCCCGGAACGCCGGCCTGGACGAGGCGACCGGCCGGTACGTCTGGTTCGTGGACAGCGACGACTGGCTCCCGCCGGGTTCGGTGCCGGCGGTGCTGGCGCGGCTGCGCGCCGACCGGCCGGACGTGCTGCTGCTGGACCACCTCCGGGTGCACCACGACGGCCGGATCGAGGAGGACGCCAGCAGCCCGCTGCTGCGCGGGGTCGACGGCTGCGTACGGCTGGCCGAGCGGCCCGAGCTGCTCCGGGTCCAGCACACCGCCTGGAACAAGGTGGTCCGCCGGGCCTTCCTGACCGAGCTGGGCCTGCGCTTCTTCCCCGGCTGGTACGAGGACATCCCGTTCAGCCACCCGCTGCTGATCGCGGCGGAGCGGATCGCTGTGCTGGACCGGATCTGCTACCGCTACCGCCAGGGCCGCCCCGGCGCGATCACCTCCACCCGCAGCGACCGGCACTTCGACGCGTTCGACCAGTACGACCGGCTCTTCGGCTGGCTGTCCGCCGCCCGGCCGGACGAGGCCGGCCTGCGGGCCGAGCTGTTCGCGCTGATGGTCAGCCACCTGCTGGTCGTGGTCGGCAACGACCACCGGATGCCGGCCGACCTGCGTCGCCCCTTCTTCCGGCGGGTGGCCCGGCACTACCGCCGCTACCGCCCGGCGGGCGGCTACCACCGCCCCGGCGGGGTGGGCGGTCTCAAGCACCGCCTGGTCGCGGCGAACAGCTACCCGGCGTACTGGATGCTGCGGGCGGCGCACCGGATCGCCGGCCGGCTGCGTCCCGCCCGCCCGGCACCCGCCGCGGCGGTGTCGGTCGAGCCGGCGGCAATGCCCGCCGGGCAGTCCGGCGCGCTGGCGGTACGGCGGTGACCGCGACACTGCGCCCGGCCGGGACCGGTGATCTCGACCGGATGCGCCGCTGGCGCAACCACCCGCAGGTGCGCGGGGTGAGCCTCACCCAGCACGAGATCGGCCCGGAGGAGCACCTCGCCTGGTGGGAGGCGGTCCGCGTCGACCCGGACCGGCGGGTGCTCGTCCACCTGCACGGGGGGCGTCCGGCCGGCGTGGTGACCTTCACCGGCGTGACGTCGCCCGACCGGGCCCTGACCTGGGGCTTCTACCTCGACGTCGACGGCCTTGAGGAGCGCGGCGAGCTGCTGCCGGCGTGGCTGGGACTGCAGCGGGTGGCGATCGCGCACGCCTTCGACGTGCTCGGGGCCCGGACCCTCGGCGGGGAGACGCTCGCCGACAACACGCCGGTGCTGGCACTGCACCGGCGCTTCGGTTTCCGGATCGTCCGCCGTTACCAGCGGGAGATCGACGGTACGCCGCGCCAGGTGGTGTGGACGGAGATGAGCAGGGGAACATGACCAGCACAGTGAAGATCGGCCCGCATCTGGTGGGTCCCGGCGAGCCGCCGCTCGTGGTCGCCGAGCTGTCCGGCAACCACAACGGCAGCCTGGACCGGGCGCTGCGGATCGTGGACGCGGTGGCGGCGAGCGGCGCGCAGGCGCTCAAGCTGCAGACGTACACCCCGGACACGATCACCATCGACCACGACGGCCCGGCCTTCCGGATCTCCGACGGGCACGACCTGTGGGGCGGGGAGAACCTCTACCAGCTCTTCCGGCGCGCGCACACGCCGTACGAGTGGCACGGGCCGATCTTCGAGCGGGCCCGCCGGCACGGGTTGACCGTCTTCTCCTCGCCGTTCGACCAGACCGCGGTGGAGCTGCTGGAGGAGCTGGACGCGCCGGCGTACAAGATCGCCTCGTCGGAGCTGGTGGACCTGCCGCTGATCCGGCTGGTGGCGAGCACCGGCAAGCCGCTGGTCATCTCCACCGGCATGGCCACCCTGGCGGAGATCGACGCCGCCGTCCGGGCGGCCCGCGAGGGCGGCGCCGACGGCGTGGTGCTGCTCGCCTGCACCGCGTCCTACCCGGCGCCGCCGCAGGACAGCAACCTGCGCCGGGTGCCGGTGCTGGCCGACGCCTTCGGCCTGCCGGTCGGGCTCTCCGACCACACGCCGGGCATCGGCGTGCCGGTGGCCTCGGTCGCGCTGGGCGCGTGCCTGATCGAGAAGCACGTCACCCTGGCCCGGGCCGACGGGGGCGTGGACTCGGACTTCTCGCTGGAGCCGGCGGAGCTGGCCGCGCTGCGGGTGGAGACCGAGCGTGCCTGGGCCGCGCTGGGCAGCGCGGTGGTCGGCCCCACCCCCACCGAGCGGGAGGGCCTGCGGTTCCGCCGCTCGCTGCACGTGGTCGCCGACGTCCGGGCCGGTGAGCCGGTGACGCAGGCGAACGTCCGGTCCATCCGGCCGGCCGGGGGCCTGCGCCCGGACGAGCTGGACCGGGTGCTGGGCCGGACCTTCACCCGCGACGTGCCGCGCGGCACGCCGCTGGCCTGGGACCAGATCTGACGGTCGGTCCTGCTCGCGGATCGCGGCGAGTCGGGGCATGCCCGAACGGGGATGCCCCGACTCGCCGCAGCCGGAGTGGATCACGGCCGCCCGCGCGGGCCGGCGTTCCGGCCCGGCCCGGCGGTCAGTCGGTGACCGTGACCAGGCGGACGAACTCCCGCAGCAGGTCGTGGCCGTCCCAGACCGGCGCGAAGGTCAGCGCGGCGCCGAACGGCACGATCCGGTCCACGCCCCGGCCGCCGAGCCGGCGGGCCAGCTCCACCAGGTCGTCCCGGGCGAAGCCGAAGTGGGTGAGGGTCTGGTCGCGCCGGCGTACGAACGGCACCAGCTCCGCCAGGTCGGGCACGGTGACAAAGGGGAAGGTGCCGGCGCCCAGCCAGTGCCGGGGGGTGGCCGCGACGTCGGTCAGCTCCAGGGTGGCCAGGGCGTTGCGGTGGAACTCCATCCGCCGCACTCCCCCGTCGGCGGCCAGCCCGTACGCGCCGACCCGCTTCTCCACCGCCATCGCCGCGTCCACGTCCCAGCCGCGCTCGCGCACCGCCGCGTCGAGCAGCGCGACGAACTCGGCACGCACCCGTTCGGCGGGTTCGGCCGGGCCGACCAGGAACACCGTGCGCGGCGAGGCGCAGGCCGCCTGATCGAACCAGTACGCGTCGTTGGCGAACGCAATGGCCACCTCCCGCCGCCGGTGCGGCGAGGCCGCCGCCCAGCCGGACACCGACAGCACGGCGAACGAGGACCGGTCCGGGAAGGTGAGGTCCCGGGCGGCCGGCGCGAGCGGGTGCCGCCGGAGGTCCTGCACCGCCCGGTCCCCGCCCCAGATGACCCGCAGGTCGCAGGCGGCGCTCAGCCGGGCGGTCACCGCGTCGTCGTGGCCGTAGGTGACCATGAGCTGGGTCCGGGCCACCACCGGGTCCGCCTCGGCGAGGCCCGCGTTGAGCACCTCCAGCACGGCGTCGGCGGCGGCCGCCGAGCGCGGCGACACCCGGACCACGTTGGCGTTGCCGGCCAGCGCGGACAGCGCCCACGAGTAGACGAAGATGGTGTCCACGTTGGCCGGCGGGACGTGGAACACCCGGCCCCGGGGGAAGGCGAGGGTGTCCGGCGCGAGCGTGCCGCGCAGCCGTTCAACCGCGCGCAGCAGTTCCCGGCGGCGCAGGAAGAAGCCGAGCGACCCCAGCTCCGGGTGCCGCCGGGCGAGCGCCGGGGCGAGCAGCCGACCGGAGACCCCGGCCAGGAAGTCCACCACCCGCGGGTCACCCACGGTCAGCGGCTCCGCCTCGTCGGGGGCCAGCAGGTCCGCCACCGGCACCGTCCCGCCGGCCGGGAAACGCATCCGCACGGTCACGCCGTACCTCCCTGATAGGTGTCGCTGCATCCGCGCGCCTCGGCCCGGGGCAGCCGGCCGAGCACGCTGAACCGCTTGCCGGGCCAGTGCCCGTCGTCCACGCCGTGCACCACGCCCAGGTCCTCGGTGAGCAGCACGTGCCCCGGGTAGGAGGTGGGCAGGGTGCTCAGCACCTCGATCAACCCGGGCGTGCCCACCGGCGCCTCGCGCCAGGTCACCGGATCCCGGATGATCACGTCGGCGAAGTCCGGGCAGTAGAGGGAACCGCCCTCCGGACCCTCCAGGAAGACCGTGCCGATCTGCTCGACCATGCCGTAGAAGTTGTGGATCCGGGTCAGGCCGGTGTCGGCGCCGAGCCGGCGGCGGAACTCGGCGTTGTCGACCGCCCGGTCGGCGAGCTTCTTCCAGCCGCCGGAGTGCACCAGGATGCCCTGGGACAGGTCGAGCCCGTGCGCGCGGGCCACCTCGTACAGGTAGGTCCAGACCATGAAGGTGAACCCGAAGATCAGGAAGGGTTCCCCGCCGTGCCGGTCCAGGAACGTCCGCAGCGCGTCGATGTCGGGCCGGTCGTCGGCGTCGAGCAGCCAGAGGTGGTCCCGGCCGAAGTTCACCATGCCCAGCGCGCCCGCGCCCCGGGCCGAGTAGGAGCGGCGGTCGCCGACCACACCGGCGCGGTCCACCACCAGCATCGGCAGCCGGCGGGGGCCGAGCACGGTGGCGAGGGTCCGGGCGAGCATCCGCGACTGGGTGGCCGCCGCCTCCCGGTCCAGGTGGATGCGGCTCACCTCACCGGTGGTGCCGCTGGAGGTGAGCACCCGGATCACCTGGTCCTCGGGGACGCTCACCAGCGCGCGGGTCTTGAACAGCCGGACCGGCAGCCAGGGCAGGTCGGCCAGGGCCGCCGCGTCGTCGCGCGCGCCGAGGGCGTCCAGGATCCGGGCGTACGGCGGGCAGGCCCGCCGATGGTGGGCCACCAGGGCGGTCAGCTCGTCGCGCAGCCGCTTCTCCTTCTCCGGCTGGGTCAGGGTGAACACGTCGGTCAGCACCGGTCCTCCAGGGCTCGGTAGTCGGGCTTGCCGGTGGCGGTCAGCGGCAGCGCGTCGACGCTGCGCACCAGGACTCCGGAGCTGTGCGTGCCCAGGGCCTCGGCGACCTCGGCGCGGATCCGGGCCAGCCGGTCGTCGTCGGCGCCCTCCGCGACCACGACCAGGCGGTCCGCGCCGGCCACGGCCGCGACCGGGCCGTGGTGCCCGAGGGACCGCTCGACGTCGTCGAGGTTGACCCGCACGCCGAACACCTTGGCGATCCGCTTGGTCCGGCCGGTGACGTGCAGGAATCCGTCGGCGTCCAGGCGGCCCAGGTCGCCGGTGCGCAGCACCCCGCCCAGGTCGTCGCCCCGGGCCAGGTCGGCGGCGGTCTCCGCGTACCCCATCATCACGTTGGGTCCCCGGTAGACGATCTCGCCGGTGCGCCCGGGTTCGGTGGTCTCGCGCCCGTCGCCCGGGTCGACGGCGACCGCGCCGCCGGGCACCGGCCGGCCGACCGAGCCGAGCTTGTCGGGCAGCCGGTCGGCGGGCAGCACGGTCATCCGGGCGGTGGCCTCGGTCTGCCCGTACATGACGAAGAGCCGGCCGCCCACCGCGGCCATCCGCCGGTGGAAGTCCGCGACCAGGTCGGGGTGCAGCCGCCCGCCCGCCTGGGTGAGCGTACGCAGCCGGGGGTGGCGGGCCGGATCGAAGCGGAGCCGGCGCAGCATCTCGTACTGGTACGGCACCGCGGCCAGCGAGGTGACCCCGTGCCGGTCCACCGCGGACCAGAAGTCCCGCGCGGTGAGCGGGTTCGGCTCGACCAGCACGGTGGCCCCGGCGTGCAGGTGGCTGGTGAGCACCGACAGCCCAAAGGTGTAGTGCAGCGGCAGGCTGGTCGGCGCCACCTCGTCGCCGTCCAGGCCGAGCGCGGTGGCGATGGCCGCCGCGTTGGCCAGCACCGCCGTGCGGGAGAGCCGGACCAGCTTGGGGCTGCCGGTCGAGCCGGAGGTGGTCAGCAGCAGCGCGAGGTCCGGGTGCGGGGCGGGGCCGGGCTCCCCGGTGCGGCGCTGGTGCTCGCCCAGCCGCGGGTCGGCGCCCGGGCGGTAGCCGGGCACCGGTTCGCCGCCGGTGAGCAGCACCGCCGGGCGGAACCGCTCGGCCAGGTCCGCCAGCCGGTCCGCGCCGGTACGCGGGTCGACCAGCGCGACCGGCCGGCCGGCGTGCAACGCGCCGAGGAAGCGCACGATGGCGTCCACCGTGGTCGGCATGGCGGCCAGCACCACGCCGGGCGGCTGGCGGTCCAGGGCGGCGGCGAGGTCGGCGACCCGGTCGCGCAGCGCGGCGCCGCCGAGCGTGGCGCCGGCCGCGTCGACCAGGCGGGCGTCGGGGTGCAGCAGGCCGGTCACGGGGTGAGCCCGCCGTCCACCCCGACCACCTGACCGGTCACGAAGCTCGCCGCCGGGGAGAGCAGGAACGCGACCACCTCGGCCACCTCCTCCGGTTCCCCGAGCCGGCCCAGCGGGGTCGCCGCGGCCCGGGCCGCCCGTCCGTCGGCGTCCAGGTCGGCCAGCAGGTCGGTACGGATGAAGCCGGGCGCCACGGCGTTGACCCGGATCCCGGCCGGGCCGAGTTCCTTGGCGGCGGCCCGGGTCAGCCCCTCGACGGCGGCCTTGCTGGCCGCGTAGACCGCCTGGCCGGCGGCGCCGGCCGTGCCGACCAGCGAGGCGGTGAGCACCGCCGCCGGCCGGTGCCCGCGGCGCAGCAGCCGCGCGCCCTGCTGGAGGGTGTGCGCGGCGCCGGCCGCGTTGACCGCGAAGAGCCGGTCGATCGTCGCGTCGGCCACCGCGCCGAGCAGTCCGGCCTCGTGCACGCCGGCGTTGACGACCAGGGCGTCCAGCCGGCGCCAGCGGGCGAAGACGGTCCGGGTCAGCGCGCGGACCTGTTCGGGGTCGGCGACGTCGCCGGGCACCGCCAGGTGCGGCCCGCCGGGCAGCGCGCCGGCCACCTCCTCGGCGGCGTCGCGGGTACGGCCGTGCACCGCGACCGCGTACCCGTCGGCGGCGAGGCGGGCCGCGACGGCCCGGCCGATCCCCCGGGTCGACCCGGTCACCAGCGCGTACCGCGCCGGCGCCGGTTCAGTCGGTGAGGACGACACCGTGCTTCTCCAGGATCTGCCGGGCGCGGTCGAAGGAACTGAGGTCGATCACCTCGTCGGTGTCGAGCATGACCCCGAACCCGTCCTCGATCGCGGCGACCAGCGACATGTGCGCGAGCGAATCCCACTTCTCGTTGCCGCGATATTCCAATTCGTCCACCGGAAATTCACCTGGCAATTCCAGAGCGTTCCGGAAAACGGTCCTGAGCTGTTCGAGTTCCACTGCGGCTCTCCTCGCCACCGGCTCCCACGGCCGGGTCGACGGCCGAGTGTAGCCGAGGAAAAGTCGCACCCATCAGGACGGTGAGCTGGGAAAAAGTGTTTGCCGGCAAGGCGATCGGCATTCATCCGACCAGCCACCGGTGTTCATCATCGAGCGTCGCGATGTTTACCGGCCACACCTAGCGTGCCATCCCGTCAGCAGACCCACCGATCGGAGCACCAATTGAGTGCGTTGAATGGTTCGTCCATTCTCATCACCGGGGGGACGGGTTCCTTCGGGAAGGCCTTCCTCCGACACGTCCTCGCCGGGGCCGCGCCGGCCCGGGTGGTGGTGTTCTCCCGGGACGAGCTCAAGCAGTACGAGTTGCGCCAGGAGTTGGGGGACGACCCCCGGCTGCGCTGGTTCATCGGCGACATCCGCGACCGGCACCGCCTCACCCGGGCGATGCACGGGGTCGACCACGTGGTGCACGCCGCCGCCCTCAAGCAGGTCGACACCGCCGAGTACAACCCCTCGGAGTTCATCGCCACCAACATCACCGGCTCGCAGCACGTCGTCGACGCGGCGATCGAGGCCGGGGTGCAGAAGGTCATCGCCCTCTCCACCGACAAGGCGTCCAGCCCGATCAACCTGTACGGCGCCACCAAGCTGGTCGGCGACAAGCTCTTCGTCTCGGCCAACCACTACGCCGCGCAGCACCCGACCCGCTTCGCCGTGGTCCGCTACGGCAACGTGATGGGCAGCCGCGGCTCGGTGGTGCCACTGTTCCGCCGGCTCGCCGCCGAGGGGAAGAGCCTGCCGATCACCGACAAGCGGATGACCCGGTTCTGGATCACCCTGGACCAGGCGGTGCGGTTCGTCCTGGATTCGTTCGACCAGATGCAGGGCGGCGAGCTGTTCGTCCCGCGCATCCCCAGCATGCGGATCCTCGACCTGGTCGAGGCGGTGGCCCCGGACGCCACCACCCACGAGGTGGGCATCCGCCCCGGCGAGAAGCTGCACGAGGAGATGATCGCGCCGGACGACAGCCGCCGGACGCTCCGCGCGGCCGACCGGTTCATCGTGCAACCGACCATCGCCACCTGGGGCTACCGGCCGCCGGCCGGCTGCGAGCCGGTGCCGGACGGGTTCGCGTACCAGTCCGACCGCAACGACCAGTGGCTCAGCCCGGACCAGCTGCGGCAGATGCTGGGGATCGACGCGTGACGGCGATGCTCCCGTACGGCCGGCAGTCCATCGTCGAGGAGGACGTCGCCGCCGTCGCCGAGGTGCTGCGCGGCGACTGGCTCACCACCGGCCCGCAGGTGGCGGCGTTCGAGGACGACCTGGCCGGCTGGACCGGCGGGGTCGGCTGCGCGGTGGTGTCCAACGGCACCGCGGCGCTGCACACCGCGTACGCGGCGGCCGGGGTCGGTCCCGGCGACGAGGTGGTGGTGTCGCCGATGACCTTCGCCGCCACCGCCAGCACCGCCGTGGCCCTCGGCGCCACCGTGGTCTTCGCCGACGTCGAGGAGGAGACCTTCACCCTCGACCCGGCGGCGGCCGCCGCGGCCGTCACCTCGCGTACGAAGGTGGTGTCGGCGGTGGACTACGCCGGCCACCCGGCCGACTACGACGCGCTGCGGCCGGCCCTCGCGGGCAGCGACGCGCTGCTGCTCGCCGACGCCGCCCACTCGATCGGCGCCCGCTACCACGACCGGCCCGTCGGCTCGCTGGCCGACCTGACCACCTTCTCGTTCTTTCCGACCAAGAACCTCACCACCGCCGAGGGCGGGGCCGTCGCGGCCACCGACCCCGCGGTGCTGGAGCGGGCCCGCCGGTTCCGCAACCACGGCCTGGTCCGGGACCGCGCCGAGCAGCGCCGGCCGGACGAGGGCGGCTGGCACCAGGAGGTGCACGCGTTCGGCCTCAACTACCGGCTGCCCGACGTGCTCTGCGCGCTCGGCCGCAGCCAGCTGCGCCGGCTCGGCGACTTCCTCGCCGCCCGGGAACGCCTGGTCCGCCGGTACGACGAGGCCCTCGCCGACCTGGACGGGGTGCTGCTCCCGGCCCGCCGGGCGTGGGCCCGGCCGGCCTGGCACCTGTACCCGATCCGGGTGCTCGACGGGCGGCGGCGCGAGGTCTACGACCGGATGCGGGCCGCGGGCATCGGCGTGCAGGTCAACTACCTCCCGGTGCACTGGCACCCCGCCTTCGCCGACCTCGGCTACCGGCGCGGGTCCTGCCCGGTCGCCGAGACCTTCTACGCGCAGCAGCTCTCGCTGCCGCTGTACCCGGGGCTCGCCGACGCCGACCAGGACCGGGTGGTCGACGCCCTCACCGCCGCGCTGCGCGGCGCGCCGGCACCGAGCGCGGCCTGAGACGGAAACCGATGCATCACGCCAACCACTTCTACGGCCACGCCCACGTGCTGGCCCGCTACTGCGGGCTCGGCGACCGGCACCCGCCCCGGATCAACGGCTACGTCCAGCACGGCTGGAACATCGGCGACGGGCTGGCGCCCGGCCACCCGTACGTCGAGCGGACGCCGAGCCTGCTCTGGTCCGAACAGACCCGCCGCCGGGCCTGGGCGGTGGGGCGGCGCAACGTGGTGGTGACCGGGGCGCCGTTCGCGTACCTGCTCGCGCTGCGCCCACCGGAGCCGGAGCCGGTGGAGCGGGAGGGCACCATCTGGTACCCGTTCCACGGCTGGGAGGGGCAGCACGTCAAGGGCGACCACCGGGAACTGATCGCCCGGATCCGGGACACCGAGCCCGGCCCGGTGACGGTCTGCCTCTACTGGCACGAGTACGGCATGCGCCGGGTGCGCCGGCTCTACGAGCGCGCCGGGTTCCGGGTCATCTGCCACGGCTACCGCGGCCACTGGTGGCGGGACACCGACCCGCTCTTCCTCGACAAGCAGCTCACCGAGTTGCGCCGGCACCAGCGGGTCGCCTCCAACCGGCTGACCAGCGCCATCTTCTACGGCATCGCCGCCGGTTGCGAGCCGGCCGTCTACGGCGACCCGATGGTGCTCGCCGACGAGGACCCCACCTTCGGCGGCACCGCCCGCATCCGCCGACAGTGGCCGGAGCTGCACGGCGAGTCGGTGGATCTGCCCACCGCCGTCGAGATCGCCCGCGCCGAACTGGGCACCGACCACCGCTGCGCCCCGGCTGAGCTGCGTGAGCTGCTCGGCTGGGCGCACCTCCAGGAGAACGACGTTGACGACTGACACTGCCGCGGGCGACCGGATCAGCCTGCCGGGCGGCGAGATGCTGGCCTGGTCCGACCTGCGTACCGGCGGGCCGGCCGGCGGCGGCCCGCTCGCCGTGCTCGCCGCCCGCGTGGTGCCGGCCGGCGCCCGGGTGCTGCTGGCCGGGCCGCACGAGCCGGCCTTCCTCGACCGGCTGGCGCACGCCGAGGTGACCTGCCTGCTCCGCAGCCACCTGGACGGGGTGGCGCTGGCCGACCGCGCCGCCGACCGCGCGGTCCGGGTGATCGTCGGCGGCCCCGCCGGGCTGCCGGCCGGCGAGGCGTACGACGTGGTGATCGCCGGCTCCGGGCTGGACCCGGTGGAGTCGGTCGAGGGCGCCCGGCTGGGCTGGGACGGGGTGCTGGCCACCCTGGCCGGCGCGCTGCGCCCCGGCGGCACCCTGCTGCTGCGCCTGGACAACCCGGTGGGCCTGCACCGGATCGTCGACGCCTCCCCGTGGTACGCCGACCGGGACGACGCCGCGTGGACCATCGACGGGGTGCTGCACGCCGGCCACCCGGCGAACCTCGACCAGCTGCGCGGCCGGCTCACCGACGCCGGCCTCACCCCGGACGCCAGCTTCGCCGGCTACCCGCACCCGGCGGCGGTGACCGCGCTGGTGGCCACCGGGGAGCTCGACCGGGCGACCTCCGCCGGGCTGTTCGACGCCGTGCTGCACGGCGCCTGCACCGGCGGGTACGCGGACCGGCCGGTGCTCCAGGACCCGGCCCGGCTCGCGGTCGACACCCTGCACGCCGGGCTCGGCAACGCCCTCGCGCCGGCCTGGGTGGTGCTCGCCCGGCGGGACACCGCCACCGGGGCCGACCGGGCCGACCTGCCGGTGGTGCTGGCCCGGACCGGGCCGCCCGAGGTCGGCGTCATGGAGGTCGTGGCCACCACGCACGGCTGGCACTGGCGGGTCACCGACCCGCCGGCGCGGTCCGGGCCGGCCGCCGGGCCGTGCGCCAGCCGCCTCGCCGCGTACCGGGACGCGGGCGCGCTGACCGGGCCGGTGCCGACCGGCCGGCTGCTGCGCACCCTGCTGCTCGACGCCTGCCTGCGCCGGGATCTGGACACGCTGCGCACCCTGCTGGCCGGGTACGCGGGCTGGCTCGAGTCGTCCGCCGTGGACGGTCGGGTCGCCGGCGCCCCGGCGCTGGCCGGAGTGGACAACGTGGTGGTGGCCGGTGACCGGTTCGCCGTGCTCGACCCGAGCTGGCGGGCGGCCGAGCCGCTCCCGGTGGACGTGGCGCTGGCCCGTGGCCTGTGGCGGTTCGCGGCCGTGCTGCTGACCGGCGGGTACGCCCACCCCTGGTCCTCGACCCTCGACCTGGCCGGGCTCACCGTCGTCCTCGGCGGGATGGCCGGCCGGGAGCTGGACCGGACCACGGTGGCCGCGGCGGTGGAGATCGAGGCGGCGGTCGTCGCCGCGCTGCGCGGCCTGGACGCGAAGGGCCGGCTGAAGCTCGCCGACGAGCTGAGCGCGCTGGAACCGACGTCGCCGCCGCCCGGCCCAGAGAGCTGGCAGCAGCTGCGCGAGGCGTGGCTGCGCCAGCGCGAGGAGCTGGGCCGGGTACGCGCGGTGCTGGGCTGGACGGAGGACCTGCTCACCAGCCGGGAGCGGGCACTACGCCGGGCCGACGCCATGATCAACCTGCTGAACGGGTCGGTCAGCTACCGGGTGGGCCGGCTCGTCATCACCCCGGCCCGCTGGGCCCGGCGGGCCGCCCGGGCGGCGAAGCGCCGGCTGCGCGCGGCCCTGCGCCGCCGGGTCGTCCGGGAGGAGCAGCAGTGAGCCGCATCGTCGGCATCGTCCAGGCCCGGATGGGCTCCTCCCGGTTGCCCGGCAAGGTGCTGCGCCCCCTGGCCGGCCGGAGCGTCCTCGGCCGGGTGGTCCGCGCCGCCCGGGAGAGCGGTGTCCTCGCCGACCTCGTGGTGGCGACCAGCACCGAGCCGGCCGACGACGCCGTCGTCGTCGAGTGCGCCCGCCTCGACGTGCCCTGCCACCGTGGGCCCGTCGACGACGTGCTCGACCGCTTCGTCGGCGCGCTCGACGCCCACCCCGGGGACGCGGTGGCCCGGTTCACCGCCGACTGCCCGCTGCTCGACCCGGAGATCATCCGGCTGGTCGCGGACGTCTACCGGGCGGTCCCCGGGCTCGACTACGTCAGCACCTCGATCGCCCGTACGCTGCCGAGAGGCGTGGACGTGGAGATCATCGACGCGGGGGCGCTGCGCGCCCTGCACCGGCTCGCCACCGGGCACCACCGGGTGCACGTCACCTCGTACGCGTACACCCATCCGGAGCTGTTCCGGGTGCTCGGGGTGACCCTCACCCCGGACCGCTCCGACCTGCGGCTCACCCTGGACACCGAGCAGGACTGGGCGCTGGTGCGGGCGGTGACCGACCACTTCGGCGACGTCAGCGTGCCGCTGGCCAAGCTCGCCGACTGGCTGGCCGGCCAGCCGGCGCTGCGCGCGCTGAACGCCGGGGTCCGGCAGAAGCGGCTGGAGGAATCGTGACCGGGCTCCGGGTCGGGCTGCGCTGCGACGCGGGACCGCGCCGCGGGGTCGGCCACCTGGTCCGCTGCGTCGCCCTCGGGGAGGAGTTCCTCGCCCGGGGGGCGCACGTGGCACTGCTCGGCAGCGTGGCCGGGGTGGAGTGGGCGGCCGGGCAGCTCGCCGCCCGGGGCATCCCGCACCACCCCGGCCCGGACACCCCGGACGGGCTGGTCGCGGCCGCCCGCGAGCACGCGCTGGACGTGCTGGTCCTCGACTCGTACGAGCTGGACCCGGCCTGTGCCGGAGCGCTGCGCGCCGCCGGGATCCGCACCCTGGCCATCGTGGACGGCGACGCCCGGGGTCAGGACGCGGACCTGTACCTGGACCAGAACCTCGACGCCCGGACCGTCGCGCCGGCCGACCGGTTGCTCGCCGGCACCCGGTACGCGCTGCTCCGCCGGGAGGTGCTCAGCCGGCGGCCGGCGGCGCCCCGACCGCCCACGCCGGCCGCCCGGCCCCGGGTGCTCGCCTTCTTCGGCGGCACCGACGCGTTCGGCGCCGCCCCGCCGCTGACCCGCCTGCTGCTCGGCACCGGGCAGCCGATGGAGCTGACGGTGGTGGTCGCCCGGGAGCCGACCGCGGCGGAGCTGGCGGCGGTGCGCCCCGCCCGGGGGCAGACCCTGCGCCTGGTGCCGCCGACCGACACGCTGCCCGGGATGATCGCCGAGGCGGACCTGGTGGTCTCCGCCGCCGGCACGTCCACCTGGGAGCTCTGCTGCCTCGGCGCCCCGTCGGCGCTGGTCTGCGTGGTGGACAACCAGCGGGACTCGTACCACCGGGTGATCCGGGAGGGAGTGGCGGCCGGCCTCGGCGAGCTGCCGACGCTGATCGCCGCCGGCCCGGACGGCCGGGCCGCCCGGGCCGACGCGGTCCAGGCGCTGCGCGGGCTGCTCACCTCCGCCGACCGGCGGGCCGCGCTCTCCGCCCGGGCCTGGTCCACCGTGGACGGCCGGGGCCGTGTTCGGGTGGTCGACGCCGTCCTCGCCCTGCTCGCCACCCCCACCCCCCACTGACCGCGCCGGCCCCGCCGGCCCGCACGCGGCCTCGCGCGTCCGAGATCGACTCGTCGTGCGGCATGTCGCGCCCTCGGCCGGGCCGGACGTCCCGAGCTGCCGCGATCCGCACCACCTGGGCCAGGCCGTGCGAGACGCCGAGGATCCACGCCGACGGCGTCGGGCGTGGTCAGTGCAGGCGGTCGAGGCGGACGCGGGTGCGCAGGTCGGGGCGGCCGGCGAGCAGGGCGCGCACCACCGCCTCGGCGTCGTCGTCGACGGCGAGGACGTGGATCCGGCCGGGCACCGCCGCCACCAGCGCCGCCGAGCGGGCCGGCTCGGCCAACGGCAGTTTGTAGTACGCCGGCCCGGACGCCCCGGCGGTGCCCTGGAGGGTGGCGAGGAAGAGGCTGCACAGGTAGCCCTCGCGCCGCGTTCCGCTGGCCACCACGGTGACCGTGCCGGGCTCGGCCGGGGCCTGGGCGAGCGCCCGTACGGTCAGGTCGGCCGGGTGCGGACGGGCCAGCCTCCCCGACCACCAGGCCGAGGCCCATGTGGTGCTGCGGTCGCCGAACGGCTGGGCGAAGATGCCGGTGCCCCGGGGCAGGCCGGCCGTCCCGGCTGCGGCGACCACCACGGTCGCCGCCACCAGCGGCCGGGCGAGCGGCCGTGGGCGCCGGCCGGCCGCGCCGCCGAGGCCGTTCGCCGCCGGGCGCGTGGTCCACGGCGGGGGCAGCAGCAGGGCCAGCGCGCCGAGGCCGACCAGCAGCAGCATCAGCAACAGGTGCAGGGTCTTGCCGTAGTAGTAGCGCGGTGCGGTGCCGAGCAGGTGGAACCAGATCCGGACCCCGAGCACGAAGAGCAGGCCGGTGCCGAGCGCGCCGGCGTACCGCCGCCACACGGGCAGCCGCAGGCCGCCGGCGAGCAGGCCGGCGGTGACCAGCGCGGTGAGCGCCAGCAGGGCGTCGTAGCGGGGCTCCACCGCGCCGCCGGTGGCGACGTTGTCGAGCTGGTCGGTGTTGAGCAGGCCGCCGATGCTGGTCAGCGGGGTCAGCGGCACGGCCACCAGGGCCACCCCGGCGAGCAGCGCCGGGCGGCGCAGCACCGCCCGGCGCTGCCGGACCAGCCAGGCCAGCACCAGCAGCCCCACCACCGGCAGGAACATCAGGTACGCGAAGCCGACGCCGACGCAGAGCGCGCCGACCAGGCAGAGCTGCGTGCCGGTGCCCGCGACCGGCCGGCAGAGCAGCGCCACCAGCAACGCGGACAGCGCCAGGCCGAGGGTCTCGCCCGGGTAGCCGTAGACCACGAACCGGGCCAGCTCGGAGCCGAGGCAGAGCACGGTCACCACGCCGGCGACGGCCCAGGTCCGCGCGGGGTCGAGCTGCCGCCCGGCGATCCGGGTCGCGGCCCAGACCAGGGCGAGCACCAGCAGGGCGTACGCGGACAGCGCCCAGCCGAGGTAGTGGTCGAGCGCGTGGACCGGATCGGCCGGGGCGGTCGACGAGCGCAGGAAGGTGTCCAGCAGCGCGGCGGTGAGGTGGAAGCCCTGCGGGTACCAGGTCATCGCCGCCGGCGCGATCCGGGCGGCGGCCTCCGGGTCGGTGAAGAGGTAGCCGCCGACCGCGCGGATCCCCTCCACGGCGGCCAGGTGCCGGCTGTTGTCCTCGCCGATCATCGCGTACGCCAGCCGCCCGGCCAGCTCACCCGCGCGCAGGTACGGCCAGCCGAGCGCGACCGCCGCGACCACGCCCGCCAGCACTGGCGGCAGGTCGGTCGTGGCCGGCCGGGGCCAGCGGGGGCGTCGCCCGGTGGCCACGGCCACGCCGAGCAGGACGGTGAGGGCGGCGCCGGCCACCGGCACCGGGTGCAGGCCCCACGGCCAGGCGGAGAAGAGCAGCCCGGCGGCGGCGACCGCGCCGAGCAGCAGGGCCGCGCCGAGCACCAGCCGGTCGAGCAGGGTACGGCCGGCCCGCAGCAGCCCGGCGGTCAGCGCCAGCACCAGCGGCGGCAGCACGGCGGCGGCGCCCAGCGCGTACGCCAGCAGGGGCAGCAGCCAGGCGGCGGCGAGTCCGAACGCGACGACGGTGACCCGGCGGGCCGGTCGGCGCGGCGACGGCACGGGCCGCTCCGCGGTCGCCGCCGGACGGGGTGCCGGCGGCACGCGGGTCGGGCTTTGCACGGGTCGTCTCTCCTCAGTGCCAGCCGCCGGGGGCCCGGACGGCGCGGCCTCACGGTAGGCCGGCCGGGGCGACGGCCGGCGACGACGACGTGTGCGGCAGGTGGCCGCCGGACGACGAGCTGCCGCCACTCGTACACCTGTGCCAAATCACCGGGTAGGGTGAGCGGATGACCGGCACCGCCTACCAGCCGTCGATGCTCGACCTCACCGCGTCCCCGTCGCTGGGTCCGCTGGCGGGCCGGCTGCGTCGGCACCCGCTGACCCGGGGAGCCTGGGTCGACCACCTTCCCGGCTGGGTCGCCGGCTCCGACGAGGTCTTCGAGACCCTGCTGCGGGAGGTCCCCTGGCGGGCCGAGCGCCGCACCATGTACGACGCCGAGGTGGACGTGCCCCGGCTGCTCTGCTGGTACGGCGCCGGGCGGCCGCTGCCGCACCCGGTCCTCGACGCCGCCCGGGCCGCATTGACCCGGCACTACGCGCCGGAGTTGGGCGAGCCGTTCGTCACCGCGGGCATGTGCTTCTACCGCTCGGGGCGGGACAGCGTCGCCTGGCACGGCGACACGCTCGGCCGCTCGGCGCACTCGGACACCATGGTGGCCATCGTCTCCTTCGGCTCCCCCCGGGCCCTGCTGCTGCGCCCTCGGGGCGGCGGCGAGAGCCTGCGGTTCCCGCTCGGGCACGGCGACCTGATCGTGATGGGCGGCTCCTGCCAGCGCACCTGGGAGCACGCCGTGCCCAAGACCGCCCGGCCGGTGGGCCCCCGGGTGAGCGTCCAGTTCCGTCCGGCCGGGGTCGCCTGAGCGCGGGCCGGCGCTGCCGGGCCCGCCTCAGCCGGTGACACAGAGTCAACATGACCGGCGATTCGCGACGCCGACCTGCACACTCACCGTGTTAGTTTGACCACGGTCAGTCAGCCTGCGCGTAATCGGGGGATCACCGTGCCTGATGGAGGGTCGGCCGCGGCCCGGCCCGTCCTCGCCGCCCGCGCCCGCCGCCACGCCGGCCTGGTCGTGCTCCTCGGCGTGGGCGCCGGGCTACGGGTGACGATGATGGTGGCCTACCCGCCCGCGCTCTGGTTCGCCGGCGACTCGGGCACCTACGTGCGCAACTCCCAGCGGTGGCCGGAGCTGACGGCGCGCTGGACGTACCCGTGGCTGATCAAGGCGTTCGAGTGGACCGGCACCTTCGCCTCGCTGGTGGCCGTGCAGCACCTCGCCGGGCTCGCCCTCGGCGTGGCCACCTACCTGCTGGTGCGCCGCCGTCTCGGCGCGTCCGGGTGGGTGGCGACGCTGGCCGCGGCGCCGATCCTGCTGGACGCCCGGCAGCTCACCCTGGAGCAGTACCTGCTCACCGAGACGCTCTTCACCACCGCGCTGGCCGGCGCGGCGCTGGTGCTCGCCGGCAGGGAACGGCCCGGCCCGGTGGCCGGGTTCGGCGCGGGCGTGGCGATCGCGGTGGGCCTGTCGACCCGGCCGACCGGCGTCGTCGGGCTCGCCGGGCTGCTACTCCTCGTGCTGGTCCCGTGGCGCGGCTGGCGGACGCCGGCGGCGTACCTGCTCGGCGTCCTCGCCTTCTTCGGCCTGGTGTTCCTCCAGGTCGGCACGGTCAAGGACACGCTCGGCGCCGAGGGCGGCAGGTTCCTGTACGGACGGACCGCGCACTTCGCCGACTGCGACCGGCTGGAGCTGAGCCCCGACCTGCGCCGGCTCTGCCCCAGACAGCCGCTGGACCAGCGGCCGGAACGGCCGGACTGGTTCATCTGGAACAGGGACAGCCCGATCCGCAACGCGCAGCGCCCGGCGGACCTCGACGCGTTCGCCGCCGCGGTGATCCGGCAGCAGCCGGGCGACTACCTGGCCGAGGTGGCCGCCGACACGGCCCGCTACTTCTGGCCGCACCGGCTCGGGCCGATGGAGTCGTGCCTGGCCAACTGGTGGGTGCCGCAGCTCGCCCCGACCAACTGGGCGGCGGACCCGAACTGCGTGCCCCGGCTGGCGGACCCGGGTTACGGCTGGCGGCCCGCCCCGGCCGAGGCGACGCCGCCGAACGGCGCCAGCCGCTTCCTGCACGGCTACGGCCGGTACGCCACCACCCCGCCCCCGCTCGTCGCGGCGATGACCCTGCTCGCCCTGGTCGGCGCGCTCTGGCCGCGACGCGGGCAGCTCCGGCTGAGCGTGCTCGCCCTGGGCTACGCCGCGGTCGGCGTCGGGATCATGGTCTTTTCCGTCGCCACCTCGATGTTCGACTACCGATACGGCCTGCCGGCGCTGGCCTTCCTGCCGATCGCCGCGGCGGCCGGCTGGCAACGGCTCCAATCCACCCCTGCTCCTCCTCCCGCACCGGACCTCGACGACGAGCCGGAGCGGCCCGCAGCCACTCTGACCGGGAGCAACGGGTGACGATGACGAACGAACCGGAGATCGAGGTGACGGTGCTGCTGCCGTGCCTCGACGAGGCGGAGACGCTCGAGGTCTGCGTCCGCAAGGCGCTGCGCTCGCTGGCGGAGTGCGGGGTGGTCGGGGAGGTGCTGGTCTCCGACAACGGATCCACCGACGGGTCGCAGGAGATCGCCGAGCGGGCCGGCGCCCGGGTGGTGCCCGCCCCGGTCCGCGGCTACGGCGGCGCGCTGCTGGGCGGCATCGAACGGGCCCGCGGGCGGTACGTCATCATGGCCGACGCCGACGACTCGTACGCGCTGTCGGAGCTGCGCCCGTTCATCGAGGCGCTGCGGGCCGGGCACGACGTGGTGATGGGCAACCGCTTCCGCGGCGGGATCGCCCGCGGCGCGATGCCCCCGCTGCACCGGTACCTGGGCAACCCGGTGCTGAGCTGGCTGGGCCGCCGACTGTTCGGCCTGGCCCGGGTCGGCGACTTCCACTGCGGCATGCGGGGCTTCAACGCCGACCGGATCCGCGCGCTGGGCCTCTGCATGCCCGGCATGGAGTTCGCCTCGGAACTGGTGGTGCGGGCCGCGCTGGCCGGCTACGACATCGTCGAGGTGCCGACCACCCTCTCCCCGGACGGCCGGTCCCGGCCGCCGCACCTGCGGACCTGGCGCGACGGCTGGCGGCACCTACGGTTCCTGCTGGTGTTCGCGCCGCGCACGACGCTGGTCCGGCCGGGCTTCGTGATCGCGCTGCTCGGGCTGCTCGGGGTGGGCGCGCTCACCCCCGGGCCGGTCGACCTCGGCCGGGTCGAACTGGACGTCAACAGCCTGGTGTACGCCTGCCTGATGGTGCTGGTCGGCGCGCAGCTGGCGATCTTCGGCGGGCTGGCCGAGATCTACGGCCGGCAGGAGCGGCTGGTCCCCCGGCGCAGCGCCGACCGGTGGATCCGGTTCCTGCGGCTGGAGACGAGCGTGACGGTCGGCCTGCTGCTGCTCGCCGCCGGCACGGCCGGCACGGTGGGTGCGGTCTGGCACTGGGGGCTGGACGGCTTCGCCGACCTCGACCCGCACACCACGCTGCGGGTGGTGCTCCCGTCGGCGACGGCGGTGGCGCTCGGCGTGGTGGTGCTCTGCTCCGGCCTGGTGGGCAGCCTGCTGACGCTCCGGCCGGCCCAATCCGGGCCCGTCCTGGTCCGGCAGCCCGGACCGGAGCGGCAGCCGGAGCCGGCCGGCCGCCCGTGACCGCGGCACCCGCGTGACCCACGGGCCTGTCCCCCAGGTCACGGGGGTGCCGTGCTACAAACGACTCTCAGGGTGATCATGCCCCCGTCACCTCACGACGCGAAGGGCGCAGCATGACCCAGTCCCCCACCGAACCACGATCCCGCTGGTCCCCCTGGCGGCTGCACGGCGACGGCCGGGCGGTACGCCCCGGCGACGTGGTGCACCCGGACGAGCGGCTCTCCTGGCCGCGCACGATCGGCGTCGGCGTGCAGCACGTCGTGGCGATGTTCGGCGCCACCTTCACCGTGCCGCTGATCACCGGCTTCCCGCCCGCCACCACGCTCTTCTTCTCCGGCCTGGGCACGCTGCTCTTCCTGCTGATCACCGGCAACCGGCTGCCCTCGTACCTGGGCTCGTCGTTCGCGTTCATCGCCCCGGTGCTGGCCGCGAAGACCGGCGGCGGCATCGGCGCGGCACTGGGCGGCATCGTGGTGGCCGGCGCGGCGCTGGCCGTGGTCGGCGTGGTGGTGCATCTGGCCGGGTCACGCTGGATCGACGCGTTGATGCCACCGGTGGTGACCGGTGCGATCGTCGCGCTGATCGGGCTGAACCTCGCACCGGTCGCCTGGGACGGCGGCGGCAGCGGCACCGGGGTGAAGGCCCAGCCGCTGATCGCGGTGGTCACCCTGGTCGCGATCCTGCTCGCCACGGTGGCCTTCCGGGGCTTCCTGGCCCGGCTGTCCATCCTGCTCGGCGTGGTGGTCGGCTGGGTGCTCGCCGCGGTGCTCGGCCAGCTCGACCCGAAGGCCGTCACCGGGCTGAAGGAGGCCGCCTGGGTGGGCCTGCCGCAGTTCCACGCCCCCGGCTTCAGCCTGCGCGCGGTGGTGCTGGTCATCCCGGTGATCCTGGTGCTGATCGCGGAGAACGCCGGGCACGTGAAGGCGGTGGCCGCGATGACCGGCCGGAACCTCGACAAGGACATGGGCCGGGCGTTCCTCGGCGACGGCCTGGCCACCGTGCTCGCCGGTTCCGGCGGCGGCTCCGGCACCACCACGTACGCGGAGAACATCGGCGTGATGGCGGCGACCCGGGTCTACTCGACCGCCGCGTACTGGGTGGCCGGCCTGGCGGCCGTGCTGCTCGGGCTCTGCCCGAAGTTCGGCGCGCTGATCCTGACCGTGCCGCCGGGTGTGCTGGGCGGCGCGACCACCGCGCTGTACGGCCTGATCGCCATCCTGGGCGCCCGGATCTGGATCGAGGGCCGGGTCGACTTCCACGACCCGGTCAATCTGATGACCGCCGCCGTCGCGGTGATCATCGGCGCCGCCAACTACACCCTCACCGCCGGCGACCTGTCATTCAACGGCATCGCCCTGGGCACCGCCGCCGCCCTGCTCATCTACCACGGCATGCGCCTGATCGCGAAACTCCGCGGCACCACCCCCGACACCCGCCCAGCCCCCCAACCCGAACTCTAACCCCACCCCACCCCCCACCCCGCCCCGTCGATCCCGCCCCGTCGATCCCGCCCCGTCGATCCCGCCCCGTCGATCATGAAGTTAGCTGCGCGAATTGTCCGATTCCACACAGTCAACCTCATGATCGACGCGGGCGCGGGGGCGGGCGGGGGGCGGGGGCGGGGCGGAGGCGCGGGAGGGTCTGGGGGCGGTAGCCGCCGGGGGCTCGGCAGTGGGTCAGTCGCGTTCGATCTGGTGGCCGATCACCGTGGGGCCGAGCATGACGGCGAAGCCGGAGCCGTCGCGGCGGGGGTCGGCCGGGGGCAGCTCGACCGGGTCGCCGTTGGCCGTGGCGCCGACCGGGCGCGGACCCACCCAGGCCACCGCCAGGTCCACCTCGCCCTTGAGGAACCGCTGCGCGCGCACCCCGCCGGTCGCCCGCCCCTTCGCCGGGTACGCCTTGAAGGGCGTCACCTTGACCGTGGCGCCGGTCGACGTGACCACCATCGGCTCCCCGTGCCCCGGGTCGTCGGTGCGGACCGCGCCGAAGAACACCACCGTCGCGTCGCCGGGCAGGTTGATGCCGGCCATGCCGCCGCCCCTGATCCCCTGCGGCCGGACCAGGGACGCCGGGAAGCGCAGCAACGACGCCTCGGAGGAGACGAACGCCAGCGACTCCGTACCGTCGGTGAGCCAGGTCGCGCCGACCACCTCGTCGCCGTCGCGCAGCGAGATCACCTCGAACTCGTCCGAGCGGACCGGCCACTCGGGCGCGCAGACCTTCACCACCCCCTGCCGGGTGCCGAGCGCCAGGCCGGGTGAGCCCTCGGCGGGCGCGCCGAGCGGCGCCAGGCCGACCACCGTCTCCCCGGGCTCCAGCGGCACCAGCTCGGCGGCGGACATGCCGCCGCGCAGCGACACCGTGCCGGACTGCTCGGGCAGCACCGGCAGCGGCAGTACGTCGATCTTGAAGGCGCGTCCGGAGCTGGTGACCAGGAGCACCCGACCCCGGGCGGTGGAGTGCGCGACCGCGCGTACCGCGTCGTGCTTGACCCGGCCGCTGCGCCGCCGCGCCTCGGCGGCCTCCTCCGACTCGGCCGCGGTCCGGGCGACCAGCCCGGTGGCGGAGAGGATGACCTGGCACGGGTCGTCGGCGACCTCCAGCGGGCCGGCCGGCACGGAGGCCGCCAGGACCTCCTTGAGGTCGCCGTCCACCAGGGTGGTGCGGCGGTCGGCGCCGAACTGCTTCACCACGGCGGCCAGCTCGTCGGAGACGAGCTTCCGCAGCACCCGCTCGTCGTCGAGGATCTTCGACAGCTCGGCGATCTCGCCGCGCAGCTTCTCCTGCTCGGCCTCCAGCTCCAGCCGGTCGTACTTCGTCAGCCGGCGCAGCGGGGTGTCCAGGATGTAGGTCGCCTGGATCTCGGAGAGCTTGAACTTCTGCATCAGGCCGTCCTTGGCGGCCTGGGCGTCCTCGCTGGCCCGGATCAGCTTGACCACCTTGTCGATGTCGAGCAGGGCGATCAGCAGACCGTCGACCAGGTGCAGCCGCTCCTCGCGCTTGCGCTTGCGGTACGCGCTGCGCCGGGTCACCACCTCGTACCGGTGGGCGAGGAAGACCTCCAGCAGCTCCTTGAGCCCCAGGGTCCGCGGCTGCCCGTCCACCAGGACCAGGTTGTTCACGCCGAAGGACTGCTCCAGCGGGGTGAGCCGGTAGAGGTCGGCCAGCAGCGCCTGCGGGTTGACCCCGACCTTGCACTCGATGACCAGCCGGGTGCCGTTCTCCCGGTCGGTGAGGTCCTTGACGTCGGCGATGCCGACCAGGCGCTTGGTCTTGTTGACCTCGTTGGTGATGGCCGCGATGACCTTCTCCGCGCCCACGCCGTACGGCAGCTCGGTGACCGTGATCGCCTGCCGGCCCCGGCTGCCCTCCAGCGGGCCCGTCTCCACCCGGGCGCGCATCCGCACCACGCCCCGTCCGGTCTCGTACGCCCGGCGCACCTCGTCCAGGCCGAGCAGCAGCCCGCCGGTGGGCAGGTCGGGGCCGGGGACGAACTCCATGAGCTTGTCCAGCGTGGCGTCCGGGTGGTTGATCAGCCAGCGGGCCGCCTGGACGACCTCGCCCAGGTTGTGCGGGATCATGTTGGTCGCCATCCCGACCGCGATCCCGGACGCGCCGTTGACCAGCAGGTTGGGGAAGGCCGCCGGCAGCACGGTGGGCTGGGTCAGCGAGCCGTCGTAGTTGGGCTCGACGTCGACGGTGTCCTCGCCCAGCTCGCCGACGAGCAGCATGGCCTCGCGGGACATCCGGGCCTCGGTGTAGCGGGCGGCGGCCGGGCCGTCGTCGGGCGAGCCGAAGTTGCCGTGCCCGTCGATGAGCGGCACGTTGAGCGAGAAGTCCTGCGCGAGGCGGACCATCGCGTCGTAGATCGCCGCGTCGCCGTGCGGGTGGTAGCGGCCCATCACGTCGCCGACGACCCGGGCCGACTTCACGTGTGCCCGGTCGGGACGGTGCCCCGACTCGTGCATCGACCAGAGGATCCGCCGGTGCACCGGCTTGAGGCCGTCCCGGGCGTCGGGCAGGGCCCGGGAGTGGATGACCGAGAAGGCGTACTCCAGGTAGGAGTCCGAGACCTCGTTGACCAGCGGGTTGTCGAACACCCGGGCGCCGGCCTGGTCGAAGGCGGAGAGGTCCGCCTTGGCGCGGTCGTCCTTGCGGCGTGCCATGGTTCAGCTTTCCCTTCGAAGAACCCGGTGGTCAGGCGTCGATGGCGGCGCGGTCGACCAGGTCGGCCGACTCGATGAGCCAGTTGCGGCGGGGCTCGACCTTCTCCCCCATGAGCAGCTCGAGGATCCGCTCGGCGGCCTCGACATCGTCGAGGGTGATCCGGCGGACCGCCCGGGTGGCCGGGTTCATGGTGGTCTCCCAGAGCTCGTCGGCGTCCATCTCGCCGAGACCCTTGAACCGCGGGATCGGGGTGACGATCTGCTTGCCGGCCTTCTCCAGCTTGCGGACCGTCGCCTCCATCTCGGCCTGGGTGTAGGTGTAGACGGTCTGCGGGTTGCGCCCCTTGGTGGTGACCTTGTGCAGGGGCGGCATGGCCGCGTAGAGCCGGCCCGCCTCGATCAGCGGGCGCATGTAGCGGGCGAAGAGCGTGATCAGCAGCGTACGGATGTGGGCGCCGTCGACGTCCGCGTCGGCCATGATGAGCACCCGGCCGTAACGCAGCGCGGAGAGGTCGAAGGTACGCCCCGAACCGGCGCCGAGCACCTGCACGATCGCCGCGCACTCGGCGTTGTCCAGCACCTGCTGGAGGTTCGCCTTCTGCACGTTGAGGATCTTGCCGCGGATCGGCAGCAGGGCCTGGTATTCCGAGGAGCGGGCCATCCGGCTGGTGCCGAGGGCACTGTCCCCCTCGACGATGAACAGCTCGCTGCGGTCGACGCCGGTGGCCCGGCAGTCGACCAGCTTGGCCGGCATGGACGCGCCCTCCAGGGCGGTCTTGCGCCGGGCGGCGTCCTTCTGCTGCTTCTGGGTGAGCCGGACCCGGGCCGCGTCGACGATCTTCTGCAGCACCGTACGGGCCTCGGCCTTGGTCCTGCGGTCCTCCAGCCAGGCCTTGAGGTGCGCCTCGACCAGCCCCTGGAGCACCTTGGTGATGCCGGCGGTGGAGAGCTCGTCCTTGGTCTGCGAGGTGAACTGCGGCTCCGGGATCCGCACGTGCACCACCGCGGTCATGCCCTCCAGGACGTCGTCCAGGGTGGGCGCGTCCTCCTTGGGCTTGAGCAGGCCACGGGTGTTGCGGGCGGCCTCGGCCAGGGTACGGACCAGGGCCCGCTCGAAGCCCTTGCGGTGGGTGCCGCCGTGCGCGTTGCGGATGGTGTTGGTGAAGCACTCGACGGTGCGCTCGTAGCCGGTGCCCCAGCGGAGGGCGACCTCGACCTCGGCGCGGCGCTGCACGTTGGACTGCATCACGCCGTTGGCGTCGGCGGCGTTCTCCCGGTACGTCCCCTCGCCGGTGACCAGCAGCGTGCCGGAGACCGGCCGGTCGCCGGCCGGGGCCAGGTATTCCACCATGTCGGTGAGGCCGTTGGGGAAGTGGAACTTCTCCTCGACGACCTGCTCGCCGGTCTCGTCGCGCAGCGTGTACGCCACGCCGGGCACCAGGAACGCGGTGTTGCGCAGCTTGAGCCGGACCGCCTCGGTGTCGAGCCGCGCTCCGGTCTCGAAGTAGCGCGGGTCGTGCCACCAGCGGATCGAGGTGCCGGTGCGCTGGCCGCGCTTCATCGCGCCGACGATCTGCAGGCCGGGACCGGGGGTGAACGGCGCGTCCGGTCCGGGACCGTCGAAGACGCCCGGCACGCCGTGCCGGAAGGACATCGCGTGCACCTTGCCGCCGCGGCGGACGGTGACGTCGAACCGCCGGGAGAGCGCGTTGACCGCGGAGGCGCCGACGCCGTGCAGGCCGCCGGAGGTCTTGTATCCCGAGCCGCCGAACTTGCCGCCGGCGTGCAGCCGGGTGAGCACCAGCTCGACGCCGGAGATGCCGGACTTGGCGTGCACGTCGGTGGGGATGCCCCGGCCGTCGTCGTCGACCTGCACCGAGCCGTCGGCGTGCAGGATCACCTCGACCTTGGTGGCGTGACCCCCGACACCCTCGTCGGTGGAGTTGTCGAGGATCTCGTTGACGAGGTGACCCACGCCACGGCTGTCGGTCGAGCCGATGTACATGCCGGGGCGCTTGCGGACGGCGTCGAGGCCCTCCAGGTGCGTCAGGTCGTCGGCCCCGTACAGGGTCTCAGGCTGTGCGGTCAACTGGTCGTACTCCCAGGTCTCGGCGGTGTGGTGCCGCTCACCGTGTCGACGCTCCACGTCGATCGCCACGCGGCGCGCCGCAGCGAGCCTAGCCCGGCGCTCCGACAGAGCTGTGGCACCCGGTGCGGTGCGTTGTCCGGTTACGCTCCGGCGGAGTCCGGGCCGCCGCCCGTCACGAGCGGGCCGGAGCGAGGAGGCGTCTGTGCACGACAACGGTCCGACCCACCGGTTGTCTTCCCGATCGGCCGCCGAGGGCGACCCGACCGGCCGGTTCGAGCGGCTCTACGCCGAGGCCGCGCGGGGTGCCGCCGAGGTGCCCTGGGACCGGGACGCCCCGCACTCGCTGCTCGCCGAGTGGACCGCGCGGACCCGGCCGGACGGGTCGGGCCGGCGGGCGGTGGTGGTCGGCTGCGGCTTCGGCCGTGATGCCGAACACCTGGCCGCCCTCGGCTTCGCCACGGTCGCCTTCGACATCGCCCCCACCGCGGTGCGGGAGGCGCGCCGCCGCCACGCCGGCTCCCCGGTCCGGTACGAGACCGCCGATCTGCTCGACCCGCCCGCGGACTGGCTCGGCGCCTTCGACCTGGTGCTGGAGAGCATGAACGTGCAGGCGCTGCCGGTGGAGCTGCGCGAGCGGGCGATCCCGGCGGTCGGCCGGCTGGTCGCGCCGGGCGGGACGCTGCTGGTGATCGCGGCCGGCCGGCGCGACGGTACGCAGGTGGACGGCCCGCCGTGGCCGCTGACCCGGGCCGAGATCGACGCCTTCGCCGCCGGACCGCTCGCCCCCGCCGACGTGGCGGAGATCGTCGCGCCGGACGGCGGGCTGCGCTGGCGCGCCGAGTTCCACCGCGCACGCTGACTCCGCGCTGGGTGTACGGCCATTGACGCACGTCACACCGCCGTGATCTGATCGCCTTCTCAGAGGATCTTTCGCATTTCGATGCGTGGATAAGGGGAGGTCGCGGATGTCCGTGTTCCGTCGTACCGCGCTCGCGGCGGCACTGGCCGTCGCCGCGGTGGCCCTGCCGGCCGCCGTGGCGCCCGCCGGGCCCGCCACGGCCGCCCTGCCCACCGCCGCCGTCGCGCTCGGCGACAGCTTCATCAGCGGCGAGGGCGCCGGCGCGTACTCCCCGGTGGTCGACGTCACCGGGGTCGCCCAGGGCTTTCCCGGCTGGTCGGCGCCGAACAGCAACGCCTACTTCTGCCACCGCTCGCCGAACGCCTCGCTCTTCCAGGCCGACCTGCCCGGCATCGCCGCGCGATTCAACCTGGCCTGTTCCGGCGGGCAGCCGTACGACATCGCCAACGCCTCCGCCACCCGGACCACGGGCCGGCAGGTCGCCGCCCAGCTCGACCAGCTCCGCGCCGTGGCGCAGACCCACGACATCGACCTGGTCCTGGTCGGCCTCGGCTCCAACAACAGCTCGTTCACCTTCGGCAGCGTCGCGGAGAAGTGCGCCAACCGGTTCATCGCCGACGCCTGGACCGGCTGGTGGGAGTTCTGGGCGTACCTCGGCGGGCCGGTGGAGCAGGAGCCCTGCACGGACGCCGACCTGGCCACCGCGGCGCAGTTCAGCGCCGCGACCGCGGAGACCACCGCGGCGCTCCGGCAGCTCCTCACCACCCTCGACCAGGTCGACGCCGACGGCCAGCACCGGGTGGTGTTCCAGGACTACACCAACCCGCTGCCGTACGAGCTGGACCAGACCTACTGGACCGAGGACAGCCGGGACGACACCCGGGACAAGTTCCGCGCCCTCGGCGCCGAGCGGTACGCGGCCGGCTGTCCGATCCACCGCGCCAGCCTGGCGCCCGGCCAGCGCTTCTCGCAGGGCCTCGGCACGATGGTGAGCTCGGTCCGGAGCACCCTCGCCGCCGAGTTCCCGAACGCCGACCTGGTCTACCTGAACGTGCAGCGCGCCTTCGACGGCGCCCGGCTCTGCGAGTCGGCGGGCAGCCCGGGCAACGCCCTGGCCACGCCGATCCGGCTGATGGACGGCCCGACCGGCGTCTTCGTCACCAGCCTCTCCGGCTACGACAAGCTCGACATCCAGCGGATCGCCAACACCTGCGGGACGTACTTCCAGACCTGCCAGGAGTCGTGGCACCCGAGCGCCGCCGGCCACCGGGTGCTGGGCCGCTGCCTGACCGGCGCGGCGGCGACGAGCGCGCGGGCGGTCTCCTGCCTGCGGGCCTCGGACGGCACGATCACGGTGAGCTGAGCCGACGCCTCGGGTGCCGCCGGCCCGGCGGCACCCGAGGCGTCCGCCACCGTCGCGGTCAGGACCGGACGGCGGTGCCGAGGACGTGCGGCGAGGCCG
Organism: Micromonospora solifontis; assembly: GCF_003725545.1. GTDB lineage: Bacteria > Actinomycetota > Actinomycetes > Mycobacteriales > Micromonosporaceae > Micromonospora > Micromonospora solifontis. Next base: position 6,404 of record NZ_RJLN01000027.1, on the reverse strand, counting down.
GCGTCGGGAGCCCTGCCGGCGGGAAGCGGAACCGGTCCAGCTCGACGACGGTGAAGCCGGCCGCGCGGATCGCCGCCACGGTGTCCCGCCCGGTGTGGCAACCGGCGCAGACCAGCGGCCAGAGGGTGGCGTCCGCCCAGCGCTGGGCCCGGCGCAGGCCGGGCGTCTCCGCCGCGACGTGCTCGTAGAAGCGGAGCTGGCCGCCGGGGCGCAGGACCCGGCGCGCCTCGCGCAGGGCCACCGCCTGGTCCGGAACCGAGCAGAGCACCAGGGAGAGCACCACCGCGTCGACCGAGGCGTCGGCGACCGGCAGCGCCTCGCCGAGGCCCGCGACCACGGTCACCGGGACCGGCGCGTCGGCGGCGGCGGCCACGCCGGCCGCGCGCAGCCGGGGCTCCGGCTCGACCGCCAGCACGCCGGTCACACCCGGCGGGTAGTGCGGGAAGTTCCGGCCGTTCCCGGCACCCACCTCGACCACCCGTCCCCGCAGCCCGGCGACCAGGCGGCGCCGGTGCTCGGCCGCGCCCGCCCGGTCCATCGCCACGCTGGCCCGGGTGAAGAGCCGGGCGAACAGCGGGTGCGAGACGGCCATCAGGCCGGCATCCGGGCGGGAACGCCGAGGCTGAGCAGCAGCGGACGCGCCGGACCGTCGACCAGGTCGCCGAGGCGTACGCCGTCGAGCACGGCCAGGAAGGCGTCCTGCGCGCGGCGCAGCTCGCCCCGGAGCCGGCAGGCGCCGAGCAGCGGGCAGGCCGGCTGCTCGCAGTTGACCACCTCGCCGCTCCCCTCGAAGGCCCGGACCACCTCGCCGACGGTCAGCTCACCGGCGCGCTCGGCGAAGGCCACCCCGCCGGCCCGGCCCCGGATGGTCAGCAGCACGCCGAGCCGCTGCAACCGCTGCACCACCTTGGCCACGTGGCTGCGGGGCAGCGAGAGCTGGGTGGCGAGCTCGTCCACCGTCGTCCGGGTCTCGGACGCGGCGGTGAGCATGGCGATCCGAAGTGCCATGTCCGTCGAGCGGTTGAGCTTCACACCATCGACCCTAGCCAGCGGCCGCACGCTGCGGAACAGACGCGGTGTGCGGTGGCGCGCTGTGACCCGGACAACCCCCGTTCCGGGACCTTCGACCCTAAAGAGGAATTTCAGAGTCCTGTTCCGTGGTGATCGACATGTCCGACACCGAAGGAGTAGTCGTGCTCTCGGAAACCTCAGCAGCCGTGGTGACGGCGACCCTGCCCGCCGTCCAGGCCCATGGTGAGGCGATCACCGGCCGGTTCTACCAGCGGATGTTCGACGCCCACCCGGAGCTGCTGGACATCTTCAACCGGGGCAACCAGGCCACCGGCCAGCAGAAGGCCGCGCTCGCCGCCGCCGTGGTCGCGTACGCGGAGCACCTCACCGGCGGCAGCACCGTGCCGTGGGGGCCGATCCTGGACCGGATCGCGCACAAGCACGCCTCGCTCGGCATCACCGCCGCCCAGTACCCGATCGTCGGCCGGCACCTGCTCGCCGCGGTCGGCGAGGTGCTCGGCGACGCCGTCACGCCGGAGGTCGCCGCCGCCTGGGACGAGGTGTACTGGCTGCTGGCCTGCGAGCTGATCGCCCGGGAGGCCCGCCTCTACGCCGGCGCCGGGGTGCCGGAGGGCGGAGCGGTGTGGCGCGAGTGGCGGGTGGTGGAGAAGATCCGGGAGACCGCCGACGTGGCGACGTTCACCCTGGTCCCGGCCGACGGCGGTCCGGTGCCCGGCTTCACCCCGGGCCAGTACGTCTCCGTCGCGGTCGACCTGGACGGCGACCGGGGGCAGCAGATCCGGCAGTACAGCCTCTCCGGCCGTCCCGGCGCCGACCACTGGCAGATCACCGTCAAGCGGGTACGCGGCGTCGACGGCGGCCCCGACGGCATGGTCTCCAGCTTCCTGCACGAGCGGGTGGCCGCCGGTGACACGCTCCGGCTCAGCCCGCCGTTCGGCGAGGTCAGCGCGATCGGTGACGGCGAACCGCTGCTGCTGGTCAGCGCCGGTATCGGCCTCACCCCGGCGATGGCGGCGCTGGCGCACCTGGCCGACACCGAGCCCGAGCGCCCGGTGGCGCTGGTGCACGCCGACCGGGCCGGCGCGGCGCACGCCCGGCGTCGGGAGCTGGTCTGGCTGCAGCAGCGGCTGCCGAACCTGTCGGTCCGCCTCTGGTACGAGGACGCGGCCGACGCCGAGCTGTCCGGGCTGAAGGCCGACGTCGCCGGCGGGCTGGTCGATCCGGCGCTGATCCCGGTCGCCCCGGAGTCGTACGTGCACCTGTGCGGGCCGGTGCCGTTCATGTCCCTGGTGCGCAGCGGGCTGCTGCGCCGGGGCGTGCCCGCCGAGCGGATCGCCTACGAGGTGTTCGGCCCGGGCATGCTGCACTGAGCGCTGACCACGACGGCGACCGGACCGGTGTCGGGCGATCCCCGGCACCGGCCCGGTCTCGCTCGCCGGCTCCCGCCGGCCGTCCAGTCCACGCTCCCCCGGGCAACCGACCTCACGCCGGCCCCAGAGCGGTAACGGGCGGCCGGGAAACCGCGACCTGCGCACCGCGGTGTCGGTCGAGCGGCGGGCGACCGGGGTCAGCCCCAGTGCGCGATCACCGCCCCGAGCACCAGCAGCGCGCCGGCCAGCTCGGCCATCCCGACCTGGACCGGGGCCAGCCGCCGGCCGGGCAGCAGCGCCGCGCGGAGCAGCAGCACCGCGAAGACCGCGGCCAACGCCGGCCCCCAGCCGGCCACCGCCGCCCCCACGAACGCCGCCAGGTGGTACGCCGCCGAGGCCCACCGGTAGCCGGCGCTCCCCCGCTCCCGGATCATCGTCTTGACGTAGAGCACGGTGCCGACCAGGTACGCGCCGACGGCCGCCGCCACGCCGGCCAGCGTGGCCGGCGCGACCCCGGCGACGGTGGCCACCACGAACACCACCAGCACGCTCTGCGCCACCGAGGCCAGGTCGTTGAGCAGGGTCCGCTCCCGGCGGCGCCGGGCGTGGACGGCGTTGACCGCCACCAGCACGGCGTAGAGGGGGGCGTAGCCGAGCACCGCGGGCCGGACGAGCAGCACCGGCAGGCCCAGCAGCGCGGTCGCGCCGCCGTAGAGCAGCAGCTGCGGGCGGACCCGGGCGGGGCGGCCGGTCTTCACCGCCAGCAGGGCGTAGTAGGAGAAGAGGTAACCGGCGAGCCACGCGCCGAGCAGCGGCAGGTGCGGCCAGCTCGGCCCGGTCACGCCGACCGCCGCGGCGTACGGGAGCAGCAGCATCGCCCAGGCGCCGTGCTGTGGCGGCAGCCACCGGTGCCGGCGCCCCCGTCCACGGCGGGCGGCGGCGCCGGAGCGACCGGCCGCCCGGGCGGCGGTCCGGTCTGACCCAGGGCCGGCGGCAGGGCCGGCGGAGCGGCGGGCGGCGGCAGGGCCGGCGGAGCGAGGGGCGGCGGAGCGGGGGGCGGCGGGCCGCGCGGGGGTACGGGCGCTCATCGGGCGACCGTGAGCAGCACCACCGCGTCCTCGTCGGCGTGCAACGCGTGCCGGGCGTCCGGGATCACCAGCAGGTCACCCGCCGCACCGGGCCAGGACTGGTCCTGGGCCACCAACCGGACCCGCCCGCGCAGCACCTGGAGCGTCGCGTCGCCCGGGCTGGCGTGCTCCTCCAGCGCGTGCCCGGCCACCAGGGCGATCAGCGTCTGCCGCAGCGTGGAGGCGGACCCGCCGTGCACGGTGCGGGCGCTGCGCCCGTTGTTGGTCGCCCGGGCCAGGGCGAGCTGCTCCTCGGCGAGCACGGAGAGCGACGACGGGGACACGGGAACACCTCCGGGTCGGAGCGGACGGGCGGCCAGAAACAGGACCCTACTCTGCCTCTTTGCCCAGCCTGGCCGCCTTAAGCAGCAACGACCAGGGACTTTGGTCCCCGATTCGAATCTCCACACGAGACGTTCCGGTTCTCCGGAGAAGTCGATGATCTACAGGTTAGGAAGCGATCGCGAGGGTAGGGGACTGCTCATGCGGGTCCTTGGAATCAACGCGATCTTCCACGATCCGGCGGCCGCCCTGGTGGTCGACGGGACGGTGGTGGCGGCCGCCGAAGAAGAGCGGTTCAGCCGCCGCAAGCACGGCAAGCGCCCGGTGCCCTTCGCCGCCTGGGAGCTGCCCGAGTTGTCGGCCGCATGGTGCCTGGCCAGTGCCGGGATCGACGTCGACAGCCTCGACGCGGTCGCGTACTCCTTCGACCCCGGCCTCTGCCGGGACGCCGCCGAGCTGGGGCTCAGCGACCCCTGGGACTGGCTGCGGGTCGACTACGCCCGGCGCGCGCCGCAGTTCCTCGCCGCCGCCCTGCCCGGCCTCGACCCGGAGAAGGTCCGGTTCGTGCCGCACCACGTGGCGCACGCCGCCTCCGCCGGGCTGGCCGCGCCGCCGGCCGGCGACGACACCGCGGTGCTGGTGCTCGACGGGCGCGGCGAGGTGGCCAGCCACCTCGCCGGCGTCTACCGGGACGGCCGCCTGTCGCCCCTGCGCTCACAGTCGCTGCCGCACTCGCTCGGGCTGCTCTACGAGGACCTGACCCGCCACCTCGGCTTCCTGCACTCCAGCGACGAGTACAAGGTGATGGCGCTGGCCTCGTACGGCACGCCGAAGCACCTCGGCATGCTCCGCGACCTGGTACGGGTCACCGACGACGGCGGCTTCCAGGTCGAGCGGATCGACTGGGCCAGCATGGCCAAGGCGCGCACCGCCGACGGCGAGATGACCGACGAGCACGCCGACCTCGCCGCCAGCGTGCAGACCCGGCTGGAGGAGGTCATCCTCGACCTCTCCCGCTGGCTCCACGACGCCTCCGGCGGCGCGTCCACCCTCGCCATGGCCGGCGGGGTGGCGCTGAACTGCGTGGCCAACGCCCGGATCGCGGCCGAGGGCCCGTACCGGAACGTCTGGGTGCAGCCGGCGGCCGGCGACGCGGGCACCGCGCTGGGCGCGGCCCTGCACGTGGCCGGTGAGCTGGGCGACCGGTCCACCCCGATGGCCGGGGCCGACCTCGGCCGGGGCTGGTCGGACGAGGAGCTGGAGGCCGAGCTGCGCCGGGCGGCGCTGCCGTACACCCGGCCGGCGTCGATCACCGCCGAGGCGGCCCGGGTGCTCGCCGACAACGGCATCGTCGCCTGGTACCAGGGGCGCAGCGAGTACGGCCCGCGGGCGCTGGGCCACCGGTCGCTGCTCGCCCACCCCGGCGACCCGGACACCACCCGCCGGATGAACGACGTGAAGGGCCGGGAGCAGTTCCGGCCGATCGCCCCGATGGTCCGCGCGGAACGCTTCGCGGAGATCTTCGAGGGCGTCTACCCCAGCCCGTACATGCTCTTCGTGCACCGGGTGAAGCCGGAGTGGCGGGACCGGATCCCGGCCGTCACGCACGTCGACGGCACCGCCCGGGTGCAGACCGTGCACTCGGAGACCGAGCCGGTGGTGGCCGAACTGCTGGCCGAGTTCGAGCGCCGTACCGGCCTGCCGGTGGTGGTGAACACCTCGCTGAACACCGCCGGGCGCCCGATGGTGGACACCCCGCGGGAGGCGATGGAGCTGTTCGGCTCCGCGCCGGTGGACCTGCTCGCCCTCGGCCCGTTCGCGGTGCACCGGCGGGCGCTGGGCGGTGCCCGGTGATCAGCGTGGTGGTGCCCACGCTCGGCCGGCCCAGCCTCGCCACGCTGCTGGACGCCCTCGCCGGTCAGCTCGACGAGCTGCCCGAACCCGAGCTGCTGCTGATCGACGACCGGCGCCCCGACACCGGCGAGGAGACCGGGGAACTGGCGGTGCCGGGGCCGCTCGCGGCGTACACGAAGGTGCTGACCGGGCGCGGCGCGGGCCCGGCGGCGGCCCGCAACCTGGGCTGGCGGGCGGCCCGCGGCGAGTGGGTGGTCTTCCTCGACGACGACGTGGTGCCGGCGCCGGACTGGGCCCGGCGGCTCCGCGACGACCTGCTCGCGGCCGACCGGGTCGGCGGGGTGCAAGGTGTGGTCGAGGTGCCGCTGCCGGCGCACCGGCGCCCCACCGACTGGGAGCGCGGCACCGCCGGCCTGGCCGAGGGCAAGTGGATCACCGCCGACATGGCGTACCGCCGGGCGGCGCTGGCCGAGGCCGGCGGCTTCGACGAGCGGTTCCCCCGGGCCTACCGGGAGGACGCCGAGCTGGCCCACCGGGTCCGGCGGGCCGGCTGGGAACTGGTCCGCGGCCGGCGGCGGGTGGCCCATCCGGTACGCCCGGAGAGCCGCTGGATCAGCCTGCGCACCCAGCGCGGCAACGCCGACGACGCGCTGCTGCGCCGGCTGTACGGCGGGTCCTGGCGCACCGACCTCGACCTGCCCCCGGGGCGGCGGCCCCGGCACGTGGCGGTCACCGCCGC
>NZ_RJLN01000026.1 GCF_003725545.1 Micromonospora solifontis | reverse complement strand
CATCGTCGACATCCGCACCGGCTCACCAACCTTCGGCCAATGGGAAGCCATCCGCCTCGACGACACCGACCGCCGCGCCGTCTACCTCAGCGAAGGCCTCGGCCACGGCTTCTGCGCCCTCACCGACAACGCCACCCTCAACTACCTCTGCACCACCACCTACAACCCGAGCGCCGAACACACCCTGCACCCACTCGACCCGCAACTGGCAATCGACTGGCCGACCGAGTCGCCACTGCTGTCCGCCCGCGACACCGCCGCACCCACCCTCGCCGAGGCACGCGAGGCGGGACTGCTACCGGACTACCAGACCTGCCGGTCGTTCACCACCGGCGGTTGACCGCCGGCACCAGCCCGTTGAATTTCAGAGGTGGGCCGCGGACGGTCGCGGAAGGCGGTGGTCGATGACCCCGTCGTCACCCGGCTCGTCCGCCGGCGCGCGCGGCGCGGGCGTGCGGGCGGCGGGCACGGCGGGCGGTGCGTCGGCCGCGCGGACGCTGTCCAGCGAACGGAGGAGGGCGCGCCGCAGCCGCTTCGCGGCCGGGCGCTCGACCAGCCGGTGCACGAGGTACGCGAGCAGCAGCAGCCCGACGACCGTCGCCCCCAGCAACACCCACGCCGGGAGGTACGGCCGGGCCGCGGTGATGACGGTCAGGCCGATCTGCTCGTGCAGCAGGTACAGCGGATAGGTGAGCGCGCCGGCGGTGGTGAGCCACCGCCACCGGATGCGGTCGGTCATCCCGTTCGCGACCAGCGCCATGATGACGAAGAAGACCGTCACGCAGGCGGCCGCGGGCAGGAACCGGCTCGTGGTGTACGTGTCGATCTCACGCCACAGGCGGGAGACGGCGATGATCCACGAGCAGCCGACGATGGCCCAGAGCATCGCGTTCGCCCCGAACCGGTACATCAGGTAGAAGGCGATTCCGGCGATGAAGTACTGGGCGTAGTCGCGGCCGAGGAAGATGAAGACCGCGGTGTTGTTGACCAGCGGGGCGAACAGCGTCCCCAGCGTCCACAGCGCACAGAACGCCACCACCCGCCGGTAGGTCACCCCGCGCGCCATCACCACGAGGGCGAACAGCACGTAGAACAGCAGTTCCACGGGGAGCGTCCAGTAGGCCTGCTCGACGTCGGGGACACCCATGAGCGACTGCAGCATGGTCATGTTGACCAGGACGTGGGTCCAGTCCCGGTGCGTGGCGAAGACCGGGAACAGGGCGAGGACCCCGGTGGTGACCACGACCGCGAACCAGTACGCGGGGTAGAGCCGCACCACGCGGGCGACCGCGAACTCCCCGACGGTGCGGCCCCAGCTGCTCATGCAGATGACGAAGCCGCTGATGAGGAAGAACATCTCGACGCCGAGCCAGCCGTACGCCGCCACCTCGGCGAGCCCGGGGAAGAGCTGGTGGGTCGACGCCGCCCAGGCGCGGTCACGGACGCCCACTCCGTTCAGCAGGTGGTACAGGACCACCATCAGGGCGGAGATCAGGCGCAGTCCGTCGACCACGACAAGCCGGTCGTGGCCGCCGCGCCGGATGGCACCGGAAGACTCCATGGTCTCTCTCCACTGGGTCGAGCTGCCCGCCGGTCGGACGAGCGCTGAGGATACGGCGCGACAGTTCAGTGGCGCGACTGGCCGGGACGCGGCCACACGGCTGCGTACGCCGCGGCGAGCTGGTCACGCACGGCGTTCGAGCTGTGGAAATCCAACGCCCACCGCTTGCCGGCGGCAGCGAGCCGTTGGCCTCTGGCCGGGTCGGTGAGCAGACCGCTCAACTCGCTCGCCCAGCTTCGCGCGTCCGCTCCCACCACGACTTCGTGATCGTGCCGTACCCCCGCTCTGCGGGCAACCTCCGGCGTGGTCACCGTGGGCACCCCCGCCGCCAGGGCCTGGATCAGCTTCATCTGCACACCCGTGCCGCGCCAGACCGGAACGATGGCCGCCGAGGCCCGGGGGTAGTAGGGCGCGACGTCGGGAACGTTGGCGTGGATCTCCACGTCGCTGCCGCGGAAGGCCTGTACCGAGGCGGGCGGGTCGGTCCCGACGATGTCGAGCACCGCGCCCGGCACCAGCTTCCGCACCTCCGGCCAGCAGTTCTTGAGGAACCACAGCAGCCCGTCGACGTTGGCCTCGTAGGTCAACCGCCCGACGAACAGCACCCGCGGCTCCGTCGCCCGCGGGGTCCCGTCCTCCGGGTGGTCGTACGGGCTCCGCACGACGTAGGTGTTCGGGCGCTCCTCGCCCGGCCCGAACGGCGCCGACACCATCAGCGGCACGCCGTTCGCCACCAGCGCGTCCTCCCGCGCCTGCATGCGGGGGGCCTCGATCCTGCCCACCAGCTTCCACTTCGGGCCCGCGGTCCGGGCGAGCTGGTGGTAGTACTCGCTGCGGAACTCGTCGAGATCGACGATCACCGGCACCGGCGCGCACCGTTCCACCAGGTGCACGGTACGAAAGACGTTGAGATGCACCACGTCGGGCTGCCACTGGCGCAGTTCACCGGCGAGCGCGGTGGAGAGCTGGGGCACGTCGGCGTAGGCCTGCTGGAGCGAGGTGCCGGTCGGCAGCGCCGCCGCGCAGCGGACCATCGACGGGATCCGGTTCCGCGGCACCAGTGTCGTGGACTCCACGGGCAGTTCCCGGGCCTGCCGCACCTCCTCGTCCGAACTGGTCAGGCCGAGGAAACGGACCTGGTGGTCCTTGGCGAGCAGTTCGAGCAGGGCCAGGCTGCGCGGGCGGATCTTCGAGGGAATCCAGGGTGCGACGAACAGGACCTTCATAGCGGGAGTCTCCTCAGCGCACGGGCGAGGAACCGGTCCACCGCCGTGCCGTACTTGTCCGTGTAGCTGACCAATCCTGAGCGGTACAGCCGGTTCTTGCCGACCGCGCCGGTGCTCGTGCTCTCCCGGTGCGCGGCCCAGGCGGTGCCGACCGAGACGACGCGCCAGCCGGCACCGCGCAGCCGCTTGCAGAAGTCGACGTCCTCGAAGTAGAGGAAGAAGGACGGGTCGAACCCGTTGACGTCGCGGAAGGCGTCGGCCCGTACCAGCATGCAGAACCCGGACACCCAGGCGACGTCGGCGGCCGCCGCCGGCCCCCCCTGGTCGAGGTAGTCCAGCATGGGGATCCGGCTGCGGAGCAGCCGGGACCCGGCGAGTGCCCGCTTGACGCGGCCGGGAACCAGGTGATCGACGCGCAACGCGGCGAGCCATTCCTTGAGCAGGCTCACATCCGGGCCTGCCGAGATGCCGGGCTCGCCGTCCGCGTAGCGCATCTGCGGCGCGACGACGCCGATCTTCGCGTCGCCGGTGAGCGCCCGCGAGAGTTCCGCGTACGAGTCGGGCTCAAGGGCGGCGTCCGGGTTCAGCAACAGGTAGGCGTCCGCGTCGGGGAACTCCGCCGCCGCCGCGTTGATCGCCTTGCCGAACCCCACATTCGCCGAGCGGATGATGTGCGGGGTGTACCGCGCCGCCACCTGGACGCTGTCGTCGGACGACGAGTTGTCCACCACCACGATGTCGGCGATGGGCAGCTCACGCAGGCTGCCCAGGCTCATGGGCAGGTCCCGCGCGGAGTTGTAGGACACTACGATGGCTGTCGTCTTCAAGGTCCGCTCGCGATCCGGGATGGTCATCGGTCACGCCGCCGAAGTCGAGGGCGAGGCCGCGTTCGGCACGACCGGAACCTCCGGGCCGCTCCGCAACACGGCGTTTCCCGCCACCAACAGCGACGCGTGCTTGAGGAAGTAGGTCAGGGAGACCGCCGCGGCTGCGCCGACCGCACCGAACAGCACCGCGCCGGCGGCCACCGAGACGAGCAGCACGGCGGCACTCACCACTCCGACCTTCGCCACCAGCGCGCCCCGGCCCACCCCTTGCAGCACGGCACCACAGGGCGAACTCGCGCAGAACGACGGCACGCCGGCGAGCATCACGGCGATCACGACGCCGGCTCCGGAATAGCCGTCCCCGAACAACGCCCCCGCCAACCACGGCGCGGCGACCATGCCGGCGGCGCTGATCGCGCCGACCACGACCACCACGACGAGGTTCATCCGCCAGAAGAGCCGCCGCGCCTCACCGTCCCGCGCGGTCGCCGAATGCGGCACCAGCACCGTGCTGAGGGCGGACGGGATCGAGACGAACGGGGAGAAGATGCGCGACGCGGCGGCGTACAGGCCGGCGCCGGCCCCCGGCGCGACGAGGGAGACGACCGTCGCGTCCAGGACCCGCGCCTGTGACGACAGGTTGCTGACCAGGTACGCCCGCGAGTCCAGCACCGCTCGCCACACGTCGGCGCCGGCGGCCCGGCCGGCGACCCGCACCGCGAAACGCACGTGGATCTGCCCCAGCACCGACGCGACCACCAGGCCGTACGCGAGCGACGCGAAGGGCCCCCCGCCGAGTGCGACGGCGGTCACGAAGATCGCGACCTGAACGGCCTTCCGGCCCAGGATCGACACGACCGCCTGCCCCATGCGGCCGTCGGCGATCGCCAGCGTCAACACCGTCTCGACGTTCTTGTCCACCATCCAGCCGACCGCGAGGAGCACCGCGATCCACGCCGCCATGGTGCCCGCGGTGAGGCCCACCCCGATCGCCGCGGCGATGACCAGGCCACCCACCGTGGTGAGGACGTTCAGGCGAAGGCCCGCGCGGACGGCGGTGTCGTGCCCGAGTGCCCGCCACCGCAGGAGGGCGGTCGAGACGCCCGCGTCCGCCACGATGGTCAGGAAGGCCACCGCGCCGAAGTAGCCGCCGAAGGCGCCGAAGGCTCGCGGGTCCACGTGCCGTGCCAGCAGCACCATCACGACGGCCTGCAGCCCGCTGCCGGCGATGCGGGAGGCGGCCAGGGCCGAGGCTCCGCCCACCACCCCGCGCAGGCTCGAACCCGCCCGGGCCCGGATGGCTCCCGGCTCCGCGCCTCGGCGTTCTTCGGGTTGCTGGTCCGCGTCTCCCGAGTCGGTCATCAGCCCCACGGTGCCCACTCCGACGACGAGGAACCACAACGGCAGCATGGACTCGGCCACGACGCCGTACGTGGTGGCCGCCATCCCGAGGTAGGCCACGGTGAAGGTGAGGCAGAACGCCGACCGGAGGGGCGGCCGCAGGACGCCCCTGCGCACGCACAGCACGGCCAGCGCGAAGACCGGCGCGAACAGGAGCAGTGCGCCCGGTACGCCCAGTTCGACGGCGGCGAACAGGAAGCCGTTGTGCACGGGCAGCCCGTTCGCCACGAGCGGATCCGTCCTGCCGACGACCTCCACGTAGTTGTTGGGGCCGATGCCCCACCAGGGTTTGCTGCCCAGGAACTCCAGTGCGCTGGAGACGACCTGCCCCCGGTCGCCGCCGGACGGGTCGGCGATCATCCGGGCGACGAACACGGGTGCCGCCGCGAGCACGCCGATACCGAGCAGCACGAGCCCGATGAGGGGTCCGCGGCCGCTGCGTCCGGTGTCGTGCGCTACCGCAGCCGACCTGCGCTGCATGACCTCGCCCATCACATTCAGCATCAGCACCGCCAGCAGCCCGGTCCGGCTACCCGTCAGGGCGGTCGTGACGAGCGCGGCGGCGGGAATCCCGTACCGCCCGACGATCGCGGGAAGCTGAAGCCGGCCGAAGCCGATGCGGCTGTCCGGCCCGGTCGTGAGGTAGTAGAGGGCGAGAACCAGCACGATGGCCTTGGCGAGGTTGTTCGGGTGGTTCAGCGTTCCGTTGGTCCGATCGCCGAGGAAGCGGGCCGCCTCCGCGGTCCCCATCGGATTGAGCGGTACGCCGAGCCACTGGAGCGCCGCGCAGCCGAACTGGGCGACGATGACTCCGGCGGAGGCCAGTCTGAGTGCCGGGCCGGCCGCCCGGCGCGTGGCGAGCAGACATCCCAGCGCGTAGGCGACCGGGGCGGACAGGTACTGCACCGCTCCGACCAGCTCCCGGGTGGAGGCGCCGCCGCGTACCACGCTGCCGATGCCGATGCACAGGGCCAGGACGCCGGTCGCCAACACCAGGACCGGGAGCCAGGGCGGCCGCCGCCAGCTCGTCGCCAGCACGACGGCGAGGGCCACGACGAGTGCGACCAGCCAGGTCGACGGCGCGAAGACCGGGATGGCGACGCCGATGTGCCACGGCGCGTCGGCCGCCGCGAAGGTCTTGGGCAGCAGGGCGAGGCAGATCACCGGGACGGCTGCGCTGAGGGCCACCGGCCAATCGGTACGGGCGAGTGCTGCGTTCGACGAACCGGTCCCCACCGTTACCGTCGCCACCGGCGTACTTCCGCCCCCGTCGCTTCCCCCGTGCCGCGTCGCCACGGCTCCCGCACGCCGGCGGCCACGGCCTTCAGGAGCCCCGCGGCGACGGCCCCGCACGCGTAGCCCACGGCGGGCGCGCCCGGTCGCCCGACCCGCAGCCCCTCCGAGAAGACCCGCACCATCGCGCCCATCTCGGCCTCGCGGCGGGCGTACGTCATGACCGACCCCAGGTAGTAGTCACCCCGGTCCCGAGGGGTCGCCGACCTGAGGTACTCGCGCGCCCAGTCGAGCTCGCGGGCCAGCGAGATCGACCGGGAAACGCCGGCGCCGGCCGCGTCGTACCGCACCAGGGCGTCGTCCAGTTGCCGGACCACCAGCCCGGGCAGGCTCCGGGAGAGTTGCAGGAGCCAGGTCAGGTCCTGGTGGAGCCGCAACTCCTCGTCCAGGGGCACGGTGCCCGGAAGCGACCGCGGGAAGAGCAGCGTCGAGGACGGGAGGAATGCCTGCCCACGTCGGACCCGGTGCCTGCGCAGCAGGTTGTTCTCCAGGCTCCGCTCGGGGTCGTAGGGCGCCCGAGGCCAGGTCTCGGTCGTGTCGCCGAAGTCCACGGTGACCCGGGTGGACGAGATCCACGTCGACGACCCGGCGAGACCGGCCTGGGCGATGTCCCCCACCTGGCGCTCGATCTTCGCCGGGTGCCAGGCGTCGTCGTCATCCAGGAACGCCACCAGGTCACCGGTGCTCATCCGGACGCCGGCCATGCGGGCGGCATTTCCGTTGCGGCGTTCGACGTAGCGGGTCAGCCGAACGCGCGGATCGTCCGGAACGGGCACCTCGTCGTCCGAGTTGACCACCACGTGGACCTCGGTCACCGGATACGTCTGGGCGAGGACGGACTCGACGGCCCGGCGAAGTCCCGGCTTGCCGACCGTCGGGATAACGACGCTGACCGTGGGATGCCACGTCGCGGTTCGCGTCGGCACTGTGGGGTTCACCCCGACCCTTCCATACCAGTTCGTAACGATGGACCGCACCTCGTTCGGCGCTCTGCAGGCCGCCCGCGGCACCGCATATTACAGCGCGCTGGCCTCCAGCGATGCCCCCCGGACGCGCCTCGGGGCCGGGCCGGGGATCGCCGCCGATCGGGGGTCAGAAGGACAGCGTGGCCCGGATCCCGTTGACCACCTTGCGGACCTCACTGACCTGTGCCCCCGCCGCGGTCATGCGGATGACGACCTGGCGGTCGATCGCGCCCCCGGGGCGGCTCCGCCACCAACCGATCACCACCACGCCGTAGCGGGGCTTCCCGTTGAGCTGTGCGGTCTCGACGAAGGTGGCGTCGCCCACCTGGGTCCACTGCAGGCCCCACGCCTCCTCGGCCCGCCGGTACGCGGCCCGCACCTCGTCACCACAGGGCGCCGGGCAGTTCCGGACGATGATCTCCCCGCCGACCTCCGGCACGCCGGGACGCGAGATGCCGCAGACGTGCCGGGCGAAGCCGGGACCGCGCTGACGGGCGTCGCAGGCCCAGGACTCGGGCACCTTGAACGTGAAACCGAAGCCGGCCGGGCTCTCCGCCTTGACCCGGTCGGTGTCGTCGAACTGCGGCTCGAGCGGCCAGGAACCGGCCTTCGGCGGCTCAACACCCGGCTTGCGCGGCGCGCCCGTCGGGAAGGCGACCGGCTCCGGGCTGCTGGACACGGTCGCGGAGGGGGACGCGCTCGGTCCGGTCGCGTCGGGTGTCCCGCCGGCGGACCGCCACGCGACGATGCCGACCACCGCACCGAGCACCACGACCACCGCGACCGCGACGCCCACCCACAGGCCCCTGCGCCGGGGCCGCGCCGGCGCACCGGGCCGCGGCAGCGGCGGATAGCTGGTCTGGTACGGCTCGGACCAGGGTGACGGCCCGTCCGCGGCGGACGACGGGGGAACCGACACCGGAGAGGCCGGCGACACCGGCCCCGCCGAAACCGGGTTGAGGGAATGGCCCTCCGGCGGCCCCGGCACGGCGGATGCCCCGGCGTTGGAGACGGGGAGGGCCTGGGTCGGCTCCGCGATGGCCAGCTTGGCCCAGGGTGGCTCGAGCGCGCCGGATTCGGTGGCTTGCGCCGGTGACGAGGTCGGACGGTATTCCATGCCGAGGGCGACGAATACCTGCTCGGCCCTGGAACCGCTGTCGGCCGCGTAGGCGACCCATGGCTCGGGGGCCGAGAAGTCGGCGTGGAGGAAGCTCGGCCTGCCGTCCCGGCCCCGCAGGGCGTTCGCGGTGGAGGCGAAGAACGTCCGCCAGGCCTGGTCGGTGGCGACGGCCGCGTCGAGGACGGCAACCGTCACGGCCCGGCCCTCGGTGTCGACTGCCGACCAGACCTTGCCTACCTGACACGTTCCCAGGGTCTCGAGCAACTGGAACGGACTGCCTGGCTGTTTTCCACTCTCCCCGGAGGCCACGGTGTGGATAGTAGCGAGCGGGCACCCGGCGGCCAGCGGCAGTCCGGGGGCCGCCCGCTTGGTCGACGCCGGGGTTTCCCGGCAAGATCTCTCCTCGTGGGAATGAGACGCTGGCTGGCCGCCGCATTCTTACTTCCGCTGCTGTTGGCGGGGTGCGAGTCGTCCGGCGGTGTCAAGGACTCACCGGGCCCGGTGGCCGCGTGGCATCCGCCGGTGGCGCCCGGCACCACCGGTGCGGTCAGCCTCGACGGCCGGCCGTTCCAGTTGCATGTGCCGGCCGGGTACGACCCCGCCAAGAAGGTCCCCCTCGTCGTGCTGCTGCACGGCTACGGGTCCAGCGCCGCCCAGCAGGAGCGGTACTTCAACCTCACCCCCGAGTCCGACCGCCGCGGTTTCCTCTACGCCATGCCGGACGGCACCATCGACCGGGAGGGCAAGCGGTTCTGGAACGCGACCGAAGCGTGCTGCGACGACTACCGCAGCGGGGTGGACGACGTGGCGTACCTCGAACGGCTCCTGGACACGGTGGAGTCGGTGTACTCGGTCGACACCGCACGGGTCTACCTGGTCGGCCACTCCAACGGCGGCTTCATGGCCTACCAGATGGCCTGCGAACGCTCGACGCGGATCACCGCGATCGTCTCGCTCGCCGGCGCCGTCGACAATGACACGACACTGTGCACACCGCAGCGGCCGGTCAGCGTCCTGGAGATCCATGGCACCGCCGACGCGACGATCAGATTCGACGGCGGCACGAGAGGCGGCCACCCGTACCCGTCGGTCGACACCAGCCTCGCCACCTGGCGGCACATCGACGGCTGCTCGGCGCAGGCCGACACCTCGGCTCCGGCGCTGGACCTGGAACCCCGGCTGCCCGGCGCGGAGACCGGCGTGACGATCTACTCCGTCGGCTGCCGCGACGCCACCAGCGTCGAGTTGTGGCACATCCGCGGCGGCGGTCACACGCCCACGCTCAACGCGACCTTCGGCCCGGCCGTCATCGACTTCCTCTACCCCAGGCTGTCCCGGCCCTGACCCGCTGCGGTACGAGCCACCTTGTGCTCTGAATGGTTTCATGCATAGGGTCAGCTCGTGAATGATCCTGTGCTGGACCTCTTCCAGGGAGTCCGGCTCACCCCGACCCAGCGGCGGATCGCGCACTGCCTGGTGCAGCACGCCGGCGCGGCGGCGTACCTCTCCGCGGCCGAGGTGGCCGAGCTGGCCGGGGTGAGCCAGCCGTCGGTCACCCGGTTCGCGATGGCGCTCGGGCACGACGGCTACCCCGCGCTGCGCCGCCGGCTCCGCGAGCTCGGCGCCGGCGGAGGCGTTCCGTCGGCCGACGGGGACAACCCGCTCCAGCGGGCGGTCCGTGCCGAGATGGGCAACCTCGACCGGCTCGCCGGCGAGCTCGCCGACGCCAGGCGGCTCGCGGAGGTGGGCAAGCTGCTCGCGGCCAGCCGCCCGCTGCCGGTGCTCGGATTGCGCGCCGCCGCGCCGCTCGCCGCCTACTTCGCCTACTTCGCCGCCAAGGTGCACCCGGACGTGCGGGTGCTCGACGACGGCGGCAGCCTCCTCGTCGACCGGCTCGAGCAGGCCGCCGCGGCCGGGGCCGGCGCGCTGCTCGCCTTCGTGCTGCCCCGCTACCCGCGGGAGACCCTCGACGCGCTGCGCGAGGCCCGGGACCTCGGGCTGACCGTCGTGGCGATCACCGACTCGCCGGTGAGCCCGGCGACCGAGCACGCCGAGGTGGTGCTTCCCGCCGCCGTCGGCACCGATCTGGTCTTCGACCT
Source organism: Micromonospora solifontis (assembly GCF_003725545.1). Taxonomy (GTDB): domain Bacteria; phylum Actinomycetota; class Actinomycetes; order Mycobacteriales; family Micromonosporaceae; genus Micromonospora; species Micromonospora solifontis. The sequence goes on along the minus strand of NZ_RJLN01000026.1, from coordinate 58,912 downwards.
GCACACCGCCCCGATGACCGTGGCCATGGTGGTGCTCCAGGCGATCTGCGACGCCGCCCCGGCCGAGACCCAGGCCCGGCTCGAGGCGTTCGAGTCGTCCGCCGCCCGCCGCCAGTTGTTCCTCGGCTGAGAGGAGTACGAGATGCACCAGCCCGTCCGCGCCGCCCGCGGCACCGCACGCACCGCGAAGGGGTGGCCGCAGGAGGCCGCGCTGCGGATGCTGATGAACAACCTCGACCCGGAGGTGGCCGAGCGCCCCGAGGACCTGGTGGTCTACGGCGGCACCGGGAAGGCCGCCCGGGACTGGCCGTCGTACCACGCGCTGGTCCGGACGCTGACCGAGCTGCGCGACGACGAGACCATGCTGGTGCAGTCCGGCCGCCCGGTCGGCGTCCTGCGCACCCACGAGTGGGCGCCGCGGGTGCTGCTGGCCAACTCCAACCTGGTCGGCGACTGGGCCACCTGGCCCGAGTTCCGCCGCCTCGAACAGCTCGGCCTGACCATGTACGGGCAGATGACCGCCGGCTCGTGGATCTACATCGGCACCCAGGGCATCCTGCAGGGCACGTACGAGACGTTCGCGGCGGTCGCCGCGAAGCGCTTCGGCGGCAGCCTCGCCGGGACGCTAACCCTCACCGCCGGATGCGGCGGCATGGGTGGCGCCCAGCCCCTCGCGGTCACCATGAACGGCGGCGCCTGCCTGATCGTGGACGTGGACCGCAGCCGGCTGGACCGCCGGGTGCACGACCGCTACCTAGACGAGGTGGCCGACTCGCTGGACGACGCGGTCGAGCGGGCGCTGGCCGCGAAGCGGGACCGCCGGGCGCTGAGCGTCGGCGTGGTCGGCAACGCCGCCACCGTCTTCCCCGAGCTGCTGCGCCGGGGGGTGGCGATCGACATCGTCACCGACCAGACCAGCGCGCACGATCCGCTGTCGTACCTGCCGGAGGGGGTGGAGCTGGCCGACGCCCGGGACTACGCGGCGGCGAAGCCGGCCGAGTTCACCGACCGGGCCCGGGCCTCGATGGCGAAGCACGTCGAGGCGATGGTCGGCTTCCTCGACGCCGGCGCCGAGGTCTTCGACTACGGCAACTCGATCCGCGGCGAGGCGAAGCTCGGCGGGTACGAGCGCGCCTTCGACTTCCCCGGCTTCGTGCCGGCGTACATCCGGCCGCTGTTCTGCGAGGGCAAGGGCCCGTTCCGGTGGGCGGCGCTCTCCGGCGACCCGGCCGACATCGCGGCCACCGACCGGGCCATCCTCGACCTGTTCCCGGAGAACGAGTCTCTCGCGCGGTGGATCCGGATGGCCGGCGAGCGGGTCGCCTTCCAGGGCCTGCCGGCCCGGATCTGCTGGCTCGGCTACGGCGAGCGGGACAAGGCCGGGGTGCGGTTCAACGAGATGGTCGCCTCGGGTGAGCTGAGCGCGCCGGTGGTGATCGGCCGGGACCACCTGGACTGCGGCAGCGTGGCCAGCCCGTACCGGGAGACCGAGGCGATGGCCGACGGCTCCGACGCGATCGCCGACTGGCCGCTGCTCAACGCCCTGGTCAACACCGCCAGCGGCGCGTCCTGGGTGTCGCTGCACCACGGCGGCGGGGTGGGCATCGGCCGGTCCATCCACGCCGGGCAGGTCTGCGTCGCCGACGGCAGCGCCCTGGCCGGGCAGAAGATCGAGCGGGTGCTCACCAACGACCCGGCGATGGGCGTCATCCGGCACGTCGACGCCGGCTACGACGCCGCCCGCGAGGTCGCCGAGCGGACCGGCGTGCGCGTCCCGATGGCCGAGGGTCCGGCGTGACCGACCTGGCCGCCCGGTTCCGGAAGCTGTGGGACGAGATCGCGCCGGTCGGGCGGGACGCGGGCAGCGGCGGCTACCTGCGGTACGCGCTGACCGAACCGGAGCTGGCCCTGCGGGCCTGGTTCCGGGAGCAGGCCGACGCCCGGGGCATGCCGGTGCGGGAAGACGGCAACGGCAACCTGTTCGCCTGGTGGGGCGACCCGGCGGCCGGCGGCGCGGTGCTGACCGGCAGCCACTTCGACTCGGTGCCGCACGGCGGGGCGTACGACGGACCGCTCGGCATCGTCAGCGCGTTCCTCGCCGTGGACGAGCTGCGGGCGGCCGGGGTGACCCCGGTGCGGCCGGTGGCGGTGGCCGCGTTCGTCGAGGAGGAGGGGGCCCGGTTCGGCGTACCGTGCCTGGGGTCGCGGCTGCTCACCGGGGAGATCGCGGTGGACCGTGCGGCCGGGCTGCGCGACGCGGCCGGGGTGAGCTTCGCCGAGGCGCTGGGCGACCGGCCGGCGGGCGCCGACCCCGCGCTGCTCGGCCGCTTCGCGGCCTTCGTCGAGCTGCACGTCGAGCAGGGCCGGGCGCTGGTCGACCTCGACGCACCGGTCGCGGTGGCCAGCGCGATCTGGCCGCACGGCCGCTGGCGGTTCGACTTCCACGGCGAGGGCAACCACGCCGGTACGACCCGGATGGCCGACCGCCGCGACCCGATGCTCACCTACGCGTTCACCGTGCTCGCGGCGAACAAGGAGGCCCGGCTGCGCGACGCCCACGCCACCGTCGGCCGGGTGGCGGTGGAGCCGAACGCCACCAACGCCATCCCGGCCCGGGTGACCGGCTGGCTGGACGCCCGGGCGGCCGAGCCGGAGACGCTGCACGGCCTGGTGGAGGCCGTGCAGGCCAAGGCGGCCGAGCGGGCCCGGCGGGACGGCACCGAGCTGACCTGCACCGAGGAGTCGGCCACCCCGCTCGTCGCGTTCGACGGCGGGCTGGCCGACCGGCTGGCGACGCTGCTGGCCGCGCCGGTGCTGCCCACCGGGGCGGGACACGACGCCGGGGTCCTGGCCGCGCACCTGCCCACCGCGATGCTGTTCGTCCGGAACCCGACCGGGGTGTCGCACTCCCCGGCCGAGTCCGCCACCGACGCCGACTGCGCCGCCGGGGTGACCGCCCTGGCCCGGGTACTGGAGGAGCTGGCATGCCGCTGACCCGCTGGCTGGCCGAGTACGCCTGGCTGCCCGAGCACGCCGAGCCCACGCCGGACGTGCTGATCGAGGCCGAGGGCGGCCGGATCACCGCCGTGACGCCGCTGGTGGGCGGCGGGGGTGCGCCGAGCGCCGGGGTCGAGGTGCTCCGGGACGCGGTCCGGCTGCCCGGGCTCACCCTGCCGGGGCTGGCCAACGCCCACTCGCACGCCTTCCACCGGGCGCTGCGCGGGCGGACCCACGGCGGGCGGGGCGACTTCTGGAGCTGGCGGGACGTGATGTACACGGTCGCGGCCCGGCTCGACCCCGACTCGTACCTGGCCCTAGCCCGGGCCGCGTACGCCGAGATGGCGCTCGCCGGGATCACCTGCGTGGGCGAGTTCCACTACCTGCACCACGGGCCGGACGGGACGCCGTACGACGACCCGAACGCGATGTCGGCGGCGCTGGTCGAGGCCGCCGCGCACGCCGGGATCCGGCTCACCCTGCTGGACGCCGCGTATCTGACCGCGGGCGTGGCCGGGGAGCCGCTGACCGGGCCGCAGCGCCGGTTCGGCGACGGGGACGCGCTGCGCTGGGCGGACCGGGTGGCCGCGTTCCGTCCGGAGGACGACCACGCCCGCGTCGGCGCGGCCATCCACTCGGTCCGCGCCGTGCCGGCGGAGCAGCTCGCCACCGTCGCCAACCTGGCCGACCGCGCCGGTGTGCCACTGCACGTGCACCTGTCGGAGCAGCCCGCCGAGAACGACGCCTGCCGGGCCGTGCACGGCTGCACCCCCACCCGGCTGCTGGCCGAGCACGGGGTGCTCGGCCGGCACACGACCGCCGTGCACGCCACCCACCCCACCAGCGCCGACCTCGGCCTGCTCGGGGAGAGCCGGACCGGGGTGTGCCTCTGCCCCACCACCGAGCGGGACCTGGCCGACGGGATCGGGCCGGCCCGGCGGATGGTCGACGCGGGCAGCCCACTCAGCCTGGGCAGCGACAGCCACGCGGTGGTCGACCTGTTCGAGGAGGCCCGCGCGGTCGAGCTGGACGAGCGGCTGCGCACCCGCAAGCGGGGACACTTCACCGCCGTCGAACTGCTCACCGCCGCGACCGTCGGCGGGCATGCCGCGCTCGGCTGGGGCGACGCCGGCCGGCTGGCGGTGGGCGACCGGGCCGACCTGGTCACGGTACGGCTGGACAGCGCCCGGACCGCCGGGGTGCCGCCGGTCGGCGCGTTCTTCGCGGCCACCGCCGCCGACGTCACCTACGTGGTGGTCGACGGGCGGACGGTCGTGGCCGACGGCCGGCACCTGACCGTCGACGTGCCGGCCGAGCTGCACGACGCCATCGCGGCGGTGACCGCGTGAGCGCGAGGAGTGAGCCGGGCGTTCCGGCGCGCCCGACCGTGCGCAGCAGCGGCAGCCTGCTGGTGGACAACATCGGCGAGCTGGTCACCAACGCCCCCGGCGCCGAAGGCGACCCGCTGGGCCTGCGCCGGGATGCCGCGCTGCTCATCGAGGACGGCGAGGTGGCCTGGATCGGACCGGCCCGGTACGCGCCGGCCGCCGACCGGCGCATCGACGCCGATGGCGCGGCGGTGCTGCCCGGCTTCGTGGACAGCCACGCCCACCTGGTCTTCGCCGGGGACCGGGCCGCCGAGTTCGCCGCCCGGATGTCCGGCGAGCCGTACACCGGGGGCGGCATCCGGACCACCGTCGGCGCGACCCGCGCCGCCTCCGACGACGAGCTGCGGGCCACCGTGGGCCGGCTGCGCGGCGAGGCGATGCGGCAGGGCACCACCACCATCGAGATCAAGAGCGGGTACGGGCTCACCGTCGCCGACGAGACCCGCTCGCTGCGGATCGCCGCCGAGTTCACCGAGGACACCACCTTCCTCGGCGCGCACGTGGTCCCCGCCGAGTACGCCGACCGCCCCGACGACTACGTGGGCCTGGTGTGCGGGCCGATGCTGGCCGCCGCCGCCCCGTACGCCCGCTGGATCGACGTGTTCTGCGAGCGGGGCGCCTTCGACGTGGACCACGCCCGGGCGATCCTCGCCTGCGGGCAGGCCGTCGGGCTGGGCGTGCGGGTGCACGCCAACCAGCTCGGCCCCGGGCCGGGGGTTCAACTCGGGGTGGAACTCGGTGCGGCCAGCGTCGACCACTGCACCCACCTCTCCGACGCCGACGTGGACGCGCTGGCCGGGTCGGCGACGGTGGCCACGCTGCTGCCCGGCGCGGAGTTCTCCACCCGGTCGCCCTACCCGGACGCCCGGCGGCTGCTCGACGCGGGGGTGACCGTCGCGCTGGCCACCGACTGCAACCCCGGGTCGTCGTACACCTCGTCGATGCCGTTCTGCATCGCCCTCGCCGTACGGGAGATGCGGATGACCCCGGCGGAGGCCGTGTGGGCCGCGACCGCCGGCGGCGCGGCGGCGCTGCGCCGCACCGACGTGGGCCGGCTCGCGCGGGGCGCGCGGGCCGACCTGATCATCCTCGACGCCCCGTCCCACCTGCACCTGGCCTACCGGCCGGGGGTGCCGCTGATCCGCCAGGTCCTGCACAACGGAGTGCCCCAATGTCGACCGTAGTCATCCAGCCCACCGGGATCTCCCCCGCCGACGTGCTCACCGTGGCCCGCGGCACCGCCAAGGTCGTCCTCGACCCCACCGCCGTGGAGGCCATGGCCGCCAGCCGGTCCATCGTCGACGGCATCGAGGCGGCGGGCCGCCCGGTGTACGGCGTCTCCACCGGCTTCGGGGCGCTCGCCAACACCTTCGTCGCACCCGAGCGGCGGGCCGAGCTCCAGCACGCGCTGATCCGCTCGCACGCCGCCGGTGTGGGCGCGCCGATGCCCCGCGAGGTGGTCCGGGCGATGATGCTGCTGCGGGTCCGCTCCCTCGCCCTCGGCCGCTCCGGGGTCCGGCCGCTGGTCGCCGAGGCCCTGGTCGACCTGCTCAACCACGAGGTCACCCCGTGGGTGCCGGAGCACGGCTCGCTGGGCGCCTCCGGCGACCTGGCTCCGCTCGCCCACTGCGCCCTGGTGCTGCTCGGCGAGGGCTGGGTGCTCGGCCCGGCCGGCGACCGGATCCCCGCCGCCGACGCGCTGCGCCGGGTCGGGCTGGCGCCGATCGAGCTGGCCGCCAAGGAAGGGCTGGCGCTGATCAACGGCACCGACGGCATGCTCGGCATGCTGCTGCTGGCGATCCACGACGCCCGGCACCTGTTCGCCATGGCCGACGTCACCGCCGCGCTGGCCATCGAGGCGATGCTCGGTTCGGAGCGGCCGTTCCTGCCCGAGCTGCACGCCATCCGGCCGCACCCCGGCCAGGCGGCGTCGGCGGCGAACATCCACCGGCTGCTGCAGGACTCGGCGGTGATGGACTCCCACCGCGACGACGTGGCGCACGCGGTGCAGGACGCGTACTCGATGCGCTGCGCCCCGCAGGTGGCCGGCGCGGCCCGGGACACCCTCGACTTCGTCGAGCTGGTGGCCGGCCGGGAGCTGCTGTCCGTGGTGGACAACCCGGTGGTGCTGCCGGACGGGCGGGTCGAGTCGACCGGCAACTTCCACGGGGCGCCGCTCGGCTTCGCCGCCGACTACCTGGCCATCGCCGCCGCCGAGGTGGGCGCGATCGCCGAGCGGCGGGTGGACCGGCTGCTGGACGTCACCCGCTCCCGGGACCTGCCGGCGTTCCTCTCCCCCGACGCCGGGGTCAACTCCGGCCTGATGATCGCCCAGTACACGGCCGCCGGCATCGTCGCCGAGAACCGGCGACTGGCCGCCCCGGCCTCGGTCGACTCGCTGCCCACCAGCGGCATGCAGGAGGACCACGTCTCGATGGGCTGGGCGGCCACCAAGAAGCTGCGGACGGTGCTGGACAACCTGACCAGCCTGCTCGCGGTGGAGCTGCTGGCCGCCGTACGCGGGCTCCAGCTGCGCGCCCCGCTGACCCCGTCGCCGGCCGGCCGGGCCGCGCTGGCCGCGCTCGGTGCGGCGGCCGGCGAGCCGGGACCGGACGTGTTCCTCGCGCCGCTGATGGAGGCGGCGCGCGACGTGCTGCGCGGCCCCGAGCTGCGCGCGACGATCGAGCGGGAGGTCGGCCCGCTCGGCTGACCGGATCCCGCTCCGGCCGGCTCAGCGGTACGCCGGGGCGTGCGCCAGCAGGGCGACCGCGTCCCGGTCAGGGCTGCCGGCGTCGGGCTGGAAGGCGACGAACCGCTGCCCGTCCGGGGCGGTGAGGATCTCGGAGGTCAGCTCCAGCCGGCCCACTCCCGGGTGCTGGAAGGTGCGCCGCGCGCCGCTCTTGACCCGTACGTCGTAGTGCCGCCACAGCGCGGCGAACTCCTCGGCGGTGCCGGACAACTCGGCCACCAGCCGGGCCAGTTCGGGTGAGTCGGGGTCGGCGGCGGCGACCGTGCGCAGGTGCGCCACGCAGTCCTCGGCCATCCGCCGCCACGGCACGAAGAGGGTACGGGCGGCGGGGTGGGTGAAGACGTACCGGACCAGGTTGCGCCGCTGCGCCGGCCACTGCTCGACCCCGGCCAGCAGCCGGTACCCCTCCTGGTTGGCGGCCAGCACGTCGCTGGTTGGGCTCAGCACGTACGCCGGGGTGGGCCGGACGGCCGCCAGCAGCAGCCGCAGCCCCGGCCGCGGGCTGGCGGCCGGACGCGGCCGCCGCGCGGGTCGACCGGCCGCGTTGCGAGCCAGCGCGTGCAGGTGGGCCCGCTCGTCGTCGTCGAGGCGCAACGCCGTGGCGAGCGCGTCGAGGACGGCCGGGCCCGGGTTGGTGTCCCGGCCGCGTTCCAACCGGATGTAGTAGTCGACGCTCACCCCGGCCAGGGCGGCGAGTTCCTCGCGGCGCAGGCCGGGCGTCTGCCGGCGACCGGTGCCCGCCGGCAGCCCCACCTCGGCGGGACCGATCCGGCCCCGCCGGTTGCGCAGGAACTCGCCGAGGGCGCCACGATCGACCACCCGTCGAGTCTCCCAGCCCCGTACCCGGCCGGGGTGGCCCTGTCAGGGCCCGTCCCGGCCCGGTCTCCCGGCCGGTCCGGCGGGCCGGGAACCTGGGCGGCATGACACGATCTCGGATCCTCATCATCGGCGGCGGCTCGGGCATGGGGCTGGCGCTGGCGGAACTGCTGCTGCGCGGCGACGCGGAGGTGACCATCGCCGGCCGCTCCGCCGACCGCCTGGCCCAGGCGGCCCACCGGCTGGACATGCCCGGACGGCTGCGCACCCGGCCGGTCGACATCACCGACGAGGAGCAGGTGCGGGAGCTGGCCGCCGAGTGCGGACAACTGGACCACGTGGTGGTCACCGCCGCTGACATGACCGGGGCGTACGGGCCACTGGGCGACCTCGACCTCGACACGGCGCGAGCCGTCCTCGCCACCAAGGTGCTCGGGCCGTGGCTGGTGGCCAAGCACATCCGGATCGCCGCGGCGGGTTCGCTGACCTTCACCTCGGGCATCGCGGCCTACCGGCCCGCCCCGGGCGGCTCGCTGGTGGCGACCGCTAACGGGGCGCTGGAGTCGCTCGTGCGGGCGTTGGCGCTGGAACTCGCCCCGGTCCGGGTGAACGCGGTCTCGCCCGGCTGGGTGGACACCCCGATCTGGAACACCTTCGCCGGCGACGCCAAGCAGGCCCGGCTCGCCGCGATGGCCGAGCGGCTGCCCGGCGGCCGGGTGGGTGACCCCGCCGACATCGCCCGGGCGTTCGTGGCGGTGACGGAGAACCGCTTCATCACCGGGACGGTGCTGCACGTCGACGGTGGACACCGGCTGGTGTGAGCCGACTCCGCCCTGGTTGGCGAAACCGGCGACGTGGTGGTGTCCGGGTGCGCCGGACACCACCACGCCGGCGACGAGGCGGCGGTCAGGCGGCCGGCGGGAGCACCTTGGCGACCAGCTTGGCCAGCTCGCGCAGCGCCTTGCCGCGGTGGCTGACCGCGTCCTTCTCCTCCGGGGTCAACTCCGCGTTGGTCCGCTCCTGGCCGTCGCCGAGGAAGATCGGGTCGTACCCGAAGCCGCCGTCGCCGCGCGGGGCGCGCAGCAGCCGGCCGGACTGGCGACCGTCGACCAGGTGCTCCTTGCCGCCGGGCAGCACCAGCGCCACGGTGCACACGAAGGCGGCGCCCCGGTGCTCGTCCGGCACGTCGGCGACCTGGTCCAGCACCAGCTGGAGGTTGGCCCGGTCGTCGCCGTGCCGGCCGGACCAGCGGGCGCTGAACACGCCCGGCATGCCGTTGAGCGCGTCCACGGCCAGCCCGGAGTCGTCGGCGATGGTCGGCAGCCCGGTGCGCCGGCAGCCCTCGCGCGCCTTGATCAGCGCGTTCTCGCCGAAGGTGAGGCCGGTCTCCGGCAGCTCCGGGTACTCCTCGACGTCGTCGAGGCCGAGCAGGGCGATCCGGTGGGCGCCGAGCGCGCCGTCCAGGATGCGCTGCAGCTCGACCAGCTTCTTCCGGTTCCGGGTGGCGAGGAGGACCTTGTTCATGAGGTGAGCGCCTTCCGCTGCGCGTCGGCCAGTTCCAGACAGCCCATCACGCCCAGGTCGAGCAGGGCGTCGAGCTGGTCGCGGGCGAAGACGCCGGCCTCGCCCGTCCCCTGCACCTCGACGAAGTCGCCGGTCCCGGTGCAGACCACGTTCATGTCCACCTCCGCCGCGACGTCCTCGTCGTAGCAGAGGTCCAGCCGGGGCTCGCCGGCGAGGATGCCGACGCTGACCGCCGCCACCGACCGGTGCATCACCTTCTCGACCTTGCCGGCGAGCGCCTTGCGCCCGGACAGCCAGGTGACCGCGTCGTGCAGCGCCACGTACGCGCCGGTGATCGCGGCGGTCCGGGTGCCACCGTCGGCCTGGAGCACGTCGCAGTCGAGCACGATCGAGTTCTCGCCGAGGGCCTTCAGGTCGACGCAGGCGCGCAGGCTGCGGCCGATCAGCCGGGAGATCTCGTGGGTCCGTCCGCCGATCTTCCCCCGCACGCTCTCCCGGTCCGAGCGGGTGTTCGTGGCCCGGGGCAGCATCGCGTACTCGGCGGTCACCCAGCCGAGACCGGAGCCCTTGCGCCAGCGGGGCACGCCCTCGGTCACGCTGGCCGTGCAGAGCACCCGGGTCGCGCCGAACTCGACGAGGACGGAGCCCTCCGGGTGGGTGCTCCAGCCGCGGGTCAGGGTCACCGGTCGGAGTTGGTCGGGCCGCCGCCCGTCAGGTCGCGCCATGCCTGCACCTTATGCGGTGCCGTGATCAGACCGTCCCCCGGTGCCCGACAGGTCGGCCGCGCCGTGGTCAGACGTCGTAGCAGGCGCCGGGCCGCACCACGTCCAGCGGCCCGGTGTACGCGCCCGCCGCCGCCTCCACCGTGTGCGACTCGCTGCCCCAGGCCGCCACCAGGTGGGTGAGCAGCAGCCGGCCCACCCCCGCCTTGGTGGCGTACTCGCCGGCTTCCCGGCCGGTGAGGTGCAGGTCCGGTGGGTTCTCCATGCCGTCGAGGTAGCTGGCCTCGCAGAGGAAGAGGTCGGCGCCCTGGGCCAGGCGCAGCAGCGCGTCGCAGGGCGCGGTGTCCGACGAGTAGCAAAACACCCGGCCGCTGTGCTCCAGCCGCACGCCGTACGTCTCGACCGGGTGGTTCATCCGGTCCACGGTCACCGAGAACGGGCCGATCGGGAACGTGCCCGGCTGCAGCCCGTAGAACTGGTAGACGTCCTCGACGGTGCTGTCCTCCTGCCCGTACGCCGCGGCGATCCGGTCCGGCGCGCCGGAGGGCGCGTACACCGGCAGGGCCGGGTACGGGCCGTCCGGGGCGTACCGGCGCACCACCACGTAGGACACGGCGTCGAGCATGTGGTCGCAGTGCAGGTGGGTGAGGAGGATGGCGTCGGGGGCGTGCAGCCCGACGTACCGCTGCAGAGTGGAGAGCGCCCCCGAGCCGAAGTCGATCAGGAGTTTGAAGCCCTCCGCCTCCACGAGGTAGGCGGAGCAGGGGGACTCGGGGCCGGGGAAGCTGCCCGCGCAGCCGAGGACGGTCAGTCGCATCCGGTCGCCTCGATATCACGCCTCGTAGTCGACGCGCCGGAAGTCGCTCCGCCGATGATCTTTACCGACGCGTACGCCACGCTGCGCAGCCTACGCGTCGGCCCGGTCGGGCAAGAATCATCTACCGGAAGTTGTCACCAACGTGACACCCGTACACGTCCGGTCCAGGGCAACGCGGTCGGGCCGGCCGCCGGGGGTCCCGTCGGCCGGCCCGAACCGCCCAGCCGTCACGCCCAGAGCTGTCCCTCGAGGGCGTCCTCGGCGTCCGCGAGGGTGCCGCCGTACGCCCCGGTGGAGAGGTACTTCCAGCCGCCGTCGGCGATGACGAAGGCGACGTCGGCGCGGCGGCCGGCCTTGACCGACTCGTGCGCCACCGCGAGGGCCGCATGCAGGATCGCGCCGGTCGAGAAGCCGGCGAAGATCCCCTCCACCTCGACGAGCTGCCGGGTCCGCAGCACCGCGTCCCGGGTGCCGACGGAGAAACGCCGGGAGAGCACCTGGGCGTCGTAGAGCTCGGGGACGTAGCCCTCGTCGATGTTGCGCAGGCCGTAGACCAGCTCGCCGTAGCGCGGCTCGGCCGCGACGATCTGGATGCCCTCGACCTTCTCCCGCAGGTAGCGTCCGGTGCCCATCAGCGTGCCGGTGGTGCCCAGCCCGGCCACGAAATGGGTGATCGTGGGCAGGTCGTGCAGCAGCTCCGGTCCGGTCGTCTCGTAGTGGGCCCGGGCGTTCGCCTCGTTGCCGTACTGGTAGAGCATCACCCAGTCGGGGTGCTCGACGGCGATCTGCTTGGCGGTGGCGACGGCCTGGTTCGAGCCGCCGGCCGCCGGCGAGAAGATGATCTCCGCGCCGTACATCCGGAGCAGTTGGACCCGCTCGGTGGAGACGTTCTCCGGCATCACACAGACCAGCCGGTAGCCACGCAGCTTCGCCACCATGGCCAGCGAGATGCCGGTGTTGCCGCTGGTCGGCTCCAGGATGGTGTCGCCCGGCCGGAGCCGACCGGCCGACTCGGCCGCGCGGACCATGAACAGGGCCGCCCGGTCCTTGATGCTGCCGGTCGGGTTCCGGTCCTCCAGCTTGGCCCAGAGTCGCACCGGCGGCGCACCCTCGGGCACCGTCGGCGAGAGCCGGGGCAACCCGATCAGGGGCGTGCCGCCGCACGCGTCGAGCAGGCTCTCGTACCGCGCCATGGCGACCGCCCTCAGCGGGCGACGCGCGCTTCGCGCACGTCGCCGTGCCGCGCGATCGCCGCAGCGGCGGCGCTGTGCTGGGCGATCGCGGCTGCCGCCGCGAAGCCGAACGCGCCACCGGCCACGGCCGGCAGGATGGTGACGCTGTCACCGTCGTTGAGCTTGGCGTCGAGCGCGCCGAGGAAGCGGACGTCCTCGTCGTTGACGTAGACGTTGACGAACCGGTGCAGCGCGCCGGCGTCGGTGACCAGGCGGGCCTTCAGGCCGCCGTGCCGGGAGTCCAGGTCGGTGAGCAGGTCGCTCAGCGTGTCGCCGGCGCCCTCGACGACCTTCGCGCCGCCGGTGTAGCTGCGCAGGATGGTGGGGATGCGAACCTCGATGGCCATGATGTCTCGTGCTCCTTGTTCGGGTCGTGCCAGGTGACGGGAGAAAGAAGAGGTGCCGGCGCTGGAGGGATCAGCGGTCGGAACACTCGTAGTCGACCGTCGCCGGGCTCTGCCCGAACATGTAGGACTGGACGGCGTGCGGGTCCACGGCGGCATCCACGATCTTGACCGGCTCTTCGGTGACCACGCCGTCGACGATGCGGAAGGAGCGGATCTCCTCCGTGTCGGGCTCACGGGTCGAGACGAGCAGGTAGTGCGCTCCCGGCTCACCGGCGAAGGAGATGTCCGTGCGGGACGGGTAGGCCTCCGTCGCGGTGTGCGAGTGGTAGATGACGACCGGCTCCTCGTCGCGGTCGTCCATCTCCCGCCAGACCCGCAGGTGTTCCATCGAGTCGAACTCGTAGAACGTCATGGAGCGGGCGGCGTTCTCCATCGGGATGTGCCGGATCGGGGTGTCGCTGCCGGCGGGACCGGCGACCACGCCGCACGCCTCGTCCGGGTGGTCCCGGCGCGCGTGGGCGACGATCGCGTCGATGATCGACCGGTCGATGCTCAGCACGCCGACCAGCCTAGCGCCCGGGGTTCTCCGGTGGCGAGGTGGCGACCGTCACGGGTCAGTCGATCAAGGCGTTGAGCAGGGACTCCTGCAGATATCCGAGATACGCGTAGACCGATAGTTGGAACACCCGCGACGAGGTGGGGTCCTCGGCCACCGCGTCGTCGAGCTCCTCGCCCAGGTCGGTGCCGTCCTTGATCTCCAGCCGGACGCCCATCGCCAGCCGGGCGTCGTTGAGCGCGCGCAGCCACGCCTCGGCGGCCTCCGCGTCGAGCCGCACCTCGCCGCCGACCTCGCCGTCGGGCAACGCGGCGAGAATCGCGCCGGCCTGATCGATCTTGGCGGTCTTGAGGTCGCCCTCGGTGTAGCGGCGGAACTCGGCGGCGCTCGCCGCGTCCTCCGGATAGACCTCGGGGAAGAGCCGGCCGACCACCGGGTCGCCGTGGTCGAAGCCGTCGGTGAGCAGGCCGACCACCTCGGAGGCCACCTTGCGCAGCACCCGCACCTCGTCCACCGCGAAAGTGGCCACGTAGCGGTCGCCGTAGCGACGGAACATGCTCACGGCGTCTTCCCTGTTCGCGACTGCGGGGCTCGCAACCCCGGCTCACTCCTCGCGCTCACGAGCGGTCCACCGTCGCCCAGAGCCCGTACGCGTGCAACTGCGACGCGTCGTGCTCCATCCGCTCCCGGGCCCCGCTGGAGACCACCGCCTTGCCCTTGTGGTGCACATCCAGCATGAGCTGCTCGGCCTTCTCCCGGCTGTATCCGAAGAGCTTCTGGAACACCCAGGTCACGTACGTCATGAGGTTGACCGGATCGTCCCAGACGATGGTCACCCAGGGCCGGTCGGACGCCGGCACCTCGTCGGTGTCCGGCGTCTCGACCGGTGCAACCTGTGGAGCCGCCATGCCCCCCATCGTGCCACCGGATCCGGGGAACCGATGAACCGGAACGCCGCGCCGGCCCGGATCACCCTCCCGGGCCGCGTCCGGCGGCCCGGTCGACCGCTCCACGGCCCGCCCCTCAGGCGAGCAGGATGCCGTGTTCGACCGCATCGGTGACCACCAGGCCCAACGAGAGACGGATCACCTCGAAGCGGCGGGACACCTCGCGGGACAGCTCCAGCTCCACCTCGCGCAGCGCCCGCTGGGCCCAGGACCGCGCGCCGTTCGGGTCGTCGTTGCCCGGCGCGCGCCAGTGCTGCCAGCAGCCGCCGGAGAGCGCCACCCCGACCGGCGGCAGCACCTCGTCCCGCTCCCCGCCGGGGAAGCCGGACAGCGCCTCCAACGCTCCGCCACCGGCCAGCCCGGCCACCCCGGCCGTGCTGGTGACCAGGAGCACCCGGTCCAGCTCGCGACCCGCGGGATGGTCGGCGAGCCCCCACCGGACGGCGTGCGCGATCCGGTGCCGGACCCCCTCGGCCAGCGGCGCACCAAAGACCCGCGCGGCGGTGTCGTCGAGGATGCCCCGGGCCGCCTCGTCGCACTGGACCGTGGCGAGCAGCGACAGCGCCTCCATCTCCCGGTCGAGCAGGGCCGGCAGGCCGGCGCAGCCGACGCCGAAGACGATCTCCTGCACCACCCGCAGGTGGATGTTGGCCAATTCCAGGGCGAGGTGCTGACGGATCCGCTGGGCGCAGGTTCTGGCCTGCCGGTCCAGCCGCTCGGTGAGGTCCCCCGGGTCGAGCCCGGACCGGACCGGGACCCGGCCGTGCGCGCCGGGCGGCTCCGGCGGCCGGATGCTCGCCCGTCGCAGCCCCTCGTCCGCCGCCCAGCCCACCAGCGCCCGGCGCAGGGCGGCGTGGTCGGCCTGCCGGACGGCGAACCAGCGGGCGTCGGCCAGCCCGGGCACCGCCGAGAGCAGGGCGGCGCGGTGCGCCGCGAGGGAGACCTCCACCGGGTTGACCCGGTGGCCGCCCGGACGCGGCAGGGACCGGCCCGGGTGGCCGACCGACGCGACGGACGCCCCCGCGCCCTCCGTAACCGTCGGTCCGCCCGCCGGGCCGGCCCAGCCGGTGGCCCCGGGAGTGACCGCGAACAGCACCTCGACCCGGGTCCGGGCCAGTTCGGCCAGCAGGTTCAGCTCGGTCGCGGTGAGCGCCTGGTCGGCGCAGATCACGAAGAGCAGCGCGCCGGCGCGGCCGGCGGCGTCGAGCAGCACCCGGCAGCCCGCCACGCCGAGCGAGCCGGTGTCCGGCGTGTCGAGCACGGCGAAGTGGCGCAGCAGCGGGTCGGGCAGGCTCAGTTCCACCCGGCGCGGCGGGCGGGCCAGGGCCGGACCGGCGGCGACCGGGTCGGCGCCGTACGAGTGCGGCTGGCGGTAGCCCGGCACGTAGGCGGCCCGGGTGGGCACCCGCCCGTGGTTGACGTACAGGTAGCTGCCGTCGGGCACCGTGAGCATCCCGGGCTCCAGCCCGAGCAGGCCGGCGAGCAGCTCACGCCGCCCGGCGCCGGCCGGACCGGCGACGACGACGGCCAGCGGTTCGCCCGGGTCGGGGTCGGCCACCCCGAGCCGGGTGGGCAGGGGCGTGCACGGTGGCTCGGCAGGTTCGGGCGCCTCGACCGAGCGGAGCGGGCTCGGCTTCATCAAGCGGCCTCCGATAGGGCGACCAGGTTACGGGCCGGTCGCGTCGGGTGACATCCGTGGTGGCAGAAGAGTACGGGTGTCGGGAGTCCGACACCGAACACCCGGGATACTCAGGGGTAATCGACCGATTACTCAACTTCGCTGCGTGACGGTGTGGGCGCGGCCGGATTACCGTCGATATGCTGCACCGATGAGTCGGTGGGACTTCGTCGGCCGGAGGGATGAGCTCAACCGTCTGTTGTCGGCGGTCGGCGGCCCCGAGGGGCGCGGGCTGCTCTTCAGCGGCAGCGCCGGGGTCGGCAAGAGCCGGCTGCTCCGGGAGGGGGTCGCCGCCCTCCCCACCGACCGGTACGCGATCTGGTCCGTCTCGGCCAGCGCGACCACGGCCGCGTTGCCCTTCGGCGGGCTCGTCCAGGTGCTTCCGGCCGAGCAGCCGCAGGGGCTCTCCCCCGCCGGCATCCTGCGCTGGGCGGTGGACCTGCTCCAGGAGCAGGCCGCCGGCCGGCCGATCGTGCTCGCGATCGACGACGCCCACCTGCTCGACCCGCCGTCGGCCGCGCTGGTCCACCTCATCGCGCGGGCCGAGAACGCCACCGTGATCGGCACGCTGCGCAACGGCGAGCAGATCCCGCTGCCGATCCGTGCGCTGTGGACCGACGACCTGGTGGACCTGGTCGAGCTGGCGCCGCTCGGCCCGGCCGAGACCACCGGGCTGCTCGCCGCGATCCTCGGCGGCCCGGTGGACGCGGGCAGCTCGGAGCGGCTGTTCCGGCTCTCCGCGGGCAACCCGCTGCTCCTGCGCGAGCTGGTGCTGGCCGCCTCCGGCGGCGACGAGCTGCGCCGCACCTACGGCATCTGGAAGTGGACCGGCCGGCTTGAACTGGCGCCCAGCCTCACCGACCTGATCGACACCCGGATCGGCCAGCTCACCCCCGGCGTCCGGTCGGTGGTCGAGCTGGTGGCCTTCGGCGAGCCGCTCGGCCTGCAACTGCTCCAGCGGGCCGTCGACCCGGCCGACGTGGAGACCGCCGAGGAGCGCGGCCTGATCACCATGGTCCACGACGACCGGCGGTTGGACGTCCGGCTCGCCCACCCGCTCTACGGCGAGGTGATGCGCCGGCAGTGCCCGGTCAGCCGGACCCGCCGGCTCCAGGCCACCCTGGCCGAGCTGCTCGAACAGGTCGGCAAGCGACGCCGCGACGACCTGTTGCGGGTGGCCGTGTGGCGCCTCGACTCGGGCACGGCGCAAGATCCGGCGCTGCTGCTGGACGCGGCCGCCCAGGCCTTCGGCCGGTACGACGTGCCACTGGCCACCCGGCTGGCCCGCGCCGCCCTGGACGGCGAGGGCGGCTCCGACGCCGCCGAACTGCTGGCCACCATCCTCATGTTCGCCGACCGGCCGGACGAGGCGATCCGGGTCCTCGACTCGGTGGGCGCCGAGGTCCCCGACGGCCGGCGGCGCGCCCGGTGGCTGACGGTGCGCGGCATGGTCAGCTACTGGGGCCTCAGCCGCGAGTCCACGGTGGAGGAGATCGCGGCGCGCGCCGCCGAGCTGACCGACCCGGCCGACCAGGCCCGGATCCGCGCCTTCGAGGCGATCATGCGGCTGCACGGGCTGGACACCACCGCCGCGCTGCGGCTCGCCCAGGCGGTGCTGGACCGGCCGGCCGCGCCGGTGGCGGCGCGGGAGCTGGCCCGGTGCACGGTGGCCCACCTCCACGCCGCGCAGGGGCAGTACCGGCGCAGCGCCACCGCCATCGCCCGGGTGCAGGCCGAGGCGGCCCGCTGGCGCGCCGACATGCCGTACCTCCAGCTCGCGATGGAGCTGGCCCGGGGCACCCGGCTGGCGCTCTCCGGCGACCTCGCCGGCATCGACGCGATCGTGGCCGACGAGTTCGCCGACCTGGCCGGCGCGGGGGACTTCCGGCTCGGCACCGGCTACCTGGCCATCCTCCAGGCGTACGCGGCGCGGCTGCGGGGCCGCAGCGACGAGGCGCTCAAGACCAGTCTCGGCGCCTGCGCGGTGCTCGCCACCAGCCGGGTGTACGCCGGCCTGGCGCACGCCGAGCGGGCCCAGGCGGCGGCGTGGCGGGGCGACGCGACGCACGCGGCCGAGGCGATGGCGGAGGCGGACCGCACCCATGCCCCCGGCATGGCGGTGCTGTATCCCTGGCTGGAGCAGGCCCGGGGCGCGGTGCACGGAGCCGCCGGCGACCTGCCGGCCGCCACCAAGCACCTCTGCGCGCTGGCCGACCGGCTCCGCGAGGACGGCTTCGCCGGCCACGAGCTGCTCGTCCTGCTCGATCTGGTCCGGTTCGGCCAGGCCGGCGCGCCGGTCGGCCCGACCTGCACCGACGGCGGGCGGCGCACCGTGGCCCAGCGCCTGGCCGAACTCTCCGAGCGGATCGACGGCGTCCTGCCCCCGCTGATCGCCCGGTACGCCCGCGCGGCGGTCGACTGCTCCCCCGCCGAACTGCTCGCCGTCGCCGACGCGTTCGCGGCGCGGGACCTGACTGTCTACGCCGCCGAGGCCACCGCGACGGCCCTGCACCACGCGGGGCGCAATCGGGACGCCGCGACCGGCCCGGCGCGGGAACAGCTGGCCGAGCTGCTCCGGCGCTGCGACGGGCTCGCCACCCCGGCGCTGCGGCTGCTCCGGCCGGCGCTCAGCGAGCGGGAGTGGCAGGTGGCCCGGCTCGCTGCCGAGGGCGTCACCAGCCGGGCCATCGCGGAGCGGCTCTACCTGTCCAGCCGCACGGTGGAGAACCACCTCCAGCGGGTCTACAGCAAGCTCGGGGTGGCCGGCCGGGCCGAGCTGCGGGCCGCCCTGCGGTCGATGCCGGGCCATGACGGCACGGATCCGCGCTGAACTCTAGGCTGGGGGCGTGAGCACCCTTCGCCCCGCGCTGCTGACCGACCACTACGAGCTGACCATGATCAGCGCCGCCCTGCGGGACGGCACCGCCGACCGCCGCTGCGTCTTCGAGGTGTTCACCCGGCGGCTGCCGGCGGGCCGGCGCTACGGGGTGGTCGCCGGCACGGCCCGGCTGGTCGAGCTGATCCGGGAGTTCCGCTTCGACGCCGAGGAGGTCGACTTCCTGCGCCGTACCGGGGTGGTGGACGACCGGGCCGCGGAGTGGCTGACCAACTACCGCTTCACCGGCGACGTCGACGGGTACGCCGAGGGCGAACTCTTCTTCCCCGGCTCCCCGATCCTCACCGTCTCCGGCGGCTTCGCCGAGTGCGTCGTGCTGGAGACGCTGGTGCTGTCGGTGCTCAACCACGACTGCGCGGTCGCCGCGGCGGCGGCCCGGATGGTCACCGCCGCCCGCGGCCGGGCCCTGATCGAGATGGGGTCCCGGCGGGCGCACGAGGAGGCGGCGGTGGCCGCCGCGCGGGCGGCGTACCTGGCCGGGTTCCGGTTCACCTCCAACCTCGCGGCGGGCCAGCGGTACGGCATCCCCACCGCGGGCACCGCGGCGCACGCGTTCACCCTGCTGCACGACGACGAGCGGGCGGCGTTCGCCTCGCAGGTCGCCACCCTGGGCAAGGACACCACCCTGCTGGTCGACACGTACGACATCAGCCAGGGCATCCGGAACGCGATCGAGATCGCCGGGCCGGAGCTGCGCGCGATCCGGATCGACTCCGGCGACCTGACCGTGATCGCGCAGCAGTCCCGGGAGCTGCTCGACTCGCTCGGGGCCACCGAGACGAAGATCATCGTTTCCGGCGACCTGGACGAGTACTCCATCGCCACGCTGGCCGCCGAGCCGGTCGACATGTACGGCGCGGGAACCTCCGTGGTGACCGGCTCCGGCGCGCCGACCGCCGGTCTGGTCTACAAGCTGGTGGAGGTCGAGGGGCGGCCGGTGGTCAAGCGCTCCGAGCACAAGGCCACCATCGGCGGCCGCAAGGTGGCCGTACGCCGGCACAAGCCGACCGGCACCGCCACCGAGGAGGTCATCGTGCCGCAGGGCGTGCCGGACCGGCAGCCGAACGACCGGTTGCTCCAGCGCTCCTTCGTGGTGGCGGGCGAGCCGGTGGCGCTGCCCACCCTCGACGAGTCGCGGGAGCACCTGCGGCAGTGCCTGATCTCCATCCCGTGGGAGGGCCTGAAGCTGTCCGGCGGCGACCCGGCCGTCCCGGTGACCGTCGTACCCGCGACCTGAGGAAGGACCGTACCGATGGGCAACGCCTTGATCATCGTCGACGTGCAGAACGACTTCTGCGAGGGCGGCTCGCTCGCCGTCGCCGGCGGGGCGGGCGTGGCGGCCGGCATCTCCCGGCTGCTCGCCGCCGAACCGGACCGCTGGGACCACGTGGTGGCGACGAAGGACTACCACATCGACCCGGGGGCGCACTTCGGCAACCCGCCGGACTTCGTCGACTCCTGGCCGAGGCACTGCGTGGTGGGCACCGCCGGGTCGGAGTTCCACCCCGACCTGGCGACCGACCGGGTCGAGGCGATCTTCCACAAGGGCGAGCACGCCGCCGCGTACTCCGGTTTCGAGGGGCACGGCCCCGACGGCGAGTGCCTGGCCGACTGGCTGCGCCGGCACGACGTCGACCGGGTCGACGTGGTCGGGATCGCCACCGACCACTGCGTACGGGCGACGGCGCTGGACGCCGTCCGGGAGGGCTTCCGCACCACCGTGCTGCTCGACCTCACCGCCGCGGTGGCCCGGGACACCCTCGACGTCGCGCTGCGGGCGTTCGAGGGCGGCGACGTGACCATGGTCGGCGAACCTGTGATCAGGACCGCTTGACCAGGTAATTGGTTGCGACTGTCGTACCCCCGGTCGAGGATGTCGGCCGGAGGTACGGACCGTCGTGAACTTGAAGCCTTACCGGGAGGCGCTCGCCCTGCCCGGTCTCCGGTCGTTGCTGCTGGTGTCGGTGCTGGCCCGCGTCCCACTCACCGCGACCGGGGTGACGCTCACCTTCCACGTCGTGCTGGACCTCGGCCGGGGCTACGGCGCGGCCGGCCTGGTGGGTGCCGCGTCCACCGTCGGCGCCGCGCTCGGCTCGCCACTGCTCGGCCGGCTGGTCGACCGGCGCGGGCTGCGGCCGGTGCTGCTGCTGACCACGCTCGCCGAGGGGGTCTTCTGGGCCGTCGCGCCGACCCTGTCGTACCCGGTGCTGCTCCCGGCGGCCTTCCTGGCCGGGCTGCTCGCCCTGCCGGTATTCTCGGTGGTCCGCCAGTCGGTGGCCGCGCTGGTGCCGGCCGATCGGCGTCGCCCCGCGTACGCGCTGGACTCGATGTCGGTGGAGCTGTCGTTCATGGTGGGCCCGGCGCTGGCCGTGGCCCTCGCCACCGCCGCGTCCCCGCGGCTCACCATGTGGGCGCTCGGGGTCGGGATCGTGGCCTCGGGCGTCTGCTTCTGGCTGCTCGACCCGCCCACCCGCAGCGCCGACGAGCCGGCCGGCCCGCACCGGAAGATTCCCCGCCGCGAGTGGCTCACGCCGCGGCTGCTGGCCGTGCTGGCGATCAGCCTGGCCGCCACCCTGGTGCTCGGTGGCACGGACGTGGCGGTGGTGGCCGTGCTGCGCGCCGGCGGCGAGGTCGGCTGGACCGGCGCGGTGCTGACCGCCTGGGCGGTGGCCTCGCTGCTGGGCGGCTTCGCGTACGGGGCGGTCACCCGCTCGCTCTCGCCGCTGCTCCTGATGGCCGTCCTCAGCCTCACCACGATCCCGGTCGGCCTGGGCGGGGCGCACTGGTGGCTGCTCTGCCTCGCGCTGGTCCCGGCCGGGGCACTCTGCGCGCCCACCCTCGCCGCGACCGCCGACGCGGTGAGCCGGCTCGCCCCGGCCGACGTACGCGGTGAGGCGATGGGCCTGCACGGCTCGGCGGTCACCGTCGGCATCGCCCTCGGCGCGCCGCTGGCCGGCGCGGTCATCGACGCGTCGGCCCCGCTGTGGGGCTTCGCGGTCACCGGCGCGATCGGCGTGCTGGTCGCGCTGGTGGTGCTCCCGATCGAACTGGGCCATCGCCGCCGGCCGGCCACCCCCACCCCGGACGTGGACCTGACACCCGCCGGCGTCTGACCCGCGGTCGGCGCGCGACGAAGCCCGCAGGCCGGCCGGCGATACCGAGCGCCGCCGTAACAGCTCCGACACGGTGACCCGAGCGGGACAGCCGGACGAACGGGGCGCCGGGAGAATGGGAGCGCTTCCAATCCCGCGATCAAGGAGTCGCCGTGAAGATAGCCGCTCTACGTCTGGTTGCCGTGGCCGCCCTCTCGGTGGGGATGGTTTCCTGCAGCAGCAGCGCCGAGACCCCGGTGGCGAAGCCGACCGGGCTCAACGCCGGCGCCGACTGTCCCGGGCTGGCCGAGCACGGCCGGCAGATCGTCTTCGGCGAGGAGGCCGGCACCCAGTTGGGCGGGGTCGTCCTCGGCTCCGGGAGCACCGGCGTGGTGCTGGCGCACATGGCGGGCGGCGACGTCTGCCAGTGGCTGCCCTACGGGCGGGAGTTGGCCGACCGGGGCTACCGGGTGCTCGCCTTCGACTTCGCCGGATCCGGCTCCTCTCCGGGCAGCGGCGTCACGCGGGGCCAGCAGGTCCAGGCGGCGGCCGCGGCGCTGCGGGCCGACGGGGCCAGCCGGGTGGTGCTGATGGGCGGGTCGATGGGCGGCACCTCGGTGCTGGCCGCCACCCCGACGCTCAGCCCGGCGCCGGACGCGGTCGTCGCGCTCTCCCCGCCCACCTCCTACGGCGACGCGGACGCCGCCGGCGCCGCCCCGAAGATCACCGTCCCGGTCTTCTACGGCGCGGGTGAGCTGGAGCCGAACTTCCCGGTGGCGGCACAGGCGCTGTACGACGCCACACCGAAGACCACCCAGCGGCAGCTGGTGCTGGCCCCGAGCACCCAGCACGGGGTGTTCCTGGTCGACCCCGGCACCGGCGAGGCCGGGATCCGTGAGCAGGTGACGAAGTTCCTCGACAGCCACGCCCCGGCGGCCTAGGACCGCCGCACGCCTCCGGCGGCCGCGCTCCGGCCGGGCGGCGGCCCGACGATCCCGGACAGCAGGTCTCCGGCCCGGCACGGGGCGGACCGGAGCACGGGAAGGGCCCCCTTCGCACACCGTTTCCGGTGGCGAAGGGGGCCCTTCGACGAGTGGTCAGCGCCGGTCGAGGTTACCGGCGGTGTCCTCCACGTAGCTGGCGCCACCGTTGGCCTCGCTGGTCAGCGGCTTGGCGCCGCCCTCCGGCGGGCCGGCCAGGGTCTGCCCGGCGGCCAGCTCCGGGAACTTCAGGTCGAACGCCGGCCGCTCGGAGCGGATCCGGGGCATCCGGTCGAAGTTGCGCAGCGGCGGCGGGGAGCTGGTGGCCCACTCGAGCGAGTTGCCGTGGCCCCACGGGTCGTCGACCTCGACCACCGGGCCGGCCTTGTACGACTTCCAGCAGTTCCAGATGAACGGCAGCGTCGAGATGCCGGTGATGAACGCGCCGATCGTGGAGATCGTGTTCAGCGTGGTGAAGCCGTCGCCGGGCAGGTAGTCGGCGTACCGCCGGGGCATGCCCTCGTTGCCCAGCCAGTGCTGCACCAGGAAGGTGGTGTGGAAACCGATCATGGTCAGCCAGAAGTGCACCTTGCCCAGCCGCTCGTCGAGCATCCGGCCGAACATCTTCGGGAACCAGAAGTAGATGCCGGCGAAGACGGCGAACACGATCGTGCCGAAGAGCACGTAGTGGAAGTGCGCCACCACGAAGTACGAGTCGTGGATGTGGAAGTCCAGCGGCGGGCTGGCCAGGATCACACCGGTCAGACCACCGAAGAGGAAGGTGACCAGGAAGCCGATGGCGAAGAGCATCGGCGTCTCGAAGGTGATCTGGCCCCGCCACATGGTGCCGATCCAGTTGAAGAACTTCATTCCGGTCGGCACGGCGATCAGGTAGCTGAGGAAGCTGAAGAACGGCAGCAGCACCTGGCCGGTGGCGAACATGTGGTGCGCCCAGACGCTCATCGACAGGGCGGCGATGGCGATGGTCGCGCCGACCAGGCCCTTGTAACCGAAGATCGGCTTCCGGGAGAAGACCGGGATGACCTCGGTGATGATGCCGAAGAACGGCAGCGCGATGATGTAGACCTCGGGGTGCCCGAAGAACCAGAACAGGTGCTGCCAGAGCATCGGGCCGCCGGTCGCCGGGTCGTACACGTGGGCGCCGATCAGGCGGTCCGCGGCGAGCGCGAAGAGCGCGGCGGCCAGCAGCGGGAAGATGAGGATGGCCAGCAGGCTGGTGACCAGCATGTTCCAGGTGAAGATCGGCATCCGGAACATGGTCATGCCGGGGGCGCGCAGGGTCAGGATCGTGGTGATCATGTTGACCGCGCCGAGGATGGTGCCCAGACCGGAGATGGCCAGGCCGACCACCCACATGTTCGCGCCGACGCCCGGCGAGTGCTCGGCCGTGCTCAGCGGCGTGTACGCGGTCCAGCCGAAGTCGGCGGCGCCACCGGGGGTGATGAAGCCGGCGGTGGCCATGGTGCCGCCGAAGAGGTACAGCCAGTAGGCGAAGGAGTTGAGTCGGGGGAACGACACGTCGGGCGCGCCGATCTGCAGCGGCACCACGTAGTTCGCGAAGGCGAACACGATCGGCGTCGCGAAGAACAGCAGCATGATCGTGCCGTGCATGGTGAAGAGCTGGTTGTACTGCTCGGGCGACAGGAACTGCAGGCCCGGCCGAGCCAGCTCGGCGCGCATGATCAGGGCCATCAGGCCGCCGATCATGAAGAACGCGAACGCGGTGACCATGTACATGATCCCGATCTGCTTCGCGTCCGTGGTGCGCAGCAGCCGCGCGATGGCCGACCCCTTGACCGGCTCGCGGACCGGCCAGGGCCGGGTCACGACCGGCTTGGGTGCGACGGTGGTCACGAGTGGCCTCCGGTTCTGGGTTGTCCCGCTCGGCACGCGCTGTTCTTCTGCGCAGCCGTCATCCGTAGGGAGGATAGTCCCCGGCAGGTGGGGGCGCCGCGTGGGGTGGGCGGCTACGATCACCGGCCGTCGCCGCCGGGGCGTCAGAGCGGGTCGACCAGCAGCCGGTAGTGCTCCTGGAAGATCCGCCCGCCGCGCCCGCGCAGCAGCGGGTCGCGCAGCGCCGGCGGCACGTCGCGAGTCCGGTTGCGGTCCCGGGTCCGGTCCCGCACCCATCGGGTACGCGGCCGGCGGCGGCTCTCGTACGCGAGCAGGGCGGCGTCGACGCTGCCGGCGGCCCGGAGCGACTCGGCGAGCACCACGGCGTCCTCCAGGGCCATCGCGGCACCCTGGGAGAGGGTCGGCGCGGTGGCGTGGGCGGCGTCCCCGACGAGCAGCACCCGGCCGTGGAACCACCGGCCCAGCTCAACCTCCTCGGTGCGCTCCACGTGCACCCGGTCGAGCGCGGCCAGCACCTCGGGGACCGGACCGCCGTAGTCGCCGAACAGCTCGTGCAGCCGGGCGAGCGGGTCGGCGGGGAGGGTGCTGCCGGCCTCGTCGGCGTAGCAGTGCAGCCGGCCGGCCCCGATCGGCACCACCAGGAAGCCGGCGCGCTGGCCGAGCAGCGCGGTCCAGTCGGCGACCCGGGGCCCGTCACGCACCACGGCCCGGTAGACGACCTGGCCGGCGGGGCGGGGCGGGCCGCCGAGCGCGGCCAGGGTACGCACCGCCGAGCGCGGCCCGTCCGCGCCGATCAGCAGGTCGTACTCGGCGCAGGTGCCGTCGGTGAAGCCGACCGCGACGCCGCCCGGCAGCGGCTCGACGGTCCTGATCTCGGCGCCGTGACGGACCGCGCCGCCGGCCCCGGTGAGCAGGACGCGGTGCAGTTCGGCGCGGGGCAGGGCGCGGCACTCCCCCACCCCGGCCCATAGGGCGTCGAGGTCGACCTCGCAGAGCGGCGCGCCGGCGGCGTCGAGGAAGCGCTGCCGGTGGATGAGCTGGCCGAGCGGGCGTACCGGGCCGTCGAGGTCCAGCCGGCGCAGCGCCCGCGCCGCGTTGCCGGGGAGATAGAGGCCGATGTCGGTGTGCTCGCCGGGCGGCAGCTTCTCGGTGACGTCGGGCCGGAACCCCGCCAGCCGCAGCGCACGGGCGACGGCGAGCCCGGCGATGCCCGCGCCGACGACGAGGATGCGCAGGGGGGAGCCACCCATGGTGGTGTACGCCTCCGGAGGGGTTCGGAACGCGTTGGAGGCAAGACACTACTCGCCGCAATCGCCGCACGGTAGACCCCATCGGCCCTGGCGCGGGAGTCCCTCGGTGGGTTGGATCCGTCCCGTAGGCGGGAATCCCGCACCAGCCGGAGGATGCCGGAGACCTCGGCAGCGGTGTCGACGGGACGGCTGCGGTTGCGCAACCGTTTCATCCATGTAAATGTGTGACGTTGAACGTGGGAGCGCTCCCGAACGTACCCATCACCCGTCCCCGGCGCACCGCGCCGCAGGCAAGGAGCATCATGAAGCGTCCACTGAGGGCCGTCGTGGCCGCCGGTCTGCTGGCCGCCGGCTCGATCGTCGCCGTCATCCTCGGCGGCAGCGCCTCCGCCGACACCCAGATCTGCGAGCAGTACGGGTCCACCACCATCGGCGGCAAGTACGTCGTGCAGAACAACCGCTGGGGCACCAGCGCCCAGCAGTGCATCAACGTGACCTCCAGCGGCTTCTCCATCACCCGCCAGGACGGCGTCGGCTCGACCAGCGGCGCGCCGGTCTCCTACCCGTCAATCTTCGTGGGCTGCCACTACACGAACTGCTCCCCCGGCACGAACCTGCCGGCGCAGGTGAAGAACATCGGCAGCGCGCCGAGCAGCATCAGCTACAACTACGTCAGCGGCGCCATCTACGACGCGGCGTACGACATCTGGCTCGACCCCAGCCCGAAGAAGGACGGGGTGAACCAGATGGAGATCATGATCTGGTTCAACCGGCAGGGCTCCATCCAGCCGATCGGCTCCCCGGTCGCCAACGCCAGCATCGCCGGCCGGAACTGGGAGGTCTGGCGGGGCAGCAACGGCTCCAACAACGTGATCTCGTACGTGGCGCCGTCGCCCATCACCAGCATGAGCTTCGACGTCATGGCGTTCATCGCCGACACCCGCAACCGGGGCGCGATCACCAACGACTGGTACCTGACCAGCATCCAGGCCGGCTTCGAGCCGTGGCAGGGCGGCGTGGGCCTGGCGGTCAACTCGTTCTCGCAGAGCGTCAACACCGGCTCCACCCCGCCGCCGACGACCGCCCCGCCGACCACCGGCGCACCGACCACCCCGCCGCCGTCCGGCACCGGCTGCTCGGTGAAGTACACCCCGAACGCCTGGAACAACGGCTTCACCGCCGACGTGGCGATCACCAACACCGGCTCCGGCACCATCAACGGCTGGACGCTGACCTACAACCTGCCCTCGGGGCAGACCATCACCAGCGCCTGGAACGCCACGGTGACCCAGAGCGGGTCGGCGGTGACCGCCCGGAACCTCAGCTACAACGGCACGCTGTCGCCGGGGGCCTCGACCAGCTTCGGCTACCAGGGGACGCTGAGCGGCTCGTACTCCTCGCCGAGCAGCTTCTCCCTCAACGGAGTGACCTGCGCCCGGGCCTGATCCCGGCGGCGTGACGGGGGCGCGGTCCGCGGACCGCGCCCCCACTGCCGCGCCGTCAGCCGCCCAGGGCGTCGATGTCGCGCATCTCCTCGGCGGTCAGCGAGAAGCCGAAGACGTCGGCGTTGGCCCGGATCCGGTCCGGGGTCACCGACTTGGGGATCACCACGATCTCGTGGTCGATGTGCCAGCGGAGGACCACCTGCGCCGTGGAGACGTCGTGCGCCTGCGCGATCCGGGCCAGCACCGGGTCGGACAGGTCACTGGTCTTGAACGGGCTGTAGCCCTCCAGCACCACGCCCCGATCCCGGTGCGCGGCGTGCACCGCCCGGTCGTACAGGGACGGGCTCCAGCGGATCTGGTTGACCGCGGGGGTCTCCTCGGTGGCCTGGATCAGCTCGTCGAGCTGCGAGATCGAGTAGTTGCTGACCCCGACGGCCCGGGTCAGGTTCTCGTCCCGGGCGGCCAGCAGTTCCCGCCACATCGGGATGCTGTCGCCCGGCGAGGACGGGGGCCAGTGGATCAGCCACAGGTCGACGTACCCGGTGTCCAGGGCGGCCAGGCTCGCCTCGATCGTCTCCCGCTCCCGGCCGACCCGCTCCGGCGGCAGCTTCGTGGTGATGAAGAGGTCCTCACGGCGCACCCCGCTCTCCTTGACCGCCCGGCCGACCTCCTTCTCGTTGCCGTACATCGTGGCGGTGTCGATGTGCCGGTAACCGGCGTCCAGGGCGGCGAGCACGGCGTCGTACCCGGCCTCGCCGGTGGCCTGCCAGGTGCCGAAGCCGAGCAGCGGCATCCGCACGTCGCCGGAAAGAGGAACGGTGGGCTGGTCGAGGTCCATACCGACGCTTCTACCCGTGATCCCCGCACCCATGCCGGCGGCGCGCCGGACGGCGGGGAAACGGACGCGAGAGCCGGGAACCGGGCGATCGGGCCGGATGTGCCGCAGAATGCGGGGGTGGGCGACCGGCTGGAGGAGTACCGGCGGAAACGGGACGCGGCGCGCACCCCGGAACCGGTGCCGCAGCCGGCCCCGGCGCGGAAGCGGACCTCCCACCGCAGGCCGCGGTTCGTCATCCAGCAGCACCACGCCCGCAGCCTGCACTGGGACCTGCGGCTGGAGCACGACGGCGTGCTGGCCTCCTGGGCCGTGCCGCGCGGCCTGCCCCGCGACCCCGGCCGCAACCACCTCGCCGTGCACACCGAGGACCACCCGATGGAGTACCTCACCTTCCACGGCGAGATCCCGGCCGGCGAGTACGGCGGCGGCAGGATGACCATCCACGACACCGGGACGTACCGCGCGGAGAAGTGGCGCGACGACGAGGTGATCGTGGTGCTCGACGGGAAGCGGACGAAGGGCCGGTACGTACTCTTCGCCACCGGCGGGCGGGGCCGGGACTGGATGGTCCGCCGCACCGACCCGGCCCCGGCGGGCTGGACGCCGATGCCCGAGCTGATCCGCCCGATGCACGCCACATCCGCCAGGCGACTGCCAAAGGACGCCGACGCCTGGGGGTACGAGCTGCGCTGGGACGGGGTCCGGGCGATCGCGTACGTCTCCGGCGGCCGGCTGCGGCTGCTGGACGGGACCGACGGGGAGATCGGCGGGGCGTACCCCTGGCTGCGCGGCATGGCCGAGGCGCTGGCCCCGACCGAGGCGGTGCTGGACGGTGTGCTGGTCCGGATCGACCCGGCCGGCCGGGTGCACCCGCCGAGCAAGCGGGACGGCCAGTTCCTCGCCGCGGACCTGCTCTGGCTGGAGGGCGCGACCAGCACCGACCTGCCGTACGCGCAGCGCCGCGAACTGCTCGACGGTCTGGCGCTCGCCGGCCGGCACTGGCAGACTCCGCCGTGGTTCCCGGGCATCGGTGCGGACGCCCTGCGGACCGCCCGCGAACAGGGGCTCCCGGGTGTGCTGGCCAAGCGCCTCGACGCCCCGTACGAGCCGGGCCGGCGCAGCCGGCACTGGCTGAGCATCGACGCGAGCTGAGGAGCGCCGTGTACCTCACGCACCTGGAATGCCCGCGCTGCGGTCTCGAACGTCCGGCGGACAAGCTGCAGAACCTGTGCGACTGTGGGTCCCCGTTGCTGGCCCGCTACGACCTGGCCGCGGTGGGCGCGGCGCTGACCCCCGAGCAGTTCGGCCTGCGTCCGGCCGACCTGTGGCGCTACCGGGAGCTGCTGCCGGTCGCCGATCCCCGGTTCGTGACCACGCTGGGCGAGGGCTGGACGCCGCTGCTGCGTGCCCCCGCGTACGGCCACGAGATCGGGATCCCGGACCTGATCGTGAAAGACGAGGGACTGACCCCCACCGGGTCGTTCAAGGCCAGGGGCGCGGCGGTGGGGGTGAGCCGCGCCCGGGAGCTGGGCGTGGAGCGGCTCGCCATGCCGACCAACGGCAACGCCGGGGCGGCCTGGGCGACGTACGCGGCCCGGGCCGGGATGCGCGCGACCATCGCCATGCCGCTGGACGCGCCGACCATCTGCCGGCGGGAGTGCCGGGCGGCCGGCGCCGACCTGCGCCTGGTGGACGGCCTGATCAGCGACGCCGGCCGGTGGGTGGCCCGGCTGGTCGCCGAGTCGGGCGGGCGGATCTTCGACGCCGGGACGCTGCGCGAGCCGTACCGCCTGGAGGGCAAGAAGACCATGGGGTACGAGATCGTCGAGCAGCTCGGCTGGCAGGTGCCCGACGTGATCATCTATCCCACCGGTGGCGGGGTGGGGCTGATCGGCATCCACAAGGCCCTGCACGAGCTGCGCGAGCTGGGCTGGGTGGAGGACAAGCTGCCCCGCCTCGTCGCGGTGCAGTCCACCGGCTGCGCCCCGATCGTCCGGGCGTTCGCCGCCGGGGAGGAGCGGGCCACCCCTTGGGCGGACGCGCACACCGTGGCGTTCGGCATCACGGTGCCGGCCCCGCTCGGCGACGAGCTGATCCTGACCGCGCTGCGCGAGAGCGGCGGCACGGCGATCGCGGTCGAGGACACGGAGATCCTCGCCGACCTGCGCGACTTCGCCGCCCGGGAAGGGCTGCTGCTCTGCCCGGAGGGCGCGGCCTGCCTGACCGCCGCCCGGCACCTGCGGGCCGGGGGCTGGATCCGGGCCGGCGAGCGGGTCGTGGTGCTGAACACCGGCGCCGGCCTCAAGTACCCGGAGACGGTGGACGTCTCGGACGTGCCCACGGTGTAAGGAAGGGCCCCTTCTTAACGCCTCCGGTAGAGCACGGGCCCCTTCTTAACACCGGAGGCGCTCATCCGACCTCCTCGGCCGCGCGGGCCGCGGGGCCCGGTGTCACCACCGGGCCCCGCGGCTCACGCCTCCCGGCGATTCAACGCCAGGTGATGTCGGACTCGGAGTAGATGCAGTTCACCCCGTCGGCACCCGCGCCGATCTCGGTGGGCTCGCTGCCCTTCGGCACACCCTTGTACTTCACGCAGATCCGCGTGCTGTGGCTCGGGTCGTTGAGGATGGTGATCCGGGTGAACCGGGCGGTGTCCCCCCAGTTGGTGTTGATGCCGGCGAGCACCTTGGTGCCGGTGGCGGTGACGTTGTCCATCACCACGTGCCGCTGGTAGGAGGTGGAGCAGTTGCCGCAGGCCCGGTAGAGCTTGCCGGAGCTCTCCACCCGGAAGTTCTTGATGTAGACGGTGCCCGGCCCGTTGTGCTGGAACACCTTGTCGCTGGCCGACCGGGCCCCGCCGCCGTCCACGGTGTAGGTGGTGCCGCCCAGGAAGGTCGCGGCGTCCTCGCCGACGTCCTCCCACCAGACGTTGACCAGGGTGCAGTTGCCGAGGCAGTGCACGCCGTCGCCGGCCGGCGCGCCGATGATGACATTGCGCAGGGTGGCACCGGCGGCCAGCTCGAACATCGGATCCTGGCTCTCGGACTGCCCGCCGTCACCGATGCCGTAGTAGCGCTTCATGCCGCCGTCGAAGCCGCTGCTGGAGACGGGGATGGTGGCGTCCACCTTCACGCTGGACGTGGGCGTGGGCCAGGACGTCGAGGGTGGGGTGGAGGTGGTCGGCGACGCCGTCGGGGACGAGCTGGTCGGCGGCGTGGTCGGGGTGGAGACGGACGAGTCGACGGTCACGTCGTCGAAGCTGCCCCCGGCGTACGCGGTGACCAGGGCGATCCGGCCGGCGTCCGCCATGGTGTTGCTGCCCCCGCCGACCTGGGCCCCGTTGACATAGCCGCGGATGGTGCTGCCGCTGGCCTCGATCTTCAGCGTGTACCAGGTGCCGGTGGACGCCCCGACCGACGCCGAGCCGAGCGAGGTGATCTGGCTGCCGTTGACCGCCTGCAGTTCGGCCCGGCCCGAGCCGAGCAGGGCCAGCCGGTACATCTTGGTGCTGCTGCTGGCCCGGGCGGCGAGCCCGACCAGGGCGCTGGACGAGCCGAACGCGTTCGGCCGGACCCGCGCCTGCACCTGGTAGTCGGTCCAGCTGGTCTGGCCGGCGAACTGCCGGGCCAGCTCACTGCCGGTGTTGGACTGGGTGAACGCCCCGTCGGCGACGGCCCAGGAGCCGCCGGACTTCGACCAGCCGGCGGCGTCGCCGTCGGAGAAGGTGTCGGTGAAGACGGTGGCGGCGAACGCCGACGTCCCCATTCCGGCGGCGAGTGCCGCGACGGTGGCGCCGGCGCCCACCGCGAGCAGCAGTGGGCGGCGGCGTCTGGCCCGGGTGATCTGCACGGTTGTCCTCCTTGGAGCGGGTGGTGGTGGACCGTCGCGGCGGAGGGTCGGCGCCTGGCCACGGTCGCGACGATCGGTGCCCCGCACGGAGGCGTGGGTCTCCGGGAGCGGGGTGACGAGGAAGGGAAGCTCAGGAAAGGGCTTTCCCGTACCAGCAGGCTAGGCGCGGGCAGACATCGACGTCAATCCTTACGGTTTGCAGGAATGTTGCAGGTCAGTCCGTACTCGGGTCGGTCAGCCGCCAGGCCGCGTTGATCAGCCCGATGTGCGACAGGGCCTGCGGCGTGTTGCCGAGCTGCGCACCGCTGTCCAGGTCTATCTGCTCGGCGTAGAGGCCCAGGTCGTTGGCGTGGCCGAGGACCTGCTCGAACAGCGCCGCGGCCCGATCCGGCTGCCCGGCCATGGCCAGGCACTCCACCAGCCAGAACGAGCAGAGCACGAAACCCGCCGGATCGGTGTTCCAGCGCCGTACCAGGCCGTCGTCGGTGCCCAACTCGCGCGCGACCACCTCGATGGTGGAACGCATCCGCGGGTCGGTGGCCGGCAGGAAGCCCACCACGGGCAGGAACAGCGCCGAGGCGTCCAGCTCCGCCGAGCCGAACGCGCCGGTGTACGCGCCGATCCGCTCGTTCCACCCCTCGCGCAGCACGGTCGCGCGGATCTCGTCGCGGACGGCCGCCCAGCGGCGCGGGTCGGCCCGCTCCCCGAGCCGGGGCGCCAGCGCCACGGCCCGGTCCAGGGCCAGCCAGCAGATCGCCTTGGAGGACACGTAGTGCCGCTCGGTGTCGCGGGTCTCCCACATGCCCCGGTCCGGCAGCCGCCAGGTCGACGCGACCTGCTCGGCCAGCCCCACCACCATCTCCCGCAACTCCTCCTCGAACGTCTCGCCGAGGTAGTCGTGCAGCCGCCAGACCGCCGCGATCACCTCGCCGGGCACGTCGAGCTGCCGCTGCCGCCAGGCGTCGTTGCCGACCCGTACCGGCCGGCTGTCGGCGTAGCCGCGCAGGTGGGCGCAGTCGTGCTCGGAGAGGTCCCGCTCCCCCTCCAGCCCGAACAGCACCGGCACCGGCTGGTCGCCGATCCGGCCGATCGACCGGGCCGCCCAGGCGAACAGGCGGGACGCCTCGTCCGGGCAGGCCGCCACCCACAGGGCGCGCATGGTCATCGCGAAGTCGCGCAGCCAGGAGTAGCGGTAGTCGTAGTTGCGATCGCCGCCGAGCTGCTCGGGCAGCGACGTGGTCAACGCCGCGGCCACCGCGCCGCTGCGGGTGTAGGTGAGGCCGATCAGCACGGTCGCGCTGGTGCGGACCTGCTCCGGGTAGCGGCCCGGGTAATGGTGGGTCTCCCGGAACGCCTCCCAGGCGTGCACCGTCTCGCTCAGCGCGACGAGCGGGTCCAGCCGGGCCGGCGGGTCCCCGTAGGCCCCGGCGTACGCCAGGTCGAAGCCGACGGTCTGGCCGGCGGCCACCTCGAAGGTGTGGGTGACCCGGTCGCCGTCGTGGCGCAGCGCCTGGCCGGTGCCGCGCAGCACCAGCGCCACCGGCCCGGCGGTGGCCAGCACCCCACCCTCGGACCGGTCGTGCAGGTACGGGGTGAGCAGCCCGTACTCGGGGCGCGGGGCGAAGTCGAGGTGCATCCGGACCCGCCCGGTGAGGCCCTCGACCACCCGCAGCAGCACGGCGGGGGAGTTCATCCCCAGCTCGTGACCCCGGGCACCCACCTCGGCGGCGAGCGCGTCGGTGACCGCGACGCTCCCCTCCGGGGTGTGGTGGACGGTCCGCAGCACCAGCGTGTCCGGCCGGTACGCCCGCTCCACCCGGCCCGCGGCCAGCGGGGCGATCCGCCAGTGCCCGCCGGCCGGGTCGAGCAGGCGGGCGAAGACCGCCGGCGAGTCGAACCGGTCCGGGCACCACCAGTCGACCGAGCCGTCCCGGGCGACCAGGGCCCCGGAGCGGCAGTCGGAGAGGAATCCGTAGTCGGAGATCGCCGGCTGGTGCGCCACCCGCCCCGGGTACCCGGGGCGGTCCGGTTCAGGCCGGCGCCGTCAGGCGGTGGGCGGCTCGTCGTGGCCGGCCGCCTCGGCCGCGTCGGCCTCCTCCTTGGTCCGGTGCACGGCTCCGTCGGCGTGGTCGGGCGGGCCGTAGACGGTGTAGAGGACGAGCGGGTTGGGGCCGGTGTTGACGAAGTTGTGCTTCGTGCCGGCCGGTACGACCACCAGATCGCCGGAGACGACCTCCTTCCTCTCACCCGCCACCCGGGCCTCACCGGTGCCACTGACGAAGGTGAGGATCTGGTCGATGCCCTCGTGGACCTCCTCGCCGATCTCCCCGCCGGGCGGAATCGTCATGATCACCAACTGGGTGTGCCCCCCGGTCCAGAGCACCCGGCGGAAGTCCGGGCTCTTCTCGGCGACGGTCGCGATCGTGAAATGCTCCATGGCGCGCTCATACCCGGTGCGTCCGGGAATCACGCCGGGACTTGCAGATGGCGGAATTCGCCACCCGTCCCGGGTTTGGATCCCCTCTGGACGGGCATCTGCTGCCCCAAGACCGGTGCACGCTGGACCGGTCGAGCCAGGTCCCCGCTGTCGTACCGCCGTACGGCTGCGGTGGTGGGAGACGGCCAGAGCGCGGCGACGTTACGACCCCGGTCGGACGGCGCCGTGCGCTCGTCTGTGCGCCCCCGCCGTCCGGCACCGCGCCGTCAGGCGAGGACGGCCAGGTGGAAGGGGCGGTCGACGTGCTCGCCGCCCCCGTACGTCTCGACGAACACGGCGTTGGGAATGCCGGTCCGCGGCGCGACGGCGACGGCGCCCTGCGGGGCGAGCTTGCCGCCCGCGGCGGGTCCCACGGTCCCGACGTAGCCGGCGTGGGTCACGTCCTGGTCGAAGACGACCTGGTACATGCCGGCGGCCAGCCGGGTGACGGAGGTGGCGCCGAGCCCTCGGACCAGGGTGCCGTCGGCGCTGACCACCGCGAAGAGCACGCGGGCGCTGGCCGGCAGGCCGGCGGGGGTGCAGCTGGTGATCTGCGAGTCGGCGCGGGCGACCTCCTCCGCGCCGGGTACGGGCTGCCCGGCCGCTCCTCTCCTGGATCTGGTGCTGGACATGGCGGTCCTCTCTACCGGACCCGGGGCGCCGGCGGTGAGGGTGGGTTGTGGACCCCGGGCGATCCCCCGCGATCACCCTCCGTGCTCCCGAAGTTATGTCGGTGCACCGCCCGCCAACCACCGACAGCACTGTCCGATCATGGACAGCCGCCCGTCCTGAGCTGCTGATATTCGGCCAGCGAGGGCACCAGCAAGGTCAGCGGCCGACTTCCGGCACCGGCACCCATGCCAACGCAGCGTAGCCGCAGCCTGGTCGTCCGGTCCCGGCTCGACCCCCGGTCACCGGCACCCGCAGGGGGCCCGGGCGGCAGGTGCCGCCCGGACCCCGACGCGGTCAGCGCAGGGCGCAGGTCAACCCGGTCGGCGGCTGGTTGTCGCCGGTGACCACGAGCCCCCAGCTGGTGCTGCCGCCCGGTGCCAGGCTGCCGTTCCAGTCCGCGTTCGTCGCGGTCACCTGCTGGCCGGACTGGCTCGCGGTGGCGTTCCAGGCGCTGGCCAGGCGTTGCCCGCCGGGGAAGGTGAACCCGCTGCTCCAACCGGTGGCCGGCGCGGTGCCGGTGTTGCGCACCGTCACCTCCGCCTGGAACCCGCCGGTCCAGCTCCCGGTCACCTTCCACGTCGCGGCACAGCCAGCCGACGGCGAGGGCGGGACGGTGGTCGGGGAGACCGTCGGGCTCGGGGAGGCCGTCTGACTCGGGGACTCCGTCGGCGTCGGCGAGGCCGTCGGGCCGGTGCCGTCCGAGGTGGTGTAGGCGACCGGGGTGTACGCGGCCGAGCAGGTGCCACCGCACGAGGACGGCAGCGAGAACCGGTACACCCGGCCGTTGTTGATCAGGGCGTCGGTGACGTCGCGGACCCGGATCTGGAAGTCGGTGCCGCCCGAGGTGGTCGCCCCGATGACGTACGACTGGCCCATGTCGCTGTTCATCGTCGCGGCCTTCCACACCCCGTCGGCCAGGTACTCCACGCCGTGGATGCCGTTGGCCAGGTGGGACACCGCGATGGCCGGCCAGTACCGCTGCGCGCCCTGGAGGAAGCCGATCCGGATGTCGCCGGTGTAGTTCGGCGCGGGCACGAAGGACCAGGAGACCTGCCGGTTGTTCCAGTGGTTGGGGTACATGTCGCCGACCGGCGTCCCGTTACGGGCGAAGCGGTTCAGCGAGGCCGTGGCCAGGTCCAGGTGGTACGGGTCGTCCCGGCACCAGGCGTTGCCGTCGCCGCAGGAGTCCGCGACGAGCATGGTGAGGGTGGCCCCGTCGTAGCCGTCGGCGACCCAGGAACCGTTGCGGCAGAACGGCTGGCCCGGGGCGCCGTCGTTGGTGCCGGTGCAGTAGTCGCCAATGGTCACCTTGACGTACCGGCCGCAGTTGAGGCCGTTGTTCCACAGCCCGATCCGGTCCGCCTCGGACGGCGGCAGCGGGCGGGTCGGGTAGGACGAGTAGTCGCCGGGCAGGTTGTAGACGTTGAGGGCGAGGAAGTCCTGGCTGTCCAGTTCGGACTGGGGCAGGCCACAGCCGCCGTACGGGGAGCCGAGGCCGTCGAAGTGGGTGGCGTTGCCGGTCACCGGCCCGGGCGGGTCGCTGACCGCGGCGGCGGGCAGCTGACCGGCGACGAGCAGGGCGGCCGCGGCGGCGGCCAGGGCCGCGACGAGCAGGCGGGTGCGCGAGGTCGACATGGAGGAAGGCCTTCCGGGCGGGCCGACCCGGGCAGGGTCGACTCAGGAATGGTCATGGATGCCCGTGTCATGCCCGGCGGTGCCCGCCCGCCCATGCCATCACCCGCGGTCGATCGCTGTCAACGATGTCCCGAAAGCCCTGTGAGCGCGGCGATTCCGCCCGCTACATTGAAGTATGGTGCCCGCCCACGGGGGTCGGGCGGCGGAGCCGGTCTACCGTCCGGTGCTGGTCGGCCGCCGGGGTGAGCTGGAGGCGTTGGCCCATCTCGACGACGCCACCGTTCCGCTGCTCGCTCCGGTCATCGACGTCCACGTGGTCGACCCGTGCACGGTGGCGCTGCTGGGCCGGCTGCCGGCCGGACTGCTCCCCGCCGTCGACGTCTCGACCCTGCCGGACGAACCGGAGTGCGAGCCGGTCCGCTGGGGCGTACCCCTGGTGCCGGTGATCGGGCTCGCGGAGAGCGACCGCCGGGTGGCGGCGCACGGCGCGGCGGCGCGGGCGTACACCCGGCGGGCGGTGGTGCGGCTCCGGGCCGGCCAGGCCCGGGCCGGCCCGGACGCGACGACCGCGGCGGTGGAACGGGTGTGGCGGCTGGCCCGGCTGGTGCCCGAGCAGTGCGACCTGCTCGTTGACGCGGAGGACGTGTGCTGCCCGGCCGACGTCCGCCTGGCCGGCCCCCGGGTCCGGCGGCTGGTCGACTGGGCCCGGCGGCACGCCTGGCGCTCGGTCACGGTGGTGGCCGGCGGGATGCCGCCGACACTGACCCGCCTCCCCACCGACGAGCCGGTCCGCCTCGACCGCTTCGACTGGCGGCTCTGGCAGGACCTGGCCGATCTCGGCGTCGGCTACGGCGACTACGGGGTGAGCCCGGCGGCGCCGGACGCGGACGGGCCGGGCGACCGGTTGCCGACGCTGCGGTACACCACGGACGGGGCGTGGTGGATCTACCGCTGGTCGCGGCGGGGCGGGCGGGGCGACGAACGCCTCGCCGACCTGTGCCGGACGCTGGCGTCGGCGCCGTGGTGGCCGGCGGCCGGGGCCGGCTTCTCCTGGGGCGACCACGAGATCCTGCGCCGGGCCCGGCGCGGCGCCGGGGCCGGGTCACCGGCGAACTGGATCGCCTGGAGCACGTCACACCATCTGGCGCACGTGCTGGCCGCGCTGCGGGAGCCGCGCGGCGGGAGCCGCGCGGCGGGCCCTCGTGGGCCGGGCCGGAGGCGCCCGCCCGGGGCCGCGCCGGCCGGTCGACCCGGGGCGGCGAGCACCGCCGGGCGGGGTGAGGCCGTCACTCCTTCTCGGTGAAGCCGAACTGCACGACTCCCTCGTCGTCGACGACCGCGTCGACGGAGGTGTCGTTCAGCAGCTGGGCGGCGTCGGCGTCGAGGAAGATCCGGGCGCCCTGGTTGTCGACCACCTGGTCGCCCTGGGCCGGCTGCTCCACCAGCTCGATGGAGAGCGAGCCGGCGTCGGTGTCGGCGGCGATCCGCAGCCCGCCGGCGTCGGCGACGTCCTGCTGGGCGGCGAGGTCGCGGATCACCAGGACGGCGTTGTCGGTCATGGTCAGCATGGCGGGTTACTCCTCATGGCTGCTGCGGGATGCGGGGCGGGTCGGCACGGACCGCGCGGGCCCGGAACGCCCCAGAACGGCGAATGGGTCTTCGCCCGACAGAACGGGGCAGCTCGAACATGCCCCTCCGCCTACGGTCCCCCCTGACCCGCCATCCGTCAAATAGAGCCGGGTCAGTCGACAGCGTGCCGGCGCGCCTCGGCCACGAACAGGTGACCAGCGGGTTTCCGGACCCGGATCGGGGGTAACCGGAGGAGTTTCGGAA
Source organism: Micromonospora solifontis (assembly GCF_003725545.1). Classification (GTDB taxonomy): domain Bacteria; phylum Actinomycetota; class Actinomycetes; order Mycobacteriales; family Micromonosporaceae; genus Micromonospora; species Micromonospora solifontis. The sequence continues at coordinate 20,298 of NZ_RJLN01000026.1, read as the reverse complement.
ATAACTTTCGCCGCGGGCCCTTCTCTGGAAGAAAGCTCCATGGCAGCATCGACGCATGCATCGTCGTCTCTATCCTCAGGCGCTCGCGGTGCTGGCGCTGGTCGCCACCGCGGCCACCGCCGGCGCGCCCACCGCCACGGCCGGCGCGCCCACCCCGGCGCAGTTGCGGCTGAACGCGACCATCGACGCGGTCCTCGCCGACGCCCGGCTGGACGGGGCACAGGCGGGAGTGGTCGTGGTGGACACCACCACCGGGCGGACCCTCTACGACCGGAACGGGGAACGGCGTCTGGTGCCGGCCTCCAACACCAAGCTGCTCACCTCCACCGCCGCGATGGAACTGCTCGGGCCGGGCCACCGCTTCACCACCGACGTCGCCACCTCCGGCATCCGCCGGGCCGGGCTGCTCTCCGGCGACCTCTACCTGCGCGGCGGCGGCGATCCCACCATGCTGGCCGCCGACTACGACCGGCTGGCCGCGCAGGTGGCCGCCGAGGGGGTCCGGATGGTGGCGGGCAACCTGGTCGCCGACGACACCCGCTACGACCGGACCCGGCTTGGCCCGGACTGGACCTGGGACGACGAGTCCTACTACTACGCCGCCCAGGTGTCCGCGCTGACCGTCGCCCCGGACACCGACTACGACGCCGGCACGGTGATCGTGCACGCCGCCCCGGCCGGCGAGGCCGGCGCCCGGCCGGAGATCACCATGACGCCGCCCAACGGCTGGCTGCGGATCGAGAACCGGGCCGAGACGGTGGCCAGCGGCGAGACGACCATCTCCTTCGAACGCGAGCACGGCGGCAACACCATCGTGGTGACCGGGCAGATCGCCGTCAGCCAGGCCCCGGAGAGCGACTGGATGACGGTCTGGGAGCCGACCGGGTACGCCGCTGACGTCTTCCGCTCGGCGCTGCAACGGCACGGGGTCCGGATCCTCGGCCGGACGGTGCTCGGCCGGCCCACCCCGGACGGCGCGACGACGGTCGCCCGGCACGACTCGATGCCGCTGTCCGAGCTGATGGTGCCGTTCCTCAAGCTCTCCAACAACGGCCACGCGGAGGTGCTCACCAAGGAGCTGGGCCGGGTGCTCTCCGGCTCCGGCACCTGGGACGCCGGGCTGGCCGCGATCAGCGAGTACGTCGGCGACTCCGGAATGGACACCGGGACGCTGCGCCAGCGGGACGGCTCCGGCCTGTCCCGGCGCAACCTGATCCCGCCGGCCCAGTTCGCCTCGCTGCTGTCGACGGTGCGCGCCGAGCCCTGGTTCGACTCCTGGTACGCGGCCCTGCCGGTGGCCGGCGACGCCGAGCGGTTCGTCGGCGGGACGCTGCGCAGCCGGATGCGGGGCACCGCCGCGGCGGGCAACGTGCACGCCAAGACCGGCAGCCTGACCGGCGTGTCCAGCCTCTCCGGCTACGCCACCGACGCCGACGGCCACCTGCTGGCCTTCTCGGTGGTGTTCAACAACTACCTGACCTCGTCAGTCAAGGGGTTGGAGGACCAGATCGCGATCGCGCTGGCGTCGTACAGCGAGAAGGCGACGACCACGGCGCGGCTGGCGGTGCCGACGGCGCCGGAGTCGCCCCGGGTGCCCGAGGGCCTGGAGTGCTCCTGGGTGAAGCCGACGGCGTGCTGAGCGGCGGCCGCCCCTGCCCGCGCGGGACCGGGCAGGGGCGGCCGCCGTCAGGCGCCCGGGCGGTGGGGCCGCGGGACGGCGGCCGGGTCGCCGCGTTCGATCAGGGCGTCGATCTCGGCGGGCGGCAGCCCGTGCAGCGCGAGCACCCGGCGCCCCCACCGGTGCAGCCGGCACGGGTGCGGGCTGGCGTCGTTGCGGCAGATGGTGCCCCCGGACCAGCGCCGCGGCGCGTGCACGACCACCGCCCGCACCGCGAACTGCGCGTCCTCACCGGTCACGTACGGCGGCAGCGGGATCTCCCGCAGCACCTCACCGGACGGGTCGGCGGGACGGACGACGGGGGCGGTGCTGCTCATCGGACGTGCCTCCACAGAGGATGGTCGGGCGGGAACACCCGAACGGTACGACGCCCCGCCCCGCCCGCGACGGACAAACTGTCCCGGGCCCGGCCGACGCGCCGGCGTCGCGCGACAGGGCCCGGGCACCGGGACTTCAGCGCAGCGCGACCGCCTGCAGGCTGACGTTGCCGCAGTCCCCCATGGACTCCTCGACAGTCCAGCTCAGCAGCAGCTTCGCGCCCTTCGGCGCGCGGAACCGGATGGTGAACTCGGCGGTCCGCACGGTGTGCGGATCCTCCAGCCGTACGCTGCTGGCCGGGCCACCGCCGGAGAGCCGCAGGTCGAGGCGGGCCCGGGCCATCCACAACCCGGCGTAGAGGCGGACCGTGCGCTCCCGGCCGTCGGCGGCGACGGCGAGGCTGAAGCCGCTGCCCTTGCCGCAGGTGTAGACCCCGGACATGGTTCCGCTGGCCGACTCGACCGGGGTGCCGTCCCGCCAGGTGTACGCCTCCGGGTTGTTGCTGTAGCTGACCCGCTCGCCGCGGCCGCCCTCGTCGCGGATCTCGCCCGATCCGTTCCGCCGGTGGACCGGAGCGCCGGCGCCGAGGAGTCCCCAGTGGACCCAGTCGGTCGGGCCGGCGGCGGTCAGGTCGACCAGCGCCGGAACGTCCGCCTGACCGACCGTGAGCAGCGGCGGGACCGCGGGAGTGGTCGACGTGGAGGGCGACGGGCTGGGCGACGGCGGGCGTTGCCGGGGTCGCAGCCCGGGTGTCACGACCCCGCTGTCCGCGCCGGACGCGCCCGGGGCGGGCAGCTCTGGCCGGCCGCCCGCCGGGCCGGGCAGCACGCCGCTGCGCTCCTCCCGGGGCGTCGCGTGCTGCTCGGTGCCCAGGTAGACGACGACCGCGGCGAGGCAGACGAACGCCACCAGTGCCTCCAGGAGCCAGATCCGCCGCTGGCGGGCCCGGAGCAGCCGGCGGGCCTCGGACCGCGTCCGCCCGTGCGGGTACGAGGTCCGGCCGTCGACCGGACCGTGGTCTTCCTGCCCCACCTGACCTCCACTCGCCGCCGCGCCCCGGCCGTCGGGGGCGGGCGGGGCGGGGCCCGCTTCACATTTCCATCTTTCGGGGGCGATGCGCCATATGTCGGCGGGGATGAATTTCCGCTTGGTCACCGGACGGTAGTGGCGCGGCGTCAACTGACCGTGAGCGCCTCCATGGTCACGCCGTCGTTCTCCCCGCCGACGACGGTCAGCGCCCGCCAGGTGATCAACAGCTTGGCGCCGCGCGCCGCGCGGAAATGGATGACGTACTCGTAGAACCGGTCGCCGGCGGCGAGCGCCACCTCGCGGACGGCCGGGTCGCCACCGTTGGAGAGGCGGACGTCGAGCCGGGCGCCCGCGGAGAAGGTGCCGACGAAGAGCCGTACGGTCCGCAGGTCGCCGCTGCCGGCCACGCTCAGCGAGAAGCTCCGGCCGGCACCGCGCTGGAACACCCCGTACCGGGTGCCGTCCTGCCGCGCCGTCGGCGTGCCATCGGTCCAGGCGTAGCCGGAGACGCTGGCGGCGTGCTCCAACCGCGGGCCGCCCGGGGCGGTGATCTCCCCGGTGCCGGTCTGCTTGCGCTGCACGCTGCCGCCGCCGAGGCCACCCCAGTGGATCCAGTCGCGGGTGCCGAGCGCGGTCAGGTCCACCAGCGCCGGGACCGGCTGCTGGTCCACGCTGAGCAGCGGACCGCCCGGGAAGGCCGGGTTCCCGGTGACCGGCACGACCGTCGGCGGCGGCGCCGTGGCCGGCGCGGAGGCGGCCACCGTGGGCAACTCCGCCGGCACGGTGGGCGTGCCGCCGGGGCGCGGCCCCCGATTGGCGTACGCCAGCGCCAGCACCAGCGCGGACAGCGCCACCGCGGACAGCGCCACCCGACGGCGACGCCGACGGGCGCGGGCCACCCCGACCCGGGTGACCGGCCCGTCCGGGGCCGCGCCGACGGCCACCCGGACCTTGGCCGCCGCCGGACCGACCAGCTCGGCGAGCCGTTCCGTGACGCTCTCCCGGGCCGAGTGCCGGACCGGCCCGGCGGGCGCGGCCGGCGGCCCCGCGAACTCGCGGTCAGGCGGCGGCCCGGCGCTCTCATGGTCAGGCGGCGGCCCGACGCTCTCGCGGCGGGGCGACGGGGCGACGGTCTCAGGGTCAGGCGGCGGCCCGACGCTCTCGCGGTCGGGCGGTGGGCCGGCGGGCTCCGCGTCCACCGCCGCCCCGGGCTCGGCCCGGGCGTCCGGGCCGGTCGGCAGCCGACGCGGCACGGCCGGCGGGCGCGGCTCGCCATCCGGCCCGGCCGGTACGGCGGGAAGCCACCCTCCGACCCGGATACCGGTCTGCGTGAGTTCCTCCTCGGCCACCGACCCCTCCCTCGGCCACCGGCGCCGGCGATCGCGCCGTGGTCCGCCGCAGGGAGAATGACACACGTCTCGATCTCCGAGAAGCTGCCACCACAAGGCATTTTCCCGACAGTGGGATGTGCGCTCAGCGGCGCTCCCGCCGCTCCAGACCCCGGCCGGGATGCCAGCTCTCGATCACCAGGTGGTCCGGCGGATCGCCGACCCGGGTCAACACCACCTCGGTCAGCTCGACCCGGAACCGGTGTGAGCCGTCCTCCCCCGGCGGCTCCTCGTGCGCCCGGCCGGCGATCTTCGCGTCCCCGCCCCAGGACGCCGGGTCGTCCTCGGGGGCGTCCTCGGTCGGGCAGTGCAGCGCCACCCGGGGGTCGCGGCGCAGGTCGAGCGCCTTGCGCGCGCCCGCCATGCTGCCCAGCCGGAGCTGGCCGTCGTCGCCGAAGTCGAACTCCGTGCCGCTGATCCGGGGCGAGCCGTCCCGCCGCAGGGTCGCCATCGTGCCGTGCTTGCGGACCGCGAAACGGGCGCGCACGCGCGCGGCGAAGTCGGGTTCGGACGCCACCAGGTCGGACCACCATGTCATGCCGGTCAGCCTGGCAGGGAAACCTGACAGGCTACGGCGCATTTCCGCCACGGGTCAGCGGATCTCGAAGCCGAGCGCCTGGGCCAGCACGACCGCCTGTTCCGCGTCGACGATCGCCCCGGTCCGCTCAACGGCCGTCGGGTCCAGCGCGGTCAGGTCGCTGCCCCGCAGGTCGGCCCGGATCAGCTTGGCCGCGTGCAACTGCGCCCCGGACAGGTCGACGCCCGTGACGGTGGCGCCGGTCAGGTCCGCGCCGGTCAGGTCGACCTCGCGCATCCGGACGTCGGTGATCCGCACCCCGCGCAGGTCGGCGCCGGGCAGGGCCACGAACGACCAGTCGCCGCCGTCGATCCGCAGCGGGCGCAGGTCACACTGGTCGAAGCCGCTGCCCACCAGCTTGCAGCCGGTGAACTCGGCCTCGAAGAGGTTGCAGCGCTTGAACGTGCAGCGGGTGAACGCGGAGTCGGTGTGCCGGGAGGCGTTGAAGGCCACGTTGCCGAAGACGCACTCGGTGAAGCTGGCCCCCTGGCTCAGCGCCTCGGTCAGGTCGACGTGGAAGAACTCACAACGGACGAAGTGCCGGTCGACCAGTTCCTCGGCGTACCAGTCCTGGTGGCGGTAGGTGACGTCCTCGACGGTCTCCGGCATGCGACCGACATTAGTGGGGGCTGCCGACACTTCCCGGTCCGGCTACCGGGCGGTAGCGTCGGCGCCGTGAACCTCGCAGTGAGCACCGACCCCGCTGACATCGGCTTCGACCCCGCCCGGTTGGCGCGGATCGACGGGCACTTCGGCAGGTACGTCGACGACGGGCGGCTCGCCGGCTGGCAGATCGTGGTGACCCGCCGGGGCGAGGTGGCCCACTCCTCGACCTACGGGCTGCGGGACCGGGAGGCCGGCACACCGGTCGAGGCGGACACCCTGTGGCGCATCTACTCGATGACCAAGCCGCTCACCTCCGTCGCGGCGATGATGCTCTGGGAGGAGGGCCGGTTCGAGCTGAACGACCCGATCAGCCGCTGGCTGCCGGAGTTCGCCGACGTCCGGGTCTACGACAAGGGCTCGGTGCTCAAGCCGTACACGGTGCCGGCGGTCGAGCCGATCCGGGTCTGGCACCTGCTCACCCACACCGCCGGCCTGACGTACGGCTTCGCGCAGAGCACGGTGGTCGACGGCCTCTACCGCAAGGCCGGCTTCGACCTGGGCGTGCCGTCGGGCGCCGACCTGGCCGCGGCCTCGGCCGGGCTGGCGCAGCTGCCGCTGCTCTTCCAGCCGGGCACGAGCTGGAACTACGGGGTCTCCACCGACGTGCTGGGCCGGCTGGTCGAGGTGGTCTCCGGGCAGCGCCTGGACGCCTTCTTCACCGAGCGGATCCTGCGCCCGCTCGGCATGACCGACACCCGGTGGTGGGTCGACGAGCCGGACGCCAAGCGGCTGGCCGCCCTCTACACCCCGCACCCGGCCACCGGCGAGGCGGTCCGCGCCGACGGCATCGGCCGGGCCGCGCTGGCCGAGCCGAGCTGGTTCTCCGGCGGCGGCGGCCTGGTCTCCACCGCCGCCGACTACCACCGGTTCACGCAGTTCCTGCTGCGCGGCGGCGAGCTGGACGGGGTCCGCCTGCTGGGGCCCCGGACGATCCGCTTCATGACCCGCAACCACCTGCCGGGCAACCGGGACCTGGCCTCGTTCTCCCCGGAGGGGTTCGCCGAGACGGTCCTCGACGGCATCGGCTTCGGGCTCGGCTTCGCCGTGGTGCTGGACCCGGTGCCGTCCCGCGTGCCGAGCAGCGTCGGCGAGTACTACTGGGGCGGCCTGGCCAGCACCGCGTTCTGGGTGGACCCGGTCGAGGAGGTCACCGCCCTGCTGTTCACCCAGCTCATGCCGTCCAGCACGTACCCGCTGCGCTCGCAGCTGCGCCAGCTCGTCTACTCCGCGCTGGTCGACTGAGCGCGGCGCGGGCGTGATCCGCGTAACGGCACCGGGCGTCCGCCGGTTTCCCTAGCCTGGGGGCATGGCCAACATCGTCGTGTTCGGTGCCGGCGGCACCGCCGGGTCGCGGATCTCGGCGGAGGCGGCGGAGCGGGGGCACCGGGTCACCGCGGCGGTACGCCGCCCGGAGGCGACCAGCTACCTGCCCGCCGGGGTACGCACGGTGACCGGCGACGCCACCTCGCCCCGCAGCGTACGGGAGCTGGCCGGCGACGCCGACGTGTTCGTGGTGGCGATCGGCGGCGGCGAGCGGGACCTGTGGCGCGACGCCGCCCGGACGCTGGTGGACACGCTGCGCGAGCTGCCCGACCCGCCCCGGGTGATCCACGTGGGCGGCGGGGCGACGCTGCTGACCCCGAAGGGCACCCCGTACCTGGACGAGCCGGACTTCCCCGAGGAGTACCGGGACTCGGCCGAGGGCCAGGCCGAGGCACTGGCCCTCTACCGTTCCTCGACTGACGGGGTGACCTGGACGTACGTCTCCCCGCCGCCGCTGGAGTTCCACCCGGGCGAGCGCACCGGGCACTACCGCACCGGCACCGACCACCCGGTGACGGACGCGCAGGGCCGCTCGGTGCTCACCTACGAGGACCTGGCGGTGGCGATCGTCGACGAGATCGAGAACCCTCGGTTCCGCAACGCGCGCTTCACCGCCGCGTACTGACCGGCGTTCAGTCGGCGAGCCGGGCCGGGAAACCACCGGTGGCGATCGGCCCCCAACTCTCGACCGTGATCCGGATCAGCGACTTGCCCTGCTTCACCATGGCCTCGCGGTACTCGTCCCAGTCCGGGTGCTCACCGGAGATGCTGCGGAAGTACTCCACCAGCGGTTCCAGCGCCTCGGGCAGGTCGAGCACCTCGGCGGTGCCGTCCACCTGCACCCAGGGGCCGTTCCAGTCGTCGGAGAGCACGCAGGCGGAGACGCGGGGGTCGCGCCGGATGTTGGTCACCTTCGCCCGCTCGGGGTAGGTGGAGATCACCAGCCGGCCCTCGGCGTCGACACCGCCGGAGACCGGCGAGGACTGCGGCCGGCCGTCGGCGCGGGTGGTGATCAGCAGGACCTTGTGCCGGGGGCGGAGGAACTCGATCAGGGCCTCCCGGTCGACCCGGGTGTTGGTCGCGATGGTGCGTGCCATGTTTCGGTTCTACCAGGCCGCCCCGCCACCGGCCTGCCCAGCCCGCCGGCCCGCCTGGCCGCGATCTGCGGCAGGTCGGGGGTGTCGCTCTCAGCGGGGGCGGTGGACGACGCGACGCGGCGTGGGCTGTGCCGGTACCCGGGGCCGCGCCGCCGGACGCCAGGCCCGGCCATTCGCGTAGATCACCCGGAAGCCCAGGTACGACGCCAGGGGCGCCCAGTGGGCGGACCCCATCCGCAGCTCGGCGGCGTTGTGCCGCTGGCCGTTGGCCAGCACGTCCAGCAGGACGGTCTCGAACGCCGCCGACTCGACCCAGTCGACCTCGCGGGTGAACCCGCAGATCAGCGCCGCGCCGGTCAGCTCGAGGAAGTCCCGTAACGCGGCGTCGGAGGCGCGCAGCACCGAGCAGCTGCCGAAGTAGAGCCGGCGACCCTCGCACCGGCCGGCCATCCGTTCCGCGACGTCGGCCAGCTCGACCGAGTCCCAGTCGGTGAGGCAGAGCCGACTCGGCTCGCCGTGCATGGCGAAGAAGCCGACCCGGTAGTCCGCGTACTGCTTGAGCAGCCAGCGGTCGAGGAAGTAGAAGAGCTCGTCGCGGGTGGCGGCGTCCTTGTGGATGAACCGGATCTTGCCCAGCCGTTCGAGCAGTTCGAGCGTGGGCAGGACCGAGCCGCGCTCGTTGAGGTCCCGGTGCCACTGACCCTCGACGCAGAAGATGCCCCCACGCGCCAACGCCCACCTCCCCGGCCCCGTGAAACCCCTGAGCGGCCCCGGCGGAGACGTTACCGGGCCATCGGGGCCCGCCGACATCACCCTAGGTGTCCTCGGCTCGCCACTTCCGTCACGACCGCACGGTTACGACCACGCCGAGCCCGGCAGGGCCGGAATGGGCGATTTGCAATTTCCCTGCTTTTCACAGCGAGTGCCCAGCAACAAGCAATTATGAGAACAATTCCGATTATTGCCTCCGAATGGTCCTCAACGCTGTCAAGGTGGATGGCACGGGACGTCCGGGTCGATGTCCTGCTGACACCTCATTCGATCTCTTATCGGGAGGCCTTTCGTGCGCGTCAACACCCTCAAGCGGGCAGCCGTCGCCCTCGCGCTGGCACTGCCCGGGGCCGCGATCGCCACCGTGGTCGCCGCGCCGGCCGCCCACGCCGACGGCTGCTACACCTGGAAGCGGACCCTCTCCCAGGGGCGCTCGGGCGACGACGTCCGACAGTTGCAGATCCGGGTGGCGGGCTGGGCCGCCTACCGGGACATCGTCCGGATCGACGGCATCTACGGTCCCGAGACCGCCGCCGCCGTCCGCAGGTTCCAGGCCGCGTACGGGCTGCGGGCCGACGGCATCGCCGGGCCGCAGACGTTCGCCAAGATCTACGACCTGCAGGACAACGACTGCACGCCGAAGCACTTCAGCTACACCGAACTCGACAACGGCTGTGGCGTGGGCGGCTGGAGCGGCGGGCCGCTGTCCGCGAGCGCCACCCGGCAGGACGCGGTACGCACCATGTGGAAGCTGGAGGCGCTGCGGCGCAGCCTCGGCGACAAGCCGCTCTACGTGAGCAGCGGCTTCCGCAGCATCGCCTGCAACCGGCAGGTCGGCGGGGCGTCGGACAGCCAGCACCTCTACGGCAACGCGGCCGACGTGCTCTCGAAGACCTCGTCGCTGTGCACCGTGGCGCGCAACGCCCGCAACCACGGCTTCAGCGGCATCTACGGCCCCGGCTACCCCGACCACGACGACCACGTCCACGTGGACTCCCGCCGGGAGAACAACCAGGACAAGAGCAGCAACACCACCAGCTGGTCCGCGCCCGACTGCGGGATCGGCTGAGCCGACCCGCCGTGGACGGCGGCCCGACGCGGGGGTATGGGGCCCCGCGCCACCACGGGCCGACCCGCCGTGGACGGCGGCCCGACGCGGGGGTATGGGGCCCCGCGCCACCACGGGCCGACCCGCCGTCCCGTTCCCGGGTGTGCCTGAGACCAGCGGTCGTCAGCTCGCCCGGGGCCAGCGCGGCCGGGTGGCGGGGGGCGCCACGGGCCGGCCGGTCCCGCCGGGCCGGATAGCGGGCCGCATGCCGGGTGCGGCCGCCCGCCCGGCCGGGCCGCGCGGGGTCTGGGTGCCCGGCGCCGGCGGACGCGCCGCCGGCCCGGTCAGCACGAACGGGAAAGGCACGTGCACGAACGGGTTGCCGTGCCGCACCAGCGCGTCGATCTGACGCTCGTTGAGGCCGTGGGCCTCCAGCACCCGCCGTCCCCACCGGTGCAACCGGCAGGGGTACGCGGAGCCGTCGTTGCGGCACTTCGGCCCGGCGGGCCACTCCTCGGCGGCGTGCACCACCACCGCCCGGACCGCGAGCCGGACGTCCTCCGGGGTCAGCGATGCCGGCACCGGCACCTCGCCCAGGATCTGATCGATGGGATCCGTCGACTGCTCACCAACTCGCACGGCAGGCCTCCCGCAGTTCGGCAGCGGTGCGGCCGACCCGCCGCACCACATCCTCGACCACTGGTACGGACCGCCGCGGGTAGGAGTTCAATGCGCCGGGCGGTCGGCAGGTCCGTTGCCCGGCGGCTCAGACCAGGCCCGCGTCGTGCACCAGCAGGGCCACCTGCACCCGGTTGTTCAGCGCCAGCTTGGTGAGCAGCCGGGACACGTACGCCTTCACGGTCGGCACGCTCATGAACAGCTCCGCCGAGATCTCCGCGTTCGTCCGCCCCTGGCCGAGCGCCACGGCCACCTCCCGCTCGCGCGGGGTCAGCCCGTCCAGCAGCCGCAGCGCCCGGGCCTGGCGGGCGTCCGGCCCGGACGCCGGCGTCGGCGCGGTGACGTGCGCGATCAGCGTCCGGGTCACCGCCGGCGACAGGGTGGCCTCGCCCGCCGCCACCCGGCGCACCGCGGTCACGATCTCGGCGGGCGGGGTGTCCTTGAGCAGGAAACCGCCGGCCCCGGCGCGCAGCGCCCGCAGCACCTGCTCGTCGGCGTCGAACGTGGTGAGCACCAGCACCTCCGGCGGGTCCGGGGCCGCCCGTAGCGCCTCGGTGGCGGCCAGCCCGTCCACCCGGGGCATCCGGATGTCCATCAGCACCACGTGCGGGGCGTACGCGGCCACGGCGGCCGGCACCTCGGCCCCGTCGGTGGCCTCGCCGACCACCCGGATGTCGGGCACGCCGCCGAGGATCATCGACAGCGCGGCCCGGACCAGCGCGTCGTCGTCGACGATCAGCACCCGGACCGGGTCCCGGTCCCCGGCCGTCACGACGCCGGCCAGGGCAGCCAGGCGGCCAGCCGGAAGTCGCCGTCGGCGTCCCGCCCGTGCTCCAGCCGGCCGCCGGCGAGGGTGACCCGCTCGGCGACCCCCACCAGCCCGGTGCCCGTGCCGGGGATCGGCGAACCGGGCCCGCCCACCGGCCACCGGTTGCGGATCTCCACCGCCAGGCCGGCCTCGGGGCCGCCGGCCAGCCGGACGGTCACCACCGCCCCGGGCGCGTGCTTGCGGGCGTTGGTGAGCCCTTCCTGCACGATCCGGTACGCGCTGCGCCCGACCGCCGCCGGGACGGCCGTCGCGTCGACCACCTCGTCCAGCACGCTGACCCGTACCCCGGCGGCCCGCGACTCGGCGACCAGCGCCGGCACGTCGCCGAGGGTGGGCTGCGGGCGTTCCGGCGCCCCACCAGCGGCCGGTTCGGCGCGGAGCACGCCGATCACCTCGCGCAGGTCCTGGAGGGCGGCGTGCGCGCTGGCCCGGATCACCCCGGCCGCCTTCGCGACCTCGGCCGGCGGCGCGTCCGGACGGAACTCCAGGGCCCCGGCGTGCAGGCTGAGCAGGGAGATCCGGTGCGCGAGCACGTCGTGCATCTCCCGGGCGATGCGGGTGCGTTCGAGCTGGCGGGCCTGGTCGACGCGGAGCTGCTGCTCGGCCTCGGCCCGGTCGGCACGGTCGCGCAGCGAGAGCACGAGCTGGCGGCGGGCCCGGACGAACAGCGCCCACGCCACCACCGCGCCGATGAACAGCAGGGTCCAGACCGTGGTCGCCCAGAACGGCAGCACCGGATCGGGGCGGAGCATGACGTACAGCGGGCTGCTCAGCAGGTGCCAGCCGACCAGCGCCGCCGCCACCGGCAACGGCCGGTGCACCAGCACGGTGAACACGATGATCAGCAGGGCCACCGACGCGGTGACCGAGAAGAGCACCAGCGGCGCCGTGGCGACGGCCAGCCCCACCGGCCAGCGGCGCCGCAGCCAGAGCGCGGCGGCGGCCGTCGCACCGAGGACGAGGTCGACCTCGTTGAGCCAGGACGGGCCGGTGTTCAACGCGAACTGTGGATCGGGGCGTACCGAGTCGGTGAAGGCGAGCACCACCCAGCCGATGGCGAGCAGGAAGGCCAGCGCGTCGACGACCCAGTCCCGTGGCGTCCGGCGGATCGCCCGCGACGTGGGCGCCAGCGACCCCGGCAGCAGCCAGGGGTGATCGGGTACGACGGCACTGCTCACCCGCCCATGCTAGGAAGCGGCTCTCCCCCGCCACCAGCTACCAAAGTCGACGCCCGACGGTAGACCGAGGTATCCCCGGCTACCGACCGCCGGCCGCAGCGCCCGGCCGGGTGGCGCCGGCAGGCTCGACGACATGATCGAAGTCGAGCACCTCACCAAGCGGTACGGCGCGCACACCGCCGTCGAGGACGTCTCGTTCCGCTGCGAGCCGGGCACGGTGACCGGCTTCCTCGGCCCGAACGGCGCGGGCAAGTCCACCACCATGCGGATGATCTGCGGGATGACCGCGCCGACCTCGGGCGGCGCCCGGGTCGCCGGGCGGCCGTACCGGGACCTGCCGAACCCGGGCCGCGAGATCGGGGTGCTGCTCGACGCGTCCGCGCAGCACGCCGGGCGCACCGGGCGGGAGGCGCTGGCCGTGGCCGCGCTGACCATGGGCGTGGACCGACGGCAGGTCGCCGCGAAGCTCGACCTGGTCGGGCTGAACCAGACGGCGGCGAGGCGGCGGGTCGGGGCGTACTCCCTGGGCATGCGGCAGCGGCTCGGCCTGGCACTGGCGCTGCTGGGCGACCCCCGGGTGCTGATCCTCGACGAGCCCGCCAACGGCCTCGACCCGGAGGGGATCTTCTGGATGCGCGGCCTGCTGCGCGACTTCGCCGACCGGGGCGGCACCGTGCTGCTCTCCTCCCACCTGCTGCGGGAGGTGGAGGCGGTGGCCGACCGGCTGGTGGTCATCGGGGGCGGCCGGGTGGTCGCGCAGGCTGCCCGGGACGAGCTGCTGGCCGGCGCCGGCACCCTGGTCCGGGCCCGCGACCAGCAGGCGCTGCGGCTGACCCTGGACCGGGCCGGGCTGGCGGGGACCGCCGGCACGGACGGCGGCTTTCTGGTCCGGGCGGAGCCGGAGGCCGTGGGCCAGGCGGCGGCCGAGGCCGGCCTGGTCCTCACCGAGCTGCGTCCGGCCGGCAGCGGCGGACTCGAACAACTCTTCCTCACCCTCACCGCCGGCGTGTCGACCAGGGAGGCCGTCCGATGACCACGCTCACCGCACCCGCCGTCGAGACCCGCCGGCCCGGCACCGGCCCGTCGGCGGCCCGGCTGACCGGGGTGGAGTTGCGCAAGCTCGCCGACACCCGGGCCGGCCGCTGGCTGTTGATCACCATCGGCCTGGTCGCGGCCGGCATCGTCACCGTGCAGGTGTTCGTGCTCAAGGACGCCGAGCAGACCTTCACCGCGTTCTTCACCCCGTCGCTCTTCCCCGTCGGGCTGCTGCTGCCGGTGCTCGGCATCCTCTCCGTCACCGGCGAATGGTCGCAGCGCACGGCGCTGACCACGTTCGCCCTGGTGCCGCGCCGGCACCGGGTGGTGGCGGCGAAACTCGCCGCGGTGGTGCTGGCGGCGCTGGCCTCGGTGCTGGTGAGCCTGGCCGTCGCCGCCGTCGGCACGCTGGCCGCCCGGGCCACCGGCGGCGCCGGCACCTGGACCTTCGACTGGCACCTGCTGCCGTACGCGGCCGTGTTCCAGGTGGCGAACGTGCTGATGGGCGTCGGCTTCGGCCTGCTGCTGCTGAACACCCCGCTGGCGATCGTCACGTACCTGCTGCTGCCGACGGTGTGGAGCATCCTCTCCGCGATGATCGAGGCTCTGCACGGGCCGGCGCGCTGGCTCGACACCTCGATCACCATGCAGCCGCTGCTCGGGGCCGACGTCACGGCCGGGCAGTGGGGGCGGCTCGCGGTGTCGCTGCTGGTCTGGCTGGTCCTGCCGCTGGTCGCCGGGCTGGTCCGGACCCTGCGGCGGGAGGTGTCCTGACCGTGGCGGGTCGGGAGCCGGGTGCCGTGGTGGTCACCGGCGGGGCCGGCGAGCTGGCCGTGCTGTGGGTCGGATTCCCGCTGCTCGGGGTCGGGCTGGGCGCGGCGTTCACCGCCGCGTCCGGCTGGCTGGCCGACCTGCCGTGGTTCCCGTTCCAGGGCTGGTTCGCGCTGCTGGCCGGGCTGCCGGAGGGGCGGTCGTACCCGGTCGGCGCGGGGCTGGCCGGGCTGGCCGGCGCGGCCCTCGCGTACCTGGGCACCCGAGAGCGGCTGACCGTGACGGTGGGCCGGGAAGGGGTGCGGCTGCACCGCGACGGGCAGGGCCGGGACGTCGACCGGGCCGCGGTCGCGGCCGTCTTCCTCGACGGCAAGGCGCTGGTGCTGACCGACGCCGCGGGCGGCGAGCTGGTGCGGGAGCCGTCGGATCTGAGCCCGGCGGCGCTGCGCGCGGCGTTCACCGGGCAGGGCTGGCCGTGGGTCGGGCAGGATCCGTACCGGGCGGCGTACCGGCGGTGGGTGCCCGGACTGCCGGGGCTGCCGGCCGGGGCGGACGCGCTGCTGCGGGCCCGGCAGCGGGCGCTCGACACCGACCGCGGCGGGGAGGTCCGGGAGCTGCGGGGGGAGCTCGCGCGGCTCGGGGTGGTGGTCCGCGACGAGGGGAAACGGCAGTACTGGCGGGTGGTTGCCGGTCCCTCCGACCCCTAGACTCGCCGGTGATCCGCCCCCGGGAGATGGGAAGTCCCGTGCGTCGCTGGCCCGCCGCCCTGACTCTGGTCCTGCTGCTCGCCGGCTGCGGCGGGAAGGCTCCGGCGACCGAGTTCCCGGCCTGGGAGGTGCCCTCGCCGACGGCGTCCGCCCCGCTGACCCTGAAGGAGGCGAAGGGGCGGTACCTGTCGATCGTGGCGCCGTACAACACCGCGCTGGATGAGCTGCAGGAGGCGCTGCGGGCCGGCAAGCCGTGGCGGACCGTCCGGAAACTGGCCGGCGCGGTCGCCACCACCAGCGCCGCCCACGCCGAGCAGTTGCGCACCACCGCCTGGCCGGCGCCGGTGCAGGCGCCGGTCGCGGCGCTGCTCAAGGAGAACGAGGTGGCGTTGCGGCACTGGCAGTCGGCCGCCGAGGCGACCGGCGCCCAGGCGCTGATGCGGGAGATCCGCGCCGCCGCCGCGCATGATGGCGGCGCGGAGGCCAACCGGGTACGCAAGAGCCTCGGCCTCCCGGTCTACAAGAAGCCCTGAACTTCGGGCCCGCGCCGACGTGCGGCGCGGGCCCGAAGGGGTGGGAACCTACTTGGCGTTGCCGGTGTTCCTCACCCGGAACGTGTAGCCGGTGTCCATGTACGCGGCGTCGGTCGAGTACCGGAACCGCACGTCCGTCGTGCCGGCCGGCAGGTCGGCGGTCAGGTGCTGGTAGACCGGGTCGTCGACGAAGTACTCGCCGCCGGAGGTGCCGGTCAGGCCGTTGCCCTCGGTGTTGTTGCCGTGCGGGTCGTCGTTGGTGGTGACGACCTGGCCGGCGTCGGTGCGCAGCGGCACGGTCACCCAGTCGCCGTTGACCTGGGCCTCGACGAAGCCGTAGTCCCAGCCCTCCTCGATGAAGTACCAGCTCCAGAAGTCCAGCGAGGTCACGGTGCCGGAGGCGGCGACGTCGAGGATGTTGTCGTTCTGGCTCTCGTACCCGCCGTACCAGTGGGTGGTGCCGGTGTGCGGCGGGATCACCGTCTCGTCGTCACCGTCGAAGGCCAGCGCCACGGTCGGGCCGGGGTCGCGGAACCGCTCGACCGACATGCCGAACGGCACGGCGGTGGTGTCCTGGCGGTTCTTCAGCCGCGCCTCGATGGTCCAGGAGGTGTCCGCCGCCGGTCATGCCGTCCGCCTGCTCCTCGAAGATTTTCTTGATGAGCAGGTCACCGGCCTTGCCGTCGTACTGCTTGTCCGGGGTGTAGGTGCCGTCGCCGTTGCCGCCGGCCTGCTCCCAGAGGTACTGGAAGTAGGTGAACGAGGCGCCGTAGTTGGCCAGCGTGCTGCCCCAGCGGGTCAGCGAGGTCTCCTCGTAGAAGACCTGCTGGTTGCTCAGGTGCGAGCCGCCGGCGTCCAGGCCGTTGAGGAAGATGGCGAAGTCGGCCAGGCCCTCGTCGACCCAGGACAGTTCGCCCGGGTCGCTGTAGTTGTGCAGCAGGTGCTGCAGTTCGTGCGCCACGGTGCCCTCGTACAGCTCGGGCCGGTCGTTGGCCGGGTTGGCGTCCCGCCACGGCGAGTCGTTCGGGCCGACCCGGTTCGCCCAGTCCAGGGCGTCGACCACGATGACGTTCATCCCGTTGGTGTGCCTGGGTGAGGGTGAACTGCGCGGCCGTGGCGGTGGCGCAGGGCTTGAACTCGTCGCCCGGGTTGTGGTCGAACTGCGGGTCGAGGCTGGCCACGCCGGCCGGCGCGGTGCCGTCGAGCGGGGTGCCCTTGGGGACGTAGGTGTAGACCGGGGTGCCGCGCGCCCGCCACCGCGGCCGCGATCCGGCTCGGTCGTCTCATTCGCCCGCAGATGCCTCCTGCCGGTGCGGCGGTGATCAGCTCCGTCACCGCCGTCGGGTGACACGTCCCCTGCCGCTGCGGCACGAACGGTCGTGGCGGGCCGCCGTACGGGTGACGGCTCCGGACCGTACGTGCTATCCGCCGGGATTCTGAGCGGCCTGCCGACGGTGGCGGCGGCCGGCGTCCCGGCCCACGAGCCCGGCCCGGCTACCGCTACCGTTCCGGGTCGGGGAGGTGCCGGTGTACGTCGTATCGGTGATCAACTACAAGGGCGGGGTCGGCAAGACCACGATGACCGCCAACCTCGGGGCCGAGCTGGCCAACCGGGGCATGAAGGTGCTGCTGATCGACCTCGATCCGCAGGCCAGCCTGACGTTCAGCTTCTACGAGCCGGACGACTGGCGGGACCGGCTGCGGGACGAGCGCACGGTCAAGCGCTGGTACGACGGGCTGCGCGGGGACACCCCGGAGGTGGCCCTCGGCGAGCTGGTGGTCAGTCCCGGCGCGGCGAACGCGCAGCTCAAGGGCGCGGGCCGGCTCGACCTGATCGCGTCGCACCTGCAACTGGTCGACATCGACCTGGCGCTGGCCCGGGGCGTGGCCGACGGCGACGAGTACGACGCCGAGCTGTTCCGGGTGCGCGGGTCGCTGGACCAAGGGCTGCACGACCCGGCGCTGGATCCGTACGACCTGGTGCTGATCGACTGTCCGCCCAACTTCAACGTGGTGACCCAGTCGGCGATCATCGCCAGCGACCACCTGCTCATCCCGGCGCGGGCCGACTACCTGTCCACGCTCGGCATCGACTACCTGCACGCCAACGTCCGGGAGCTGGTGGACCGGTACAACGCGGACTCCCGGCGGTTCGCGAAGATCCGCCGCCACCACAAGGTGGCCCCGGACATCGCGGGGGTGGTGTTCACCATGATCCAGCTGATGGCGCAGCGGCCGGTCGCGGCGCACCAGGGCTACATGGATCAGGTACGGGCGCTGGGCGTGCCGGTGTTCCCGACCGCGCTGCGGGAGAACGTCACGCTGTTCGCCACCAACACCCCGCGCGGGGTGCCGGCGGTGCTGCGGGACCGGGTCACCGCCCCGGCGGTCCGCGAGGAGTTGCGCCAGATCACCACCGAGTTCCTGGACCACCTCCAGCCGGCGTCGGCGGTGCGCCCGACCTCCCCGGTCGCCACCGGGGCGGACGCATGACCGCGCCGGTGCGGGCGGCGCTGGCCCGGGTGGCGGAGTTCCTGGCCGGACTCTCCGACGCCGAGGTGGCCGCCCTGGCCGAGGGTCGCGCCCGGCTCGCCGTCCTGCCCGCCGCCGGGCCACCCCGGGCGCCCGCCGAAGCGCCGGAATCCGCGTCCCCGGAGGACGTCGAGCGGGCGCACGCCGCGCTCGCCGCCATGGCCCGGCGCGACGAGGGTAGGGCGTACCTGTCGACGTGGACGGCCCGGGAGCTGCGTGCGCTGGCGGCCCGGGCCGGGCTGCGCGGAGTGGCGGGCCTGCGCAAGTCGGAGCTGGTCGACCGGATCGTGGACCGCACCATCGGCTTCCGCCTCGACTCCACCGCCATCCGGCGGCGCTGATCCGCGAGGCGGTCCGTCACCAGGAGCGCCGGCCGAAGCGTCCGGCCGGACCAACGGTCGCCGGCCGGACGGGCGGGACGTGTCGTCAGTGACTACAAACTTGATGACGTGAACGATTCACCGCGCGGACGGGCGGCCGCACCGCGGACCAGGTGACCGACCCGCCGACGGGTGGCGGACCCGCACATCGGCGACCCGTCGGCTGCGGGACCGCGGTGAGTCGTTCGCGTCATCAAGTTCGCAGGGGACTGCGGGTGAGGTGCGGCTGGCCACGCGGAACGACCCCGGGCCCCGCCGCGCGGTCGCCGTGCCTGGGCAGACGGCGGGCCCCTAGTCTGGGGGCCAGGAGACATCGACGCGAGGAGGCCCGGATGGCCCGCTACGCCGCCCTGCTGCGGGGCGTCAACGTCGGCACCACCCGGTTGCCGATGGCCGACCTGCGCCGCGTCGTCGCCGACCTCGGCCATGAGGACGTCAGGACCTACCTGCAGAGCGGCAACGTGGTCTTCACCAGCCCACCCAGGAAGGACGACATCCTGGCCCAGGGCATCGAACGCCGGCTCGCCGACGAGTTGGGGGTGCGGGTCCCGGTGCTCGTGCGCGGCCACGACGAGCTGGCCGCGATCGTCGACGCCGGCCCGTACGCGAAGCAGCAGGACGATCCGACGCGGTTGCTGGTGGCCTTCCTGTCGGCGAAGCCGACGGCGGCGAAGGTCAAGGACCTGGCCGTGCCGGCCGGCGAGAACATCGAGTACGCGGTCGTCGGCCGGGAGATCCACCTGCACTTACCCGACGGCGGCTACGGGCGGACGAAGTTCACCAACGCGTACCTGGAGAAGAAGCTGGGCGTGGTGGCGACCACGCGGAACTGGAAGTCGGTGCTGGCGCTGCGCGACCTGGCCGCCGGCTGACCGGCGGGGC
The DNA here is from genome assembly GCF_003725545.1 of Micromonospora solifontis. Lineage (GTDB taxonomy): Bacteria > Actinomycetota > Actinomycetes > Mycobacteriales > Micromonosporaceae > Micromonospora > Micromonospora solifontis. The sequence continues at coordinate 878 of NZ_RJLN01000026.1, read as the reverse complement.
CCGGGCCGGGCCCCGCCGGTTTCGCTCAGAAGCGGTACGCCGTGTGGTACTCGGGCAGCAGCACCCGGCTGCGCGGCGACACCCTGCGCACGGCGGCGATCAGGTCGTCGAGGCGCTTGCGGTCGCTCTCCGCCACCGTCGGCGGGTTGGTCAGCGGGGTCTCGAAGTTGTCCCAGTGCACCGGCACGACCACCTTGGGATGGTCGAGTGCCGCCATCAGCCGGGGCACGTAGTCGGCGGTCGAGGTGGTCGCGGCGGAGGCGACCATCGCCACGTCGGGGGCCAGCCCGACCAGGTTGCGCTCGTTGAGGTCGCTCGCCCCCATGAAGAACACCGACGGGCCGCCGGCCACCCGGATCTGGTACGCCAGGGTGTCCCCCTCGGGCAGGTCGGAGATCTTCTCCGGCCGCGGCGGCCGGCTGACCCGTACCCCGGGGAAGGCCACCGACCAGGCGGCGTTGCGGCTGTGCAGCGAGCTGACCACCTCGACCGTGTAGTCGCCGAAGTCGAGCACCTCACCGCCCCTGACCGGGGCGAGCTGGCCGGCCGGCACCCCGTACGCCAGCCCCAGGTGGTAGGCGGTGAGGGTGCCGAAGACCCGGGCGCCGGTGCGGCCGGCGAGGTACGGCACGTCGTTGAAGTGGTCCCAGTGGGTGTGCGTGACCAGGATGTTCTCGGCCCGGTCCACCAGCGGGTCGATGACCCCGGTGTCGACGGTCAACGGGGTGTCCGGGTTGAACTTCCCCGTGAACAGCCCGGTGTCGTAGCGGCTCAGGTACGGGTCGACCAGCACGGTGCGGTCGCCGATGTCGATCCGCCAGCCGGACGTACCCCACCAGCGGAAGCTGACCGCGCCGGTGCGGCGGGACCGGGGGACG
>NZ_RJLN01000025.1 GCF_003725545.1 Micromonospora solifontis | reverse complement strand
GGTCGCCCGCGGGCTGGCGCGGGCCGCCATGCGGCTGGACTCGGCCGCCATCAGCGAGACGATCGCGTACGGCCTCGCCACCGACGGCGTGGTCGCCACCTGGGACGGGCTGCTGCGGCCGGTCCTCGCCGGCATCGGGGAGCGGCACACTGCCACCGCCGGGTTGATCGAGGTGGAGCACCTGATGTCCCGGTGCGTGTCGGAGGCGCTCGCCGCCACGGCCCGGTCCCACCCGACCACCGGGCCGGCCCGGATCCTGCTCTCCTGCGCCGACGAGGAGCAGCACACCCTGCCGCTGGAGGCGCTGGGCGCCGCCCTCGCCGAGGTCGGCGTGAGCTACCGGATGCTGGGCGCGCGGGTGCCGGTGGCGGCCCTGCTCGAGGCGGTCGCCCGGACCGGGCCGGCGGCCGTGGTGCTCTGGTCGCACACCCGGGCCACCGCCGATCCGCACCAGCTCTCCGCGCTGCTCGCCGCCCCGCGGCGGCCGCTGCTGGTGCTCGCCGCCGGCCCGGGTTGGCGGGCCGACACGCTGCCCGCCGGGGTGGTCCGCCCGGTGGATCTGACCGAGGCGATCTCGCTGGCACTGGCGGTACGGGACTCCCTGGACCAGTCCGCGACCGACTGACCGCCCCTCCCGGATCGGCGCTTCGTCCACTACGGTCGGAAAGTCCGCGTACCCCGACCCCTCCGGGAGCGACGATGCGTCCACGCGCCCTGCTGGCGCTCGCCGTCGGCCTGGTCCTGCTCCTGGCCGGCTGTGGCGAACCTGGCAAGACCCCGTCCCGGGCCGACGGTCCGCCCGCGGCCTCGGCCGCCCCGCCGCGTCCGACGCCCACGCCGCGCCCCAGCCGCACCGCCCCGCCGAAGCCCAAGCCCAAGCCGCAGCTGCGCCCGCTGCCCAAGACCCTGCCCGCCGGGCTGCACCGGCACAGCGGTGACCGGGGGGTGGCGCTCACCTTCGACGACGGACCGAACCCGCGCTGGACGCCGCAGATCCTCGACCAGCTCCGCGCGGCGCACGTCACGGCGACGTTCTGCCTGGTCGGCAAGGAGGCCCGGCGCTACCCGCAGCTGGTGGCACGGATCGTCCGGGAGGGCCACCAGCTGTGCAACCACAGCTGGCGGCACGACATGGACCTCGGCCGGCGCCCGGTGGCGGACATCCGGGCCGATCTGGTCCGGACCAACCAGGCGATCCGGGCCGCCGCCCCGAAGGCCAGGATCGCCTGGTTCCGCCAGCCCGGCGGCCGGTGGACGGCCGAGGAGGTGGCGGTGGCGGCCCAACTCGGCATGCGACCGCTGCACTGGAGCGTCGACCCGCAGGACTGGGACCGCCCGCCGGCGCAGACGATCATCAAGCGGGTGGAGTCGGCGAGCCGGCCCGGCTCGGTCGTGCTGATGCATGACGCGGGGGGCGACCGGAGCCAGACGATGGCCGCCTGCCGGACCCTGATTCCCGACCTCCGGCGTCGGTACGGGATCTCCAGGCTCCGCTAACACCCCCGTTGACCTGCTCTTTCCTTCGTCGGTGTGCCGGTAGCCATACCGGTTTGGCCGTCCGAGGAGGCATGGCATATGCTTCTCATGCCTCCGGCGGGGCCGGATGGGAGCAAGTCCGCTTGAAGTTGCGAGTATGCAATGATGGCGGGGCCGCCCTCATCGTCTAGCGGCCCAGGACGCCGCCCTTTCAAGGCGGTAGCACGGGTTCGAATCCCGTTGGGGGCACGGTCCGGTTCCGACCGGATGCAACACCAGCCAGGTCCTGTGGAGCAGTCGGAGTGCTCGCCGCCCTGTCAAGGCGGAGGTCGCGGGTTCAAGTCCCGTCAGGACCGCAAGCGCTGACGCCGCGCCTTCCACGCGCGGCGTTCTGCGTATCGGCCCGTGCGGTAGCATGAGCCGAGCACCACGGCCAGGTAGCTCAGTTGGTACGAGCGTCCGACTGAAAATCGGAAGGTCGGCGGTTCGACCCCGCCCCTGGCCACATAGCCTTTCGCCGGGCTACAGAGGTCCCCACTTGCGGAAACGCCGGTGGGGATCTTGCTTTTTCGCCGGCCCGGGTCCGGGGTTCGGTCTCGGGGGTGAGCCGGGGATCCTCCCGATGGTGCCGGACGGTGCCGCCGCGAAGACTGGCGGTATGACCCCAGCCGGAGACGTACGTCACCTCCTCCACCGCGCCCTCACCCCGTGGCGGGTGGCGTACCGGGCCGAGACGCTCCGCCGCCTCGCCTGGTCCGTCATCGCGCTGCCGAGCGCCCTGGCGGCGCTGGCCACCGCCCTGCGCCGCCCGGGCCGGATCCGGAACCTGGCCCGCGCGCTGCTCGCCCTGCCGGTCGCGCTCGCCGGGTCCGCGCTCACCGGCACGCTCGCCTTCCTGGTGCTGATCAACGTGCTGGCGTACCCGTTCCGCCCCTGGCTCGGCATCGGCGGCTCGACCGGGGACATCTGGGCCGACCGCTACGCCGACTCCTGGGGCGGCCCGACCCTGGCCGGCGCCTGGGCCACCCACGCCACCCTCATCCTGCTGCTGGTCGTCCCGCCGCTGGCCTGGGCCGTCCGGGGCCTCACCGCCCTTCAGCGGCGGCTGACCGGCTCGGCGGCTCCGGCGGTCCGCCCGGCGCCGAACCCCGGGACGGCGGCCGACCGGATGCCCCGCGACGCCGACGGCGTTCCGGCTCGGCCGGCGCCCACCGACCCCGGCGCGGAGCCGGCCCGGCGTTCCCGACCGTCCCGACGGTCTCGGCCGCCGCGCGGACGCCTGCGCCGGACGGGCGCGGTGCTGGCGGCGCTGGGGCTGCTGGTCGCGGCCTCGCTGACCGCGCACGCCAACGGGATCGGCGACAACCTGCTCTGGACGCCCCGGGACGCGGCGAGCAGCCTCGCCCTCGCGATCACCCTCACCCCGGTCGCGGGCTTGCTGCTGCTGCGGCGTACGGCCTGGTGGCGCTCCGCTCCCGGGTCGCGCTGATCCCGACCCCGCCCTGATCCCGCCGCGATCCCAGCCCGGGCGAGGCCAACCACCACCTGAGAGCGTCATGTCGGAGAGACATCTTTATGTCTCTCCGACATGACGCTCTCACCGGCAACCTTTGCCGGAGCGACCGGGCCCGAACGAAGGTCCGACGGCCTGGCTACGACAGGTGCGACGAGGACCTGACCGGCGTCCCCGCGGTCACCGCTTCGGGCGCTGCTCGCGGTTCTGTCCCATCCCGCTCTGGATCGCCTCCCACACGCTGCGGCCCGCCTGCCGCAGGCTCTCGCCGGCCTGGCCCGCGAGCTGAGCCGCTCCGGACGCCGCCCCGCCCTCGCCCTGGCCCCCCGCACCCCGGCCGCCTTCTCCCTGGCCCCCACCGGAGCCCGGTGCTGCACCGCCGGCACCACCCGGCGAGGGCTCGCCCGAGGGCTGCTCGGCAGCACCCGGCGGGCGCTCGGCACCGCCTGACGGTCCGGTCGGCGGCTCCGGGGACCGGGCGGGCGTCGGCGCGGTGACCGGCACCGGCGCGGCGGCGGGCGTCGGCGCGGCAGCGGGCTCGCCCGCCCGGTCGGCGATCTCCTGGATCATCGGGCCCACCTCCTCGGCGGTGACCCCCGCCGCACGGGCCAGCGCGTCGATGATCTGCGGGTTCCGATCCAGGGTGGTCAGCGCCCGGTCCAGGATCTGCACCAGTTTCTCCAGGCGCACCTTGAGCAGGGCCTCGGCGCTCACCCCGGTGACATCCAGCTCGACGCCCTACAGGCGCACCCGGACCCCGGCGTCGAGCTGGACCAGGTTCGCCAGCCGGGCACGCAGCGACAGGTCCGCGTCGAGCCCGTCCACCGCCAGCCGGAGCTGGTCGACCGCCACCTCCGGGATGTCGAGCAGGACGTCCGGCTCCCGTTCCCGCTCGGTCGCTTCGCTCTCGGTCATGCTCCCCGCTCCCCGCTGGCCCGTCCGCCGGGCCGGATCGGCGGCGGTTACCCGGTTTGCGCCGCGACATCCGTCCCCGCCTCAGGCGTCGACGAGCGGGCGCCCGCGAAGCTGCGCAGCGAGGCATCAGCCGGTATGGTCCGGGCCTATGGGACAGGAGATGAGCGATCCGGATGACGTCCGCCAGGAATTCGACCGCTTCTCCCTCCGCTGCCGCCTGCTCGCCCCGGCCTCCGCCGAACGGGCCTTCGCCGTCTTCACCGGATCGCTGACCGACTGGTGGGTGCGCGAGTACACCTGGTCCGGGCCCGACGCCCTGGCTGAGCTGGGCATCGAGCCCCGCGCCGGCGGGATGCTCTACGAGATCGGCCCGTACGGCTTCCGGAGCGACTTCGGCCGGGTGCTCACCTGGGACCCGCCCCGCCGGCTGGTGTTCACCTGGCAGATCGGGCCGGACCGGGTGCCGGTGCCCGACCCGGCGCGGGCCAGCGAGGTCGAGGTGCTCTTCCTGCCCGAGGGGCCGGACCGGACGCGGGTGGAGGTCGAACACCGCAACTTCGACCGGCACGGCGAGGCAGCCGAGGGCTACCGGGAGGCGCTGACCGCCGGTTGGCACGAGCTGCTCCGCCGCTACCTCGCCACGGTCGAGCGCAACGCGGGCTGAGCCGGCCCGGCACCGCGTCAGCCCTGCGGCTGTCAGCGCCCGATGCCGCGCGTCGTGCCGGCCCCGGCCACGCCCGGGCCACCCAGGTCGGCCCGGCGGCCCGCCGCCGCCCCCGAGCCGAAGCCGGTGCCGGCCAGCCGCCGCGCCGGGGCGGTACGCAGGCGGGGATAGGCCTCGGCCAGCCGGCGCTGGACCCGGCCGGAACGGTCAGCGAGCACCAGCGCCATCGAGGGTGCCCCGGACCCGGCGACCGCGTCGGCCTCGGCCGCCCGCAACCGCTCCGCCACCACGTGCGCGAAGCCGGCCAGCCAGGTACGCCGGAACGCGGCCGGATGCTCCCCGGCCGGCACCGCGGCGCCGGCCAGCCCGTGCGCGGCCTGCACCAGCAGCGAGGTGAAAAGCAGCTCGACCCGTTCCAGGTCGCTGGCGAAGCCGAAGAGGTGCATGGCGAAACCGGTGCCCTGCCGGCGTCGCACGCAGCGGCAGCGCAGCGGGTCGGCGACGGCGGCGAGCAGGCCGGCCTTGTCCCGGGCGTACGGGGCGACGACCTCGACCACCCGGTCGCCGACCGGGTCGGTGGCCGGTTCCCTCGCCGCGAGCAGCGCCCGGTCCACGCCGTAGCGGGCGATCAGCTCGGTCGCCTTGGCCATGAACGCGGCCGACTCGGCGGGCGTGCAGGCCGGGTCCTCGGCCTGGGCGAGCAGCTTCCGGACCTTGCTGAGCATCGCCTCGGACATGCACCAGAGCTACCACAGCCGGTGCCGCCGGACCCGCCGGCCACCCCGGCGCGGTCAGTCCGCCCGGCTCCGCAGCGTGGCCACCGTCGACCCGGCGAGGGTGAGCAGGCAGTCCGGCAGCAACCCGTCGGCCACGGCGGCCCCGAAGAGCGCCTCGCCGGTGTCGGCGTCGTCGTTGGCGTACGCGCTGACGAAGCGGGCCACCCATCGGGTGTCGTAGGCGGCCTGGTCGATGCCGGGGAAGTCCAGGGCGGCGCCGCCGGTCGGGGCGTCGTCACCGACCATGGCGGCGGCCAGACACCACGCCACCCCGTACGCGCCGGCCAGGCCGGAGCGGTCCACCACCGCGTCGAAGGTGCCCACCACCGCGTCGCCGTCACCGGCCAGGGCCGAGCGGAGCACGGCGGTCGCATCGTCCAGCGTCTGCTGTGCTTCGTCGCTCACCCGCCGAACAGTACTTCCGGGGGTCAAGCGGTGACCCCGAAACAGCACCACTGTCACGCTGAGTGATACCCGCAGTCGGGCTGCCGACGGAGCGACCTCCACGGTCCCACGGTCCGCGCCGGCACGCTAATGTGCGCAGCGGACCTTCGCCGGAGGAAGGACGACCATGCTCGTATCACGCGCGTCGCGCGCGGCCGTGTCCACGGCCTGCGCGGCGCTCCTGCTCGCCACCAGCGCCTGCGGGAGCGACAAGCCCGAGGGGGCGACCACCACCACCCAGGTGCGCCTCTACGGCACCGACGGCAACATGCAGAACTCGTACGTCGACGAGCTCAAGGACCGGGCGGATCTGCTCAACGGCATGAAGGGCACGATCCCGCTCACGCCGCTGCCCGAGACCTTCAAGGATCGGCTACGCACCGTAGACCCGAAGCTGAAGGACTTCCTCTACTCGGCCGAGACGTACGACGCCGTCGTGATCAGCGCGCTGGCCGCCCAGCTCGCCGGCACCACCGACCCGGGCGAGATCGCCAAGCAGATCGTCGGGGTGACCACCGGCGGACAGCGGTGCGACGATCCGGGGACCTGCCTCCAGCTGGCCCGCGCGGGCCAGGACATCGAGTACCGGGGGGTGTCGCTGACCCGGGCCGGGTTCACCGATGCCGGCGAGCCGGCCACCGCCAGCTACGCCACCCTGCACTTCGACGACAAGAAGATCAACGACGGCAAGACCGAGTTCGTCGGCGCCGGTGACGAGTCCGCGGCGAGCAGCAAGGCCCCGCCGCGCGGCAAGAAGCAGCGCGGCAAGCCGGGCAAGGAGGCGGGTGCCCCGCTGGTGCTCGGCGGGCTCCTGCCGAAGACCGGTGACCTGGCGCTGGCCTACCCGCCGATCGCGGCTGGCGCGGCGCTGGCCCTCAAGGAGGTCAACGCCGCCGGTGGGGTGCTCGGCGAGCCGGTGACCTGGATCGACGGCGACGACGGCACCAACCCGACGATCGCCAAGGCGACCGTCGCCTCGCACGTCAGCAAGGGCGTGCACGTCATCATCGGTGCGGCCGCCTCGGGCATCTCCCGGGCCGTGCTGCCCGACGTGGTGGCCGCCGGTCGGGTGCTCTTCTCCCCGTCGAACACCGACGCCGGGCTGACCACCATCGACGACAAGGGCCTCTACTTCCGTACCGCCCCGTCGGACATCCTTCAGGGCCGGGCGCTGGCCGACGTGATCCTCCGCGACGGCCCGCACAAGATCGCCATCGTGGCCCGTAAGGACTCCTACGGCGAGGGCCTCCAGGAGAACGTCCGCGCCGAGCTGGAGCGGGCCGGGGTGGGCGCGGACCGGGTCAAGCTGCTCACCTACGAGCCGCCGGCCGACGCCAAGGCGCCGCCGGTCGACTTCAGCGACGGCGCGCGGCAGATCAAGGACTTCCGCGCGGACGCCGTACTGGTGATCGGCTTCGGTGAGTCGGCGCGCGTGATCACCGCGCTGGCCGACGCCGGGGTGCAGATCCGGCACTGACCGCTGACGACGACGAGGGCCGCACCGGGCGAACCGGTGCGGCCCTCGTTCCTGTGTCGACCGGTCAGCGGGACCGGCGGCGTTCCAGGAACTCGGTCATCCGCCGGTGCTTCTCCTCGTCCTCGAAGAGCACCGCCTGGCTGAGCAGGTCGAGTTGCGGGTGGGCGGCCGGCGGGGCGTCCACGGCCAGCTTGGTCAGCCGCACCGCCAGCGCCGAACCCTCCGCGATCTCGTCGAGCAGGCCGTGCGCGGAGGGCAGCAGCTCCGCCGGCTCGGCCACCACCCGGTTCACCAGCCCGATCCGCAGGGCCTCCTCGGCGTCCACCCGCCGGCCGGTGAAGAGCAGTTCCTTGGCCCGGGCCTCGCCGACCAGCGCCGGCAGGCGGTGGGTCGCGCCGGCGCCGGCCAGGATGCCCAGCCGCACCTCGGGCTGGCCGAACACCGCACGCGCCGTACACACCCGCAGATCACACGCGTACGCCAGCTCGGCGCCGCCGCCCAGCGCCGGGCCGTCGACGGCGGCCACGGTGGGCATCGGCAGCGCCCGGATCCGGGCGAAGGCGGCCTGGTTGATGGCGGCCAGCGCGTCCAGCCGGCCGCGCTCGCGGAGCTGGGCGATGTCGGCGCCACCGGCGAAGATGCCCTCCGTGCCGCCGGTGAGCAGCAGCAGCCGGGGCCGTGCCTCCAGCTCCGCGCAGACCGCGTGCAGCTCCACGATCAGGTCCGCGTCGATCGCGTTGCGCTTCTCCGGCCGGTCCAGGGTGACCACCAGCCGGTCCGGCAGCTCCTCGATCCGCAGCCCACTCACTGCTTGACCCCGCCCTTCCAGGTGTAGAAGCCCTGGCCGGACTTCTTGCCGAGCTTCCCGGCGGCCACCATCTCCACCAGCAGCGGCGGCGGCGCGAACCGGTCCCCGTACGCGGCCTGAAGGGTGCGGGCGATGTCGAGGCGGACGTCCAGCCCGACCAGATCGGTCAGCTCCAGCGGGCCCACCGGGTGCCGGTAGCCGAGCACCATCGCCTTGTCGATGTCGGCGGGAGCGGCCACCCCATCGGCGACCATCCGGATCGCCTCCAGCCCGAGGGTGACCCCGAGCCGGGAGGTGGCGAAGCCGGGCATGTCGCGTACGACGACGGGGTCCTTGCCCAGCCGCCCGGCGAGCGCGACGGCCGCCTCGGTGGTGCCGGCGGCGGTGGCCGGGCCGACCACGATCTCCAGCAGCGCCATCGCCCAGACCGGGTTGAAGAAGTGCAGCCCCAGGAAGTCCGCCGGCCGGTCCAGCCCGTCGGCCAGCTCGGCGATCGGGATGCTGGAGGTGTTGCTGCTCAGCAGGGCGGGACGCCGGGCCTCGGCCTCCCGGAGCACCGACCGCTTGAGGTCGAGCCGCTCGGGCACCGCCTCGACGATCACGTCGGGCCCCTCGGCGACCTCGGCGAGCCCGGCCCGCAGGGTGACCCGCTCCCGGTTCGCCGTCGCCTGCTCGGCGGTCAGCTTGCCGCGCTGGACCCCGCGCTCCCACAGCTCACCGACGCGCCGTACGGCGCCGGCGCCGCGTTCCGGGTCCACCTCGACCAGCTCGACCGCGTAGCCGGCACCGGCCGCCACGTACGCGATGCCGAGGCCCATCGTGCCGGCCCCGACGACCACAAAACGACCACTCATGACGTCCCCTCGCCGCGCGCGGTGACGCGCGGGGTCTCCGCCGCGCCGGCCCGCCCGCTCCGCTCGTTCATGGGTGCGACCCTATGCAGGGCCCACCCGGGCGGCATGCGTGGGGGCGCGCCGGATCGGGTACAGACGGCCTCCAACGTCGAGGGAAGGACCGACATGAGTCAGGCACCGGAGAGCGCGGAGAACACCGAGACCGTGGAGACGCGCGGCGACGAGCGGGTGGACCTGCTGCGCGCGGACACCAACAACGACGGGCGTACCGACGTGTGGGTGGTGGACACCGACGGCGACGGGAAGGCCGACCTCTTCCAGTTCGACACCGACGGTGACGGCAAGGTGGACATCACCATGGTCGACATCGACGAGGACGGCACCCCCGACGAGGTGGTCGACGGCGACGGCGGCCTCCCGCCGGAGCAGACCACCCCGACCGTGCAGGTCTGAAAGGAGGGGCCCCTTGTTATCGCCCAGGCGATAACAAGGGGCCCCTCCTAACGCGCCAGCTTGAGCGTCGCCAGGTAGTACGGGCGGTCCCTGTCGTCGACGTCGACCAGGCGCCACGGCGAGCCGTGGACCAGCTCGGCGAACTCGTCGACCGAGCACACCAGATAGTCGAACCACTCGGTGCCGAGCAGCCGGTAGCGAAGCCGCAGCCGGAGCTGCCCGCCGAGCCGGCCCCGCCGCCGGTTGAGCTCGTGGTAGCCGGTGTGCACCGGGTCGGTGGTGCCGTACGGGTCGGTGCCGTGCGCGATCACCTGCGCGCCGGGCCGGGCCAGCGCGGCGAGGGCGGCCAGGAACGCGGGCGCCCGTTCCCGCCCCTCGAACAGCCCCACGTTGTTGCCGAGCAGCAGGAAGGTGTCGTACCGCCGGCCGTCGGCCACGTGCTCGTCCACGGTGGCGTGCACCCGCTCGCGTACGCCCCGGTGGCGGCAGACCCGCAGCGCCCCGAGCGAGGTGTCCAGCCCGGTGACCGGCACCCCCTGCTCCTGGAGGTGCAGCGCGATCCGGCCGGCACCGGCACCGACGTCCAGCACCGCACCACGGACCCGGGCCACGGCCCGGTGGTCGTACGGCTGCCACGCCTCCGGCGGGTCCAGGTAGTGGGCGGCGGGCACGCCGTTGACCAGCCCGTCGTCCCGCTCGATGATCTCGATGACCGGCCGGGGCAGCCGCCCGCCGACCAGCGGCCGGGGCCCGATCCCGGTGGCGACGGCGTACGCGTCGCGGATCATCTCGCCGAACACGTCGCCGATGGTGGGTTCCCCCGTCACGGCGATCACGCTATCCGGGCTCGGCGGGGCTGTCGCGGCCGTATCCTGGGCGGCGTGACCGACCTGGACCGCTTGGCGGCGGAGAAGTACGTGCTGCTCACCACCTTCCGGAAGGACGGTCGGGCGGTGCCGACGCCGGTCTGGGCGGTGCGGGACGGCAACGCGCTGGCGGTCTGGACGGTGTCGGACTCCGGCAAGGTCAAGCGGATCCGGCGGGACGGCCGGGTGACGGTGGCCCCGTGCGACGTGCGCGGGCGGCCGCACGGCGAGGCGGCGCCGGGGCACGCGTCGATCCTGGATCCGGCCACGACCCGGCGGATCCGGAGCCTGTTGAAGCAGAAGTACCGGCTGATCGGCCGGCTGAGCCTGCTGGGCAGCCGGCTACGGCGGGGGGAGGGCGGCACGGTCGGGCTGCGGATCGTGCTGGACGAGTAGGAACCCCGGATACGACGAAGGGCGGCGGGTCGTCGCTCTCGCGTACGTCCGGCCGCCCCTGATCGGAACGCTGGAAACGTCCGGGTCTCAGTCCCCCTGACGCTGCTGGGGGATCTGCCCCTGCAGCAGGGCCCGGACCTCCGACTCGCGGTATCGACGGTGGCCGCCCAGGGTCCGGATGGCGCTGAGCTTGCCAGCCTTGGCCCACCGGGTAACCGTCTTCGGGTCGACACGGAACATCGACGCCACCTCGGCCGGCGTGAGTAGCGGCTCTGGTTCGTGCGTTCGCGATGCCATCGGGGTCACTCCTCCACATGTATAGACATCGGCCGGGGTCCCGCCGGCCGACGCGTCTCCCATGGTCCGGCTAGTCCCCGATGTCCGACATGGGCCGAACGGCTGAAGGTCCCTAGACGGACGGATGAACCATGCCCGATTTTTACGACTTTTATGCCGCAGAAACTACCTTATAGGGACTCATGATCACGGTTCGTGATGCGTCAACTACGAGACAGTCTCGCATCGAGAGGTCTCAACCTGGCAAATCGGGCGGGCGTTCGCGTGTCGCGGCACGCGGGAGTGTCGCCGCTGCCGGACAGCACCGTTCGCGGCATGTCGGGGCGATCAGCCGGCCCCGCCCCGGACCCTAGTTGCAGCGCTCCAGCAGCTGCACCGCCCGCCACCGGGCGACCAGCTTGTCGTACGCCGCCGAGGCCTCCTCCGCCTCGCCCCGGGAGAGCCCGGCCAGCCCCGCGGCGACCAGCTCGGTCGAGTCGTCCGCCGCCAGGGTCTCGTCCGGCAGCAGCTGCACCAGGCCGCCGTAGTCCAACTCCACCACCGAGCGCGGGTGGAACTCCTCCAGCCAGCGCGCCGCCTCCTCGACCGCCTCGGTGATCGGCGCCTCGCCGATCGACTTGCGCAGCACGGAGAGCGCCCGGGACGAGCGACGGCGCGCCTTGGAGATCTCGGTGCGGTAGCGGAGCGCACGCCGGGCCGGGTCGGTGACCAGGTGCCGCTCCTGCGCCTCGAAGAGCACGAACCAGCGCAGCGGCACGCCCCAGGTGGCGATCTGCTCGTGCACCCGGGGCACCCCATGCTCCAGCACCCGCGCCCCGCTGCGCCAGTCCTCCACCACCGCCTTGGCCTGACCGGCCAGGATCGGCGGCACGAACGCGTCGGCCAGCACCGAGGGCACGCCGTCCCGGGCGCTGAGCGCCGCCTCCGCGACCCGGACCCGCAGGTTCCACGGGCAGACCAGCAGCGAGTCGTCGGTCTCCAGGACGTACGCCTCGTCGGGCAGGTCGGGCAGCCGGGTCCAGCCGGCGCCGAGCGCCTCGATCACCGCGGTCCGCTGCCGGACCGGGCCCTCCAGCGGGGCGATGGCCCGGCCCTCGTTCACGTACCGGCGCCAGAACGACTGACGTTCCCGATCGAAGGCGGTCAGCGGCTCGTACACGCGCAGGTAAGAAGCGAAGAGCGACGGCACGGGGCGATCCTCCCACGAGACGGGACCCGTACCCCGTCGGCGCGACGGTGGGACGTGACGTGCGCGACAGTACGGCTCCGGCCGATATTAGGCTCAGCAGCACCGGCAGCATCCCGCCGGCGTGCCATCTGGTCCGCACCCCACAAGGGCGCACACCGACACAGGAGTCAGCCATGGGCGTTTTCGCCAGCACCGAAGACCCGGGAACCACGGGTCACGAACAGGTGGTCTTCTGCCAGGACAAGCAGTCCGGGCTGAAGGCGATCATCGGGATCTACTCGACCGCGCTGGGCCCCGCGCTCGGCGGTACCCGGTTCTACCCGTACGCCAGCGAGGAGGAGGCCCTCGCCGACGTGCTCGACCTCTCCCGGGGCATGGCGTACAAGAACGCCCTGGCCGGCCTCGACCTCGGCGGCGGCAAGGCGGTCATCTGGGGTGACCCGGAGCAGATCAAGAGCGAGCCCCTGCTGCGCGCGTACGGGCGCTTCGTGGAGTCCCTCGCCGGCCGCTACTACACCGCCTGCGACGTCGGCACCTACGTGGCCGACATGGACGTGATCGCCCGCGAGACGAGGTACGTCACCGGCCGCAGCGTGGAGCACGGCGGCGCCGGGGACTCCTCCATCTTGACCGCCTGGGGCGTCTTCCAGGGCATGCGGGCCGCCGCCGAGCACGTCTGGGGCGCCCCGACCCTGTCCGGCCGCCGGGTCGGCGTGGCGGGCCTGGGCAAGGTCGGCAAGTACCTCACCGCGCACCTGCTGGAGGACGGCGCCGAGGTGGTGGCGACCGACGTCAACCCGAAGGCCCTGGAGTGGGTGCGCGCCACCCACCCGCAGGTCGAGCTGGTGGACGACACCGCCGCCCTGGTCGCCTCCGACATCGACGTGTACGCCCCGTGCGCGCTGGGTGGCGCACTGAACGACGACACGGTGCCGGTGCTGCGGGCCAAGGTGGTCGCCGGCGCGGCGAACAACCAGCTCGCCCACCCGGGCATCGAGAAGGTCCTCGCCGACCGGGGCATCCTCTACGCCCCGGACTACGTGGTGAACGCCGGCGGTGTGATCCAGGTCGCCGACGAGATCGAGGGCTTCAACTTCGAGCGGGCGAAGCTGCGGGCCACCCGCATCTACAACACCACCCGGGAGATCCTCCGCCTCGCCGACGACGAGGGCGTCCCGCCGGCGGTGGCCGCGGACCGGCTCGCCGAGCGGCGGATGGCCGAGGTCGGGCGGCTGCGCACGATCCACCTGCGCTGAACGTCACGCCGGGGGCGGGGCACCCGCTCCGCCCCCGGGTCACGAGCCCGGCCGCCCCGGCGTTAAGCTGGGAGATGGGACGATTCGTGCCGGTTTGCCCGCCGTCACGGCCAACCCCAGGCATCGCTCCTTACCGGGTACACTTTGTGACGGCCGGATGACTGCGACGCGCAGGGCCGGCTGACGGTAACCCGAGGTGCCGAACGGTGGCATCCCCATGTACCGTAAGAGCCACGAGAGATGCCTGACGTCATCGGGGCCCGCCTTCGGGCTGCCCCGCATTCTGTGCGAGGGGGTCGAGCCATGGGGCGCGGCCGTGCTAAGGCCAAGCAGACGAAGGTGGCCCGGGAGTTGAAGTACCACTCCCCGAACACCGACCTCACCGCCTTGCAGCGCGAGTTGGCGGGTGCTGGTAAGTCTGAGCACAACTTCGACGACGACTACAAAGAGTATGTCGACGACGATGATGAGGACCACGCGGACGACGACCCGGATCCCTGGGCGCGTCCGACCCGCTGACCTCCGGTCGCATCTGAGCACGCGGTGACTCCCCGCGTGCTCACGCATGTGCCCGTCCCAGGCAGCGCCAAGCCGACGATCAGGGACCTCGCCACCCCGGAGCACTCCGGACGATCGGCAGGTCCCTGATCGCGGGCTCGTACGGTCAGCGGGGCCGGTTGTTCCAGTTGTAGAACGTCGGGATGTTCTCGAAGTGGTTCCAGGCGCAGACCGCGCTGGCCCCGTCGCCGCCCGACACCTCCGCCCGCAGCAGCCGTGCGGCCTCCGCTTCGTGGAGCAGTGCGGTCAACCCCACGGCGGCTTCCCGCACCCGGTCCGCGACCAGGTCCGGGTGGGCTCCCGCGACGCGCTCAGGCTGCCGGTGACTCGTGGTCTCGGGCATGCTCCAACACTCCCTCCAGTAGGCGGATCTTGCTGTTGCGGCAGTGCTCGGTCTCCGTACCGTCGAAACGCCCCAGCTCGAAGTAGCGGTTGGCCGCGTGGCCACCACCGCAGAACCCGAAGTAGGGGCAGGACGACCGGCACGCCTCGACACCGGTGAGAAACTCGCCCACCCAGGGCGTACGCCCGGCACCGGCCAGGATCTCGGCCAGCGGGGTGGTCAGCACGTTGCCGCTGCTGAAGTCGCCGTACCGGGGGTCGGTGAAGCCGGCCAGCTCCGGGGAGAGCACGACCACCGAGCCGTCCTGGGCGACGGTCGGGATGGGATCCAGCCGGCGGGGCAGCAGGTCCTCCGCGGTGCCGTCCAGCACGGCCCCGGCGTAGCGCAGCGACCACTCCACCTCGCGCAGGTGGATCCGCGGATCCCTGCGCCAGGCGCCCACCAGCTCCGCCCAGAACCCGGTCACCGCCGCGGCGTCCCGGGCGTTCGTCCGGGTGTTGACCCCCTCGGTCTCCTCGATGTTGACGCCGAGCACGTCACAGCCGAGGTCGAGGAAGTAGTCGTACAGCTCGGTGGCGAGGCCCGGCGCCGGCCGGGAGACCACCGCCAGGGCCGAGAAGGGCAGCCCGTGCCGGCGCAGCGTCGCCACCCCGGCCAGGATCCGCTCGTACGCCGGCCGCCCGCCCCGGGTGACGCGCTCGGTGTTGCGCTCCCGCGGCCCGTCCACGCTCACGCTGACCCGGACGCCGTGCTCCGCGAAGAACTCGCACCAGGCGTCGTCGATCAGCGTGGCGTTGGTCTGGACGTGGTGTTCCACCTCCGGCGCGAACGGGCCCAGCAGGGCGGCCAGATGCTCCCTGCCGGCCGCGAGGGGCTCCCCGCCGTGCCAGACCACCGAGAAGCGCCCGGCGGCCGCCCACGGGTTCACCGAGGCCGCCACCGCCTCGGCGACCGCCACCGGCATCCGCCGGTCCACCGCCCGCATCGGCAGGTAGCAGTAGACGCAGTCCAGGTTGCAGAGCGTGGTCGGCTGCATCACCACGTACGAGGGAACCGCGGCGATCCCGCGCATCCCCGGATGCGTACGAGCAGCCATCAACCCTCCCCCGTCCAGCCCTCAGACCCTTCAGGCTAGGCGGCGGTGGCCACTCGGGTGAACCCCCGATCAGGTGGCCGGATGATCACCAGAGGGTGATCATCCGCGGGTGTGCTGACCGATCATCTGCACGTTGCCGGAGCCCTCGATGATCTCGCCGGCCTGCCAGGCGTCCACGCCACGGCCGGTCAGGGTGGCCAGCGCGCGGTCGGCGTCCTCGGCGGAGACGATGGCGAACATGCCGACGCCCATGTTGAACGTCGCCTCCATCTCCGGGTCCTCGATCCGGCCCTTGGACTGGATCAGGTCGAAGATCGGCTGCGGCTTCCAGGTCGACCGGTTGACCACCGCGTCGACGTGCTCGGGCAGGATCCGGACCAGGTTGCCCGGGATGCCGCCGCCGGTGACGTGGGCCAGCGCCCGCACCTCGGCCTCGGCGATCAGCTTGAGGCAGTCCTGCGCGTAGATCTTGGTCGGGGTGAGCAGCTCCTCGCCGAGGGTCCGCTGCCGGCCGAAGTCCTCGATCACCACGTCCAGCCGCATCCGGGCGACGCCCAGCAGCACGTGCCGGACCAGCGAGTAGCCGTTGGAGTGCAGGCCGGAGGAGCGCATCGCGATCACGACGTCGCCCACCTCGACCCGCTCCGGGCTGAGGATCTCGCTCTCCTCCACCACGCCGACGCCGGTCGCGGAGATGTCGTACTCGTCGGGGCGCAGCACGCCCGGGTGCTCCGCGGTCTCGCCGCCGAGCAGGGCGCAGCCCGCGTACCGGCAGCCGTCGGCGATGCCCGCGCCGATCTCGGCGACCTTGTCCGGGACGACCTCGCCGGTGGCGATGTAGTCGAGCAGGAAGAGCGGCTCGGCACCGCAGGCGACCAGGTCGTCCACGACCATGGCGACCAGGTCGATGCCGACCGTGTCGTGGATGTCCATCTGCTGGGCGATCACCAGCTTGGTGCCGACGCCGTCGGTCGACGAGGCCAGGATGGGGTTCTTGTACTTCGTCGTGTCCAGCCGGAACAGGCCGGCGAAGCCGCCCAGGTCACCCATGACCTCCGGGCGCCGGGTCTGCTTGACCTTGGACTTCAGCAGCTCGACCGCGCGGTCGCCCGCCTCGATCGACACCCCGGCGTCGGCGTACGAGACCGAGCGTTTGCGCGTCGCGCGGCTGGTGCCGGCCGTCCAGGGCTGGCGGTCGCCGCCGGCGCCCGTCGGGCTGGTTCCTGCGCCGCTGCGCTCGGACACGTGGGTCACGGTTCTCCCCTTTTGTGGTTCCCGCGGGCCCGCCTGTGGCGGCCGGTCCCGCGTGGGTGGTGCTATGGGCGGTGGGTGGCGGCCAGTGCGGTGGACTCCGGGGCGTCGCCCGCCGCTTCGGCGGCGACCCGGCGGCCCACTCCTTCGAGTACGTGCTTGCCGATCAGGTTCCCGGCAGGCAGTTCGATCGGGTACTCCCCATCGAAGCACGCCCGGCACAGCCGGGTCTTCGGCTGCTCGGTCGCGGCGATGAGACCGGGAAGTGATACGTAGCCCAGCGTGTCGGCGCCGATCGCCCGCCGGACGCCTTCGTTGTCCAGCCCGTTGGCCAGCAGCTCGGCCCGGGTGGCGAAGTCGATGCCGTAGAAGCACGGCCAGCTCACCGGCGGGGAGGAGATCCGGACGTGCACCTCCAGCGCACCCGCCTCGCGCAGCATCCGCACGATCGCCCGCTGGGTGTTGCCCCGGACGATCGAGTCGTCCACCACCACCAGGCGCTTGCCCCGGACGTTCTCCCGCAGCGGGTTGAGCTTGAGCCGGATGCCGAGCTGGCGCAGGGTCTGCGAGGGCTGGATGAAGGTGCGCCCGACGTACGGGTTCTTCATCAGGCCGGCGCCGTAGGTGATGCCCGAGGCCTCGGCGTAGCCGATCGCGGCGGGGGTGCCGGACTCGGGCACCGGAATCACCAGGTCGGCTTCGACCGGGTGCTCCTTGGCCAACTGGCGGCCGATCTGCACCCGGGCCGCGTGCACGTTGCGCCCGGCGATGGTGGCGTCCGGGCGGGCGATGTACACGTACTCGAAGAGGCAGCCCTTGGGCTCCGGGGCGGCGAACCGGCTGGAGCGCAGCCCGTCCTCGTCGATGGCGATCAGCTCGCCCGGCTCCACCTCGCGGACCACGCTCGCGCCGACGATGTCCAGCGCGGCCGTCTCGCTGGCGACCACCCAGCCGCGCTCCAGGCGGCCGAGCACCAGCGGGCGGACGCCATGCGGGTCGCGGGCCGCGTAGAGGGTCGACTCGTCCATGAAGACGAAGCTGAACGCGCCGCGCAACTGCGGCAGCACCTCCAGCGCGGCGGCCTCGACCGAGAGGTCCGGCCGGCTGGCGAGCAGCATGGTCACCAGCGAGGTGTCGTTGGTCGAGCTGTCCGGGTCGATCCCCCGCTCGGCCACCTCGCGCTGGAGCTCGGCGGTGTTGACCAGGTTGCCGTTGTGGGCCAGCGCGATGGTGGTGCCGGCCGTGGTCGCGCGGATCGTCGGCTGGGCGTTCTCCCAGGTCGAGCCGCCGGTGGTCGAGTAGCGCGCGTGGCCGATCGCGACGTGCCCGCGCAGGCTGGCCAGGGTCGGCTCGTCGAAGACCTGGGCGACCAGGCCGAGGTCCTTGTAGACCACCACCGCCGAGCCGTCGCTGACCGCGATGCCCGCGGCCTCCTGGCCGCGGTGCTGGAGGGCGTAGAGCCCGAAGTAGGTCAGGTTGGCGACCTCCTCCCCCGGCGCCCAGACGCCGAAGACGCCACACGCGTCCTGCGGGCCGGGTCGTTGGGGGTCAAGGTCGTGGCTCAGCCGGCCATCGCCTCGGGGCACCTGCCGCTCCCTCTGCTGGACTGGCCTGGCGGAGTCGGGGGGCAAGCTCCGCGTGGTCGGCCGGGACCGTCGTCGCCTGACAGTGTACGCGAATCCGAGTCGACACCGACAGTCACGATTAGTCCACCGAAGGTGACGCCGATCGGCGGGAGCGACCAGCTAGAGCGGTAGGTGCGCGGAGAGGTCGGCACGGACCCCGCTCACGCGTACGCGACCCTCCGTGACCGCCTGCGACCAGCCGAGCCGGCCGGTGGCCAGTTCCAGCCAGGTCGCCGGATCCATTTCCACCACATTTGGCGGCGTACCACGGGTGTGTCGCGGCCCCGCCACGCACTGCACCGCACCGTAGGGTGGAACCCGCACCTCCACCGATCGGCCGGGGGCGCGCTCCGCGAGGGTGGCCAAGAGGGTACGGACCGCCTCCCGGAACACCGGCCGTTCGGGCGTACGCCCCTCGTCCAGCGCCGTCAAGGCTGCCGCAACCGCGGCGGACTTACTGTGCGGAGAGGACACGACGGGACGATACGACTCCACAACACCCCGGTCGAGGCCGGCCCTGGGTAGAGATGATCCGGTCAGACAAGGCATAGTTGCCGACGGCGTATTCGTACCGTGAGTGATCAACCTTGGTCCGGCACCCGGCCGGTCAGGAGATCAGACCCGGAAGGCGGTGGACGTGTCAACACACCGACGTGCCTGGAAGCAGCGGGCCGGTGTGGTCGTGGCGCTGGTGTTCGGCGCGCTGCTCGCCGTCCCCGCGACACCCGCCCTGGCGACCGACCCTGAGGTGTCGATCACCGGCCTGTCGACGGGCACGCTGCAGAGCGGTCAGTCGACTCAGATGACGTTCTCCGTCACCAACAAGAACGACACGCCGAGCCCCTTCAGCATCAACGTCGACACCTTCAGCGGCCTGTCGTGTCAGGGCGAGTGCAATGTGCCGGCCCGGGTCCTCACGCCCAACAACGCGGTCTCGATCACCGTGACCCTGGTCGCCGACAACCTACCTGCGGGCGCAACCAAGTCCGGCCAGGTGCGGGTCTCCGCCAAGTCGGGTGGCGACCAGGCCAGCGACGCTCGTGACATGACCGTCAAGGGCGCTCCCGAGCAGCCGCAGCAGCCGGAGACCGTTAAGTCGGTTTCCGGCAAGGTGATCATCGCGGCCAACAGCGAGCCGGTGTCCGGCGCGCTGGTCATGCTTCGGGACAGCCAGGGCAAGCAACGCCAGACCACCACGGACGGCAGCGGCAACTTCCGCTTCACCGGCTCGACCTCGGACCCGATCGCGCCCGGCCGGATCGATCTCGGCGCCAGCAAGGACGGCAAGACGGACACCAAGTCGATCAACGCCTCCGCCGGCCAGTCCGTCACCGGCGTCCGACTCGGCGTGCCGATCGAGGTGAAGGCCAGCCCGAGCGTCACCCCGTCGGCGACCGAAGAGGCCCTGCCGACGGACGAGGCGACCGAGGAGGCGACCGACGAGCCGGCCAGCGAGGCGCCCGCCGCCCAGCAGCCCGCCGCCAACGAGGACTCCGGCGGCTTCGGCTCGTGGCTGCTGATCCTGCTCGGTGGTCTCTTCGTGGCCGTCGGCGTCGGCACCATCGTGCTGCTCTACATGCGCCGCAAGAACGAGGGTGAGGACGACGGGGACGGCCCCGCCGGGCCCGTCGCGGCGGGGGCCGTGCCGGTCGCCCGGGGCGGCTACCGGGGCGTCGAAGACCAGACCCGGGTGGTCAACGGGATGGGCGCCGGTCCGGCGCCGACGATGGTCGGTGGCGCCTCGCTGAGCGACGCGCCGACGATGATGCACCGCCCGGTCGTGGACGACGTCCCGCCGGACCCGTACGGCGCGCCGGCGTCCGGGTACGGCAGCGGCCCGGCTGGCTGGGCCGGCGGCGGCTACGGCGACGAACCCGCCCAAGGTGGCTACGGCAGCAACGGCTACGGCAACGCCCCCTCCTCGGGCGGCGGCTACGGCAACGCGGGTGGCGGCTACGGCAACGCGCCGGCCTCGGGCGGCGGCTACGGCAGCCGGGACTACGACGCCGGGGCCGGCGGCTACCCGCCCGCCCAGGGCGGCGGCTACGGCGGCGAGCGGTACGACGAGCCGACCGGCCGCTACACCGGCGACAGCACCGCGTACGCCCCGCCGGCCGACCCGTACCCGACCAGCACCTACCAGCCCGACCAGGGGCCGGGCTATGGCCAGCCGGACCAGGGGCACTACGGCCGTGGTCCGGAGCCGGACAACGGCTACGGGGCGGGCGGCGGCTACGGCGCCCAGGGCGGTTACGACAACGGCCCGGGCCGCGGCGGCTACGACAGCGGCCCGTCCGGCGGCTACGACGGCTACGACCAGCGCGGCGGCTACGGCAACGACGGTTACGGCCAGGCCCCGCAGGGTGGCTACGGCCAGCAGGGCGGCTACGGCCAGGAGCCCCCGCAGCAGCGGGGCGGCGGGTACGACAACCACGGCTACGAGCAGGGCCCCGGCCACTACGCCGACCCCGCGCAGGCCGGCCGGGGCCGGGGTGACGTCCCGCCGGAGCGCGGCGGTCGCCGGCTCGACTGGTTGGACGACTGACCACCCGGGGCTCGACGCCCCGAACCCGACAGTGGCCGCCCGGTTCCTCCGGGCGGCCACTGCGCTTCCCGGGCTGCTCCGGCGATCGGCCGCGCCGCCGATCGCTCGAGTGTCGCTGCAAAGACGCCCGACCGGCGGAACAGCAGGGATCAGGCGGCGGCGAAATAGCCCTGGCGGAGCACCGGCACCACGTCGGAGACCCCGACCTGGACGGCGACCGACACGTCCTCGGCGAAGCCGCCCTCGGTCAACTCGCGCCCCGAGACACAGCCCCGCACGGCGGCCGGCACGTCGGGCGTGCTGGCCAGGGCGGCCAGCGCCATCGCCGCCTCCACCGAGAGCCCACCCGGCACCCCGGCGAGGGCGTCCAGCACGCTCGCCGCCCCCAACTGGTCCTCCACGCAGGGCCGCAGCGAGCCGTCCGGCCAGCGCTCCCCGGCGGCCACCACGCCCACCGGGGCGTCGATCGAGCCGTACCCCTGGCCCCGCAGCCAGCGCCCGACGGCGCGGGCGTTACGCAGGCACGCCGCGACCACCGGCACGCCGGTGGCGCTCGCGGCGGCGCTGATGGCCGAGCCGTTCGGCGAGGGCAGCACCAGGTCGTGGACGACCGGCGCGGTCCGCAACGCCGCCGGCGAGAGGGACCACGGATGCTCCGGGGTCATCTGCCGGCGGCCGACCGCGGCCACCGCACCCACCCGGCGGGCGTAATCGGCGGCCTGCTCCCCCCAGGGAAACGGGTGCACCCGCATGCCACGGCCGACCGCCACCTCGACGGCGGTGGTGAACGAGAGCACGTCCACCACCACCAGGGCCGCGCACACCCGGCCGAGTTCCGCCGCCCCGGTCAGCCCCCAGTCGAACCGGGCGCCGGAACCGGGCTGGGCGTAGACGGCCAAGGCCAGCGCCTCAGCGCTGATCGGGCGCGGCGGGCTGGTCCGGCTCACCGGAAGCCGACGCGGACCCCTCCGGCCCGGCCTCGGGCGCGGCGTCGGTCGCCACGTCGTCCGACCCTGCGGGCACCCCCTCGGCCTCGACCGGGGCCTCGACGGGCTCCGCCGCGTCGTCCACCTCGACCGGGGCCTCGCCGGCCCGGGCGATCGGCTCGGCGGCCACCGCCTCGGGGTCGACGTCCACCGGCTGCTCAGCGGTGGCCGGCAGGACGGTGGTGGTTCCGGTACGGGTCGCCTCCACCGCCACCTGGGCCGTCTCCGCGCCGCTGAACAGCCGCGGCAGGGTCTCGCTGTGCGCCGCGCGCAGCTCGTCGAGGCCGATCCGGAACTGGCCGTGTACCTCCAGGGCGCCCCCGGCCGGGTCGGTGACCCCGATCGGCTCCCACGGCACACCGTGCTCGGCGCAGAGGGCGGTGAACGCCTTCTCGTGCCCGCGCGGCACCGACACCAGCACCCGGCCGGCGGACTCGCTGAACAGGAAGACGAACGGCATCGAGCCGCCGGCGAACTGCTCCGGCACGGCGATCCGGGCCCCCACGCCGCGCCGCAGGCACGACTCGACCAGGCTCTGGGCGAGACCACCGTCGGAGAGGTCGTGCGCGGAGCTGAGGTGCCCCACCCGGGCGGCGGCGGCCAGCAGCTCGGCGAGCTGCCGTTCGCGGCCCAGGTCGACCTGCGGCGGGATGCCGCCGAGGTGCTCGTGGGTCACCCAGGCCCACTCGGAGCCGGAGAGCTCGACGTGCGTCTCGCCGAGCAGGAAGAGCTGGTCGTGGTCGCCGGCCGGGCGGGGCACGAAGCCCATCGACACCCGGTCGGCGACGTTGTCCAGCACACCCAGCACGCCGACCACCGGGGTCGGGTGGATGGCCGCCGCGCCGGTCTGGTTGTAGAAGCTGACGTTGCCGCCGGTGACCGGGATGCCCAGCTCCAGGCAGCCGTCCGCCAGGCCGCGGACGGCCTCGGCGAACTGCCACATCACGCCCGGGTCCTCCGGCGAGCCGAAGTTGAGGCAGTTGGTCACGGCGATCGGCGTCGCGCCGGTCACCGCCACGTTCCGGTACGCCTCGGCCAGCGCGAGCTTCGTCCCGTGGTACGGGTCGAGGCGGGCGTACCGGCCGTTGCCGTCGAGCGAGAGGGCGACACCGAGGCCGGTCCGCTCGTCGATCCGGATCACGCCGGAGTCCTCCGGCTGGGCCAGCACGGTGTTGCCCAGCACGTACCGGTCGTACTGCTCGGTGACCCAGGTCTTGTCG
This sequence comes from Micromonospora solifontis, assembly GCF_003725545.1. GTDB lineage: Bacteria > Actinomycetota > Actinomycetes > Mycobacteriales > Micromonosporaceae > Micromonospora > Micromonospora solifontis. The sequence goes on along the minus strand of NZ_RJLN01000025.1, from coordinate 47,517 downwards.
GCCAGGTTGGGCGACGCGATCATCCGCAGCACGGTCTCGCGCAGCGCGTCGGGGTCGCTCGGCCGGGGCAGCGTCTCGGCCCGGTCGGCCTGGAGCAGGATGAGGTCGGCCGGCTCCCGCATCGGGCGGGCGTAGACCGGCCCGTCGTCGACCAACGAGCCCGGCGGCACGTCCACCACGAGCTGGTCGCGCCAGGTGATGACCAGCCGGCCCGGCTGGCCGTCCGGCGACGGCGCGGTGACCTCGCCGATCGCGGTGGCCCAGACGCCCCACTTCTCGGCGGTCTTGAGCACCGCCTCCAGCTTGTCCGGGGCGACCACCAGCAGCATGCGCTCCTGGGACTCGCTGGCCAGGATCTCGTGCGGGGTCATCGACGCCTCGCGCAGCGGGACCCGCTCCAGCCAGACCCGCATGCCGGTGCCGGCGGACGCGGCGGTCTCGGTCAACGCGCAGGTCAGGCCGGCACCGCCGAGGTCCTGGATGCCGACGACCAGCTCGGCGTCGTACAGCTCGAGGCAGGCCTCGATCAGCAGCTTCTCCATGAACGGGTCGCCGACCTGGACCGACGGGCGGCGCTGCTCGCTGCCCTCGTCGAAGGTGGCGCTGGCCAGCACCGACACGCCGCCGATGCCGTCCCGGCCGGTCTTGGCGCCCATCAGCACCACGACGTTGCCGGGGCCGGCGGCCTCCTTCTTCTGCAGCCGGTCGACCGGCAGCACGCCGAGGCAGAGCGCGTTGACCAGCGGGTTGCCCTGGTAGCAGGGGTCGAAGACGACCTCGCCGCCGATGTTCGGCAGGCCCAGGCAGTTGCCGTAGCCGCCGACACCGGCCACCACGCCGGGGAGCACCCGGGCGGTGTCCGGGTGGTCGGCCGCGCCGAAGCGCAGCGGGTCCATCACGGCGACCGGGCGGGCGCCCATGGCGAGGATGTCCCGGACGATGCCGCCGACACCGGTCGCCGCGCCCTGGTACGGCTCGACGAAGCTCGGGTGGTTGTGCGACTCGACCTTGAAGGTCACCGCCAGCTCGTCGGAGACCCGGACCACGCCGGCGTTCTCGCCGATGCCGGCGAGCAGCCGGTCGCTCGGCGGGGCCTTCTCGCCGAACTGGCGCAGGTGCACCTTGCTGGACTTGTAGGAGCAGTGCTCGCTCCACATGATCGAGTACATGGCCAGCTCGGCCTGGGTGGGCCGGCGGCCGAGGATGTGCCGGATCCGGTCGTACTCGTCGTCGCGGAGGCCCAGCTCCGCGTACGGCTGGAGCTCGTCCGGGGTGTCGACGGCCTGCGGCACGGTGTCCACGCCGCGGGCCCAGTCGTCGGCCGGGCCGGCCTGCGGCGCGACCGCCGGCGTCTCCCGCAGGGCCGGGTCCGGGTGGGTGGTCATGACGTCTCCTCGCTGCGCTCGCCGCCGTGGCGGCGGGTGAGCCGACCGATGGTCCCGCCGCGCACGCTCACGCCGGCGCCCCCACCAGGTGCTTGAGCACCGAGGTGAAGAAGCCGAGACCGTCCAGGGAGGGGCCGGTGAGCGCCTCCACCGCGTGCTCGGGATGCGGCATGATGCCGACCACGTTGCCGGCCTCGTTGGTGATCGCGGCGATGTCGCGCTGCGAACCGTTCGGGTTGCCGCCGAGGTAGCGGGCGACCACCCGGCCCTCGGCCTCCAGCCGGTCCAGCGTCGCCGGGTCGGCGACGTAGCAGCCCTCGCCGTTCTTGACCGGGACCAGCACCTCCTGGCCCGGCTGGAACGCGTTGGTCCACGCGGTGCCGACAGCCTCGATGCGGAGGATCTGGTCCCGGTTGCGGAAGTGCAGGTGCTGGTTGCGGGTGAGCGCGCCGGGCAGCAGGTGGGCCTCGCAGAGGATCTGGAAGCCGTTGCAGATGCCGAGCACCGGGAGACCGCCCCGGGCGGCGTCCACGATCGTCTCCATCACCGGGGCGAACCGGGCGATGGCTCCGCAGCGCAGGTAGTCACCGTAGGAGAAACCGCCGGGCAGGACGACGGCGTCCACCCCGTGCAGCCCCGGGTCGCCGTGCCAGAGCCGGACCGGCTCGGCGCCGGCGATCCGGACGGCCCGGGCCGCGTCCGCGTCGTCGAGCGAGCCGGGGAAGGTGACCACACCGACCCGGGCGGTCACGAGTGCGCGTCCGCGGTCTCGTCGGTCTCGACCAGGCGGACGGTGAAGTCCTCGATGACCGGGTTGGCGAGCAGCTTGTCGGCGATCTCCCGGGCCCGGTCCAGGTCCGGTTCGCCGGTGAACTCGATCTCGATCCGCCTGCCGATCCGAACCGAGGCGACGTCGCTGACGCCGAGCCGGGGCAGCGCGTTTGCGACGGCCTGGCCCTGAGGATCGAGGATCTCGGGCTTGAGCATGACGTCGACGACGACGCGAGGCACGGGGCACTCCTGACTGTGTACGCAGTTGGGTGCCGGCCCACTACGGGCGAGCGCAGCCAGCCTACCTGGCAGATACCGCCTGGCCCGAACCGGCCGGGGCCGGTTCAGGCAGTGATCGACGTGACCGGCCGCGCGGACGGAACGCCGATGCGGGTTCGTTGCGACCTCGATACGGATTCGTTGCCGGACCGCCCGGCCCGGTTCCGGTGGCAGCCCTCCTCACCAGGCATTTTGCCGGTCGGCACCGATCGCGGGACCGATTTCCGACAGCGCCACGGCCAGGCGACGGGGAGCGGGCGCTATTGATCGGTCAGATATCGATCGACATCTTGTGACGGACCTCCCAGCGGCCCTACCTTGCATCGTCAAGCATCGATAATCCATCGACCGGACCCTGGCCCGCACCCCGAGCCACCTCCGTGGAAGCAGTTCCACAACGGCCGGCAGGTCGGCGTCGCCTCCACGGCCGACGGCGTGAGCATCCAGAACCACGGCAGTGCGCGTACAACCGGGCCTGGATCACCTCGGTGGCCGGTGTCTGACGGTTAGGGCCGGTACGGCGCGGATGGGCCGGTGGCACCCCGGCCGTCCGCGCCGCGCCGTTTTGCAGCATCCGGGCAGGTGAACACGGCTCACGAACCGCCCGTCCAACGACTGACAGCATCGGAAACGTGCTGGTCGTGACGACGGATCAACTGCCCGGCTACGAGATCCGCCAGATCCTCGGCGAAGTGGTCTCCTCGATGGCGAGGACCAGGAACCCGTACCGCGAGGGGGTCAAGAACCTGCGCGGTGGCGCCTACGACCCGATGGCGCCGGACAACCTGACCCGCTGGCGGACCGACTCGGTGGCCCGGCTGGGCGAGGAGGCCCGCCGGCTGGGCGCGAACGCGGTGATCGGCATGCGCTTCGACAGCCGGGACTGCGGCGAGATGTGGATGGAGATCTGCGCGTACGGCACGGCGGTGATCGTGGTACCCAAGACGCCGGACGTCATGCCGCCCGACCAGCCCATGATCGCGGCCGAGACGGCCCACGAGCCCGAGATCGCCGAGGCCCCCGGCGGAATCGCCGAGCCCGCCTCCGCCCCCAACCTCTCCTCAGCCGCCGAAACCCCCACCCGCAACCCCTAACCCACCCACCCACCCACCCACCCCACCTCTCGCCCCGTTGATCATGAAGTTAGCGGCGATGTGGATCTCCTCCAGTGCCGCTAACTTCATGATCAACGGGGGGGGGTGGGGGTGGGGGTGGGGGGGGGTGGGTTAGAGGATGGGGGGTGGGGAGTAGGCGGCGGCCTTTGGGTGCTGCTCGGCGATCTTGGAGATGCGGGCGGTCACCCGGTCCACCTGGGCGCCGGCGGCGCCGACGAAGGCGTTGCGGTCGGCGACCAGGGCGTCGATCTCGGCGCGGGTCAGGCCGAGGCGGCCGTCCGCGGCCAGGCGGTCGAAGAGGTCGTTCTCGGTCGCACCCTTCTCCCGCATGGCCAGCGCCACCGCGACCGCGTGCTCCTTGATCACCTCGTGCGCCACCTCCCGGCCGACCCCGCGCCGGACCGCCGCCACCAGGAGCTTGGTGGTGGTCAGGAACGGCAGGAAGCGCTCCAGCTCCCGGTTGATCACCGCCGGGTACGGGCCGAACTCGTCCAGCACGGTGAGGAAGGTCTGGAACAGCCCGTCCGCGGCGAAGAACGCGTCGGGCAGGGCGACCCGCCGGACCACCGAGCAGGAGACATCCCCCTCGTTCCACTGGTCACCGGCCAGCTCGCCGACCATCGACAGGTAACCCCGGATGATCACCGCGAAGCCGTTCACCCGCTCCGACGAGCGGGTGTTCATCTTGTGCGGCATCGCGCTGGAGCCGACCTGACCGGGCTTGAAGCCCTCGGTGACCAGCTCCTGGCCGACCATCAGCCGGATGGTGGTGGCCAGCGACGACGGCGCGGCGGCCACCTGGGCCAGCGCGGAGAGCACGTCGAAGTCCAGCGAGCGCGGGTAGACCTGGCCGACGCTGTCCAGCACCCGGCTGAACCCGAGGTGCTCGGCCACCCGGCGCTCCAGCTCGGCCACCTTGTCGGCGTCACCGTCGAACAGGTCGAGCTGATCGGCGGCGGTGCCGACCGGCCCCTTGATGCCGCGCAGCGGGTAGCGGTCGATCAGGTCCGCCAGCCGCTCGTACGCGATCAGCAGCTCCTCGGCGGCCGAGGCGAACCGCTTGCCCAGCGTGGTGGCCTGCGCGGCGACGTTGTGCGACCGGCCGGTCATCACCAGGCCGGAGTACTCGTGGGCGTGCCAGGCGAGCCGGACCAGGGTGGCCACCACCCGGTCCCGGATCAGCTCCAGCGAGGCGCGGATCTGCAGCTGCTCCACGTTCTCGGTGAGGTCCCGGGAGGTCATCCCCTTGTGCACGTGCTCATGACCGGCGAGGGCGCTGAACTCCTCGATCCGGGCCTTCACGTCGTGCCGGGTGACCCGCTCACGGGCCGCGATCGAGGCCAGGTCGACGTCGTCGACCACCCGCTCGTACGCCTCGACCACGCCGTCCGGCACCGACACGCCGAGGTCCCGCTGGGCCTTCAGCACGGCGAGCCAGAGCCGTCGCTCCATCCGTACCTTCTCCTCGGGCGACCAGAGGGCGACCAGTTCGGGCGAGGCGTACCGGTTGGCGAGCACGTTCGGGATCGTCGTCACGGCCCTCATTCTTTCGTACCCGCGGGGCGGCCGCCTCGGCGGGCACGCCCGCGCCTCCCCAGCGTCACGGCGGCCCAACTGCCGCGACACCGGAGCCTGTTCGTGCCTGCCCAGCGGGAAAGGCCATTGTGGGTGGGCTGTCCGGTATGCCGGGCAGGCGGCCGGACCCGGGACCGCTTGGGATCATGCCCCCATCCACCTCCGGGACCATGCCGGATCTTCCTCATCGGTCGGACCAGCACCACCACCCCGCGGCACAGCGACCGATGCCCGTACGGGTGGCACCCGGACGGGCATCGCCGTCCGATCGGGCCGCCGCCGACGAGCCGGCCCCGCCCGGAAGGGCGGCCAGCCGCCGGCTCGCCGACCCGGCTGCTCAGACCTGCTTGATCTCGTGCACGGTCGCGCTCACCACGAGCGTCTTCGTCCGTTTGCCGGCGGAGTTGCGCACCGTCAGCAGGTAGGTGTGCCGCTGGACGTCGCCCTCCGCGCCGGAGCACGGGAAGTTGAGCGTCTCGCTGCCGGTGGGCGGGAGGTTGTCGGCGTACACGCCCGGGCCGTCGACAGAGAGGGTGACGGAGTCGACGTCGCTGGTCTTCCACTCGACGACGGCGGGGGTGCCAGCGATCGGGTTGGCGGTGGTCCCGCCCGGGCAGGACGGCTGCTGGGCAACCCGGAAGTAGGTTATGCCCGGGGCGTCCCCCGTCGGGGCGCCGGTCGTCGGCTTGCCGCCGGACCCGCCACCGCTGCTGCCGGTGCCGCCGCGCGGCGTCCCGGCGCCGGTGGTGCCTGCGCCGCCGGGCGTCGCCGCCACCCCGCCGGCGTCGGCCGTCGCCGTCGCACCTCCGGGGGCCTCGGTGACCGACGTCGTGGCGGTGGCCTCCGTATCGCTGGTGCCGCTTGAGCAACCGGTGACCGCCAGCGCGGCGGCCAGCGCGACGACGGGGGTACGGAGCAGAGCTTGCCGGCGCATGACGACTCCCTCGCACGTGCCGCCGCTGGGTCCGGTCCGGGCGGGCTGGCGTACACGGTAATCACGGCCGGCAATGGCTCAGGACGGCGCGGGGCGGACGGTGCGGGCGGTGTCCCTTTCACTACTGAAAAGGGATCATTCGACCGCTTCGCCGGTTCAGCGCTCCAGGATCGCGGTCACGCCCTGCCCACCGGCGGCGCAGATGGAGATGAGGCCCCGCCCGCCGCCCTTGCGATCGAGGAGCTTGGCCAGGGTGGCCACGATCCGCCCGCCGGTGGCGGCGAACGGGTGGCCGGCGGCCAGCGACGAGCCGTTGACGTTCAGCTTGTCCCGGTCGATCGCGCCGAGCGGGGCGTCCAGACCCAGCCGCTCCTTGCAGAACTCCGACGACTCCCAGGCGGCCAGGGTGGCCAGCACCTGCGAGGCGAACGCCTCGTGGATCTCGTAGAAGTCGAAGTCCTGGAGGCTCAGGCCGGCCCGGGCCAGCATCCGGGGCACCGCGTACGCCGGGGCCATCAGCAGCCCCTCGTCGCCGTGCACGAAGTCGACCGCGGCGGTCTCCGACCAGGAGAACCAGGCCTGCACCGGCAGGTTGTGCTCCCGGGCCCACTCCTCGCTGGCCAGCAGCACGGTGGACGCGCCGTCGGTGAGCGGCGAGGAGTTGCCGGCGGTCATGGTGGCCCGTTCGGCGTCCGGGCCCTTGGCGCCGAAGACCGGCCGGAGCGAGCCGAGCTTCTCCAGGCTGGTGTCCGGCCGCAGGTTCTGGTCGCGGGTCAACCCCAGGTAGGGGGTCATCAGGTCGTCGAAGAACCCCTGCTCGTACGCGGCGGCGAGCCGCTGGTGCGAGCGCAGCGCCAGCTCGTCCTGCGCCTGCCGGTCGACGTTCCAGCGCAGCGCCGTCCGCGCCGCGTGCTCCCCCATGGACAGTCCGGTACGGGGCTCCGCGTTGCGCGGGATCTCCGGCCGGAACGGCTGGTGCGGGCGCAGCTTCGCGGCGACCTTCAGCCGCTCGCCGAGGGTCCGGGCGGAGTTGAGCTGGAGCAGGGTACGGCGCAGGTCCTCGTTGATCGCCAGCGGCGCGTCCGAGGTGGTGTCCACGCCACCGGCGATGCCGACCTCGATCTGCCCGAGGGCGATCTTGTTGGCGACCAGGATGGCGGCCTCCAGCCCGGTGCCGCAGGCCTGCTGGATGTCGTACGCGGGGGTGTGCGGGTCGAGGCGGGAGCCGAGCACCACCTCGCGGGTCAGGTTGAAGTCCCGGGAGTGCTTGAGCACGGCACCCGCGACCACCTCGCCGACCCGCTGCCCGGCGAGGCCGAACCGGGCGATCAGACCGTCCAGGGCCGCGCCGAGCATGTCGGCGTTGGACGCGTGCGCGTAGCGCGAGTTGGACCGGGCGAAGGGGATGCGGTTGCCGCCGATGACCGCGACCCGCCGGACACTCTGCACGATCGGCCTCCTCGAAGGTGTTGCCCGAACCCTACTCGCCAGTAGGCTACGCCTATGACCGACAGGTACGCGAGCTTCGTCCAATCGGGGGCCGGTCGCGCGCTGGTCAAGCGCCTCGGGCTGCCCGACCCACCTCGACTGCGCCGGCACACGCCGGGCGACCCGCTCGTCCCCGGGCCGGTCCTGCTCGGCGCCGCGGCCGGCAGCCGGCTCGCCGAGCAGGTCACCAAGCTGCTGACCCTCGCCGGCGTCGAGCTGCGCGACCCGGCCGCGGCCACCGACGCGACGGCGCGCTACGCCGCCCTGGTGTACGACGCCACCGGCATCACCGACTCCGCCGGGCTGCGGCAGCTCTACGACTTCTTCCACCCGCAGGCCCGGGCGCTGCTGCCCAGCGGGCGGGTGATCGTGCTGGGCACCCCGTCGGCCGAGTGCGGCACCCCCCGGGAGGCGACCGCCCAGCGGGCGCTGGAGGGGCTGACTCGCAGCATCGGCAAGGAGTTCGGCCGGGGCGTCACCGCGCAACTGGTGTACGTGACCAGGGACGGGGACGCCGGCACCCCGGTCAGCCTGGAGGCCACCCTGCGCTTCCTGCTGTCCGGCCGGTCCGCGTACGTCTCGGGCCAGGTGATCCGGGTCGGCGCCGGCACCGCCACCGCGCCGGCCGACTGGGACCGGCCGCTGGACGGGCAGGTCGTGCTGGTCACCGGGGCCGCCCGGGGCATCGGCGCGGCGCTGGCCAGAGTGCTCGCCCGGGACGGCGCCAAGGTCGTGGCGCTGGACGTCCCGGCCGCCGGGGACGCGCTGGCCGAGGTGGCCAACGAGATCGGCGGCAGCGCGGTGCAGCTCGACCTGACCGCGCCGGACGCCCCGACCCGGCTCGCCGAGCACCTGGCGAGCCGACACGGCCGGGTCGACGTGGTGGTGCACAACGCCGGCATCACCCGGGACAAGACCCTCGGCCGGATGGACGCGGACCGCTGGGACCAGGTCATCGACGTGAACCTGTCCAGCCAGGAGCGGATCAACGACGTGCTGCTGGAGCGCGACCTGATCCCGGCCGGCGGCCGGATCGTCTCGGTCTCCTCGATCGCCGGCATCGCCGGCAACCGGGGCCAGACCAACTACGCGACCAGCAAGGCCGGCGTGATCGGCCTGGTCGACTCCCTCTCCCCGGTGCTGCGGGAGCGGGGCATCAGCCTCAACGCGGTCGCGCCCGGCTTCATCGAGACCCGGCTGACCGCGCGGATACCGCTGCTGATCCGGGAGGCGGGCCGGCGGATGAACAGCATGGCGCAGGGCGGCCTGCCGGTGGACGTGGCGGAGACGATCGGCTGGCTCGCCTGGCCGGCCAGCGGCGCGGTGACCGGCAACGTGGTCCGGGTCTGCGGCCAGAGCCTGCTGGGGGCGTGATGGCACGGCGTAAGCGGCGGCCCGAGGAGCCGGCCGAGGAACTGTCGGTGCACGAGCTGATCGACGGCCCCACCATGGACCTGACGGCGGCGCGGAACGCGCTGGCCGCCCGGGCGGGCGGGGAGCCGGCGGACGAACTGCCCACCCTCGCCACCGAGGCGACCCAGGACCTCTCCGCCCTGGCGAACGACCGCACCCAGGATCTCTCCGCTCTGGCCGGCGACCGGACCCGGGACCTCTCGGGCGCGGCGGCGGCGCTCGGCGCGGACCCGACGGCGGCCACCCTGACCGCGCCGGAGCGGACCACCCCGGAGGGGCGGGTCCGGGTCGACCTGCCCCGGCTCCCGGCGGCCGGCGCGCTCTACCGGCGGGCCCTGCTCGGGGCGCTGCCCGGGCTCGGCGGCCGGCGCGGCGCGGACGTGCCCGAGGTGGAGCTGGGCGTCGCCGGGGTGACGGTCGACCGGGCCCACCTGGCCGACTACGACCGGGTGTGCGGGTTCCGGCTCGCCGACCGGCTGCCCGGGACGTACCTGCACGTGCTGGGGTTCCCGCTGTCGCTGCGGCTGATGACGGCGGCGGAGTTCCCCATCCCGCTGACCGGGGTGGTGCACGTGGCCAACCGGATCACCGTGCACCGGCCGGTCGAGGCCGGCGAGACCGTAAACTTCCGCACGTACGCCGAGAACCTGCGCCCGCACGAGCGGGGCCGGCAGCTCGACGTGGTGCTGGTCGGCTCGGTCGACGGCGAGGAGGTCTGGCGGGGCGTCTCGACGTACCTCGGGCGGGAGCGGCGGGCCGGCGGCCCGCGGCGCGCCCCCGGTGACCGCCCGGCCCCGCCGGCCGCCTCCGCGCACTGGCGGGTGACGCCCCGGGTGGGTACCGACTACGCCCGGGTCTCCGGCGACCACAACCCGATCCACACCTCGAAGCTGGGCGCGCGGCTGTTCGGCTTCCCCCGCCCGATCGCGCACGGCATGTGGAGCAAGGCCCGCTGCCTGGCCGCGCTGGAGAGCCGGCTGCCGGAGGCGTACACGGTGGATGTGGCGTTCAAGCTGCCGGTGCCGCTGCCGTCCACGCTGGCCTTCAGTGCCACCGCGACCGGCGCCGACTGGGACTTCGCCCTGCACAGCGCGCAGGACGGGCGGCCGCACCTGGTCGGCACCGTCGCGGGAGAAGGAGGGGGCCCTGGTTAGTTAACGCCCTTTGTATAGGAAGGGCCCCCTGCTAACACCGCCACCCCGGAGCATGGGGGGATGGCGGACGTGCTCGACCTGCTGCACCGGACGGTCACCTCGCCGTGGGTGTACCTGGTGATCATCGCGGTCACCGCGGTCGACGCGTTCTTTCCGGCGATCCCCGGCGAGACCGTGGTGATCACCGCCGCGGTCTTCGCCGCCGGTGGGGAGCCGAATCTGGTCGCGGTCATCGCGACGGCCGCGCTCGGGGCGCTGCTCGGCGACCACGTCTCGTACGCGATCGGGCGCGGTGGCGGCGCGCACCGGCTGGCCCGGCTGCCGGCGGACAGCCGGCGGCGGGCCGGCTCGGAGTGGGCCCGCCGGGCGGTGGACCGGCGCGGCGGCATGATCCTGACCACCGCCCGGTACGTTCCCGGCGGTCGGACCGCGGTCACCCTGACCATGGGCGCGGTCCGCTATCCGGTGCGCTGCTTCCTGATGTACGACGCGCTCGCCTGCGGCACCTGGGCGATCTACTGCGGGCTGCTCGGCTGGTTCGGGGGCCTGGCCTTCACCGACCACCCGGTCCAGGGCCTGCTCGCCGGCATCGGCCTCTCCCTGCTGGTCACCGGCCTGTTCGAGGTCGCCCGCTGGGCCCGCCGCCGCGCCCGCACCCGCACCGCCGCCCGCCGCTGACCCCGCGGCCCGGGATGACCGACTCGGGATGCGGCAAGCCGCGGCCCGGGAAGGACACGGACCACGCGTGTTGCCGCAATCCGGGACGCCGGCCCGCCGGGACGGCCGGGTGCAATGGGTCAGTCGGCCGGGGGGTGCCAGGTGATGCCGCGCAGCAGTTGGTCGGCGCCGAGCCAGGCCACGTTCATCATCCGGGTGGCGGTCTTCTCCGCGTCCGCCTCGGGGTGGTCGGCGAGCCAGTCGGCGAGGGACTCGGTGGCACCGACCAGGGCGTACGCGACGACCTCCAGGTCGGTGGCGCCGACCTCGCGGCCCTTGGCGCGGAGCGCGTGGTCGAGCATGCCGGCCACCACCTCGACCAGCCGGCCGCGCATGGTGGCCAGTTCGGCGGCGAACGGCTGCTCGCCCCGCGCCTGCCGGTAGAGCACCGCCCAGCCGTCCCGGTGCGCGCCGACGAAGCCGAAGAAGGCGCGCAGCCCGCGCCAGAGCCGCTCGTCGGCGGGCAGGTCGGGGGCGGCCGCCCCGGCGATGGCCTCCATCATCCGGGTGCCCTCCCGGTGCAGGCAGGCGACGAAGAGCTCCTCCTTCGTCCCCAGGTACGCGTAGACCATCGGCTTGGAGATGCCGGCGTCGTCGGCGATCTCGTCCATGCTGGCGGCGTGGAAGCCCCGGCGGGAGAAGACCTTGACCGCCGCGTCGAGCATCTGCTGCTCGCGGACGGCCCGGGGCAGGCGCTTGAAGGTGGGTGTGCTGGACACCCTTGCGAGCATACCTACTCGTGCGTAAGGTTACGCCAGAGTAACCAAAGTCGAGAGGTGCCTCCCCCATGACTGACTTCGACCCGGCCAACTTCGCGAACGTCGGCCCCAAGGAGTTCGCGCAGCTGGTCAAGTCCACCCCCGACGACAAGATCGCCGAGATCATGTCGGGCGACGCGCGCGGCAAGGTGCTGAGCGAGGTCTTCAACCGGATGCCGACGCTGTTCCGGGCCGACCGCGCCGGCTCGACCAACGCGGTCATCCACTGGAACATCACCGGTCGCCCGGACGGCGGCACCGACACCTACGAGATCGTCATCGAGAACGGCACCTGCACCGTCTCGGAGACCCCCACCCGGGACCCGAAGCTGAGCCTCACCATGGGCCCGGTCGAGTTCCTGAAGATCGTCTCCGGTGGCGCCAACCCGGTCATGATGTTCATGACGGGCAAGCTGAAGGCCAAGGGCGACCTGGGCCTGGCGGCCAACATCGCCAACCTGTTCGACATCCCCAAGGCCTGACCATGGCCGAGTTCTCGCTCGACCTGAACGAGGAACAGCGGGATCTCCGCGACTGGGTGCACGGCTTCGCCGCCGAGGTCGTGCGCCCGGCCGCGGCCGAGTGGGACGCCCGGGAGGAGACTCCCTGGCCGATCATCCAGGAGGCGGCGAAGGTCGGCCTCTACGGCTTCGAGTTCCTCGCCACCTGCTGGGCCGACCCCACCGGCCTCTCCCTCCCGATCGCCAGCGAAGAGCTCTTCTGGGGCGACGCCGGCATCGGCCTCAGCATCTTCGGCACCTCGCTCGCGGTCGCCGCCATCTACGGCGCGGGCACCCCGGACCAACTCGTCGAGTGGGTCCCGCAGTGCTTCGGCGACGTCGACCAGCCGGCCGTCGCCGCGTTCTGCACCACCGAACCGGAGGCCGGGTCCGACGTCGGCTCGATGCGGACCCGCGCGGTCTACGACGAGGCCACCGACGAGTGGGTGCTCAACGGGCAGAAGGCGTACGCCACCAATGGCGGGATCGCCGGGGTGCACGTGGTCACCGCCTCGGTCGAGCCGGAGCTGGGCTCGCGGGGGCAGGCCGCGTTCGTCGTACCGCCGGGCACGCCCGGGCTCACCGCGACGCGCAAGCTCCGCAAGCTCGGGCTGCGCGCGTCGCACACCGCCGACGTCTTCCTCGACGACGTACGCGTGCCGGGGCGCTGCCTGCTCGGGGGCAAGGAGGCCCTCGACGAGCGGCTGGCCCGGGCCCGGTCCGGGCAGCGCGCCTCCGGCCAGGCGGCGATGCGTACCTTCGAACTGTCCCGCCCGACCGTCGGCGCCCAGGCGCTCGGCGTGGCCCGCGCCGCCTACGAGTACGCGCTGGACTACGCGAAGGAACGGGTCCAGTTCGGACGGCCGATCATCGAGAACCAGGCGGTCGCGTTCGCGCTCGCCGACATGAAGATGGAGATCGACGCGGCCCGGCTGCTGGTCTGGCGGGCCTCCTGGATGGGCCGGAACAACCGGCCGTTCACCGCGGGCGAGGGCTCGATGTCCAAGCTCAAGGCCGGCGAGGTCGCCGTCTCGGTCACCGACCGGGCGGTCCAACTGCTCGGCGGCGCCGGCTTCCTCCGGGACCACCCGGTCGAGCGCTGGTACCGGGACGCCAAGATCTACACCATCTTCGAAGGAACCTCCGAGATCCAGCGGCTGGTCATCTCCCGGGCTATCTCCGGGATGCAGATCCGCTGATCGCCGGCGGACCCCGACCCGACCCGCGACACCCCCGCCGTGCCGGGCGGTACGGCGTCGCGGGTCGGGCCGCCGGTCCGGCCCGCACCGTCCGTCACAGCCCCGTCGGCCCAGGGTGTCCGCAGGCTGGGCGAATGATCACCTCGACTGGGCGTCCCGCCACCACAGGTGCATGATCGGGAGAAACTTTCGCGAAGGAGGGCCGCGACTTGGACCTGCCGTTCATCGTCGCCACGCTGACCCGACGCGGACTGCTCACCCCAGGCCGCCCGATCCGGGTCGCCTCGCAACTGAACGCGCTGCGCCGCTGGGGCTGGAGCCTCGCCGGTGAGCTGCGCCAGGCCGCCGCGCGCGACCCCGGGCGGATCGCCGTGGTCGACGAGCACGGCGCCACGCTGACGTACCAGGACCTGCTGGACCGGTCGGACCGGCTGGCCCGTTCCATGCGGTCCGGTCTCGGCGTGAAGTCCGGTGACCGGGTCGGCGTCCTCTGCCGCAACCACCACGGCCTCATCGAGGCCATCGTGGCGGCGATGCTGCTCGGCGCGGACGCCGTACTGGTCAACACCGGGCTGTCCGCCGCCCAGCTCGCCACCGTGGCCGAGGAGCAGCAGCTCCGGGCGCTGGTGCACGACGCCGAGTTCGCCGAGCGCCTCCTGGGTCTCCCCGCCGAGGTGCACCGGGTCGATGAGCGCGGCCAGGAGGAGCTGATCGCCGGCGCCCTCCCCGGCGACCAGCTCCAGCCGCCGGACCGGGACGGCCGCACCATCGTGCTCACCTCCGGCACCACCGGCGCCCCGAAGGGAGCCCGCCGGCCCACCCCGCACGGTTTCGGTCCGCTGGTGTCCATCATCGACCGCATCCCGCTGCACGCACGGGACACCGTGATGATCGCCGCGCCGATCTTCCACACCTGGGGGTACGCCGCCCTCCAGGTCTCCTTCGCGCTGCGCGCCACGATCGTGCTGCACCGCCGGTTTGACCCGGCCGCCACGCTCGCCGCCCTGACCAACCACTCCTGCGACGCGCTCTTCGCCGTACCGGTGATGCTGCAGCGGCTGATGGAGGTGCCGCCGCCGGACCCGCGCCCGCCGCTGAAGGTGGTCGCGGTCAGTGGCTCCGCCCTCCCCGGCGGGCTCGCCACCGCCTTCATGGACCGCTACGGCGAGGTCGTCCACAACCTCTACGGCTCGACCGAGGTCTCCTGGGCGTCCATCGCCGTCCCCGCGGACCTGCGGCGGGCGCCCACCACCGCTGGCCGCCCGCCGCACGGGACCCGGCTGCAGATCCTCGACGACGCCGACCGGCCGGTCCCGACCGGGCAGGTGGGGCGGATCTTCGTGGGCAACGAGATGCTCTTCGAGGGATACACCTCCGGGGCCACCCGGGAAAGCCACGACGGCCTCCTCGACACCGGCGACCTGGGCCGGGTCGACGCCGACGGGCTGCTCTTCGTCGACGGGCGGGCCGACGACATGATCGTCTCCGGTGGGGAGAACGTCTTCCCGTCCGAGGTGGAGGACCTGATCGCCCGGCTCCCCCAGGTACGCGAGGTCGCCGTGATCGGCGTCCCGGACCCGGAATACGGCCAGCGGCTGGCCGCGTTCCTCGCCCTGCACCCCGGCGAGCAGCTCGACCCCGAGGCGGTACGCGAGTACGTCCGCCACTACCTGGCCCGGTTCTCCGTACCTCGGGACGTGGTCTTCGTGAAGTACCTGCCGCGCAACGCCACCGGCAAGGTGCTCAGCCGCGAGCTGCGCCGCTACTACGGCTGAGCACGTCACCCGTGGCGGGGCGGGGTCCAGCTCGCGGCGACCCGCCGCGCGGCCGTCAGGTCCGCTGCCCGGACGCGCGGCCGATCGCCGCCTCCACCCCGCCGACCCGATCGGCGAGCAGGCCGATCGCGCCCACCGCCCGGTCCAGCGGGTCGTCGGATCCGCCCAGCATCCGGGCCCGTACGAAGGCCGCCTTGACCTCAACCCAGCGCCGCGCCTGCTCGGGGCTCAGCCGTCCGCGCAGCTCGGCCAGCTTCAACAGGTTGGCCTCCGCCCCCGCCGCCAGCGTCTGCGCCTCACCCAGGTAGTGGTCGTCGATGACCGCCTCCAGCTCCTCGTCGGTGAGCACCGGGACGACCCGTTCGGCCAGCTTGTTCATGTTCCGGTACGAGCCCTGGAGCTGGTACGGCGGCTCGGTGCGGGAGGAGTCGGCCTGCGCCGCCGAGGCGATGTACGCCTGGTTGTTAGTCAGCACCACCCGCTGCACGTGCAGCAGCTTGCGCAGCACCGCGACCATCCCCTCCAGCTCCACCGCCGAGTACGGGTGGGAGAGCTGTTCGGCCCGGACCGTCTCGTCCCCCCGGGCCAGCCGGACGAGCAGCTCCACGTCGCCCCGGTCCCGGGCGGACAGCGGAGCGAGCGTCGGGTTCGACGTGAGCGCGTTCTCGATGTAGCTCAGCGCGAACGCCTCGTCCCGTCCGGAGAGCACGTCGCCGAGGTTCCACACGTCGGCCCGGTTGGCGAGCATGTCGGGCACCCGGAACCGCTGCCCCGACTCGGTGTACGGGTTGCCGGCCATGCAGACCGCGAACCGCTTGCCCCGGAGGTCGTACGTGCGGGTCCGGCCCTCCCACACCCCTTCCATCCGGCGCTGCGCGTCGCACAACGGGATGAACTTCTGCAGCAGCTCCGGAGAGGTGTGCTGGATGTCGTCCAGGTAGAGCAGGACGTTGTTGCCCAACTCCAGCGCGAAGGAGATCTTCTCCACCTCCTGCCGGGCGGTGGCGTCCGGCGCCTCGGCCGGGTCGAGCGAGGTCACCCGGCTGCCCAGCGCCGGTCCATTGACCTTGACGAAGACCAGTCCGAGCCGGCTGGCCACGTACTCCATCAGGGTGGTCTTGCCGTAGCCGGGCGGGGAGATCAGCAGCAGCAGGCCCATCTGGTCTACCCGCTTCGCGTCCCCGGTGGCCCCGAGCTGCCGGGCCAGATTGTCGCCGATCAGCGGCAGGTAGACCTCGTCGAGCAGCCGGTTGCGGACGAACGTGCTCATCACCTTCGGCTGGTACTCGGCCAGCCGGAGCCGCTCGCGCTCGGCCGCCACCAGCTCGTTGCGCCGCCGCTGGTAGTCCCGGAACGCGGGCACCCGCTCGGTGCGGAACCGGTGCGTCCGGGCCAGCGTCTCGTCCAGCCGCAGGGTCAGCGCCGATCCGTCGATCCGCGGATGGGCGCCGAGCAGCCCGGTCACCGTCTCCGTCAGGGTGGCCGCCGACTCGTGCCGGGGCAGCTCCGGCCCGCACAGCTCGACGGCGATCGCCTCCGGCAGGTCGTACCCGGACAGCTCACCTCCGGCGGTGGCCAGGAACCCGCCCAGCCACGCCTCCACCAGCTGGTACCGGCTGGCCAGGTCGTCGCCGAGGGCCCGCAGGTCCTCGTCGAACTCGATGCTCGACCGCGCCTGCGGGCCGCCCAGCGCCCGCCGGAACCGCTCCAGCAGGCCGCGCGCCCCGGCGCCGGTGACGAAGCCGAACGGCGCCCGGGCCAGTTCCTCGAGGAGGTACCCGCCGGCCAGGTCGCTCTCGGCCGCCAGGCCGGGAAGCCCGGCATCCCGCAGCCATCGCGCCGCCCGGGTGGCCAGTTCGGCCCGGAGCCGGTCGATGGCGTCGCCGCCGATCACCGGCGGCTCCGTGCCCTGGTCCTCCCCGGCCACCGCCCCGGCGCCGGCCGCGCCAGGCTCCGGCCGGCCGCTCCCGAGCGGCCCGTCCAGCGGACCGGCCCCGGGCACCACGCCCCGCGCGCCGGCCCCGTGGGCCGTCGGCCGGCCGAAGCGGTCCCGAGCCCGGGCCAGCGACACCGCCCGCGCCGACCAGGACCGCCGGGCGGCCTCGTCGGTGCCGTACCGCCAGAACAGCTGCGCGGCGGCCCGTGCGGCCGGCGGCCAGCGCAGCAACCCGGCGGCGGCGTGCAACCGCAGCAGGGTGTGCAGGATCGCGGTGGCGTCCTGGTCGTGCACGCCACGCTCGTAGCCCTCGTCGTACCGGGTGTCCGCCACCGCCCGGACCAGCTCGGCCAGCTTCCCGCCGTCGACCGCCGCGGCGTGCAACGCGTCCAGCGTGAGGGTCCCGCGACCCGCCTCGGCGTCCGCCAGGATCGACGTGGCGAGGTATTCCGCCCGGTACACCTCCGGCGACTCGGAGACGAGCAACTGGTCCCAGAACCGGCGGGTCCGCTCGAACGACTCGTCGCGCACCGGCGACCGGTAGTCGGTGCCGGTGACCGCCACCGCCATCCGCCCCTGGTGCGGGACGACCGTCACGTCGACCGGCTGGGTGTTGACGGCGAACCGGTGCGGGCCCAGCCGGATCGTCTCGCCGCCGTCGGCGTACAGGTCCGTCCGGTCCCGCAGGGTGCGGCCGGCCTCCTGCCGCGCGGCCCGGATCCGGCCGTCCAGCTCCTCGGCGCGGACCTGGTCGCCCACCGTACGCAGCTCGTCGACGACCGAGCGGAGCTTGCCGACCATCGGGTCGGAGGCGAAGTACGTGTTGATCTGGTCGAGCGAGTCCAGGGTGGCGACCCGCCGCTGGACGCTGAGCAGGATCCGGTCGGCGGAGGCGACCAGCCGGTCGGCCCGTCTGGCCCGCTCGTCGAGCAGGGCCTGCTTCCGCGACGAGAAGGCCTCGTAGATGTCCGCCCGCCGGGTCGCCAGCTCGGCGAGGAAGTCGTCGAACTCGCCGAACCGGGATTCCAGGTTCTCCACCTGGAGCAGCAGCCGGCCGAGCTGCTCGTCGCACCGCTCGGGGGTGTCGGCCGCCGCCAGGGCCCCGGTGACCGCCTGCCCGAGGAGGGCGAACTCGGCGGCGAAACCGGCCCGACCCTCCGCCTGGGTCAGCTCCCGCCGGCGGTTCTCCAGCACCGCACGCGCCCGGTTCACCCCGCCGAGGACCTCGCCGATCCGGGCGAGGATCCCGGTCCGGACCGTGGCGTCGGCGATGTCGAGGCCGCCCACCACCTCGGTGATGGTCTGCAACCCTTCGGCCCGCTCGGCCAGTTCGTCCCGGACCGGTGTCGCCTCGGCGACCGTGGTGATGGCGGCGGCCCGCTCGCCGAGGCGCTCGACCTCCGTCCGGTAGCCGGTGAGAGCGTCGTCGCGGCGCAGGAAGTCCACCGCCCGGCGGCCCGCCTCGGCCAGCTCGCCGTCGAGCTGGACGGCCAGTTCGTCGACCCGGTCCAGGTCGACGTAGCGCAGCTCGCGCAGGGTCACCAGATGCCCCTGCGCCTGGCGCAGGCCGGCAAGCTGGCGTACCCACTCGTCGGCGGTCAGCGGCGCCTCACCCCGTACCCGCCGGGTCAGCGAGGCGATCCGCTCGGCGCTCTCGTCCACCGCCTGGGCCGCCTGCCCGGTCAGCGACCGCACCTTCTCGTACTCGTCGAGGACGCCGGCGGCGGTGGCGCGGACCGCCGCCAGCGGCTCGGCCAGGTTGCCGAGTTCGGGGTCGTCGAGCCAGTGATAGTGGTCGAAGGCGCGGGTGCCGGCGGCGATCAGGGCCTGGTAGACCCCGGCAGCCGGGGTCGTGGCGTCGGCCATCCGGGCCACCGACAGGCAGTCGGAGATGCCCCGGACCAGATCCGCGTTGCCGATCCGCTCCAGCGGCCCGGTGCCCGCCGGCTGCGCGGCGGCGTAGCTTTCCGACGCGTACGGGGTCTGCCAGACCTGCATCGGGTGGACGCGCGTCGGCTCGTCGGAGATCGCCCGGAAGACCACCATCGTGCCGTCGTCGAAGATCGAATAGCCGTGGCACGGGATCGGCGCGGAGACCTCCTTGCGGATCGCGTTGTACGGCAGCAGCAGCGAGCGGCCCTCGTCCCGGGCGTGGAAGACGTACAGCACGTCCTCGCCGTTGGGGGCGCGGACCACCCGCTCGAACTCCAGGCGGGACACGTCGGTGTCGAAGGTACGGGTCAGCCCGGTGGCCAGGTGGTACCCGCCGGGGAAGATGATCCCGTGGTCCTCGGGCAGCCGCTGGCAGGCCTGGCCGATCCCGTCGAGCCGGACCACCTCCCGGGTGAGCGTGTTGAAGACCAGGTGCCGCCAGTCGGTCTCCTTGTACGGGAGGATCCGCAGCAGGATCAGCGGGCCGACCCGGGCGTAGCTGACATCGGCGTCCGCCAGGCTCTGCAACGGCTCGTCGACCGGCTCGCTGTAGACACCCTCGCCGGTCTCGGTGTTGTTCTCCACCTTGACGGTGAGGTTGCCGCCGACCGTCTCGACGAAGACCTCGCCCTGGATGGAGATGTGCGGGTGCCGGCCGAGCACGTGGTCGTCCCGGGTGGTCGCGATCCACTCGAAGTCGTGCGCCGGGGGGAAGACGTGGTCCCGCTCACCCCGGTTGTCCAGGTACGCCACCGTGCCGTCGTGGTCGATCCGCCAGCGCAGCACCCGGATGTCATCCGTCCGGGGGCCGGTCTGGAACACCGCCAGCAACCGGCCGTCGAGCCGGCGCAGTTGCAGCAGCCGGGTCTGCCGGTAGTAGCGGTACAGCTCGGCGAAGTCCCGTTCGAACTGCGGGTCGCGCAGCAGGCCGGGCACCTCGGCGGGGTCGACCTGGTCGAAGCGGAAGCCGTCCGCGCCGGCGTCCTCGGCCCGCACGAACCGGTGCAGCGAGAAGACGTCGTCCACCGTCGTCTCGGGCTTGAGCCCGATGAACACGTTGTAGCCGAACAGCATCAGCCCGCCCACCGGCACGATGTCCCGCGGTACGCAGTTGTGCTCGGTCCGGATCCGCTCGGTGCTGACCAGGCGCAGCTCGGTGCTGCCGAAGACCTCCAGCCGCCGGACGTTCAGCAGCTCCGCCCGCCGGGTCAGCTCGGCGGCCTGCTCGGCGAGCCGCTTGCGCAGCACCTCGTAGGTGCCGGCGTCCAGGCCGGCCGGGTCCACCGCGCCGTCGGCGGCGGACCCGGTCTCGCGGTCGGTCACCGGTTCACTCACCCGCCCGCGGCTGCCGCTGCCCGCTCAACGCCGCCACCGGCGCCTCCGCCAGGCCCAGCTTCCGGGCCGCGGTGAGCAGCTCCTTCAGCTTTCCCTTGTCGGCGCCGTCGGCCCGCATCTGCTGGAGCAGGAAGGCGGAGAGGGTCAGGTTCTGCACGTCCGCCGGGTTGAACGAGCCCAGCACCCGGGCCAGGTCGTCGGTGAAGCTGGCCTGTCCGTCCAGCCACGGCTGCGCGATGCTGCGGGCCACGTCGGAGTGCGCGACGAACCCGTCCACGCTCTTACCGAGCGAGATCGAGCTGAGCAGCCGGTCGAAGAAGACGCTGTCGCCGCCGACGATGTCGATGTTGGCCTTCTCCAAGCCGGTGGAGACCACCTTCGCCTGCGCCTCGGCGACCTGCCGCTGCACATCGAGGCCGGCCAGCCGGACGTCCTTCTCCAGTTCCAGCCGAAGCCGGTACTCCTCGTGCTCGCGGGTGGCGTCGTCCAGCGCCGCCATCGCCGCGGCCTTCTCGGTGAGGCCCTCCGCCTCGCCCTTCAGCTTCTCGCGTACCGCCTCGGCGGTGACCAGCGCCTTCTCCCGCTCGACGGCCGCCTCGGCCCGGCCCACCTTCTCGATCGCCTCGGCACCCCGCTCGCGGACCTGCACCTCGGCCAGGCCGGCGGCGGCCGCTTCCGCCTGCTGACCCTCCGCCAGCCGGATCTTGGCCCGGGCGTCGAGTTCGGCGGCCTGCTGCCGGGCCTCGGCGAGGACGAGTTCCTCGCGGGCCTTGAACTTCGCCGCCTGCTCCGCGGCCTCGGCCGCCTTGATGTCCTTGACCAGGTTCTCCTGCGCCTCGGCCTCGGCCTGGATCACCACGGCCTGGCGGGTCCGCTCGGCCTCCTCGACCACCCGGAGGCGCTTGATGTTCTCCTCCTGCTCGGCGACCGTCTTCTCCACCGCGATCCGCTCCCGGATCACTTCGGCGATCGAGCGCTTCTCGCCCTCGACCTCCTTGTCCTTGGCGATGGTGGACAGCTCGGTCTCCCGCTGCCGGGCGATGACCTCGAGCATCCGGTCCTTCTCGATCCGCTCGGTCTCGATCGCGATGACCCGTTCCCGGTTCTTCTCGGCGACCGCGATCTCCCGTGCCCGGTTCTCGTGCTGGACGCCGAGCTGCTCGTCGGTACGGATGTTGGCCGCCTCCGCCCGCAGCCGCTCCTCCGCCCGAACCCGGGTGATCTCGGCCTCCTCGCGGGCCCGCACGGTCTCCACCTCGCGGCGCTGCCGTGCCTCCGCCTCCGCCTGGCGCCGTTCGAGCTCGAGGATCGCCTCCCGGGCGTCGACGTTCTGCCGGGTGATCTCCTTCTGCTCGTTGCGCTGGAACTCGTTGGTGCGTACGTGCTCGATGGCGGTCAGCTCGGTGATCTTGCGGATGCCCTGGGCGTCGAGAATGTTCGCGGCGTCCAGTTGGGACATCGGCGTCTGCTCGAGGAAGTCGATCGCCGCGTCCTCCAGGCTGTATCCGTTGAGGTCGGTGCCGATCACCCGGATGATCTGGTCCCGGAACTCGTCGCGCTTGGTGTAGAGGTCGACGAAGTCGAGCTGCTTGCCCACCGTCTTCAGCGCCTCGGAGAACTTGGCGTTGAACAACTCCTGCAGGGTCTCCCGGTCGCTGGCCCGGGCGGTGCCGATCGCCTGGGCCACCTTGATCACGTCCTCGGTGGTCTTGTTGACCCGGACGAAGAAGGTGATCCGGATGTCGGCCCGGATGTTGTCCCGGCAGATCAGGCCCTCGTTGCCGGTCCGTTCGATGTCGATCGTCTTGACCGAGATGTCCATGATCTCGGCCTTGTGCAGCACGGGCAGGACCACCGCGCCGGTGAACGTGACGTCCACCCGACGCACCTTGGACACGATGAGGGCCTTGCCCTGCTCGACCTTCCGGAACAGCCGGCTGACGAGCAGGATCACGCCGAGGGCGATGAGCAGCAGGACGGCCAGGAGTACACCGAGGCCGGTGGTGACGACATCCATGGGCGGGTACGCGGCGATGGTGGCCGCGCTTCCTCCTTTCACAGGGGCGCAGCGAGGTATGCGGTCCCCCGGCCGCGCGCCGGAGCGACGCGGTCCCGGGAGGGGATCAGATCGGTACGTGCGGCGACGGATCGGGATCGAAGGCGGTCCCGGCCGGCATGACCCAGAAGAACTCGCCGTCCGGGTCGTAGTCGTAGATGAGGGCGGAACTGCCGGCCCGGAGCGGCTCGGCGCGATGCTGACGGACCTGGACCACGGCCGACGAACCGTCCGCCGCGGTGACCTCGGCCTGGCCGAAGTCCCCCGTCACCTGGCCGGTGCGAATGACACAGAGCCGGCCCACGAAGGCGTGCCGGCTCGCCTCGGAGCCCGCCGGAAAGAGCCGGCTCAGCGGCACCGCCACCAGCCGGGTCACCAGCCAGGCGCAGAGCAGGGCGGCCAGCAGCACGGCGAGGGACACGGCGATCCGCGCGCCCGCGCCGAAGCCGAACCCGTCCAGCAGCGCGCTGCCGGCCAGGCTGACGAACCAGGCCACGCCGACCAGCAGCGAGAACACGATGGCGCTGGGCAGTCCGCCGAAGCCCAGGCCGGCCAGGATCCCGCCGGGCACCCCGTGCACGTCGAGATCCTCGCCCAGGTCGAACACCCCGGTGAGCACCAGCAACCAGTAGCCGACCACGACGACCAGCAGGAAGCTGAACAGGACGGTGGGGAAGCTCAGCGCCGCGCCGAGAAAGTCGGCCACCGGATCCACCCCCGTACCCCGGCGGTCGCCCCGGACGACCGCACCAGCACGGTGATCGTGACATGGTCGGTCAATGCCCGTAGCCCGCCGAACGGCCGACCCTCCGAGCAGCTCAGCCGGCACCGACGGCGCGACCCGGCGGAGCCGGCGGACCGCACCGCGAGCACGGCCGGCGCCACGTCGGCGCGGGACCCGGATCCGACGGAGCACCCCGTCGCCGCACCGCTCAGCCGGAGGCGACGTCGGGCTGCCCGGTCAGGCGGGAATCGTGATCCGGTCCTCGACGGCAGCGGAGGCGATGTCGGAGCGGTGGTGCGAGCCGGCCAGCTCGATGCCGCGTACCAGGTCGTAGGCGGCGTCCCGGGCGGCGGCCAGGTCGGGGCCGGTGGCCGTACCGCAGAGGACCCGGCCCCCGGCGGAGCGGAGCGTGCCGTCGGCGTCCCGGCGGGTGCCGGCGTGGATGACGCCCGGCCGGTCCGCGCCGGTGATCGGGTCGCCGGTGCGCGGCGCCGCCGGGTAGCCCTCGGCCGCGACCACGACGGTGACCGCGGCGCCCTCGCGCCAGCGCAGCGGCGGGTGCGCGGCGAGGGTGCCGGTGGCGGCGGCGTGCAGCAGCCCGGCCAGCGGGGTCTCCAGCAGCGCGAGTACGACCTGGGTCTCCGGGTCGCCGAAGCGGGCGTTGAACTCGATCACGCGGGGGCCGGCCGCGGTGATCGCCAGGCCGACGTAGAGCAGGCCGGCGAACGGGGTGCCCCGGCGGCGCAGCTCGGCCAGCGTCGGGTGCACGACGTCCCGCATCACCTCGTCGACCAGGCCGGGCGGCGCCCAGGGCAGCGGTGCGTACGCCCCCATGCCGCCGGTGTTCGGGCCGGTGTCGCCGTCGCCGACCCGCTTGAAGTCCTGGGCCGGCAGCAGCGGCAGGGCGGCCTCGCCATCGGTGACCACGAAGAGGGAGACCTCGGGGCCGGCCAGGTACTCCTCGATCACCACCCGGCCGCACTCCGCCGCGTGGGCGGCGGCAACCGCCCGGTCGTCGGTGACCACGACGCCCTTGCCGGCGGCCAGCCCGTCGTTCTTCACCACGTACGGCGCACCGAACTCGTCCAGCGCCTGCCCGACGCTCTCCGGGTCGGTGCAGGTGTACGCCCGCGCGGTGGGTACGCCGGCGGCGGTCATCACGTCCTTGGCGAACGCCTTCGACCCCTCCAGCCGGGCCGCCTCGGCCGACGGGCCGAACACCGCGATGCCCTTGGCGCGTACCGCGTCGGCGACCCCGGCCACCAGCGGCGCCTCCGGACCGATCACCACCAGGTCGGCCGCCACCTCCACGGCGAGCGCCGCCACGGCGTCGGCGTCGGTCGGCGTGACGTCCCGCAGCTCGGCCACCGCCGCGATCCCCGGATTACCCGGCGCCGCGACGAGCGCGTCAACCGCCGGATCACGACTGAGCCCGAGCGCGAGCGCATGCTCCCGCCCCCCACCACCCACAAGAAGTACCCGCACGACCCCGCATCCTACTGACCGCCCCACCCATTCCCGTTGATCATGAAGTTAGCGGCACTATCTGAGATCGACTTCGCCGTCAACTTCATGATCGACGTACGGCCCGGGCGGCGATGGCGCCGCGGACGACTGCCGGGATGTAGTCGGGGCGGAGAGTGTCGGACCAGGTGAAGCGGAGGACCGTCCAGCCGGCGTTGACGAAGCGGTTCTGCCGGCGGCGGTCGTCGAAAAGGGCCTGCGGGGTGGCGTGCGGACCTCTGCCGTCCGCCTCGGCCACCACTCGTGCGGCGCGCCACCCCAGGTCCCCGATGCCGAGCAGGTAGCCGTCGTCGTCGCGTATCTCGATCTGAAGGGCATCCGGCGGGATCTTCCCGTCGACGCACCGCAGCCTGGCGCGTGTCTCCAGGGGGGACTGCGCCAGCCCGTTGGCCTCCGCCAGATAGCCCCGGGCCGCGACCGCACCTCGACGTCCTCTGAGCAGTGCGGGCACGGAGAGCAGCTCATCCTCGCTCACCAGTTGACGGTTCAGCGCCGAGTCGAGCAACGAAATCGCCGGGTAGCGACGCTCCCTGAGAATCAGTGCCGCCACGGTGCGCAGGGCGGTGGTCGTCGGGATGTCGCCAATCCAGGTCAACGCGTCGTCCGGATGCTCGAACTGGTGCAGCACGACAGCCGGATCCTTGACCCGAGTCGGTCTCGCCGCACGTCCCGGCAGGGCGACATGGATGGCCTCCGCCCTGCGCAGCCCCCCGATGCCGTGCAGCTCCGCCGCAGTGGCGAGTACGGCATGAGCATGCGGACCGCACGACAGCACCGCGGCTCGGATGCGGCTGAGGCGCTCGGCACCAGCCGCCAGGGAAGGGTCGACAAGGTAGGTGGCTCGGGCCAGTCGCCTCCACCGGCCGAACATCACGAAGTTGTCGATCTCGTGCCGCGTGAACCCGGCCTCCAGTGCCTGCCGGCGGGTCACAATGCCGTCCTGCTGGGCGGCAACCTCGCTGATCAAGTCCCTGCGGTTCACGCCCGACAAGGCTTCCCGCCCCACCGCCGGGCCGGAACCCCCTGTGGACAACCCACCCAACCCCTGTGGACAACCCACCAGCCCACCAGCCCGCCTGGTTGATCATGGAGTTAGCGGCGAAGTGGATCTATAAAACTGCCGCTAACTCCATGATCAACGGGGATCCCCCCGGGGGCGGGGGTTAGGGGAGGAGGGGGTGGCGGAGGACGTTTTCTTCGCGGCCGGGGCCTACGCCTACGACGCTGACGCGGGTGCCGGTGAGTTCCTCGATGCGGGCGATGTAGCGCCGTGCGTTCTCGGGGAGTTCGTCCTCGGTGCGGGCCTTGGTGATGTCCTCCCACCAGCCGTCGAGCTCTTCGTAGATCGGCGTGGCGTGGTGGAAGTCGGTCTGCGTCATCGGCATGTCGTCGACCCGCTTGCCGTTGATCTCGTAGCCGACGCAGATCGGCACCTTGGGCAGGCCGGTGAGCACGTCCAGCTTGGTGACCACCAGGTCGGTGACGCCGTTCAGGCGGGACGCGTACCGGGCGACGACGGCGTCGAACCAGCCGGCGCGGCGCTCCCGGCCGGTGGTGGTGCCGTACTCGTGGCCGATCTTGACCAAGTGCTGGCCGTTGTCGTCGAAGAGTTCGGTGGGGAACGGGCCGGAGCCCACCCGGGTGGTGTACGCCTTGCTCACCGCGATGACCTTGGTGATCGCGGTCGGCGGGATGCCCGCGCCCACGCACGCCCCACCGGCGGTCGGGTTCGACGAGGTGACGAAGGGGTACGTGCCGTGGTCCATGTCGAGCATGGTGGCCTGGGCACCCTCCAGCAGCACGGTCTTGCCCTGGTCCAGCGCGTCCCAGAGCATGCCGCGGGTCTCCGCGATGTACGGCTTGAGCCGCTCGGCGTAGCCGAGGTACTCCTCGATCGTCGCGTCGACGTCGATCGCCTTGCGGTTGTAGACCTTGAACAGCACCTGGTTCTTCTCGCGGAGCGCCAGCTCCAGCTTCTTGTGCAGGATGCCGGGGTCCAGCAGGTCCTGGACCCGGATGCCCATCCGGGCGACCTTGTCGCCGTACGCGGGGCCGATGCCCCGGCCGGTGGTGCCGATCCGGGAGGAGCCGAGGTAGCGCTCGACCACCCGGTCCAGCGCCCGGTGGTGCGGCATGATCAGGTGCGCGTCGCCGGAGATGCGCAGCCGGGAGACGTCCACGCCGCGCTCGGCGAGGCCGTCGATCTCCTGCAGGAGCACCTTCGGGTCGACCACCACGCCGTTGCCGATCACGATCATCGCGTTCGGCGAGAGCGCACCGGACGGCATCAGGTGCAGCGCGTACTTCTGGCCGTCCGGGGTGATCACCGTGTGGCCGGCGTTGTTGCCGCCGGAGTAGCGCACCACGTAGTCGACCCGCTCACCCAGCAGGTCGGTAACCTTGCCCTTGCCCTCGTCGCCCCACTGAGCGCCGATGAGCACGATCGCTGGCATCTTCTCCGCCTCCAGAAGGCTCGGGTGCCAGGTGGCGACCGGTTGGCGAGCCCGGGGTGTCAGGCTAACAAGTAGTGACGGCGGGACCGGCAGGGGTTCGTCGAGAAGCAGGAGGCTCCTTCGTGTACGACGTGGTGCTGCTCACCCTCGGCTCGGAGCGTGACGCCGCCGGCGGAGGCTGCGGTAGCGGTGGGGCCTGCTGCGGTGGCGTCGAGGCGGCCGGCGAGCAGCCGGAGGAGCGCTGTGAGACCCCGCGCGTACCGGTGCTGGCCTGCGCGGACGCGCTGACCGCCGGGGGCGCGCGGGTGGAGATGGTCACCGCCCGCTCGGACGCCGAGATCGACGAGGTGCTGGCCCGGCTCGACGGGGCGCCGCGCCCGGACGGCCTCAGCTGGCCCGACCCCGACTCCAAGACCCGGCTCGTGATCGCCACGGCCAGTGACGGACAGTTGCGCGCCGTGCTGCGCCGGCTGGTCCGCCGGTACGCCCCGCCGCCCAGCCGCCGGCCGGCCGACCTGCCCGGTAACCGGACCGTCCCCGATCTGCCCCCGGTCGGCGTACTCCCGCTCGATCCGGCCCGGACCGGCGCGGCGCGGGACCTGGCCGCGCAGCTCGGGCTGCCCCGCGACCCGGCGGCGGTGGCCGCTGCGGTGCTGGACGGCACGCCCCGCCGGCTCGACCTGCTGCGCAACGACGGCGGTTCGGTGACCCTGGACGGCGCGCTGCTCGGCGCGGCCGACGACGCGGGCCGGCCGCTGCACTGGCGTGCCCGGGTCGAGGTGGACGACGCGGTCCTCTCCCACGGCGACGATCCGATCCTGGCCTGCGCGATCGGCAACGCCGGCGGGTACGCGCGGCTGGACGACGTGACGCTGCTGGCGGACCCGGACCCGGCCGACGGCCGGGTGGAGGTGGCGGTGGCCGTCTCCGTGGTCACCCGGTCCGCGTTGGGCCGGAAGAAGGTACGACTCGAGGTGCGCCGGGCCCGGGGCCGGGCGGCGGCGGTGGTGCCGCGCGACGAGAAGGTGCCCTTCCTCGACGACGGTGTCGAGGGCGAGCTGAGCCGGAAGCGGTCCTGGTGGGTAGAACCGGGCGCCTGGGCGGTCTGGACGTCCTGACCCCCGTCGATCCCCGACCGGGTCGCCCGGGGAACCGGACGGCCTATCCTCGGCGGGAGGAAGGGGGAGGATCCGTGGTGCACGAGAACACCGACCGGGCCCACGTACCGGGCCAACCGCAGGTGCCGGAGCGGGACATCGAACCGCTCTGGCCGCCGGAGCAGCTCGATCCGGCCCCGACCACCCCGCCGTGGGCGGCGCCCGCCCAGCCCGGCGCGCCCGCCTGGCCGGTCCCGGCCGCCCCGGCCACGCCCCCCACCACCCCCGGGCCCGCACCGCCGGTCGACCCGACCACCGGGATCGGGCCGCCGGTGACCGCCACCGGACCACGGCCGCAGGGAGCCGCTGCCGGACCGGCTCCGGCCCCGACGCGAGCCGTCGACGGCGGGCCGGCGCCGCGCCCGGCACCCGCGGTCGACCTGGACCTCCCGTTCACCCTCGACCCGCCCGCCACCGGCGCGGCGCCGCCGCCCCGGGCCGCCGCCGCATCCCCGGCTCCTCCCCCGCCGCCGGACCACGGTCCGGCCCCCGCACCCGGGTCGGCTCCCGTCGGCGGGCCGGCGCAGGCCGGCGCGGTAAGCCTGGCTGACCCGGCGGCGCAGCCAGCGGCGGCACAGCCAGCGGCGGCCAGCCCGATGCCGGACCACGGTGACCCGGTGCCGGCCACCGGCGCGACGCCGAACGGTTCCGGTCCGGCCGATGCCGGCCCGGCCCACGGGCGGACCGCGTCGCCCTGGGCACAGCCACCGCAGCGGCCGAACGGCGGTACGTCCGAGCCGCCGGCCGACGCGACGGCGAACGTCGGACACCCCTCCGCCAACGCGCCCGCCGCGCCCGGACCGGAAGCCGCCGGACCGATACCCGGACCGGAAGCCGCCGGGCCCACCACGCCCCGGCCCGAGGCGGGCACCTCCGCACCGCCGCGGCTCGGGCCGTTCCCGCCCGCGCCGGGGCTGCCGCGCCCGCCGTCGCCGTACGGGAACGGGCAGCCGGCCTACCCGGGCGAGTCGGCGTACCCGCCCCCGCAGGCGGCCGGGACGCCCCCGGGCTGGTATCCGCCGGTAGGGCCGCACGCGGGTGCCCCGCAACCGGGTCCATCGCAGCCCGCCGCGCCGCAGCCGGCCGCGCCCGGGCCGGGGCAGCCGGCCCCACCACCGCCGCAGCCGCCGGCCGGTTACCCGGAGCCGGGTTGGACGCCGGAGGCCGGGGCGACGCCGACGGCCGAGGACTTCGCCCGGCGCCGCCAGGCCAGGCCGGCCGATCCGGTGGCCACCATGGGGGTACGGGCGGTGGTGAACCGGATCGGGTTGGTCCGGCTCCCGCCCGGCCGGCACGAGCAGGAACTCAAGCGGGACATCGAGATGGTGCGCCGCAACTTCGGCGGGCTGCGCCAGGTGACCGTGGTCAACCCCAAGGGTGGCGCGGGCAAGACGGTCGCCATCCTGCTGCTCGCGATGACCTTCGGACAGAAGCGCGGCGGGTACGTGCTGGCCTGGGACAACAACGAGACCCAGGGCACCCTCGGCATGCGGGCCCAGCAGGACTTCCACTCCCGTACGGTCCGGGACATGCTGCGCGACCTGGCCCAGTTCCAGGGGCCGCACGGCCGGGTCGGCGACCTCTCGCAGTACGTCCGCTCGCAGGGCGAGGGCATGTTCGACGTGCTGGCCTCGGACGAGTCGGCCACCGGCGGGGAGATGCTGACCGCCGCCGCCTTCGCCGAGATCCGCGAGGTGGTCAGCCGGTTCTACAAGCTGATCTTCGTGGACACCGGGAACAACGTCCGGGCGCAGAACTGGCAGGCCGCGATGGACGCCACCGATCAGCTCGTGGTCACCATGTCGGCCCGGAACGACTCGGCGGAGACCGCCGCCCGGATGCTGGACCACCTGGAGCAGAGCGGCCGGCAGCGGCTGGTCCGGCAGGCGGTGACGGTGGTGTCGATGCCACCATCGCGCAAGGAGATCGACCTGCCGGCGATCCAGGCGCACTTCGCCGCCCGGACCCGGGCGGTGCTGCTGGCGCCGTACGAGCGGCTCATCGACACCGGCGAACCGATCCGGTACGGCCAGCTCTCGTCGGCCACCCGGGACGCGTGGCTGAAGATCGCCGCCGCGGTGGCGGAAGGGCTCTGAGCAGGGCGCGACGGCCGGACCGCGAGCCGGGACCGGCCGTCGCGCACCCGGTCAGCGGCTGGCGAGGGCGTCCGCGGCGGCCGGGTCGCAGTCGCGAAGGAACTGGGCGCAGCGCGCCGCCTCGTCCGCCTCGCCGATCTCGCCCGCCGCCCGGGACAGCACGTAGAGGCAGCGGAGGAAGCCCCGGTTCGGCCGGTGCGACCAGGGCACCGGCCCGTGCCCCTTCCAGCCGCTGCGCCGCAGCTGGTCCAGGCCCCGGTGGTAGCCGGTACGCGCGTACGCGTACGCCGGGACGACCTGGCCCGCGGCGAGCGCCCGGGCGGCGAGCGCCCCCCAGGCCGCGCTGTGGCTCGGGAAGCGGGCCGCGACGTCGGCGAACGCCTCGTCGCTGTCCTGCTCGGCGGCGTCGGCCAGCGCGGCGTCGGCCTCCTCGTGCGCTGGCAGGAGGGTGTCCGGTGGCTCAGGCAACAGGTTCTGCATCGCCCCATTCAACCCGCTTCGCCCTCGGGTCCGCGAGAGGCTTCGCCGAGCCGCTCGGCTGAACGGCTGAGGGTTACGTCACGCCTGCGGCCGCCGCGCGCGTACCTGCGGCTCGCCGTCCGGTACCGGCGGCCCATGCCAGGCGGAGTTGTTTTCCACTACAACTAATGGTCCGGAGCCTCCCCAGGACCCGGTTACGCAGGAGCCCGGCGGCCTGGCCGTCGGGCTCCTGTCGATCCGGCCGGCGTTTGCCGGGTTGCCGCGGGTGGGCAGGATGAGCTGGTGCCGACCCCACCTCCCGCGGACGTCATCGAGCCGCACGACACCAGCATCCACGAGATCGAGACCCGGGCCGAGTTCGACCGCCATCTGGCCACCGGCAGCCTCGTCGGGCTCACCGTGCAGGGACTCCGCCTCGACCTGGCTCCCGTTCCCGACCTGACCTCGACGGACGTGACCGACACGCTCTTCGTGGGCTGCCGGTTCGCCGGCCGGGAGGTCGGCGCGGACCTGGTCCGGCGCGGCGCGAACGTGGTCCCGCCCTTCTCCGGGCTGCCCTACCCGACCCAGCCGGCCCACCTCTACACCCCCGACGACCTGGCCGCCGGCTTCGCGGAGGGCGGCTTCGCCGGGATGTACGACACCCGGGTGTACGCGCACTTCCGGGCGCACGGCGGGGCGCTGCCGGACGTCCGCGAGGCGCTCGGCCAGCGGCTGCACGACCACGGGGTGGACAACGCCCTGGCGGACGCCACCCGCGCCTGGCTGGGGGTGCACGGGCCGCAGTCGGTGGTGGGCGTGATGGGCGGGCACGCGGTGCCGCGCGGCAGTGCCGCGTACCGGATGGCGGCGGTGCTGGGCTGGGAGCTGGCGCGGGCCGACCGCCTGGTGGTGACCGGCGGCGGCCCGGGCGTGATGGAGGCGGCGAACCTGGGCGCCTTCCTCGCCGCCTGGCCGGCGGAGGAGCTGGACGCGGCGATCGACGTGCTGGCCGCGGCCCCCGACTTCACCGACCACGACCGCTACACGGAGGCGGCGCTGCGGGTCCGGGCGAAGTACGCCGCCGGCCCCGTGCTGCCCACCCCGCGCCCGGCCGCCGCCGGCACCGGGTGGGCCCGCTCCGGCGGACTGGCCATCCCCACCTGGCTGTACGGGCACGAGCCGGCGAACCTCTTCGCCGGGCGGATCGCCAAGTACTTCTCCAACGCCATCCGCGAGGACACGATCCTGCGGCTGGCCCGGGGCGGGATCGTTTTCGCGCCGGGCCGGGCCGGGACCGTGCAGGAGGTGTTCCAGGCGGCCACCAAGACCTACTACGGCACCGACGGGGCGAGCGGGGCGTACGTCTTCCTGGACCGGACGTACTGGACCACGGAGCTGCCGGTCGAGTCGCTGCTGCGACCGCTCTTCGCCGCCTCCCCGTTCGGCGACCTGTCGGCCACCGTGCACCTCACCGACGACGTCCGCGAGGCGGTCCGGGTACTGGTGCGGTGAAAGGAGGGGCCCCTTTTTAACAGACGTCTGTTAAAAAGGGGCCCCTCCTTTCAACCGGAACTCACTTCATCTTGGTGCCGGTGGAGCGCAGGGCCTCGCAGGCCTCGACGACGCGGGCGGCCATGCCCGCCTCGGCGGCCTTGCCCCAGACCCGCGGGTCGTACATCTTCTTGTTGCCGACCTCGCCGTCGACCTTGAGCACGCCGTCGTAGTTGCGGAACATGTGGTCCGCGACCGGGCGGGTGAAGCAGTACTGCGTGTCGGTGTCGATGTTCATCTTCACCACGCCGTAGTCCAGCGCCTCCCGGATCTCCGAGAGCAGCGAGCCGGAGCCACCGTGGAAGACCAGGCTGAGCGGCTTGTCCTTGCCGTACTTGGCGCCGACCGCCACCTGGATGTCGTGCAGCACCTGCGGGCGGAGCTTGACGTTGCCGGGCTTGTACACGCCGTGCACGTTGCCGAAGGTCAGCGCCGCCATGTAGCGGCCCTTCTCGCCGAGGCCGAGCGCCTCGACCATGGCCAGGCCGTCCTCGACGGTGGTGTAGAGCTTCTCGTTGATGGCGTTCTCGACGCCGTCCTCCTCGCCGCCGACCACGCCGACCTCGATCTCGAGGACGATCTTGCCCTTGGCGGCCTCGGTGAGGAGCTGCTCGGCGATCTCCAGGTTCTCGGCCACCGGCACGGCCGAGCCGTCCCACATGTGCGACTGGAACAGCGGCTCCTGGCCGTTCCTCACCCGCTCCTGGGAGATGCCCATCAGCGGCCGGACGAACTTGTCCAGCTTGTCCTTGGGGCAGTGGTCGGTGTGCAGCGCGATGTTGACCGGGTAGTTCTTGGCCACCTCGTGGGCGTACGCGGCGAACGCCGCCGCGCCGGTCACCATGTCCTTGATCGACGGACCGGAGAGGTACTCCGCGCCACCGGTGGAGACCTGGACGATGCCGTCGCTCTCCGCGTCGGCGAAGCCCTTGAGCGCCGCGTTCAGCGTCTGCGAGGAAGTCACGTTGATCGCGGGGTACGCGAACCGGCCGGCCTTGGCCCGGTCCAGCATCTCCGCGTAAGCCTCGGGGGAAGCGATGGGCATGTCGAACGCTCCTTACTTACCGCTCTCGGCCGTGCAGGCCGCTGTCTTCCATGGCGGCGACCGTTCCGGCCGCTGACTTCCACGGGTACGCCGGACCGCGCTGTCCACCGCGGGCAGTATCCCGTAGGAGGCGGCGGCGGGCACAACCGACCCGGAAACCGCTCACGAACGCTCCCAACGGTCCGGCACCGCCACGCTGATCAGCCAGCTCACCACCGCCATCACGATGGCGCCCCAGAAGGCGGCCCAGAAGCCGTCGACGTGGAACGGCAGGTTCAGTTGCCGGGCGATCCAGTCGGTGAGCAGGAACAGCAGGGCGTTGACCACGAGCGCGAACAGCCCGAGCGTGAGCAGGTAGAACACGCAGCCGAACACCTTGATGACCGGCTTGAGCACCGCATTGACCACACCGAAGATGAGCGCCACCGCGAGCAGGGTGAGCGCGGTGTTCGCCCCGTTCCGGCCGGTCACCGCCACGCCGGGCACGATCAGCGTGGTGATCCACAACGCGATCGCCGTGATCACCAGTCGGATCAGGAAGCCCACCTGGCCATCCTCGCACCGGCCACCGCGCACGGCGGGACAATCCGCCGACTCCGCCGCGTCGCCGTCCCGCGCCGGGCCGCCCCGCCGGTTCGGCCGGCGCCGAGCGGTGCCCGGCGCCAGGCCGTACGGTGTGGTGGTAACTGTCCGCACCGAGATCCAGGGAGGGACGATGGGTCAGCCCGACGAGGACTTCGCCCCGAGCGACCACCTCGCTCCGGAGGAGCGGGACCTGGAGGCGGAGCCGGCCGACGCGGTCGAGCAGGCTGTGGTGGTCACCCCGGACGACGGTGACGGCGAGCCGCACCGCGGCCTGGAGGTCGGCGACTGGGACGCGATGGAGCAGGCCCGGGTGGTCGCCGCCGACGAGGACGACTACCGCTGAGGTGGTGGGCGGGGCCGGTACGGCCCCGCCCACGGTCAGCGCAGGCTGGTCACCTGGTCCGGGTGGGCGGTGGTCCACTCACCGAGCCGGTCCTCCCGAAGCGCGGCGAGGAAGCTGGCGACCAGGGCGGCGTCCAACTCGAACCCGTGCGGTCCCCAGTCCTCGAACCGGACGGGGAGCCCGACCGCGACCGGCTCGGCGGTCGCCGCCTTCCCCGCGACCGAGACCAGCGCCGGCAGGGACATCTCCCCGGTGTCGGTGACCAGGCCGGGGCCGACCTGCGCGAGCAGCCGGCTGAGCCGCACCGGGTCGGTCAGCACGCCCTCGTCACGGACCCGGCGGAGCAGCCCGGCCGCGTACCGGCCGGCGTTGCGGTCCCGGTCCAGCCCCCCGTCGCGCAGGCCGTACCGCTGCCGGAGCAGGTCCACCGCCGCCGCGCCGTCGA
Source organism: Micromonospora solifontis (assembly GCF_003725545.1). Taxonomy (GTDB): domain Bacteria; phylum Actinomycetota; class Actinomycetes; order Mycobacteriales; family Micromonosporaceae; genus Micromonospora; species Micromonospora solifontis. Next base: position 12,810 of record NZ_RJLN01000025.1, on the reverse strand, counting down.
GCTGCTGGCAGCCGGCCGGGAAGCGCCGGCCAGAGTGCACGGAGCGCACCGTAACCGGCAGGCAGACCGGCACGCCGCCGACCGCGTCGGTCAGTTTCCGGGTGGTCGGGTACGTGAGCACCGCGCCGGCGTCGATCCGTACGCCGGTAAGCTGGGTGACCACCTGCCGGGTGACCCGGTAGCCCGCCGCGAGGTCCCCGGCCGGCCCGGCGCCGAAGGTGAAGGACGCGTTGAGCTTGTCCCGTCCCCGACCGGGGATCGCCACCACCAGGTCCCGCGGGAACGAGACGAGGTAGAGCCGGCTCCGGTCCGCCGGGACGTGCACCAGCAGGACGGAGTCGGCCCGCCGGCCCCCGCCGGCCGCGTCCAGGCCGAGCAGCAGCATGTTCAGTGCCCCGGTGGGTGTCGGCGACGCCGAGGCACCGACCTGGCCCGAGGGGACCGGCGGTCGGGGCGCCAGCGTCGTGAAACCGCCCAGGGTGGCGGCGACCAGCGCCAACGCCGTACCGCCGAGGCGTAGGCGCAGGCGGCGACGCCGGCGGCGGACCACCGTGCGGTCGATGGCGGCGCGGAGCGGGCCGGTCGGCGGGGTGAGCGCCTCGTGCCGCGCGAAGGCGGCCCGCAGGTCGTCCTCGATCATCAGTGAACCTCCACGTACTCGGCTCGGAGGGTGGCCAGCGCCCGGGAGATGCAGGACCGGACGGTGCCGACGGCGCAGCCGAGGATCTCGGCGATCTCCGCATCGGGCAGGTCCTCGTAGTAGCGGAGCACCAACGTGGCGCGTTGCCGCCGGGGCAGCCGGGACAGCCAGGACCAGACCTGGTCACGGTCCACGGCGGACTGCGCGTGGTCGGTCGGTACCGGCACCGCCTCGTCGGGTTCACCCCGCAACAGCACCCGCCACGCCCACGATCCGCGCCGCCAGTCGATGAACTGGTTGGTGAGCATCCGGCGGACGTACCGCTCCGGGGCGTCGCTGCGGGCGACCCGCCGCCAGTTCAACTGGACCCGGACCATCGTCTCCTGCACCAGGTCCTGCGCCTGGTGCGGATCGCCGGTCAGCATGACCGCGTACCGCAGCAGGGCGCTCAGCCGCGCGTCGGCGAACTCCTCGTACGTCACTGCACCTCCCGGTGTCCCGCCCTGTTGACGGGTACGGGCCGGCCGAACATTGCGTGGGGCTCACTCATCCGTTCGGTCAACATCCGCTCGTCACGGCGGCCAGGGGCTGCGCGCCTCTTAACGGATCTTTAAGCTCCACAGGCCGCACCTGGCATTTCTTACGGGAGGAACCCCCCTATGCTCACCCGTTCGACTCGGCGGTGGCTCGCCGGGCTCGGTGTCGCAGGCGCGTTCGTCGCCGCCTCCGCCGCCCCCGCCGCCGCCGCGGACTCCCAGATAAAGCTGAGCTGGTACTTCGACGACACCACCATCGGCGCCGGCAGCGACGGCAAGGTCGAGTACGGCATCATCTCCGCCTCGGCCCCCGCCGTGCTGCACGACCTCACCGTGCGTTACGACTTCAGCGACCTGGCCGGCAAGGCCGACGTCACGACCTCCGACGAGTGCACCAAGCCGTCGGACCACGAACTGCTCTGTGTGTCCCGCTACGAGGTGAGCGTCGACGAGTGGGGCCTGGCCGGCATCTTCCCGCTCCAGTTCACCCCCACCGCCGGGGCCAAGGAAGGCGACAGCGGCAAGCTCAAGACGACGGTGAGCGCCGACGGCTTCGACGCGCTCAGCCACGAGGCCAGCGTCCGGATCGGCGAGGGTGTGGACCTGGCCGCCGGGCCGGCGGTCAAGAAGTCCGTGGCCCCGGGCAAGAGCTTCACCGCGCCGCTGACGGTCACCAACGCCGGTGGCACCACCGTCAAGGGCACCACGGTCGTCTTCCACAACGACTACGGCCTGAACGCCGGCAAGCACTTCAGCAACTGCACCTATGTCGGCGACCGGCTGCTCACCTGCCAGTTCAAGAACGAGATCCCGGCCGGCGCCAGCTTCAGCACCACCCTCCCGTACGTCCTCGGCGCGGACACCTACGCTCCCGGCTCGAAGTACGGCGAGCTGCAGTGGATGACCCCGGCCGAGTTCGAGGACTACCAGGCGTACCTGGACCACCGCGGGGTGACCATCGGCGAGCCGGGCACGGACGGTGAGCTGAGCCTGCGGGACAGCGGCACCAAGGGCGTCCAGGCGGACACCAAGCTGGACAACAACTGGACCTCCCTCGACGTGGAGGTCACCGGCAAGAACGGCGCCGACCTCGAGGCCCTTGGCGCCTCGGTCAAGGGCAAGGCCGGCGACAAGGTGAAGGCGACCGTCGGGGTGCGCAACAACGGCCCGGCCACGCTCGACCGGAGCCGCGGCGACAGCCCGGTCACCCTCCTCGGGCTGGACGTGCCGAAGGGCACCACCGCCGTTGGGGTGCCGGACACCTGCGTACCGGCCAACGGGGACGACTGGGGTGAGCCCGGCACTCCCGGTCGGCCGCACTACATCTGCTGGTTCGACACTTTCCTGAAGGCCGCGGACAAGGCGACGCTGGACTTCACCCTGCGCATCGACAAGGTGATCCCGAACTCGACCGGGCTCATGAAGATCAACGTCCCGTGCGCGTGCGACGCCGGCTTCCTCAACGACCTGAAGCCGGCCAACGACACCGCGAAGATCGTGGTGAACGCGACCGGTGACGGTGGCCAGGGTGGCGGTGACGGCGGCACCCTGCCGATCACCGGCTCCGCCACCGGCCTGATCGCCGGCCTCGGCGCGCTGCTGCTCGCCGCCGGCTTCGGCGGCTACGTCGTGGCTCGCCGCCGCAAGACCCGCTTCGTGGCCTGACCCGTACGGCACCACCGATGCCCCGTCGCCCGAGGTCGGCGGGGCATCGCCGTTCACGAGGCCTGGGCAGCCGTTACGGCAACGCCGACCGGCCGTTCGGCCAATATCCGATCTTTCGAGCAACCCGGGGCAGCGGCACTGCTTAAGAAATCTTTAAGCTCCACGGGCTCCACCTGAGTCCCCACGGGAGGAACCCCCTACATGCTCACCAACTCCACCCGGCGTTGGCTCGCCGGGCTCGGCGTCGCAGGCGCGTTCGTCGCCGCCTCCGCCACCCCTGCTCTCGCGACCGATGCCCGCCCCCGCGTCGCGGACGCCAGGGCCGAAGGCTTCGCGCTGTACGCGAACGACGTCATCGTGGCGCCGGGCGGCCCGGAGAAGTGGATCTCGCTGTATTCGCTGGTGAACGAGCCGTTCACCGATTACACCGTCAAGGTGGACCTCAGCGGCGTCGACAGCTTCGCCGAGGTGAAGGGCCCGGACGGCTGCGAAAAGATCGCCGCGGTCCTGATCTGCCCCGTCAAGAACGACCCTGAGCCGGACCTCGACCTGCTCTCCCTGACCGTGCTGGCCAGGGACACCGCCAAGGCCGGGCAGGAGGGCAAGCTCAAGTACACCGTCAGCACGGAGAAGGCCGGCACAGCCACCTTCCAGTCCACCATCAGCGTGGGCGAGGGCGTCGACCTGACCTCCGAGCCCTTCGTCCACCTCAACGGCTCTCCCGGCCAGACCGTGAAGTCGCCGCTGGAGGTGGGCAACCAGGGCGAGACCGACGCCCGTGGCGCCGTCCTCTTCTTCTTCGGCTCCTACAGCCTGGCCCCGGCCAAGCGGTACGAGAACTGCGAGTACTTCGAGGACAACTTCGACGCGTACGCCTACGCCTGCAAGCTGGACGCCACCGTGGCGGCGGGTGGCAGCGCGAAGCTGGACGACTCGTTCGCCTTCGCCGTTCCCGGTGACGCGTGGGCACCGAACGAGGACTACGGCTTCGCCCTCTGGATGACCCCGGCGGACTGGGACGAGTTCCGGTCCCAGGTTCCGGACTTCGGCAAGGGCACGAAGGGCGACGCCGGCCCGCTCACGCTGAAGGCTTCGGCCCCTTCCCGGACCATGGCCCGCCTGCTCGCCGGGCAGACCGACGTCGACCCGTACAACAACGAGACGATGATCAAGCTCACGGTCAAGGGCAACCAGAAGGCCGACGCGGCGGCCAACGGCGCCACCGTGCGCGGCGCGGTCGGCGACACCGTCCCGGTCACGGTCGGCTTCACCAACAACGGTCCGGCGGCGATCAACGCCGGTGGCGAGAACGGCATCTACACGATGGCCCTGGTCACCGTGCCGAAGGGCACCAAGGTCGTGAAGGCGCCGGAGCAGTGCGCCGACGCCGAGGGCGAGTTCGGTGCGGACTCCGGCAAGGCCGGTGCCGCCGCCTACGCCTGCTTCGTGCCGGAGGTGGTCAACCGCGGCAAGAAGGTCGAGTTCACCTTCTCCCTCCGCATTGACAAGGCCGGCGCCATCCCGGGCGAGGTCGAGCTGTTCCACGGCGGCCCGGACGAGAGCCTGGTGCAGGACCTCAACCCGGCCAACGACACCGCGAAGATCGTGGTGAACGCGACCGGTGACGGTGGCCAGGGTGGCGGTGACGGCGGCACCCTGCCGATCACCGGCTCCGCCACCGGCCTGATCGCCGGCCTCGGCGCGCTGCTGCTCGCCGCCGGCTTCGGCGGCTACGTCGTGGCCCGCCGCCGCAAGACCCGCTTCGTGGCCTGACCCGTACGGCACCAGCGGCGCCCCGTCGACTGCGGTCGGCGGGGCGTCGCCGTTCGTACCGGGACGGAAAACGGGACGACGCGGGATCGACGGGACTGACACCATCGACCGGTGCTGCTGACCCTGACCACGACCCACCGCCCGGCGACCGACCTCGGCCACCTCCTCGTCAAGCACCCGGACCGCGTGCAGAGCTTCGACCTGCCCGCCGGCACCGCGCACGTGTTCTACCCGGAGGCGGACGAGCAGCGGTGCACGGCGGCGCTGCTGGTCGAGGTCGACCCGCTGCGGCTGGGCGGCGGCCGGGGCCGCAAGCAGGCGACCACCCCGGAGAGCTTCACCCTCGGCCAGTACGTCAACGACCGGCCGTACGCGGCCTCCAGCCTGCTCTCGTCGGCGCTGGCCAAGGTGTTCCGGTCGGCCCTGCGCGGCGAGTCCCGGGACCGGCCGGAGCTGGCCACCGCCGCCATCCCGCTGGCGGTACGGGTGCCGGTGCTGCGCTGCCGGGGCGGCGCCGAGCTGGCCGTACGGGTGTTCGCCCCGCTGGGCTGGACGGTGGCGGCCACCCCGATCCCGCTCGATGAGGCGTACCCGGAGTGGGGTGACAGCCGGTACGTCGACCTCACGCTGACCGGCACGCTGCGGCTCGCCGACGCGCTCAACCACCTGTACGTGCTGCTGCCGGTGCTGGACGACGCCAAGCACTACTGGGTGGCGCCGGACGAGGTGGACAAGCTGCTCCGGGCCGGCGCCGGCTGGCTGGCCGACCACCCGGAGCGGAGCCTGATCACCCGGCGCTACCTGGCGCACCGCCGGGCCCTGGCCGGCGCGGCGCTGGCCCGCCTGGCCGAGCTGCGGCTGTCCGACGAGCCGCCCGCCGACGACAGCGTCGAGAGCGAGCCGGCCACGGAGGCTCCTCGGGCGTCCCTCGCGGTACGCCGCCGGGAGGCGGTGCTGGCCGCGCTGCGGGACAGCGGCGCGTCCCGGGTCCTCGACCTGGGCTGCGGGGGCGGTGCCCTGCTCACCGCGCTGGTCGCCGACCGGCGGTTCACCGAGGTCGTCGGCACCGACGTGTCCAGCCAGGCGCTCACCCTGGCCGCCCGGCGGCTGCGGCTGGACCGGCTGCCGGAGCGGCAGCGGGACCGGATCACGCTGCGGCAGTCGGCGCTCACTTACCGGGACGACCGGCTGCGCGGCTACGACGCGGCGGTGCTGATGGAGGTGGTCGAGCACCTCGATCCGCCCCGGCTGCCGGCGCTGGAGGACGCCGTGTTCGGGCACGCCCGGCCCGGCACGGTCGTGGTGACCACCCCGAACGTCGAGTACAACGTGCGCTACGAAGGGCTGGGCGCGGGCCGGTTCCGGCACGCCGACCACCGGTTCGAATGGACCCGGGCCGAGTTCGCCGCCTGGGTCGAGCGGGTGGCGACCAGCCACGGCTACACCGCCACCATCGGCGGCGTCGGGGACGAGGACCCCGAGGTGGGAAGCCCGACGCAGATCGCGGTGCTGAGCCGGAAGGAGGAGATGAGCGCATGACCACCCTGGACATTCCCGAGCTCGCCCTGGTGGCGCTGGTCGGTGTCTCCGGCTCCGGCAAGTCCACCTTCGCCCGCCGGCACTTCCGGCCCAGCCAGGTGCTCTCCTCGGACGCCTTCCGGGGCATGGTGGCCGACGACGAGAACGACCAGGCGGCCTCCGGCGACGCGTTCGACGCCCTGCACCACGTCGCCGGGATCCGGCTGCGCCGGGGGCACCTGACCGTGGTCGACGCGACCAATCTCCAGCCGCACGCCCGGGCCGCCCTGGTGAAGGTGGCCCGCGAGCACGACGTGCTGCCGGTGGCGATCGTGCTGGACGTGCCGGAGGCGCTGGCCTGGGAGCGTACGCAGGCCCGGGCCGACCGGACCCACGGCCGGCAGGTGCTCGCCCGGATGCAGCGGGACCTGCGTCAGTCGTACGGGCGGCTGGCCCGGGAGGGGTTCCGCAAGGTGCACGTGCTGCGCGGGACCGAGGAGATCGACGCGGCGGAGATCCGCTACGAGAAGCTGTTCAACGACCGGCGCGAGCTGACCGGGCCGTTCGACATCGTCGGGGACGTGCACGGCTGCCGCGAGGAACTGGAGGCGCTGCTGGTCCGGCTGGGCTACGCCGTGCACCGCGACGACGCGGGCCGCCCGGTGGACGCGGTGCCGCCGGCCGGGCGTACCGCCGTCTTCGTGGGTGACCTGGTGGACCGCGGCCCGGACTCGCCCGGGGTGCTCCGCCTGGTGATGGGCATGGTGGCGGCCGGCCACGCGGTCTGCGTGCCGGGCAACCACGAGCAGAAGCTGCTGCGCAAGCTGCGCGGCCGGGACGTGCGGCTCACCCACGGCCTGGCCGAGACGATGGCGCAGCTGGCGGCGGAGCCGGAGAGCTTCGTGGCCGAGGCGGCGACCTTCATCGACGGCCTGGTCAGCCACTACGTGCTGGACGGCGGCCGGCTGGTGGTGGCGCACGCCGGGCTGAAGGAGGCCTACCACGGCCGGGCGTCGGGCCGGGTGCGGTCCTTCGCGCTCTACGGGGAGACCACCGGCGAGACCGACGAGTACGGCCTGCCGGTCCGCTACCCGTGGGCGCGCGACTACCGGGGTTCCGCCACGGTCGTGTACGGGCACACCCCGACGCCGGAGCCGGAGTGGGTGAACAACACCATCTGCGTCGACACCGGCTGCGTCTTCGGCGGCAAGCTGACCGCGCTGCGCTACCCGGAGAAGGAGCTGGTCTCCGTCCCGGCGGTCAAGGAGTGGTACGCCCCGGCCCGGCCGCTGGTCCCCGCCACGCCCGCCCGCCCGGACTCGGTGCTGGACCTGGCCGACGTCACCGGGCGTCGGCACCTCACCCACGCGTACGGGTCGCTGACCGTGCCGGCGGAGAACGCCGCCGCCGCGCTCGAGGTGATGAGCCGGTACGCGCTCGACCCGGGTCGGCTGGTCTGGCTGCCGCCGACCATGGCGCCGTGCTCGACGTCGCCCCTCGACGGGTTCCTGGAGCACCCGGAGCAGGCGTTCGCCGACTACCGGGCGGCGGGCGTCGAGCGGGTGGTCTGCGAGGAGAAGCACATGGGCTCCCGGGCCGTGGTGCTGGTGGAACGGGAGCCGGGGCGGTTCGGCGGCGGGGCGGTGCACACCCGTACCGGCCGGCCGTTCTTCGGGCCGCCGCTCGACGACGAGCTGCTGGCCCGGGTCCGGTCGGCGGTCACCGCCGCCGGCCTCTGGGCCGAGCTGGGCACCGACTGGCTGCTGCTCGACTGCGAGCTGCTGCCTTGGTCGGCGAAGGCGGGCAGCCTGATCCGGGAGCAGTACGCCGGGGTCGGCGCGGCCGGCCGGGCCGCCGTGCCGGCGGTGCTCGCCGCGCTGGACGCCGCCGCCGGGCGGGGCCTGCCGGTGGCTGAGCTGCGCGGCCGGATGGCCGACCGGGGGGCCGAGGTCGAGGCGTACTCGGCGGCGTACCGGGCGTACGTCGGGCCGACCGACGGGCTGCGCGGGGTGACCCTGGCGCCGTTCGCGGTGCTGGCCGGGGCCGGGGCGAGTTACGCAGACCGCGACCACGGGTGGCACCTGACCCTGGCCGACCGGCTCTGCGCGGCCGACCCGGAGTTCTTCACTCCGACCCGGCGGCTGGTGGTGGACCTGACCGAAGCGGCGGCGGTGTCGGCGGCGACCGACTGGTGGCTGGCGCTGACCGGGTCCGGCGGCGAGGGCATGGTGGTGAAGCCGTACGCCGGCCTGGCCGCGCGGTCACCGAAGGGGTCGCTGCTCCAGCCGGGGATCAAGTGCCGGGGCCGGGAGTACCTGCGGATCATCTACGGCCCCGGGTACACCGAGCCGGGCCGGCTCCCCGCGCTGCGCAACCGCTCGCTGGGCCGCAAGCGCGGGCTGGCGCTGCACGAGCACGCCCTCGGCCTGGCCGCCCTGGACGCGCTCGCCGAGGACGCCCCGCTCTGGCGCCGCCACGAGCTGGTCTTCGCCATCCTCGCCTGCGAGTCCGAACCGGTAGACCCGCGCCTCTGACCCCCCGCCCGGCGGCCCCGAGCGCCCTGATTCACGGAAAGAGTGGTCATTCGACGTCGAATGGCCACTCTTTCCGGGAAAGTGCGGCTTCCGGCGCCGGTCCGGGGGGCGGTCCGGCGCGCCGCCGGAACAGGCCCGGGTACCCTTTGTGGCCGTGGACACAGCTGAGAAGACCCGGATGATCTCCGAGAGCGTCGCTCTGAACCCGCTCGACCCGAAGGATCTGATCCACACCTTCGGGATGATCGGCGTCTGGGTGATCCTCTTCGCCGAGACCGGCCTGCTGGTCGGCTTCTTCTTCCCGGGCGACTCGCTGCTCTTCCTGGCCGGGGTGGCCGCTTCCCCGGTGGCCGACGCGATCTTCGGGGCCGGGACCCGGCTGTCCCTGGCCGGGCTGCTGATCGGCGGCCCGATCTGCGCGATCGCCGGGGCGCAACTCGGTCACTGGCTCGGCGCCCGGTACGGCCGGCGGATGTTCGACAAGCCCAACTCCCGCCTGTTCAAGCGGGAGTACGTGGAGAAGGCCGAGTACTACTTCCAGAAGTTCGGCCCGGCCAAGGCCGTCGTGCTGGCCCGGTTCATCCCGATCGTGCGGACCTTCCTCAACCCGGTGGCCGGGGTGCTCGGCATGCCCGCCCGGCAGTTCTTCATCTGGAACGTGGTCGGGGCGGTCCTCTGGGTGGACGGCATCCTGCTGATCGGCTACCTGCTGGCCGACCAGATCTACAACGCCATCGGCGACAAGATCGACCGGTACATCCTGCCGGTGGTCGCGGTGATCATCCTGATCTCGGTGCTGCCGATCTTCTTCGAGTTCCTCCGCGACCGGCGGGCGCGCAAGCGCGGCGAGGCGGCCGCGGTGATCGCGGCGGCCAGCGCGGCCGGCGCGGTCGAGGCGGTGCGGGACGCGATCGAGGGCGACGACCACCGGCACGGGCAGGGCGGGCAGCACCGCCGCTGATCCCGGGTACGCCGATGGCCGGTCCCCTCTCGAGGGCCGGCCATCGTCGACCTGTGTGACGAGCAGCCGTCACCGTCCGGTGTGGCGCCACCCCTGGTACGCCACCCGGCACCGCCCTCGGTCGAGGCGGTCTACGGCCGTCCGGGTTCGGCGGGCGGCCGTCGGTCGGGCACCTTCGGTTTCAGCGGGCCTTCTTGGTGGCCCGCTTGCGCGGCGGGGTGAGCAGATCCGCGATCGTGGCGATCGCGGTCGGCACCAGCCGGTAGTACGCCCAGACACCACGCTTCTCCCGCTCCAGCAAGCCGGCCTCGGTGAGGATGCGCAGGTGGTGGCTGACCGTCGGCTGCGAGAGGCCGAGCGGCGCGGTGAGGTCACACACGCACGCTTCGCCCTCGGGCGCCGACTGGATCAGGCTGAGCAGCCGCAGCCGGGCGGGGTCGGCGAGGGCCTTGAGGACCCCGGCGAGACGCTCGGCATCGGCACGTTCGATCGGCTCGCCGGCAAGCGGCGAGATCTGAGGCATGGTCATTTCAGCCAACGCAGTTCCCACGTATTCCATCCTTCCACCAGCAGCATCGATCCGCCTGCATATCAGCAGATCCGAATCGGCAAACTTTTACGACACAAGGCCGAGGTCAGCCAACGTATAGGCCGCCCGATACGGCAATCCGGCGGCTCGCACCGCGTCGCCGGCGCCTCGATCAACAATAACCGCAACACCGACCACCTCGGCTCCGGCCTCACGCAACGCCTCGACGGCGGTCAACACACTGCCGCCGGTCGTGGACGTATCCTCGACCGCGAGCACCCGCCGACCGGCGACGTCCGGGCCCTCGATCCGCCGCTGGAGTCCGTGCGCCTTGCCCGCCTTGCGGACCACGAACGCGTCGAGCGCCCGGTCGGTCTCGGCCGACGCGTGCAGCATCGCGGCGGCGACCGGATCGGCCCCGAGGGTCAGACCGCCGACGGCGTCGTACTCCCAGTCGGCCGTGAGGTCGCACATCACCCGGCCGACCAACGGTGCCGCCCGGTGATGGAGCGTGACGCGACGCAGATCGACGTACCAGTCCGCCTCACGGCCGGACGAGAGCACCACGCGGCCGTGGACCACAGCCAGCTCAGTGATGAATTTACGCAGGTCGTCGCGGTGCCCCATGGCGATAGAGGGTACTGCGCAAGTCTGGGAGCCGTCTGTCGGGTCCACCTGGGTCAACCCTGCGGGCGACCGACGGGTGGCGATGTTCGACTACGCTGTGCGACCGCACTCCGACCCCGACGGCCGCCGATCCCACCCGCGGGACGTCCGTCCGGTGCGCTTCCGGTCAGTCGCCGTCCCGCGTGACCCGTCCCCGGGTGTCCCGCGAGACGGCCCGCAGCAACCGGCGCGGGGCGTGCCGCAGGCCCGCGGCGGCGAGCTTGTACTTCCAGTCCGGCACGCTCACCAGCTTGCCTTTTCGCAGGTCACGGAGCGCTTCGTCGACCACGTCGTCGGCCCGCAGCCAGAGCCGGCGCGGCGTGCGGGACATGTCGATGCCGGCCCGCTCGTGGTAGCCGGTCCGGGTGTAGCCGGGGCAGAGAGCCATCACCCGTACGCCCAGCGGAGCCACCGACAGGCCGATCGACTCACTGAAATTTGTCACCCAGGCCTTGCTGGCCGAGTACGTCGAACCCGGCATGGGCACGCCGAACCCCGCGACCGAAGAGACATTTATCACTGCCCCGCTGCCCCGTTCGATCATCGGTCCAAGCGCCGCATGGGTCAGCCGCAGCACCGCGAGCACGTTCAGCCGGAGCAGGCGGGCCTCGTCCTCGACGGCCGAGCGGACGAACGGGGTGTTGAGGCTGATCCCCGCGTTGTTCACGAGCAGCTCGACCGGGGGCCCCGCGACGAGCCGGCGCTCCACCGCGGCACAACCGTCGTCGGTGGACAGATCGGCGGAGATGGTCTCGACCTGGTGGCCGTATCGACCGGTCAGCTCGGCGGCGCGGGCGGCCAGCCGGTCGGCGTCCCGGGCCACCAGGATCAGGTCCCACCCGTCGGCGGCCAGCCGGCGGGCGAACGCCTCACCGATGCCCAGGCTGGCCCCGGTGATCAGGGCGGTACGCGGGGCGGGGGATACGTCGGTCACGTGCGGTCCTCGGGGGGCGGGGTCGGTCCGGACGGCGGGGTGGGTGGCGCGGTCGGTGGTGGCACGGGCGGGGTCGTCGGCGCGGCAGGCGCCCAGGGCGACCACGGGCCGGATGCCGGCGCGGCCGGCCCGTGAGCGGGCGGCGCGGACGCCGGACCGTAACCGGGAGCGGGCGGCGCGGACGGCGGACCGTAACCGGGCGGCGGGGCGGACGGCGGGCCGTAACCGGGCGGCGGGGCGGACGGCGGGCCATAACCGGGAGCCGGCGGCGCGGACGCCGGGCCGTGGCCGGGGGTCGGGCCGGCGGGAGCGGGGTGGCGGCGGAGGAAGGCACCGGCCGCCGGGGAGAGCAGCAGCGCGGCGACCACCAGGTAACCGAGGACCTGCGCCACCGCCACGACGGCATTCACCGGGATCCACCAGTCCGGGTACGCGTCGCCGAGCCGGCCGAACAACTCGGCGGTGGCCCGTCCGTCGGCGCTGATCTGCAACGGAGCCGACCGCTGGCCGACCAGCACGGCCAGGCCGCAGCAGCCGCAGAACAGGCCGAGGCCGGCGACCACCCAGGTGCCCGCCCGGGCGCCCGGGCGGCCGGAGAGCAGCCCGAGGGCGAGTCCGACCAGTACCAGGCCGGTCACCACGCCGACCACGGCGGACAGTGCCGTGGTGGCGCGCAGCACCGACACCACCTCGTCGATCTCGCGCTGCCCGGCCCCGCCGGCGCTCGCCGCGTCGCGGAACCGGCTCACCGTGCCGCCGAGCACCGCCAGGCCGGCGACCGCGTACACGACGGCGCCGGCCGCCATCAGCAGCAGCACCACCGCGGCCGAGACCACCGCCCCCGGACGGCGGGGCGCGGCCTGAACGGGGTACGACACGACGAATCCCTCCGGTAGGCGTCGGCTTGCAACCTACTCGGAGGGATCGTCGGCGTCGCTCTTATCCGGGAGTCAGCTTCCGGGTGGCGGCTCGGGTTCGCGGCGCTCGCCCGACCCGGGCGGCGGGGCGGTCCGGTCCGCCGACCCCGGCGCGGTGCTCTCGCCCGACACCGGCG